>NZ_FPKK01000001.1:382643-915124 GCF_900119645.1 Pseudomonas sp. NFACC43
TGACTTGTCGGTTCCCCGTAATGCCCGTCAGTGTCTCAATGGAAGCCCGGTCCGATCACCGGGCTTTTTTCATGGATTCACACTAGCGCGCCATGCACCGCCGGTAACGCTCATCCACCCGCTTGGCGAACCACGCCGTGGTCAGCTTGCGCGTGATCTTCGGGCTCTTGAGTACGATGCCCGGCAGGACCGCCCGGGGCAGCGGTTTACCCTCGGCCTTCTCGGCCAGCTCGAACACCCTCTTGTAAAGCTTGCTGTCTTCGAACGCCAGACTGTCGCCCAGCTCCAGTTGATCGCGGATCGTCGGATTGCGCATCCCCAACGACTTTGCGAGTGTGCGCACGGCCAGCTCCGTGCTGCCAGGCATGATCGAATCATGCAGGATCAGGTCACCGTCGAGCGCCAGGGGTATGCCCGAAGCACGACTCACCGCGTGCTGGAACGCCGCGTTGCGGCTGGCATACCAACCGGCATTGAAGTCGGCGAACCGATACAGCGGCTCGGTGTAGCTCACCGGGTACCCCAGCAGATGGGCGATACCGAAATACATCCCGCCACGACGGCTGAACACTTCCCGACGAATCGAGCCTTCCACCGCGTAGGGATAATCCCGGGCATTGGCCTGGGCGAAGGCGATACTGACCTGCATCGGCCCACCGGTGTGTACCGGGTTGAATCCATCGAACAGCGTCTTGCCCAGCGGCACCATGCCGATGAAATCATCGAAAATCCCGCTCAGCTCCTTTTCATTGCGCGCCCCATTGAGCCGGTCGCTGTAGCTTTTGCCGTTGGGCGAGCGCACCTGGAGCGCGGCGCTGACCAGCACCCCCGGGATGTGCAGCTTCGCCGCGCGACGGTCGATTTCCTGCCGGGCTATCTTGCCCAACCCTGGCACCGGCGGCTCGGCCTGGAAAGTGGACTCCTGTTCGGTCACCGCCAGCACCGCGCAGATATTCTGCCTGGTGGGAGCGATCCGCTGCGCCGCGAACGCAACGTAGATGTCCGTGGCCCAACCTTCGCGATCCGCGAGCCGAGCCGGCAACAACCGCACGATCTGTGCCTTGACCTCGGCGGGCTGACGTTCAGGCTCCTGCGGCTGGCGACTGCCGCAACCGGCCAGGGCCAAAGCTGCGCAAAGACCGATCAACCAACGATTGAATTGCATAAGGCTCCAACGGATTCATGATACCGACGACGGTTCGACATCCTTGGGAGTGAGCTTTTGCGCGAAAGTGCCCTATCGTTCGACACCGGCCCCCCATGGGCCGCCGATCTCACGCAAGAGCCCGCGCCAACCGGCTTGCCGATGTTCATCACTGTACCGCTCACAAGGTCAACGACCCTTCGATGCAGGTCACCACCGCGCCGCCGATCCAGACCTCCTCACCCACCTGTTCCACATGGATCCGGCCGGCCCGGCCTATGGTCAACCCCTGGCTGACCACATAGGACGAAGGTGCCAGCCCCTTTCCCAGCATCCACTGGGCAAGGCCGGCGTTCAGGCTGCCGGTGGCCGGGTCCTCCGGCATGCCGTCGCCGGCGATGAAACCACGCACTTCGAATTGCGCAGCGTCGCCGTCCACGGCCCGGTCCCAAGGCGCGATGACCCCCACGGCCAGGCCCAGCAATTGGTGGTAATCCGGCTTGAGCGCCAAGACCTGTCGTCGGTCCTTGAGCATCAGGGCCAGCCAACCGGCGCCATTGTCGACCCACTGCGCGTCGACAATGGCGTCGGCCGTCAAGCCAAGCCCGTTGCGCACCCGCTCGAGCATATCGGCGTCCAGCGGGCCGGACCTGAGCAAGGGCGGCGCCAGGAACGCCAGGCCGTGTTCACTGCGGCGAATCCTGACCAGGCCGACGCCGCACTCTTGCAGGATCTCCTGCCCTTTCGGTACGCCTCCGGCCTGCAGCCAGGCATGGCAACTGCCCAGGGTCGGATGGCCGGCAAAGGGCAATTCGGTGGAGGTGCTGAAGATACGCAACCGGTAATCCGCCGCCGGATGCCGTGGAGCCAGCACAAAGGTGGTTTCGCTGAGGTTGGTCCAGTTGGCAAAGGCGATCATCTGCTCATCGCTGAGTCCATCGCCCCCCAGCACCACGGCCAGCGGGTTGCCCTTGAGCGGCACTTCGCTGAAGACATCCAGCTGCTTGAAATCGAATCGGCGCGTCATCGAGAGGGTCACTCCGGGATCTTCAGGCCGCGCACCACGGCCGGCCGCGCCAGGAAGCGCTCCAGTACCCGCGTTACATTGGGGAAATTCCGGATCCCCACCAGGTCGCCGGCCTCATAGAACCCGATCAGGTTACGCACCCATGGAAACGTCGCGATGTCGGCGATGGTGTAGCGCTCGCCCATGATCCAGTCCCGCCCTTGCAGGCGACCGTCGAGCACCTTGAGCAGGCGCTTGCTTTCCTCGACATAACGGTCGCGAGGCCGCTTGTCCTCATAGTCCTTGCCGGCGAACTTGTTGAAGAAACCCAACTGGCCGAACATCGGCCCGATCCCGCCCATCTGGAACATCAGCCACTGGATCGTCTCATAGCGTGCGGCCGATTCGTGGGCCAGCAACTGGCCACTTTTGTCCGCCAGGTAAATCAGGATCGCCCCGGACTCGAACAACGCCAAGGGCTGGTCTCCCGGCCCATGGGGGTCGAGGATCGCCGGGATCTTGTTGTTGGGGTTCAGAGAAAGGAACTCCGCGGACAACTGATCGTTGTTGCCAAAGTCCACCTTGTGGGGTTCGTAGGGCAGGCCGATCTCCTCCAGCATGATGGAGACCTTGACGCCGTTGGGGGTAGGCAGGGAATAGAGCTGGATCCACTCCGGGTACTGGGGGGGCCATTTCCGGGTGATGGGGAATGGGGTCAGGTTGGGCATGGGGCGCTCCGCAACGAATGGCAAATGCTGGAGCATAATTCAGGATGGTTCGGCAGGCATCAGCGAATCGTTCCTTGGTCGACTCCCTCAGTCGCGGGCCAGATGGGCGCGTCATGGGAATCACATCGGTTCTTCTTATATCCGCAACATCCTGTCGCTAACGTTTGCCCCAATCTCAAGGAAGATGCCGCGGCGCTATCGAACCAAAGGGTTCGAGGAGACTCTGAGCAATGCCCGGAGGATTCGAAGCGGGTATGTACGACAGGGAAAAACAACGCAGGCCCCAGGCTTCTGCGTTGCCAGGGTTTGTCAGCCCGGTTCGCAACCCGATTCGAGACAGCCCAGGACCATGATCCGATGACCCGTCCCTCGCGTTTCGCCCGGCATTTCAAACGCCGCCCATGGCTGCTGTTGCCGACACTGCTGGTCACCTGCGGCCTGGCGCTGTCGCTGGAGTCCAGCGTCAGCAGCGCCCAGCCGGCCGATGGGGTCCAGACCCTGGTATTCCTGCGCCACGCCGAGAAGCCCGCTGGCGGCCTGGGCCAACTCAACTGCCAGGGTCTCAATCGCGCCATTGACCTGGCGACTCTGTTGCCGGAAAGGTTCGGCGAGGCCGACTACGTGTTCGCCGCCAATCCCACCCGCAACGTCGAAGAAGGTGAGCTGGATCATTCCTATAGCTACATTCGGCCGCTGATGACCATAAGCCCCAGCGCCATCAAGCTCGGGCTACCCGTCAACATCGACTATTCGGCCAACGACACCAGTGACCTGGCGAGCGAGCTGATGGCCGACAAATACCACAACGCAACGATCTACACCGCCTGGTCCCATGGCTATCTGCCGGAACTGATCAACAAGGTGGCCGCCAAGGCCATGGGCAGGAAGCACACCATTACCGACGACTGGGCGTCAGGGGACTTCGATTCGTTGTACGTGCTGACCCTGACCTGGCACAACGGCAAGGCGAGCCTGTCCAGCCGCAGCTACAAGCAGGGCCTGGATAACGGGCAGAAGACCTGTCCCACCTGACCTGCCGGCATTTCCTGCAAACCGGGCCGATCACGAAATGGGCACGCTGAGGTATGATGCGCCCACTTTCCAACTCACCGGACTCTCTTCATGTCTCCAATCTCTGCCGCCCCCGACCGGAGCTGGTCGTTCTGGTGGAAACCCGCCCTGTTCCTGCTGGTGGCCTGCGTCGGCCTCTACTACGTCAAGTGGTCGCCTTATTACCTGAAGGCGTTCGTCGCCGCCGACAGCCACAACATCGGCAACTCCATCCTCAACGACGCCCAGACCGCGCCACTGATGGCCGCCCTCGCCTACGCCAAGGTGTATTTCCTGGCCATCTGGAAAGCGGCGGTACTGGCGGTGATCCTCGGTTCCCTGCTGCAGGTCCTGATTCCCCGTGACTGGCTGTTGCGCCTGTTCGGCCAGGCCGGCTTCGCCTCGACCTTGCGCGGCGGGCTGTTCGCCCTGCCCGGCATGATGTGCTCATGCTGCGCCGCACCGGTAGCGGCCAGCATGCGCCGGCAGAACGTCTCGGTGGGCGCGGCGCTGGCTTTCTGGATCGGCAACCCGGTGCTCAACCCTGCCACCCTGGTCTTCATGGGCTTCGTGCTGGGCTGGGGCTTCACGGCCCTGCGCCTCGTGGCGGGCATCGTCCTGGTGTTTGGCGTGTCGATGGTGGCCCAGCGCATCGCACGGCCTGAAGTCCTGCCCGAAGCCGCCGTGGAAGCGGTGGCCGAGGCCCGCACGATCGATGCCCAACCCTTCATGCTCCGCTGGGCCCGGACCCTGTGGCAGTTGTTCTGGAGCACCATTCCGATCTATGTGCTGGCGGTGCTGGTATTGGGCGCGGCGCGGGTCTGGCTGTTCCCCCATGTCGACGGCGCCATGGCCGACAGCCTGGTGTGGCTGGTACCGCTGGCCATTGTCGGCACCTTGTTCGTGATCCCGACCGCGGCGGAAATCCCTATCGTCCAGACGATGATGTCCCTGGGCATGGGCACCGGCCCGGCCGTGGCATTGCTGATGACCCTGCCGAGCATCAGCCTGCCGTCGCTGCTGATGCTGCGCAAGGACTTCGACGCCCGCGTGCTGGTGACTGTGGCGCTGCTGACCATACTGGTGGGCATTGTCTTCGGGCTGATCGGGGCGGTGTTGCTCTAACCGGCCCCGCACTGCACTGCGCAATGACTGTGAGGGCCGGTTTGCCTGCCCTCACAGTCGTTCCGGGAGAGGGTTGTCATTCATGCCGGATGGCTTGAACGCATCCTCCGCCGAGCTCAGCCCTGGCGGGACGCCCGCTCACGCAGATATTCCAGCACCGCCGCCTGCTCCCCGGAAAACTCGATCCGCCCGCCCTTCTTCTCCCGCTGGAACACGTACATCGGGTCGTAGTACTCACGCAGCAAGCCTTCGATCCAGCCGCGATGCAGGTCGACGGCACCGCTATCGGCCTGCTCGGCCAGGGCTGCTTCCATGATCGCCATCAAGCGACGATGGCGATCGCCACCCAGGCGCTTGTGGATGTTGTCCAGGCTCGCCAGCAAGCGCTCGGAAAACAACGCAAACCCTTCTTCGCCATGCACGGCGACAAACTCGGCGCTCAAGTCGACGACGTAATCGCGCAGGATCCGCTCGACCCGCCCCTCCACGCTGTCTTCGAGCCAGACCATGGGAACCTGCTGCATGCGCTGGTACAAAGGCAGCGGCAAGGCACAACTGCCCACCATGCGGCTTTCATCTTCCACCACGAACTGGCCAATACCGGCGGCACGTTTTTTCAGCACATCCACCGCCAGGCGGTTCTCGAAATCGATGTTCGAAGGCTGTCCGGTAGCCCGTTTGCCGAAGCTGGAACCCCGGTGATTGGCGTAGCCTTCCAGGTCCAGGCCGTTGCCCAGCTGGTTCAGCACTTCGGTCTTGCCGGTGCCGGTCATGCCCCCCAGCAATACCAGGTCGCATTCGGCAACCGCCTGCTCGACGGTGTCCAGCAGGAAGGTACGCATGGCCTTGTAGCCACCGCCGACCCTGGGATACTCGATACCCGCTTCGTCCTTGAGCCATTGCTGGACGATCTGCGAGCGCAACCCACCACGAAAGCAGTACAGCAGGCCGTCCGGGTGAGCCCGGGCGAACGCCGCCCAGGCCTCGATGCGTTGCGCCTTGATCTCGCCGCTGACCAATTGATGACCCAGCACAATGGCCGCCTGCTGGCCCTGCTGCTTGTAGCAGGTACCGACACGCTGGCGTTCGTTGTCCGTCATCAGCGGCAGATTGACCACGCCGGGGAACGCGCCCTTGTGGAATTCGATGGGCGCGCGGGTATCCATCATTGGCCGGTCGTTGAGGAAGATATCGCGGTAATCGGTAATGTCACTGGACATCAGGACACCTCGACCGCGTTTGTCTGTCGTTCCACCAGTTCGCCAATCGGCTCCAGTGCCAGGCCCAGCTCTGCGGCCATGGCCAGGAAGGACTCGTTCCCCTCCGGGGTGACGGCGATCAGCAATCCGCCGCTGGTCTGCGGATCGCACAAGACTCGCTTGTGCAACTCCTGGAGTCGACCGATCTTGCTGGCGTAACTGTCATAGTTGCGCAGCGTGCCACCTGGCACGCAGCCCTGGTCCAGGTAGTATTCGACGCCTGGCAGACGCGGTACCGCGTCATAGCGGATGCGCGCCGTCAGCCCGCTGCCGTCAGCCATTTCCACCAGATGTCCGAGCAGGCCGAAACCGGTGACGTCGGTCATCGCCATGACGCCGTCGAGCTTGCCGAAGCGGCTGCCGGGCTTGTTGAGGGTGCACATCCAGTCACGGGCCAGGCCCACGTCGGCGGCCCGCAACTTGCCCTTCTTTTCCGCCGTGGTGAGGATGCCGATGCCCAGGGGCTTGGTCAGGTAGAGCAGGCAGCCAGCGGTGGCGGTGTCGTTGCGCTTCATGTGGCGCTTGCTCACCAGTCCGGTGACGGCAAGGCCGAAGATCGGCTCGGGCGCGTCGATGGAATGACCGCCTGCCAATGGGATTCCCGCCTCGTCACAGACCGAACGACCGCCGCGAATCACTTCCCGGGCGATCTCCGGGGCCAGCACGTTGACTGGCCAGCCGAGAATGGCGATCGCCATCAACGGATCACCGCCCATGGCGTAGATATCGCTGATGGCATTGGTGGCGGCGATGCGACCGAAATCGAACGGATCGTCGACAATCGGCATGAAAAAGTCGGTGGTCGATACCACCCCGCGCTCCTCGTCGATGGCGTAGACCGCAGCATCGTCCCGGGAGGCATTGCCGACCCACAGCCGGGGGTCGAGGTTCTGCGCGCCGCTGCCGGCCAGGATCACTTCCAGCACCTGGGGCGAAATCTTGCAACCGCAACCGGCGCCGTGGCTGTACTGGGTCAGGCGAATAGGCTCGCTCATGGGCATACCTCTTGTCAGTCAAGATGGGCGATTCTACAGCAACGCCGATGCTTCGGTGCTCACGCCGATGGCGCATCCATCGGGCCTTACCGATGGAATTTTCATCGATGCCCGGAATCACTTGAACATCAGTCGCGCATTCAGCCAGGAGATTGCGATGTCCCTGCCCCCTGCAACCGACCACGGCACACACCTGGACTACGGTCTGGACACCTTGTTTGGCCGCGAGACCAAGAGCGTTCATTGCCGTTTCGACGTCAAACGCCTCGATGACGCCGAGCCGCCATGGTTCGCATTGCGCGTGCAACCGCCCCTGCCCGAGGACCTGGAAAAGGCCCAGATCGTCGTGTTCAGTGCCGAAGGTCGAAAGATCAGCGGTATTGTCCGACGCACCGAACGCCTGCCCGACGACTGCCTGCAGCTGGATGTCGAACCTGACTGAAGCGGGCAGTCTCGCTGTAAAGACCCTTGCCGACGCTGGAGTCCGGAGCGAGGCCCGTGGGATGATCGGCGTTCCAACACGCCTCCCTGCGGAGAGTTTCGATGTCGTTGCTGAATAAACACGCAAGCGCCCTGCTGCTGACGGTCCTGGCCAGCCTGATGGCATTGCCGGCCCACTCGGCCCCGCCCAAGGACCCTGGAGACCTGCCCGTGCGGAAGGTCTCGATGCTGGGCGGGAAATTTGCCTTCACCCTGCCCAAGGGATTCGCGGCGACCCCGCTGCCCGCCGGGGAGGCCGCCCAGGGCACCGCCGGGGCCACGGGGACGATGTATAGCAACGCCACCAGCAAGACCGTAGTGATCACGGCCGAAAACACTATTCTCGACGGTGCGAACGTGAAGGACGACGATGGGCCATTCCTCGACAGGACCATGGCCGATTTCGCCGCCCAGCGCACCAAGGCCCTGCCCGATGCCAAGGTCCTGGGCGAAAAAAGCCTGACCCGCAAAGGCACCGGCCTCGGCCTGCGCCAGCTCGATACCAGTGCCACCCAGGGCGGCGGACCGACCCTGGATACCACCTTGCTGGCCGCTTCCGGCACACGCATGGCCGTGGTGCAGATCATCTCCCGGGCCAGGGACAAGGCCGGCCATGAGGCACTGGTCAAGCAGATCGTCGCCGGGAAATGAGTTATCGCCCTGGCCTCGACCAGCATCGAGGCCAAGGGGACCGGGGCTTTCGTGCGATCGTCTCTGGAGCGAAGCGCCCCACGGCGCCTGGATTCAGCCAGGGCGCTCAGGGATTGAGGCGCTCCAGCCAGGCCCGCAGGTCCTGCACCTCCAGGGCGCTGATCGTGTGGCCAACGCCTGGGTAGGCGTGGAATTCGGGCTCCAGGGCCAGGGTCTTGAGGAAGGTGTCGGCCTCGGTACCGTCATGGTAGGGAATGATCGGGTCGGCCGTGCCATGGCCGATGAACACAGCCAATGCCCGTCGCGACTCATCGGGGGTCAATTCGGTCCGCAATCCGGAAAGTACCCTGCCGCCCATCGCGGCAATGCCGCCGACGGCCTCGGGATGCCGCAGGGCGACTTCGTAGCTCATCATAGCGCCCTGGCTGAAGCCCACCAGATAGACTTTGCTGGCGTCGGTGCGATACTTGGCCCGAGCCTTGGCGATGAAATCCAGCAGCATCTGGCCGCTGGCCTTCAAGTCCGACGAATCGCCCTCGTAGGCGCCCTCGCCCTTCTTCGCAAACCACTGGTAGTGGCCAGGTTCCATGACTTTCGGAGCGCGGACCGAGAGGTAGTTGTAGTCCCCGGGCAACTCGTCCTTGAGCTCGAACAAGTCCTGTTCGTTGCTGCCGGAACCGTGCAGGAAGATCACCAGAGGCCGATCCCTGGCCTGTTCATCGACATGAGCCAGGTAATTGAGGGGCAGGTCCGTGTGCAACGAGGGTTGCGCCTGGACCATGGCAGGCAGCAGCAACAACAGGGCGAGGGCTTTGAGCATCGATCTTCCTCCATCGTTTCGATAGCCGCGCGGCAACGACCGCGCGGTGAGGTAGACAGCACTTATCAGTCGTTGATCAGTTTGCCGGTGCGAATCGGTTCAAGCCCGGCCACCTTCGCCTGCCAGATACCCGGTTGGGTATAGCGTCCACGGTCCAGGGCGAACAGCACGCCACAGGTACCGGCCCGTACCGTGGAAACCCGATCAGTCAACGGATCGACCACCTCGAACAACGGATCGCCCCGCTCCACCCATTCACCGGCCTCCCGCAGGAAGCTCACCACACCGTGGTGTGGCGCGAACAGGTACTCGGTGCCTTCGAACGGGAACCCTTCGCAGCACTGCTCCGGCGCGGGCGGCCAGTCGCCACCGATGAAGCCTTGCTCAGCCAGGAAACCGAGAATGGCTTCGCAATTGGCCCGCGCCTGCTCCACTCGGGTATCGCCCATGCCGCCCAGTTCCAGCGTGGTTGCCAGGTTGGCCGCCGGAATCGCGGCGTCGGGATACGCCTTGGCCAGGCGCAGCCAGGGGGTCGAACAGGACTCGTCGAACGAGCTGCCACCGGAATCCTCGCACAACAGCGCCACCCCGGCCTTCAACCGGGCCGCCAGCGAGCGCCATTGCGGCCAGTGTTGCGGCAAGGCGTAGAGGTGAATCGCCGCCTCGAAATCGCAATGCAGGTCCAGGGTGATATCGGCGTCGCAGGCATGGCGCAACAGCAGGCGATGCAACGCCTCGAGTTGCGAAGGAGGCGCCGGCAGTTCATCCAGGACTTGCAACATGGTCTGGCGGATCAGAGTGATGTTGGCAGCCGGATCGTCGCCCAGGCGATCACCGATGCGTTGTGCCACCGGGGCACTGAGCTCCACGAAGGAGCGATTGAAATTCTTGCCGCTGCCCAACTCGAAACGGCCCATGTGGGCGCTTTGCAGATGCTGGTCCAGGCCTATGGGGTTGGCCGCCGGCACCAGCTCGACCACGCCCTTGAGCAGCCCCTGGGCCTCGAGTTCGTTGAGCCGCTGCTTCAGCTCCCAGGCCGTACGCATGCCGGGCAGCTCGTCGGCGTGCAGGCTGGCCTGGATGTAGGCCTTGCGCGGACCATGGCCATAACGAAACACACTGAGCCGGCGCTCGGTGCCCAGGTGGCTCCAGGGCAGGGTATGGTCGATGCGTTGCATGAAATCTCCAGAAAGGTGGCTCACCGGTCGACGGTGGCCACCTTGGTGTCTCTACGATTAATGGCCGTACACATCGAAGGCGAAGTACTTGTCCTGCACCTTCTTGTATGTGCCGTTGGCACGGATCTCGGTGATGGCGGCGTTGAATTTCTCGGCCAGGGCCTTGTCACCCTTGCGCACCGCAATACCGGCACCGCCACCGAAGTACTTGGGATCCTCGTAGGTCGGGCCCACGAAGGCGAAGCCTTTGCCGGCATCGGTCTTCAGGAAACCTTCGTCGAGGTTGACCGAGTCGGCCAGCATGGCGTCGAGGCGCCCGGCCACCATGTCCAGGTTGGCTTCCTGCTGGGAGGTGTAGCGCACCAGGTTGATGCCCGCGGGCACCAGTACGTCAGTGGCGAAACGATCATGGGTGCTGGCGCGCAGCACACCGACTTTCTTGCCCTTGAGCTCGGTCAGCGGGTCCTTGACCTCGGAGCCTTCCTTCATCACGAAGCGCGCCGGGGTATGGTAGTACTTGATGGTGAAGTCGACATTCTTCTTGCGGTCGTCGGTGATGGTCATCGACGACAGCACCGCGTCGATCTTCTTAACCTTGAGCGCCGGGATCAGGCCGTCGAACTCCTGCTCGACCCAGATGCACTTGACCTTCATCTGCTCGCACAACGCATCGCCGATATCCACATCGAAGCCCGCCAGCTTGCCGTCGGCCGTCTTCATCGAAAAGGGTGGGTAGCCGGCTTCGATCCCGAGTCGGATCGGCTTGGCGTCTTCGGCTACGGCCGACAAGGACAATACGGACAGTGCCAGGGCGCCGAACATCGCTAGCTTCTTCATTCTTTCTCCTGCGTGCGCTGATTTTATTTTTTGACGGAATTGGCAGTTTCGACGGCATGGCCGGCCACAGCATCAGGTCGGCAAAAACCGAAGAGGCCGGCAGTCTAGAGGGGCACACAGGCGGGGAATTATGTCGAAGCGACAAATAATTACAGAAAGCCCCGGACCTGTTGGAAGGCCCCGGGGTTTACGAAACAACCTACAGGCGCCCTGGCAAGGAAATGGCTACCTCACCATGGCTCCCAGCGTCAGCAATCGCAGCCAATCGCCGTTTCCGCCACCCGCTCCACCGAACCGGTCAGGCGGAAACCTTCATCGAGCCAGCCCATGATGCCGCCGATCATTTCCTTGACCGGATAGCCCAGGGTCGCCAGGCGGACCGCTGCCTTGTTGGCGCCGTTGCAATGCGGGCCCGCGCAATACACCACGAACAATGTGTCTTGCGGATACGCCGCCAGCGCCTGGGCAGTGATGGAACGAGTCGGAAGGTTGATCGCCCCGGGTACATGCCCGCGCTCGAAGGCCAGGGGGCCACGTACATCCACCAGCACAAAATCCACCTTGCCGGCCTGCTGGCTGGCATGCACGTCGGAACAATCCGTTTCGAAGGTCAGGCGACGGCTGAAATGCTGCAGGGCAACGTCGGATGGGGCAGCAGGCACTTCACTAACCAGGCTGGTCATCGCAGGTACTCCAGTAGAGGGCTTAGAGAGACTTTATCCGCCTGCAGCTTACCGCTACAGTGGCGTACAAGACACTCTGTGGGAATTTTCCGCCAAATGCATCCCAATCCCGGTCTGGTGGCCATCCTTGCCTACGACGGCCTCTGCACATTTGAATTCGGCATTGCCATCGAGATCTTCGGCCTGGGCAGGCCCGAGTTCGATTTTCCCTGGTACGAACACCGGATCGTTGCCGTCGATGACGGTCCGATGCGGGCCCTGGGCGGCTTCCAGGTCCTGGCCGATGGCGGCATGGAGTTGCTCGAGGCAGCCCGGACCATCGTCGTGCCGGGTTGGCGCAGTCGCAGCGAGCCGCCGTCCGAGGCGTTGCTCGACGCCTTGCGCAAGGCACATGCACGAGGCGCGCGCCTGCTGTCGATCTGCTCCGGGGTGTTCGTACTGGCAGCGGCGGGATTGCTGGACGGATTGGGCGCCACGACCCACTGGCGCTACACCGATGAACTGGCCGAGAGTTTTCCCGCCGTCCTGGTGGACCCGGACGTGTTGTACGTGGATTCGGGCCAGGTCATCACCTCGGCGGGCAGCGCGGCCGGCATCGATGCCTGCCTGCACCTGGTGGCACGGGATTTCGGCGCCCAGATCGCCAATGCGGTGGCGCGCCGCCTGGTCATGTCCCCCCAACGCACCGGCGGCCAGGCACAGTTCATCCCCTCGCCGGTCAGCCGCACGCCGCGCGGCGACCTGTCGGGCATCATGCAGTGGGCCCGCGAGCGCCTCCACGAACCCTTGGGCGTACGCGAACTGGCCAGCCAGGCGGCCATGAGCGAACGGACCTTCCTGCGCCACTTCACCCAGGCCTGCGGCCAGTCACCCAAGGCGTGGTTGCAACATGAACGCCTGGCACGAGCCCGCGAATTGCTGGAAAGCACCGAAGATACCACCGACAACATCGCGCAGCTGTGCGGCTACCGCTCGGTGGAGAGTTTTCGCGTGGCGTTTCGCAGTGTCGTCGGAGTGGCGCCTTCGGTCTACCGGGAGCGGTTCGGGCGCGGATGATCGTCCGGGCCTGGCCATGTAACCGCTGTCCCTGCCCTTCGTGACGGGTGCCGACCCGCTGGGCCCGGCACGTCGGCGACAGCATGATTGCGGCTGTTGGAGGCTGTGGCAGATTGTGCCGTGACTCGCCATCAACACGATCTTTCCTGCGATTGCATGAGGCAAGAACGAGACAGTTGCGCAGCGTAGCGCAGGCCCTGGGGGAAGTGATTTCGAACCGTGCCTTGCCACTGATAGCGATCGTATAGCTGCCATCGAGGCGACGGGTCAGTGCGAAGTCCGGCATGTAGATCACCTCACCGATATTCGGAGCCGGGCGGGTACGCAGCGCGGGGAAAGCCTTCCTGCCGATGTTCATGAAGCGTCTGGGCGCCATGGATGTCGGCATTGGCAAGTCCTTCATCCAAGGTCCGGAAGGACTGGCCGGCTGGGGCTCGGATAAACCCACTGCGTTCGAGCACATTCGTGTCCTCGATCCCGAGGCCAGGCCGGACGCCGTCGCCGAGATCCTCAAGCGAGTCAGGACGCGCTTCCCGGCCCTGGCGGACATTGAAGTGGCGGAGACCTGGGGAGGCTACGTGGACTGCGCCCCAGACGCCGTCCCGGTCATCAGCGCCGTGGACGGGTTGTCGGGTACCTGGCGGCGGGGCTGTTCCGGCATTGCCGCGCCGGTGACGACTGTCCCGTTCGACACAAGCCTGCTGGCCAAGATGAGCGCGGCGCGGTGGATGGCTCAGGCGGATCCAGGCCTATCGGTCGGTTTCGCCCTCGGGCAGGGACTTTCCACGAACCCGCCTCAAGGTTTGCGCAGCAGGTAGGTGTCCATGATCCAGCCATTGGCCTGCCGCGCAGCCTTGCGGGTGCGCTCGATATCGTCGGCCACCTCCCCCAGCCGACCGGCGATGAGGATTTCGTCCGGTGTGCCCACATAGGCGCCCCAATAAATGTACACGTCCGGATCGTTCACCTGGCGATACGCATCCTCGGCATCGAGCATCACCACCCTGCTGCTCGCCTGTCCCGCCTGCCCCGACGCCAACCGGCGTCCGGTGGTGATCTCCAGCGATCCGCCAATGCTGTTCAAGGGAACCTTGTGTCGCGCAGCCAGGGCCTGGACACTGGTGATCCCGGGAATGACCTCGAATTCGAAATCGCAACGCCCCGTATCGAGAATCGCCTGCAGGATACGAACCGTGCTGTCGTACAACCCCGGGTCGCCCCATACCAGGAACCCGCCACACTGCCCATCGGACAGTTCTTCGTCGATCAGTCTTTCGAAAGTCGCCTGCTTGGCACGGTTGAGTTGTTCGACACTGTCCAGGTAGTCCCGGTCGTCGCGTTGGCGTTCAGGACTGTAGGCTTCGACGAAACGATACGTGCGATCCACGATGTAACGCCTACAGATTTCATGCCGCAGATCCATCAGCTTTTGCTTGTCGGCCCCTTTGTCCATGAGAAAGAACACGTCGACCCGGTTCAGGGCTTTCACCGCCTGCATCGTCAGGTAATCCGGATCGCCGGCCCCGATGCCGATGACTGATAACTTCTTCATGCTCAGGACTCCTGCCCAGGGGTCAGGGTGCGTAATCGCCAGACCCCGTTGAAACGCAACTCCAGGGCGGACAACGGTTCGATGTCGATACGGTTGAACGCCGATGCCGGACAGTGCAGTACATTCACCAGGGCCGCGCGGATCACGAACGGATGGGTGACAGCCAGCAGGTGTCCCGGCTCCTCTTCCAGGCTGGCGAGCCAGTCTGCGACACGGCGACACAACCGAGTGACCGACTCACCGCCATGGGGCGCGGCATCGGGATCGTCCAGCCAGCCCTGCAGGCGTTCCGGCTCTGCCTTGAGCAACGCGTCGACCGACAGCCCGCGCCATCGACCCAGGTCACAGTCGGCCAGGGCCTCGACCACCCGGAACTGCGCCCCATACAGCGCGGCTGTCTGGCGGGCGCGCAGTTCCGGTGCGCAGAGCAGTTGCCGGACATGTTCATACCCGCTGCCCGCCTCCGGACGCCTGTCCAGCCAGGCGGCGTCCAGCGGCTCGTCGGTCGCGAAGCACCCGCGTTTCTGGGCGGCGGTGCGCCCATGGCAGATCAAGGTCAGGCGGGTGGCTTGCATGCAGGTTCTCACGCAATCGGGATAGTCGGGAAAGGCCATGCTGGGCCTTCTGTGTGTTCGGCACCTTATATGAAATCAAATATCCGAACCAAAAAGGCGTTATTTCGGACACGAAAAAAAGCTTTGGCTGACACTCCAGCTGAAACCAGCGCGAGGCCCCGTCCTACGGCGTTTTCGCACCATTTTCGAGCATTTTAAACGGAACGTAAAAACCGCTGGACATGTAGCTCCCGCTACATAAATACTATTTTCAGGACTTATGTAAGAAATCCAACACCCATCCACGCAAGGAGCACGGATGCCTCCCCTCAGAGACCTTATTACCGATCCCGGCCTGGTATTGACGCCGTCGGAACGCAAGGTCGTACGTGCCCTGCTCGATCATTATCCACGCAACGGCCTGGGCCCGATGTCGCGTCTGGCCGACCATGCCGGCGTGAGCGACCCGACCATCGTGCGGCTGGTGAAAAAACTCGGGTTCGGCGGTTATGCCGAATTCCAGGATGCGCTGCTGGTGGACATGGACCATCGCCTGCGCTCCCCCCGCACGCTGCTGCAACCCCGGGCCAAACTGCAACAGGGCGATACCTGGAGCCAGTACCTGGCGGCCAGCCACCAGATTCTGGTTGAAACCCAGGCTCTGACCCAACCCGAAGACGTACGCATCCTGGTGCAGTGGCTGCTGGACAGCCGGCATCAGGTGCATTGCTTCGGCGGACGCTTCAGCAGCTTCCTGGCCCACTACCTGCTCACTCACCTGCGCCTGCTTCGTGCCGGCTGTTTTTCCCTCGAGGACAACGCCCAGTTGCCTGACCGGCTGTTCGATGTGCAACGCCAGGACGTGGTGTTGATCTTCGATTATCGTCGCTACCAGGCCCAGGCCTTGCGCGTGGCCAGCGCGGCCAAGGAACGTCATGCCCGGGTCGTGCTGTTCAGCGATATCTACACTTCGCCCTTGCGCGAACTGGCCGACCTGATCATCAGCGCGCCGGTGGAGTCGTCGGTCTCGGCCTTCGACAGCCTCGTGCCGGCCCTGGCCCAGGTCGAGGCGCTGGTCGCCTGCCTGACCCTGCAGTGCCCGGCGCTGGCCGAACGCCTGGAAGGCATCGATGCCCTGCGCGCAGAGTTCAACACGCACCTGTTGGAGGAAAAATAAGGATGTTCTCGCTCCCCCACCGCTCACCCAGGGACCTGCCGTTCACCCGCGACCACACCGCCTTGCTGCTGGTGGATATGCAACGGGCCTGGCTGGAACCGCAATTCGATGCCCACCTGGACACCCCCGAGGCAGACTATTTCATCCGTCGCGCCCGCGAACGGGTGATTCCCAACCAGCAGCGTCTGCTCCAGGGGCTGCGGGCGGCGGGGCAGAACGTACTGCATACCCACATCGAAAGCCTCACCGCCGACGGTCGCGACCGCTCCCTGGACCACAAGTTATCGGACATGCACTTGCCCAAGGGCAGCCCCGAGGCACAGATCATCGCCGAGCTTGCCCCACTGGAAAACGAGATCGTCTTGCCCAAGACGTCTTCGGGCGTGTTCAACTCCACCAACATCGACTACGTACTGCGCAACCTGCAGACCCGGCACCTGATCGTCGCCGGCATCGTCACCGACCAGTGTGTCGACATGGCCGTACGCGACGCCGCCGACCGTGGCTACCTGGTCACCCTGGTGGAGGATGCCTGCGCCACCTACACCGAACAACGCCACCTGGCCTGCCTGAATGCGATCAAAGGCTACTGCTGGATCGCCGACACCGACACCGTGCTCGGCCGCTTGCAGGAGATGCAGCCGTGAGCCGTCTCGACCGCGCAGCGCCCCTGGCACAGCTTCCCGTCACCACGCTGGTCAGCACCGACCTGATCGGCGTGACCCGAGGCCGCTCGTTCCCCAGCGATGAGCTGCCCCACTACGTCACCGCCGGTTGCGGCTGGGTGCCGGCCAACAGTGCGCTGACCCCCCAGGACATCATCGCATCGGTCAATCCGTGGGGCGCTTATGGCGATCTGCGACTGATTCCGGACCTGCCTAGCCGGGTAACCGTCGACCAGGGGCCCGACGCCCAGGCGCCGGCGCTGGACTACATCCATTGCGACCTGCGGGAAACCGACGGTCGCCCCTGGTCCGCTTGCCCGCGCACGCTGTTGCGCGACGAAGTGGAACGCTACCGGGCCGAGCTCGGCCTGCAGGTACTGGCCGCGTTCGAACATGAATTCAGGCTGGACACCTCCCAGCCCCAACCCGATCGCCTGGCCTTCAGCCTCCAGGCCCAGCGCCAGCAGGCCGGGTTCGCCGGATGGTTGCTCGGCGCATTGCGGGCCGGTGGTGTCGAACCGGAGATGTTCCTGCCCGAATACGGCAAGCATCAGTACGAAATCACCTGCCGCCCCGCCCTTGGCGTCGCCGCGGCCGACCGCGCCGTGAACGTACGGGAGATTACCCGGGAAATCGCCCGGCAGATGGACCTGGCGGTGAGCTTCGCCCCCAAGACGTCGGCCGATGCCGTGTGCAACGGCGTGCACCTGCACCTGAGCCTGCAAGATCTGGACGGCGAGCCGGTGCTCCATGACGCTGCCAGCGCCAACGGTCTTTCCAGCCTCGGTCGACACTGGGCGGCCGGGGTGCTGCATTACCTGCCGGCCCTGTGCGCCTTGACCGCGCCGACCCCGGTGTCCTACGAACGCTTGCAACCGCACCACTGGAGCGCTTCCTACGCGTGCCTGGGACAGCGCAACCGCGAAGCGGCCCTGCGGATCTGCCCGACCGTCAGCCTGGGAGCCAGGCCGGTCGCCAACCAGTACAACCTGGAGTTCCGTGCCATGGACGCCACGGCCTCGCCGCACCTGGCGATGGCGGGGTTATTGATCGCCGGGAGGCTGGGTATCGAACAAGGGTTGGCACTCAATGCCGTCACCGATGAAATACCCGACGATTTGACTGAGGAACAGCGCCGCAGTCGTGGCATTATCGCCCTGCCGACCGACCTGGCCCAGGCCCTGGATTGCCTGCGTAACAGCGGGGCGCTGCTCGAAGCCCTGCCCGGCCCGCTGGTCGAAACCTACTTCGCCTTGAAGGCCGAGGAGCTGGCCTTGACCCAGGCGCTGTCACCTGCCGAGCGTTGTGAGCACTATGCGCGAATCTATTGAGTGTGCCGAATCGGGCCTGTACACCGAGCCAGCCTACCGGTTGCTTCGGGAGAACGCCGAGCACCCACTGATCCTGGTGTGCGAACACGCCAGTCGGTTCATCCCCGGGGCGTTGAACGACCTGGGCCTGGATGAAACGGCCGCCCAGGAACACATTGCCTGGGACATTGGTGCCCTGGCACTGGCCGAATGCCTGTCCGAGACCCTCGGCGCAACCTTGCTGTCGGCCAACTATTCACGGCTGCTGATCGACCTGAACCGCCCGCTGCACGTGCCGGACAGCATTCCAGCCCAGAGCGAGATCTACCAGATTCCCGGCAACCAGTCCCTGGACGAGGCCACGCGTGCCTACCGCCAGCAGTGCCTGTTCCACCCGTTCCATGACCGGTTGCGCTCGTTGATCGACCAGCGCCTGGCCGACCAGCGACCGGTACGGGTGGTGGGCATCCACAGCTTCACCCCGGTGTTCTACGGTCAGCCCCGCAGTCTTGAAGCCGGCGTGCTGTTTGCAGAAGCGGCGGACTACGCCCAGCGCATCGTCGACGGGCTGAGCCGGCATTCGCTGCGGGTGGCGGGGAACCAGCCCTATCGGGTCAGCCCCTTGAGCGACATGACGGTTCCGGTGCATGGCGATGGACGCGGCCTGGATTCGGTGCTGATCGAGGTCCGCAACGATTTGCTGCGCAGCCCCGAAGAAGTACGGGCCTGGAGCGCCTGCCTGGCGCCGTTGCTGTAGAAAACAGCGGCAAGACATCCTGAAAATCCATGATCGGCTGAAAAGGAGAACGGCTTGTGAGTATCGAGGCATTTGGCTACAAACAGGAATTGAAACGCAGCCTGTCACTGACGGACCTGGTGGTGTACGGGATGATTTTCATGATCCCTATCGCGCCGTTCGGCGTGTACGGCTACGTGAACGCGGAGGCGCCGGGGATGGTGCCGCTGGCGTACATCATCGGCATGGTGGCGATGCTGTTCACCGCGCTGAGCTATGGCAGCATGGCCCGGGCCTTTCCGGTGGCCGGCTCCGTCTATTCCTACGCACAACGGGGTCTCAACCCACATGTAGGCTTTATCGCCGGCTGGCTGATGCTGCTGGACTACCTGCTGATTCCCCCGCTGCTGTATGTCTACGCCGCCATGGCGCTGAATCACCTGTACCCGGAGATTCCCAAGGTCGGCTTCATCCTGGCCTTCCTCGTGAGCGCGACCTTCGTCAACTTGCGAGGCATCACCTTCACCGCCCGGATGAACATCATCTTCCTGCTGGCGCAGCTGGTGGTGCTGGGGATTTTCCTGGCCTATGCCTGGAATGCCCTGCACGGTGGCGCGGGTAACGGCCAACTGACCCTGGCGCCGCTGTACAGTCCGGAGCATTTCAACTTCGCCCTGCTGATGCAGGCCGTGTCGATCGCCGTGCTGTCGTTCCTGGGGTTCGACGCCATTTCCACCCTGGCCGAAGAAATCAAGGGCGATCCGGGTCGCAGTGTCGGCAAGGCCGCGATGCTCACGCTGCTGCTCATGGGGGTGATTTTCGTGGTGCAGACCTGGATCGCCACGGACCTGGCGGCCGGCATGGGCTTCAAGTCCGCCGATACCGCTTTCTATGAAATCGCCGAACTGGCCGCCGGCAGCTGGCTGGCCACCATGACGGCCGTCGCCACCGCGCTGTCCTGGGGCGTGGCCGTGGCCATCACCTCCCAAGCCGCGGTGTCGCGCCTGTTGTTCGGCATGGCCCGAGACGGCAAGTTGCCCAAAGTGCTGGCCAAGGTCCATCCAAAACACAACACCCCGTACCTGAGCATCTACCTGGTGGCGGTGCTGTCGCTGCTGATCTGCTACCTGTTCATCAATGCCGTGGATACCCTGACCTCACTGGTCAACTTCGGCGCACTGAGTGGTTTCATGCTGCTGCATGTCACCGTGATCAACCATTACTGGCGTCGCCAGCGGTCCGGGCAAGTGGTCCGCCACCTGATCTGCCCACTGATCGGCTTCTGCATCGTCGCGGCCATCATGTACAACATGGGCGTGGACGCGCAAAAGCTCGGCCTGGTCTGGATCGCAGCGGGCGTCGTCTATCTGTGCCTGCTCAATAAATTCGGCGCCAGCACGGCCCTGCCCGATCCGGCAGGTCATTGAGGTTCAGCGATGATCGCAAGGGGTTGTCGGTCATCGCGCTGCGACAACACAACGGTTACGACGCGTGGACATCGACAGTGATCGTCAAGCCCGGTGCAGATCACCGGGCTCAGGAACAGGAGTGCAATCCATGCTGGCCTTACGTCCAGTTCAACCAAGCGATTTGCCGCAACTGCAGCAACTGGCCCGTGACAGTCTGGTGGGGGTGACGTCGCTTCCAGACGACATCGAGCGCCTGCGAGAAAAAATCCTCGACTCGTGCGCATCGTTCGAGGCTGATGTGCGAGCACCTGGCGGGGAAAACTATTTTTTCGTGTTGCAGGACCTGGTCTCCGGGCGCCTGGTGGGCTGTTCCGAAATCCTCGCCAGCACCGGTTGCAACGAACCGTTCTACAGCCTGCGCAACCGCCCGTTCTCCAGCGAGTCCCGGGAGTTGAACATCCAGCATGGCGTACCGGCACTGTCGCTGTGCCAGGATCTGCAGGGCCAGACGCTGCTGCGCGGTTTCCACATCGACGCCGACCGGGTGCGCACGGCGGAATCGGAGTTGCTGTCCAGGGCCCGCCTGATGTTCATCGCCGCGCATCCGCAACGCTTCGCCGAATCGGTCATCACCGAAATTGTCGGTTACAGCGACGATGACGGCCAGTCGCCATTCTGGGATGCAATCGGCCAGCACTTCTTCGACCTGCCCTACGTCGAAGCCGAACGGTTGTGCGGCCTGCAAAGCCGATCCTTCCTCGCCGAATTGATGCCCCAGTACCCGCTCTATGTGCCGATGCTGCCGCCCGAGGCCCAGGCCTGCATCGGTCGGGTTCATCCCGATGGCCAGGAAGCCTTCGACATCCTGGCGCGCGAAGGCTTCGAGACCAACAGCTATGTAGACCTGTTCGACGGCGGGCCAACCCTGCACGCCCGTATCGCCAACATCCGCTCCATCGCCCGAAGTCGCATGGTCCAGACCTGGAAGAGCTCGCAGATTGACGCCCGGGGCCGCTACCTGGTGAGCAACGACCGCCTTGCAGACTATCGCGCCATCGTGGCCGAGCTGGATGTCGCCGCCGAGGGGCCCGTGGCCCTGACGCCCGACATGCTCGCCGCGCTGGACATCGACGAAGGCGAACGGATCCGGGTGATCACCCTATGAACGTCACGGGAAGTCCTGTCCTGGTCCTGCGCCCAGGCCGACACGACGAAGGAGCCGCATCATGATTGTCCGCCCGGTCGCCATTACCGACCTGCCGTCCTTGCTGGAACTGGCGCGCTGCGCCGGGCCGGGGTTCACCAGCCTGCCGGCCAACGAGGAACGCCTGGCCCACCGCGTACGCTGGGCCCAGCGCACCTTTGCCGGGCAGGTCGAGCGCGCCGACGCCGACTACCTGTTCGTGCTGGAGGACGACGACCGCCAAGTGGTTGGCATCAGCGCCCTGACCGGTGCCGTCGGGCTGCGGGAGCCGTGGTACAACTATCGGGTCGGGGTCACCGTCAGCTCGGCCCCGGAACTGGGCATCCAGCGGCAGATCCCCACCCTGTTTCTCAACAACGAGATGACCGGGCAATCGGAAATCTGCTCCCTGTTCCTGCACCCCGCCCAGCGTCACGGCCATAACGGGCGCCTGCTGTCCCTGGCGCGCCTGTTGTTCGTCGCCGAATTCTCCCAGCTGTTCGGCGAGAAACTCATCGCCGAGCTGCGAGGCCATGCCGACGAGAACGGTTGCTCGCCATTCTGGGACAGCCTGGGACGACACTTCTTCAAGAAAGACTTCAGCTATGCCGATCAGTTGTCCGGCATGGGCAACAAGTCTTTCATTGCCGAGTTGATGCCGCGCCAGCCGCTGTATACCTGCATGCTCACCGAACAGGCACAGGCCGCCATTGGCCGTGCCCATCCGAACACTGAACCGGCCCTGAAGATTCTCGGCGCCGAGGGCTTCAGCCATAAGGGCTACATCGATATCTTCGACGGGGGCCCGGTGATCGAGGCGCCAGTGTCGAAGATCCGCAGCGTGCGTGACAGCCAGTCACTGGCCCTGGCCATCGGCACGCTGGACGAACAGGCACCGGTCTGGCTGATCCACAACCGGCGCCTGGCGAACTGCCGCGTCACCAGCGCCCGGGCCCATCAGCACGGCCACAGCCTGCTGGTCGATCGCCTTACCGTCAAACGCCTGCAGATGCAGCCGGGCGATACGGTGCGCGCCGTGCCGCTGCTCGGTCAGGGACGCCAGGCTGCGACGGCTTAGCGCGGGCCTGCAACGCTCGCGGCGCAAAACACAAGACATATCACCGTGCAGCGGGATCGTTGTATCTTTCCATTAGCCATCGCCCGCGAACTCACCGTACTTGCACGCAAGGCATAGCCCATGCGCATTCGTCATCCTCCTTGCGCTTGCCACGTGATAGCCTTTGGCTCCTTCGGCGTTGACACTTTTGCTCAAGCCCTTCCATTCCATTGGTGGAACTCATATGTCCAGGCTTTCCCATCAAGATTTACGCCGTAGCTTTCGTCAACTGCTGGCTTCCCGGACCTGCTATCACACCGCCTCGGTGTTCGACCCGATGTCGGCGCGCATCGCCGCCGACCTGGGTTTCGAAGTAGGGATCCTGGGAGGATCGGTCGCGTCGTTGCAAGTATTGGGGGCGCCGGACTTCGCGCTGATCACCCTGAGCGAATTCGCCGAACAGGCCACCCGCATCGGTCGCGTGGCCCAATTGCCGGTCATCGCCGATGCCGACCATGGCTATGGCAACGCCCTGAACGTGATGCGCACCATCATCGAGCTCGAGCGTGCCGGGGTGGCCGCCCTGACCATCGAGGACACGCTGCTGCCGGCCCAGTTCGGGCGCAAGTCCACGGACCTGATCAGCGTCGCCGAGGGCGTCGGCAAGATCCGCGCGGCGCTGGAGGCCCGCGTCGATCCGGAAATGGCGATCATCGCCCGCACCAACGCCGGCATCCTGCCGGTCCAGGAAGTCATCAGCCGTACCCAGCAATATGAACGTGCCGGGGCGGACGGGATCTGCATGGTGGGTGTCCAGGACTTCGATCACCTGGAAAAGATCAGCGAGAACCTGAATGTGCCGCTGATGCTCGTCACCTACGGCAATCCGCTCCTGCGGGACGACAAGCGCCTGGCCGAGCTGGGCGTGCGGGTTACCATCGATGGCCACGGCGCCTACTTCGCCGCGATCAAGGCCACGTACGACAGCCTTCGCGAGCAGCGGCAGATCTTCACCCAGGCATCGGACCTCAGCGCCACCGAACTGACCCACACCTACACCCAGCCCGAGGAATATATCCGTTGGGCCGAGGAGTACATGAGCGTCAAGGAGTAAGAAAGCGCACTGTCCGGGAAGCGGCCATCGCGAGCTCGCTCCCACAGTAGGTTTGCGGTGCGACACCTGTCTCGCCCCCCACACTCCTTGTGGGAACGAGCTTGCTCGCGATGGCGGTGGTTCAGCTTGCATGCGTGCCGGATGTAGCAACGCCATCGCGAGCACGTTCGCACCCACAGGGGATCTGTGATGAGCGCGATGGCGTTGCCAGGGTGAAGCAGGCCTTCAGCGCCCGCTACGCAACATCTCCTTGGGCACGTATTTGCCGATCTCGAACTTGCCGATGGCCGCGCGGTGGACTTCATCGGGGCCGTCCGCCAGACGCAGGGTCCGTTGCATGGCGTACATGTAGGCCAGCGGGAAATCGCCGGAAACCCCCGCGCCGCCGTGGATCTGGATCGCACGGTCGATGACCTTCAGGGCGACGTTGGGCGCAACCACCTTGATCTGGGCGATTTCGCTCTTCGCTACTTTGTTGCCGACCGTGTCCATCATGTAGGCCGCCTTCAAGGTCAGCAGGCGAGCCATGTCGATTTCCATCCGCGAGTCGGCGATCTTGTCGATGTTGCCGCCCAGGCGTGCCAACGGCTTGCCGAAGGCGGTACGGCTGACGGCACGCTTGCACATCAATTCCAGTGCCCGCTCGGCCATGCCGATGGACCGCATGCAATGGTGGATGCGCCCGGGGCCGAGGCGCCCCTGGGCAATTTCAAAGCCTCGTCCTTCACCCAACAGGACGTTTTCGTATGGTACCCGCACGTTGTCGAACAGCACTTCGGCATGGCCGTGGGGGGCGTCGTCGTAACCGAACACCGGCAAAGGCCGGACGATCTTGACCCCGGGGGTATCCACCGGCACCAGGATCATCGAATGCTGGGCGTGGCGCGGCGCATCGGGGTTGCTCAGGCCCATGAAGATCAGGATCTTGCAGCGCGGGTCGCAGGCGCCCGAGGTCCACCACTTCTTGCCGTTGATCACCCACTGGTCGCCGTCGCGCTCGGCCCGGGCAGCCATGTTGGTCGCGTCCGAAGAGGCCACATCCGGTTCGGTCATGGCGAAGGCCGACCGGATCTCACCCCGCAGCAGCGGTTCCAGCCAGCGCTGCTTCTGCTCTTCATTGGCGTAACGCACCAGGACTTCCATGTTGCCGGTGTCCGGCGCCGAGCAGTTGAACGGTTCCGGCCCCAGCAGCGAGCGCCCCATGATCTCTGCCAGTGGCGCGTATTCCAGGTTGGTCAGGCCGGCGCCCAGCTCGGACTCGGGCAGGAACAGGTTCCACAGGCCTTCTGCCTTGGCCTTGGCCTTGAGCTCTTCCATGATGGCCGTGGGTTGCCAGCGGTCGCCCTCGGCCACTTGTCGTTCGAACACTGCTTCGGCCGGGTAGACGTAGGCATCCATGAACGCCGTGACGCGTTCACGCAGTTCCTGAACCTTGGGGGAATAGGCAAAATCCATGGGCAGCACCTTCTTGGCAGAGGTTGTTTTAGGTCATGAAATCGATGCTAGTTCAGCTACGAAAATTTACCTAACCTATTCTCGGCGTGTATTAACATTCATCACCGATATATGTTTCACTGATTCGCATCGCCTTCCGGCACCTCACCAAGTCCAAGAACAAGAGTGCAGCGCAATGAATCTGAGCAAGGTCGACCTCAACCTTTTCATCGTCTTCGATGCGATCTACACCGAAGCCAACCTGACCCGCGCCGGGCAGATCGTCGGCATCACCCAGCCGGCAGTGTCCAACGCCCTGGCGCGCCTGCGGGAAACCTTCAACGACCCGCTGTTCGTGCGCACCGCCCAGGGCATGGTGCCCACGCCCATGGCCCAGAACATCATCGGCCCGGTGCGCAATGCCCTGTCGCTGCTGCGGGTGTCGGTACAGGAAAGCCGGATCTTCAACCCGCTCCAGGCGGTCAAGACCTACCGCATCAGCATGACCGACCTGACCGAAGGGGTGATCCTGCCGCCGTTGTTCCAGCGCCTGCGCCGCCTGGCGCCCACGGTGGCCATCGAAAGTTTCCTGTCCAAGCGCCGGGAAACCACCAAGGAACTGGCCGCCGGCCGCCTCGACTTTGCCGTAGACGCGCCGCTCAACACCGACCCTCAAGTGCGTCACGTCAAGCTGATGGAAGACCGTTATGTGTGCGCCATGCGCAAAGGCCACCCCTTGGCGAGCAAGGAAAAACTCAGCCTCGATGACTACCTGGCCCAGACCCACGTGCATATTTCCAGCCGACGCAACGGCCTGGGCTATGTGGACCTGGCCCTCGGCAAGATGGGTATCCAGCGCAAGATTGCCCTGCGCTCCCAGCATTACCTGATGGCCTCGCAGGTGCTGCAGCAGACCGACATGGTCATGACCGTCCCCGAACGCTTTGCGCGTCGCCATGACCTGCACGCCTTCCTGCTACCGGTCAACGACGTGCCGCCGGTGGAGACCCACCTCTACTGGCATGAAAGCACCGACCAGGACCCGGCCAACCGCTGGATGCGCGAACAGATGATCGAGCTGTGCCAGCAGGTGACGGCGCACGAGAAGAAGCTCGACAAAGTCTGAAGGATCAAATGGTGGGAGTGCGCAAGCCCGCTCCCACCGATTCATGCTCCAACGTAGCGCAGCCCCCATGCTTGACGTGAACGTCAACCTGCCATTAGCTTAGCGCCAGCACCTTTCGTTTCGAGCGCGTCCATGAGCAGCCAGACCTACAGCATCTCCGATCTTGCCCGGGAGCTTGATATCACGACCCGAGCAATCCGCTTCTATGAAGAACAGGGCCTGCTGAGCCCTGAGCGACGAGGCCAGGAACGCATCTATTCACCACGGGACAAGGTCAGCCTCAAGCTCATCCTGCGCGGCAAGCGCATCGGGTTTTCCCTGGCCGAATGCCGCGAACTGATCGAACTCTACGACCCTTCCAGCGGTAACCAGAAGCAGTTGAACAGCATGCTGGCGAAAATCGCCGAGCGCCGGGAACAACTCGAACAGCAACTGCTGGACATCGAGCAGATGAAGCTGGAACTCGATACGGCCGAGGAACGCTGCATCCAGGCACTGGAGCAAACGCTCAAGGGACAGGAAGCTGTCCAGTAACGACCCAATAACGACGCCAGCCCCTTTGGGAGCGGGCGCATCCACTACCACAGGTCAATCTCCATGTCCCTTCCCTCCTTTGTACGCTTGATCGAAGTCGGTCCCCGTGACGGCCTGCAGAATGAAGCCCACCCCATCAGTGTCGCCGACAAGGTACGCCTGGTGGATGCCCTCAGTGCCGCTGGCCTGGGTTACATCGAGGTCGGCAGCTTTGTCTCGCCCAAGTGGGTGCCCCAGATGGCCGGCTCCGCCGAAGTGTTCGCGCAAATCCAGCGCAAGCCCGGCGTGACCTATGGCGCCCTGGCACCGAACCTGCGGGGTTTCGAAGACGCTCTGGCGGCCGGCGTGAAGGAAGTGGCGGTGTTCGCGGCTGCGTCCGAGGCGTTCTCGCAGCGCAACATCAACTGCTCCATCAAGCAAAGCCTGGAACGCTTCGCGCCGATCATGGAGGCCGCCGGGCAAAACGGCGTCAGCGTGCGGGGCTACGTGTCCTGTGTGCTGGGCTGCCCGTATGAAGGCGCGGTCAAGCCCGAGCAGGTGGCATGGGTCGCCCGGGAGCTGTATGCGATGGGCTGTTACGAAGTGTCCCTGGGAGACACCATCGGCACCGGTACCGCGGGCGCCACACGCAAGATGTTCGAGGTGGTCGGTGAGCAGGTGCCTCGCGCCAGGCTCGCCGGGCATTTCCACGACACTTACGGTCAGGCCATGGCCAACGTCTACGCCAGCCTGCTGGAAGGCATCGCGGTGTTCGACAGCTCCATTGCCGGCCTCGGTGGCTGCCCCTACGCCAAGGGCGCCAGCGGTAACGTCGCCACCGAGGACGTGCTGTATCTGCTCAATGGCCTGGGCATTGAAACCGGCGTCGACCTGGACGCCTTGATCGCCGCGGGCCGACAGATCTGCAGCGTGCTCGGTCGTCCGACCGGCTCACGGGTCGCCAAGGCCCTCAGTGCACAGTGAAGGTGTTACCGCCCCCCTTTGGGGGACAGCCAAACGAGTAACACGGAAACAATTTGTCAGATCTACACTGCCGCGTTTTTCCCATGAAAATCTTAAACCATTGATTTAAAAGGATTTTCAAAAGTTGGCACGGCACCTGCTTTCTCTCTGGCATAACAAGAATAAAAAAGCGGCAAACCTAATAAAAACAAGACGAAACGACTCTGACATAACAAAAACAACACGGCAGAGACGCAGCTAACAGATTTTTTTGGAGAAGGTGTGCTTTTCAGGGTGCTTCCAGAAGCAACCCGCAACCGGGCAGAGAACAATAAGACTACCCTCAGGTAGGACCCGAATCGGTTGGATCGCTAAGCGAAAAAGCAGATCAGCGCTCAAAAAAATACGTTTGCTCTTGATCCCGGATGGGGATCGCCCAAAACAGCGGTAAAGGGTCACGGTCACCAAAAACAACAACAGGCCGCCCCTCAATAATAAAAAGAGCACGCGACGACAAAATTAAAGGGGAGCTTCGGCTCCCCTTTGTGCTTTGCATCTTCCCTATCTTCCCGCCAGATGTCCGCGATAGCGGAGTGTCAGACAACCCGGTTGTCGACAGATGCACTGCCATCGCAAGCAAGCTCGCTTCCAACGTGTTGCCCCTAGCTCGACTCCCCGCGCAGCTCCTCGATGCTGATCTCGCGCATGCGGAATTTCTGGATCTTGCCGGTCACGGTCATGGGGAATTCCTCGACGAACCTGAAATGACGCGGCACCTTGAAATGGGCGACCCGCTCCTTGCACCAGTCCTGCAACGCCTCGCCGGTGGCACTGTGGCCAGGATGGAATTTGATCCAGGCAACGATTTCTTCACCATAGCGTGGACAAGGGATGCCTATCACCTGCACATCCGCCACGGCCGGGTGGGTGAAGAAGAGCTCTTCCAGCTCGCGGGGGTAAACATTCTCCCCGCCACGGATGATCATGTCCTTGTTACGCCCGACAATGCAGACGTACCCCTGCGCGTCCATGGTGGCCAGGTCGCCGGTGTGCATCCAGCCGTCCCGGTCGATGGCCTCGGCGGTTCCCTGGGGATTGTTCCAGTAGCCGAGCATCACGCTGTAACCACGGGTACACAATTGGCCAATGCTGCCACGGGGCACGATATCGCCGGCGTCGTCGATGATCTTGCTTTCCAGCTGCGGCTGGGTCCGACCCACGGTGGCCACGCGTAGCTCCAGCTCGTCTGAAGGACCGGTCTGCAGCGATACCGGACTGGTTTCCGTCATGCCGTAGGCGATCTGGACTTCGGCCATGTGCATCTCGCCGATGACCCGCCGCATCACTTCGATCGGGCAGGTCGCCCCGGCCATGATGCCGGTGCGCAGGCTGGACAGGTCGAATTCGCCGCGCTGCGGCTGGTCCAGCATGGCGATGAACATGGTCGGTACGCCATACAGCGCGGTGGCCTTTTCCTCGGCCACGGTGCGAAGGGTCAACAGCGGGTCGAAGGCATCGTTGGGGTAGATCATCGTGCTGCCATGGGTCATGCAGCCCAGGTTGCCCATGACCATGCCGAAGCAATGATAGAGCGGCACCGGGATCACCAGCCTGTCGGCGACGCTCAGGCCGAGGCTTTCGCCGACCATGTAGCCATTGTTGAGAATGTTGAAATGACTGAGGGTTGCGCCCTTGGGGAAACCGGTGGTGCCGGAAGTGTACTGGATATTCACCGGTTGATCGAAATGCAGGCTGGCCTGGCGCTCGGCCAATTGACCGGGGGTCACCGCCGCGCCCAGGCCCGACAGTTGCGACCAGGGCAGGAAACCGGAGGGCGGCCGGGCATCGAGGCTGATCACACCTCGCAGATCCGGCAGGCGTTCGCTGCGCAGCTGGCCGATCGATTGCTCTGCCAGCTCAGGCACGAGGGTCTGCAGCATGGCGTGGTAGTCGGAGCGCTTGAACGCCCCGGCGCATACCAGCCACTGGCAGCCGGATTGCTTGAGCACATACTCCAGCTCACCGCTGCGATAGGCAGGATTGATGTTGACCAGGATCACGCCGATTTTCGCGCTGGCGAATTGGCTGATGCACCACTGTGCGCAATTGGGCGCCCAGACACCTAGACGGTCGCCAGCGTTCAGGCCCAGCGCCAGCAAGGCCCTGGCATGCAAATCAACCGCGTCGGCCAGTTGCCGCCAGGTGTAGCGCAGCGACTGATGACGAACCACCAACGCTTCGCCATCGGGATAGCGGGATGCGGTCTCGTCGAAAGCCTGGCCGATGGTCTGCGCCAGCAGGGCCTCGGCCTGGGAGCCACGGGTGTAGCTGAGCTGCGAATGTGAACCGGGTTGATCCATGACGCCCCCTCTTGTCTTTATTAGTGGGTGAAGCGATGTCCCTTGCTGCACAAGCCCTCTTACTCTCGCTCAAGTTGACGTTAACGTAAAGGGTGATTGACAGTCGCCCATCCCAGGCTTACGTTAACGTAAAGGTGAGAGCACTCCCCCGCTCTCCGCACCCTATAAAAAAGCCAAAGGTGTCCCATGAGCTACCCTTCCCTGAATTTTGCCCTCGGCGAAACCATCGACATGCTGCGCGACCAGGTGCAGGCCTTCGTCAGGACCGAGCTGGCACCGCGAGCGGCGCAGATCGATATCGATAACCTGTTTCCCGCCGACATGTGGCGCAAGTTCGGCGACATGGGTCTGTTGGGCATCACCGTGCCGGAAGCCTACGGTGGCGCCGGCCTGGGTTACCTGGCTCATGTCGTGGCGATGGAAGAGATCAGCCGCGGCTCGGCCTCGGTCGCCCTCTCCTACGGCGCCCACTCCAACCTCTGTGTGAACCAGATCAACCGTAACGGCAATCACGAACAGAAAACCCGCTACCTGCCCAAACTGATCAGCGGCGAACACGTCGGCGCCCTGGCCATGAGCGAACCCAATGCCGGCTCCGACGTGGTGTCCATGAAACTGCGGGCCGACAAACGTGGCGACCGCTATGTGCTCAACGGCAGCAAGACCTGGATCACCAACGGTCCCGATGCCAACACATACGTGATCTACGCCAAGACCGACCTGGAAAAGGGTGCCCACGGCATCACCGCGTTCATCGTCGAGCGCGACTGGAAAGGCTTCAGCCGCAGCAACAAGTTCGACAAGCTCGGCATGCGCGGCTCCAACACGTGCGAGCTTTTTTTCGATGACGTCGAAGTGCCGGAAGAAAACATTCTCGGTGCGCTCAACGGCGGGGTGAAGGTCCTGATGAGCGGCCTCGACTATGAACGCGTGGTGTTGTCCGGCGGCCCCACCGGGATCATGCAGGCGTGCATGGACCTGGTCGTCCCCTACATCCACGACCGCAAGCAGTTCGGCCAGAGCATCGGCGAATTCCAGTTGATCCAGGGCAAGGTGGCCGACATGTACACCCAGCTCAACGCCAGCCGTGCCTACCTCTATGCGGTGGCCCAGGCCTGCGAGCGCGGCGAAACCACTCGCAAGGACGCTGCCGGAGTCATCCTCTATACCGCCGAACGCGCCACGCAAATGGCCCTTGAGGCCATCCAGATCCTGGGCGGCAACGGCTATATCAATGAATTCCCCGCCGGACGCCTGTTGCGTGACGCCAAGCTGTACGAGATCGGCGCCGGCACCAGTGAGATTCGTCGGATGCTGATCGGTCGCGAACTGTTCAACGAAACGAAATGAAATTTCACAAGCTGCAAGCGACAAGCCTTGAGCTGCAAGCGTTCGTGCTCTGGCTTGAAGCTTGAAGCTTGAAGCTGCTACGGAGTAGCCATGATCCTGCATACCCAGCTCAATCCGCGCTCGCCGGAATTCATTGCCAATCGCGACGCCATGCTCGGGCAAGTCGAGGCCCTGCGCGCCCTGCTCGCTCAGGTCCAGCAAGGCGGCGGCGCAAAGGCCCAGGAACGCCATACGTCACGGGGTAAACTGCTGCCTCGCGAACGCATCAATCGGTTGCTGGACCCCGGTTCACCGTTCCTGGAGATCAGCCCGCTCGCCGCCCATGGGGTGTACGGGGAAGATGTGCCCGCCGCCGGTGTGATCGCCGGAATCGGTCGGGTGGAAGGCGTCGAATGCATGATTGTCGCCAACGACGCGACCGTCAAAGGCGGCTCTTATTACCCATTGACAGTCAAGAAACACCTGCGGGCGCAGGCCATCGCCCAGCAGAACCGCCTGCCCTGCATCTACCTGGTGGACTCCGGCGGCGCCAACCTGCCGCGTCAGGACGAAGTGTTTCCGGATCGCGAACATTTCGGACGGATTTTCTTCAACCAGGCCAACATGAGCGCCCAGGGTATCCCGCAGATCGCGGTGGTAATGGGCTCCTGCACCGCCGGGGGGGCCTACGTGCCAGCGATGGCTGACGAGGCGATCATGGTCCGCGAACAGGCGACCATCTTCCTGGCCGGCCCACCGTTGGTAAAAGCCGCCACGGGCGAAGTGGTCAGCGCCGAAGACCTGGGCGGTGCCGATGTGCACTGCAAGGTCTCCGGCGTGGCCGACCATTATGCCGATAACGATGAACACGCCCTGGCACTGGCTCGCCGCAGCGTCGCCAACCTGAACTGGCGCAAGCTGGGCGACATGCACACACACACGTCGATCGCCCCGCTGTATGCCAGCGACGAACTGTACGGGGTGGTGCCGGCCGATGCCAAACAGCCTTTCGATGTCCGGGAAGTCATTGCGCGCCTGGTGGACGGCTCGGTGTTCGACGAGTTCAAGGCGTTGTTCGGTACCACCCTGGTGTGCGGCTTTGCCCATCTGCACGGCTACCCGGTGGCGATCCTGGCCAATAACGGCATCCTGTTTGCCGAGGCCGCGCAAAAAGGCGCCCACTTCATCGAGCTGGCCTGCCAGCGCGGCATTCCCTTGCTGTTCCTGCAGAACATCACCGGCTTCATGGTCGGACAAAAGTACGAAGCCGGCGGCATTGCCAAGCACGGCGCGAAACTGGTCACCGCGGTGGCTTGCGCCCGGGTGCCGAAATTCACCGTGATCATCGGCGGCAGCTTCGGCGCCGGTAACTACGGCATGTGCGGGCGTGCCTACGATCCCCGATTCCTGTGGATGTGGCCGAACGCGCGGATCGGCGTGATGGGGGCCGAGCAGGCAGCCGGTGTGCTGGTGCAGGTCAAGCGGGAGCAGGCCGAGCGCAGCGGCCATCCGTTCAGCGCCGCCCAGGAAGCCGAAATCAAGCAACCGATCCTCGACCAGTACGAAGAACAGGGTCACCCCTATTATTCCAGTGCGCGGCTGTGGGACGACGGTGTCATCGACCCGGCCCAGACCCGCGACGTGCTGGGCCTGGCCTTGTCCGCATCATTGAATGCGCCCATCGAACCGAGCCGCTTCGGCGTGTTCCGGATGTAACCGGGAAAATGTCCATGGATAACTTCAACACCCTCGAACTGCTCACCGACTCGCGCGGCGTCGCCACCTTGTGGCTGAGCCGCGAGTCGAAGAACAACGCATTCAACGCCGAAATGATCCGCGAGCTGATCCTGGCCCTCGACCAGGTCGGCAGCGACCCGGGCCTGCGCTTTTTGCTGATCCGTGGCCGAGGCAAGCACTTCAGCGCCGGCGCCGACCTGGCCTGGATGCAACAGTCGGCCGAGCTCGACTACCACACCAACCTCGACGATGCCCGGGAGCTGTCGGAGTTGATGTACAACCTTGCCAAGTTGAAGATTCCTACGCTGGCGGTCGTCCAGGGCGCGGCGTTCGGCGGTGCCCTGGGCTTGATCAGCGCCTGCGACATGGCCATCGGGGCCGATGACGCGCAGTTCTGCCTGTCGGAAGTGCGCATCGGCCTGGCACCGGCCGTGATCAGCCCGTTCGTGGTGCAAGCCATTGGCGAACGAGCCGCGCGACGCTACGCCCTCACGGCAGAACGCTTCGGCGGACAACGTGCGAAAGAGATAGGCTTGCTATCGGAAAGCTACCCATCCGAGACCCTGGACGAGCAGGTGGACCGCTGGATCGACAACCTGTTGCTCAACAGCCCGGCAGCCATGCGCGCCAGCAAGGAGCTGCTGCGCGAAGTCGGCAACGGGGCCCTCACCCCGGCCTTGCGGCGCTATACCGAAAATGCAATCGCCCGTATCCGCGTCAGCCCCGAAGGCCAGGAAGGTCTGCGGGCCTTTCTGCAAAAGCGCGCGCCAAACTGGCAAGCCGAGCCGAACCCGACCGCCTCGAAACGTAAGGAGCCGCGTCAATGAGCGTCCCAGTCCTCACTACGCTGCTGGTGGCCAATCGCGGGGAAATCGCCTGCCGCGTGATGCGCACCGCCAAGGCCATGGGGCTGACCACCGTGGCCGTCCACAGCGCAACCGATCGCGACGCTCGCCACATCCGTGAAGCCGACATCCGTGTCGACCTGGGAGGCAGCAAGGCCGCCGACAGCTATCTGCAGATCGACAAATTGATTGCCGCGGCCCAGGCCAGCGGCGCCCAGGCTATTCATCCGGGCTACGGCTTCCTTTCCGAGAACGCAGGGTTCGCCCGGGCCGTGGAAAACGCCGGGCTGATGTTCCTCGGCCCGCCCGCCTCGGCCATCGATGCCATGGGCAGCAAATCCGCGGCCAAGGCCCTGATGGAAACCGCCGGCGTGCCGTTGGTCCCCGGCTACCATGGCGAAGCCCAGGACCTGGAAACCTTTCGCGAGGCCGCCGAACGCATCGGCTACCCGGTGCTGCTCAAGGCCACCGCCGGCGGTGGCGGCAAAGGCATGAAAGTCGTCGAGGACGTCAGCCAACTGGCCGAAGCCCTGGCATCGGCGCAGCGGGAAGCGCAATCGTCCTTCGGCGACTCGCGGATGCTGGTGGAGAAATACCTGCTCAAGCCTCGTCATGTGGAAATCCAGGTATTCGCCGACCGGCATGGCAACTGCCTGTACCTCAATGAACGGGATTGCTCGATCCAGCGCCGACACCAGAAGGTGGTGGAAGAAGCCCCCGCTCCCGGCCTGACCCCGCAACTGCGGCGGGCCATGGGCGAAGCCGCCGTGCGTGCGGCCCAGGCGATCGGCTATGTCGGCGCGGGCACCGTGGAGTTCCTGCTGGATTCGCGGGGCGAGTTTTTCTTCATGGAGATGAACACCCGCCTGCAGGTCGAGCACCCGGTCACCGAAGCGATCACTGGGCTGGACCTGGTGGCCTGGCAGATTCGCGTCGCTCAGGGCGAGGCGCTGCCGATCACCCAGGAGCAGGTTCCGTTGCGGGGCCACGCGATCGAAGTACGGCTGTACGCCGAGGATCCGGCCAACGATTTCCTGCCGGCCACCGGGCGCCTGGCCCTTTATCGCGAGTCGAAGGCAGCACCGGGGCGCCGCGTCGACAGTGGCGTAGAGGAAGGCGACGAAATTTCGCCATTCTACGATCCGATGTTGGGCAAGCTGATCGCCTGGGGCGAAGACCGGGAACAGGCGCGGTTGCGGCTCTTGAGCATGCTCGACGAGTTTGCCATCGGTGGCCTGAAGACCAATATCGGTTTCCTGCGGCGCATCCTGGCTCATCCCGCCTTCGCCGCAGCGGAGCTGGATACCGGATTTATCCCACGTTATCAGGGGCAGTTACTGCCGGAACCCGGCGAACTGGATGACGGCTTCTGGCTCGCCGCAGCCCAGGGACTGGCCTTGAGCCTGGTGCCCCGCAGACGTTCCGATGACAGCGGCTCGCCCTGGTCCGAGACCACCGGCCTGCGCCTGGGATTGCCAAGGGAAACGACCCTGCATCTGAGCTGCGAAGGCCAGGATCGAGCGATGACGCTGGACGTCCAGGCTGGATCCGTCGAGCTTCGTGGCGAACAACTGATCATCGAGCACGACGGTTTGCGCCGCAGTCACCGAGCCATACGCCAAGGTGACAGCCTGTATCTGCAATGGAAAGGCGACCTGCATCGAGTGGACCTGTACGACCCTCTGGCCGCCGCGGAGGCTAGCCACAGCCACCAGGGCGGCCTGACCGCCCCCATGAACGGCAGCATCGTCCGAGTGCTGGTCAGCCCTGGCCAGGCCGTGGAAGCAGGCACGCAACTGGTGGTGCTGGAAGCCATGAAGATGGAACACAGCATTCGTGCGCCAAAAGCCGGTGTGATCAAGGCGTTGTTTTGCCAGGAAGGCGAAATGGTCAGCGAGGGCAACGCGCTGGTGGCGTTCGAGGAATAGGCATCGGCCCATCCAGGGCCGATCCGGTTCAGAATCTGATGGTGGCCTGCACGACCACACCGATGACGCGGCATTGCTCGGTGTACAGGCTTTTCGGGTAGGTTGGGTTGAGGGGTACCAGGTAACGCTGGCCGCTCTCTTCGATCAGCTTGCGGAAGGTCGCATCGCTGCAGCCGGGTAACTGGGCGACCACCAGCTTGCCCGGCACCGCTTCGATGGCCGGGTCCACCAGGATCGACATGCCTTCGGGGATGCTCAGTCCGGTCGGCGCGGTCATCGCATCGCCCACCACCACCAGCCAGAATGCGTCCCCTTGGGCGTGGTAATCCGTCAGCTCATAGCGCGCCTGGCCGTAGTCGCCAGGCTCCCCGTCGCGAACTTCGCCCATCTGGTGCCAGTCACTCACCGGGTAGCGGAAGTACGGGTTGTACTTCTGCGCCAGGGCCATGCCTTCCGCGGTCGAGGTGTCCGGTTCGCGGATCACCATCGCCACTTCGAGGAACTCCATGCCCAATTCCTGCAGGACCCGGTTCATGTCTTCGACACTGGGCTGCCGGCGCTTGGTCAGCCAATGGCCGACGCCGCCCTGAGACATTCCCAAACGTTCTGCGAGCACCACTTGCGTGACGCGCAGCTCCTTCATCTTGGCCTTGACCAACTCTATCCATTTATCCATGAGCGGCACGATACGTGGATGGCTCCGACCGTCAAAACACATATTGTAGTATTTAAATTGCCGTCACAATTACGATCGGTACTATTCTGGATCGAGGATTCCATTCCCCCAAGGAGAACCTCGATACCATGGACATACCCAGCAAAGACGAACCCGGCCGTCCCCTCGACAGCGCTTTCCCCTCGCTACAGGATTGCCCAGCCGCCCAACGGGCGTTGGACTATTACTTGAAACCAGGTGTTACGCAGACCCAGGAGCATCGCTTCTTCGACGTCAATCGCAATGTCAGCGCGGAGGAAGCCCTGGTACACGCCAGCGACCTGCTGCGCTGTGCAGCGGCCACCGCCCACGAGTCTGCCAACCGGCTGGAAGGATCGAGCCGTGACCTGGCCTTTTCGGTGGTGCATATGATTGATCTGGTCAAGGTAATGCTCGACCGGTCACTGGATGGTTACCCCAGCCGTCAGGCGTCCTGACCGGGATGGCGCCACGAGCGCGGCGACAGGGAAATTTTTTCCAATGAACGCAATAAAATCATTTGACTTGCAAATGATAATGATTATTATTGCATCAGCTGGTCGCGAGATCAGTCGATAGACCAGAAGACCTTGGTCGGACTTCTGGAATATCTCCTCATCAGGCTAATCACGGTTTTTGACCCGGCTTTTTGCCGGGTCTTTTTTTTGCCGATTTTCGGCTTATGGCTTCAGGCTAATGAAGTCTTTTCGGGTGTCGCTGATTCGATGCCGGCGATGCTAGCAAATGAATATTGGTTGACAAGCGTCACCCGCCACAGCGGTAAGAACTATCGACAGGCAGCACTTGAGAATCAATTGCAGACTCTCTAAGCTGCTTTTGCGTCCAGGGAGGACGCCCCCTCCTCGCGTGCTGTAAATCGTCCCGATTTTTCCTTTCTTGTGTAAAGTAACGGCCATAAAAATCCTTTCGGGAATCGTGACCGTGGCTAAATCCTCTTTTGATATCACTGCCAATTTCGACAGCGGCAATATCGAGGTCGTGGACATCAGCAACCCGCTGCAGTCGTTGCTGAAAATCAGGCCCGACACCCGCAGCGCTCATTTCCAATGGTTCCACTTCAAGGCCAGCGGTCTGCACGTCGGCCAGGAGTATTCCTTTCGCCTGCTCAACGCCAGTCAATCGTCCTACAACAACGCATGGACGGGTTACCAGGCCGTCGCCTCCTACGATCACGTCAACTGGTTCCGCATCCCGACCCAGTTTGAAGGCGACGCCCTGCGCTTCCACCTGGAAGCCGAGCAATCCCACGCCTGGTTCGCCTATTTCGAGCCCTACAGCCGAGGCCGGCACGACTGGCTGATCGAGCAGGCGCAGCACAAGGCCGGAACCGAACTACTGGCTGTTGGCAAGAGCATCGAAGGCCGTGATATCCAGCTGCTGCGCAAGGGCAGCGGGGCCGAAGGCCGTCGCAAGATCTGGATGATCGCCCAGCAGCACCCTGGCGAGCACATGGCCGAATGGTTCATGGAAGGCGTGATCGAACGCCTCCGGGACAAGGACGATGCACAACTGAACCGGCTGTTGGCCAAGGCTGATCTCTACCTGGTCCCGAACATGAACCCTGACGGTGCGTTCCACGGCCATCTGCGGACCAACGCCATGGGCCAGGACCTCAACCGCGCCTGGCAGAACGCCAGCCCGGAAGTCAGTCCCGAGGTGTTTTTCGTACAGCAGCAGATGGAAAAATACGGTGTCGACCTGTTTCTCGATGCCCATGGCGATGAGGCCATTCCCCATGTCTTCACCGCCGGCTGCGAAGGTAATCCGGGCTACACGCCACGTATTGCAAGACTCGAAGAGCATTTCCGCAGCCACCTCAAGCACCAGACCAAGGACTTCCAGACCACCCACGGCTATACCCGCGACGAGCCCGGCCAGGCCAACATGACCTTGGCCTGCAATGCGGTGGGGCAGAAATACGACTGCCTTTCCCTGACCCTGGAGATGCCCTTCAAGGACCACGACGACCATCCGAACCCGCACACGGGCTGGTCCGGCAGGCGTTCGATGCAGCTGGGCAAGGATGTCCTGAGCACCATTGCGGACATGGTCGACGAGCTGCGCTGAGGGGCCGCCCCAGCACCTTCGCAATCCACAGGCGCCGTCGAAACCGACGGCGCCCCGGGAAACGGCCTCAGCGCCGGCCGGATCCGCGCAACATGCTGTCCAACACCTCATCCCGACGGACCCAACCGTGAAACAATGCCGCCGCCAGGTGCACCAACACGGTCAGGAACAGCAGGTACGCCAGGTAGCCATGGGCCTTGCGTAACAGCGCAAAGGTCTGCGCATCCGCCGGCAGGATGGACGGCAAGCGCAGCGAGTCGCTGAGCATCACCGGATCCCCCGCCGCCGAGATCATGCCCCAGCCCAGCAACGGCAAGCCCAGCATCAGCGCATACAGCAGCCCATGCGAAGCTCTGGCCGCCAGTGCCTGCCAGCCCGGCAGGTCGGCCGGAAGCGGCGGCTGCCGGGTAGTAAAGCGCACCACCAGGCGCAGGATCACCAGCAGCAGGATCGCGATGCCCAGCGGCTTGTGCAATTGCAAAAGCCACTCATGACGCTCGGACACCGAAGCCACCATGCCCGCGCCAATGAACAGCATGGCAATGACCATCAAGGCCATCAGCCAGTGAAGCAGCCGGGCCAGTGGTGCGAAGTGACGGGGAGCGTTCATGGGCGGTTCTCCTGGGTGGCGGGCAGTTGGCTCACTTCACTGGTGCGTCGCAGGTAGGAACTGGCGTATGCGGCGGACCGCGCCGCCAGCAACGGGTCTTCGGAACCTTCGATGCCACTGGGCAGGATCAGCGGGTCATAGTTGATGTCGCGGCACTCACCGTTGTCTTGCGCCTGGGTGCGCTCCAGCACCAGCGTGCCGGCATTGAGCACCTTGCGGTCCGCGGGCCAGGCCTTGCTGGCGTCGTTGATCGGATCGCCCGGATTGGCCAGGGTGATCTGCAGTTGCCAGCGCAGGGGTCCGTTGGCAAGACGCTTGCTCAGGTCTTGTTCCAGGAAGTCGGCGCCCTGGGGCGGCGTGGCTTCGGCGGCATCCTGGCTCATCGGCACCACGCCCCAGCGCACCGCCTGGCGTTGCCCTGCCGTGTTGACCAGGTAGAACGCATTGATGCCGTTATAGGTTTCGGTAGCGTAGCTGGCCGACGGTCTCGCGGTCTTGATCCATTGCAGGAACGGCACCGCTTCCGGATGCGCGGCGAAAAACGCCGGCACCGCCGCCGGATTGGGTTTTCCCGTAGCAGGATCGGGCGATTGGGCCTGTTGGAACTGGTAGAACGCCTCGGGCGTGCCCACCGGGAATACCGGCATGCTGTTCATGCCGGTGCGCCATTGCTGGCCGTCGGCCTGGGTGAAACGCAACGCCAGGCTGCGGATCGGCACACTGCCGTCCGGTGCGTACGGGTTGCCGCTGGGCAAGGCGAAACGTCCGACGACCGGCGTGCGCGGCTGCGCGAACACCTGGGCACGGGAATAGGCTCGCGCCTCGCCGCTACTTTCGAAATAGCCCGCGACACAAACCCCTTTGGAGTGGTTGCGACGAAAGCCGGGATGCATACCGTTGTTCTTTTCCAGCACATTGACCAGCGCCTTGGGCGTCAGGCGCTGTGGATCGAGAGCGCCATTGACATAGGCAAACGCCCCAGCCAGTGCGGCCACGATAACGGCGATGCCACTCAGGCGCAGTGTCAGGCTGGCGGCACTCAACGGCGGCCGGCTCGATGAGCGGGGGGAGGAAGGGTCAACCATGACGAAGCTCCAGGGCCCAGGGCCATTTGCAGAAGAACCTGTCAGACGAAGACCCGAAAGGTTTATTCCCACGCCTCGTATTTATTTTTCCGGCGCTGGAATAATCTGGTTCACGGGGCGTCTTGCCTGTCTCGGCGCACTGGCTGCCCAACTGAAGCCACACTCCATGAATGAACTCGATGAACAGTTGCGCGTGCTCATCCCCCGGCTACGGCGCTTTGCCGTGTCGCTGACGCGCAACCCCAGCAATGCCGACGACCTGGTGCAGATGTGCCTGGAACGGGCGCTGGCCAAGTGGAACGACAAGCGTGCCGAAGGCGATTTGCGGGCCTGGCTGTTTGCGATCCTGTATCGGCAGTTTGTCGATGCCCATCGCCGGTCCCGGCGCTATGCGCGCATGCTGGAGTTCTTTACCGGACGCGACGACGCCCAGCCTTCGGCCGAGCGCAGCGTGATCGCCCAGTCGTCTCTGCAGGCGTTCGACCAACTCACCACCGAACAACGGGCGCTGCTGCTATGGGTGTCGGTCGAAGGCTTGAGCTACCAGCAAGTCGCCGACATCCTCGGCGTACCAACCGGCACCGTGATGTCACGCCTGTCCCGCGCCCGCCAGGCCCTGCGCCAACTCAGCGATGGCGAAATCACCCGCCCCACCCTGCGGATACTCAAATGATCAGCATGCCCCCCACCGACAACGACCTGCACGCCTATGTCGATCGACAACTGAGCGAGGCCGACCAGCGCCTGATGGAAACGTACCTGGCCCACCACCCCGACGTTGCCGCGCGGGTCCGAGCCTGGCAAAGGGACGCGCAACACCTGCGCACGGCCCTGGGCGTCGCCCTGGGACAACCGCCCAATCCGGACCTTGACCCGGCGATGATCCGACAGCGTCTCAAGCAGCGCTCCCGCCGCTACCTGGCCAGCGCAGCGGCCTTGCTGCTGGCTCTGGGCATGGGCGGGGTCACTGGCTGGCAGGCCCGGGAAATGACGCTGCTCAGCACGGCAGCCCCCATGGCCGACGCCATGCAGGCATACCGGTTATTTGCCCAGCAGGGCATTCTTCCGGCCGACTACCAGGCCGGCGACGAGCGTGGCATGCAAGGCTGGCTCGACCGCTACTTCACCCAAGCCAATCCCTTGCCCGACCTGTCCGGCGCCGGCTTCAAGCCAGTCAGCGGGCGCTTGCTCAGCACCGAGCAAGGCGCGGCGGCCATGGTGGTCTATCAAGACCCGAGCGGCCAGAAGATCAGCTTCTACGTACGGCCACCAGGCCCGAGAAACTTCCTGCTGCCCCGCGGCAGTCGTCGCGACGGCGAGCTGCAGGCCGAGTACTGGTCCGGGCCGGGCTACAACTATGCGATGGTCATCCCCAGCGATCTGCCGGCGGCGCAGAAGCTCAGGCAGACCCTGGACTTCTGACGCCTCGACCGGCTCCGAAAGAGTCCACAAAAGGGGATCGTCCAGGATTGCCTACCCTTGCCCGAACACCTGTGAAGGCCTGCGCAACAAAGGGTCGAACGGATTGATCCGCGGACCGATCAAGGCCGCCTCGCGCTTGAGCATTTCCACCACCGTCGGCAGGCGGTCCGGTCCCAGCCGGTCGCTGATCGTCGCCACGCTCAAGGCCGCCACGGCCCGGCCGTCACGATCGAGGATCGGCACGGCCACCCCCGCCATCCCTTGCAATACGCCGGTGTTACGTCCGGCATACCCCAGGGTGCGCACGTTCTCTACCTCCGAGCGCAGGAAGACTTCGTCGTACAGGTGGAAATCCTTCAGCCGCGGCAGGTTATAGCGAATGACCGTGTCGCGTTCTTCGGCCGGCAGGAACGCCAGGATCGCCAGGCTGCCCTGCCCCACCCCAAGCGCCACCCGCCCGCCGATATCACCGGTGAAGGTGCGGATCGGAAACGGCCCTTCACTGCGGTCCAGGCAGATCGCATCGAAACCGCAGCGCGCCAGCAGGAACAACGAGTCCCCCAGTGAGGCCGACAGCCGCAACATCGCCGGCCGCGCCAGCTCGCGCAGGTTGCCGGTGTTGCCGGCGCGGGCGGCCAGGGCGAAGAAGTCCAGGCTCAGGCGGTAACGCTTGCTGCGTGCGTCCTGCTCGACCATGCCCTCGTCCATCAGGCTGCGCAGCAGGCGATGGGTCGTGGGCTGGGACAGACCGACGCGCTGGGCCAGTTGCGTGACCCGTTCGCCACCGTCAGCGGTATCGCCCAGGCTGCGTAACACGGCAAACAGCCTGGAAACCATGCCGACCCCGGCCTCGCCTTTCTCATCATTCCGCTCAGTGGAATTTTTCATTCATATTCTCTGCATTTAATTTATTCACCGAATGAAACTGAAAATAGTCATCGTCTCAGTGAAATAGTCCATTGAGCCCATCCTATTCTTCGGCCTACTCTGCGTCCATAAGGGGCGATTCGAACAACAGCGGCAGCCGACCCAGGTCGAGCGCCAACGCACCCCGCGACACCCTTTCGTATCTGCCCATACAAAAAAGCGCGCTGGTTGGCGACGCATAACAAACCCAGGTGGAACGCAGTCATGGCTTTCGTGCAACTTGAAGACTTGAGTAAACGTTACGGCGACATCGACGCCGTGGTCGCCACCAACCTCTCGGTGGAAAAAGGCGAGTTCGTCTCGCTGCTGGGGCCGTCCGGCTGCGGCAAGACCACCACGCTGCAGATGATCGCCGGCTTCGTCGAGGTCAGCAGCGGCCGCATCCTGCTGGACGGTCGCGACATCACCCACGCCAAGCCGGCAAGCCGGGGCCTGGGGGTGGTGTTCCAGAGTTATGCGCTGTTCCCCCACATGACCGTCCGGGACAATGTCGCCTTCGGCCTGCGCATGCGCAAAATCCCCAACGCCGAGCTGCAGCCACGGGTGGATCGGGTGCTCAAACTGGTGCGCCTGGACCGGCATGCCGAGCGCTACCCGCGCGAACTCTCGGGCGGCCAGCGCCAACGCGTGGCATTGGCCCGGGCGCTGGTGATCGAGCCGCCGGTGCTGTTGCTCGACGAGCCGCTGTCCAACCTCGACGCCAACCTGCGCGAAGAAATGCAATTCGAGATTCGCCGCATCCAGCGGGAGGTCGGCATCACTACCTTGATGGTGACCCACGACCAATCCGAAGCGCTGTCCATCAGCGACCGGGTCGTGGTGATGCAGGCCGGGCGCATCACTCAGATCGACGCGCCGTATACCCTCTACGAACACCCACGCACCACCTTCATTTCCGGCTTCGTCGGCAAGGCCAACCTGTTGCCCGGCGCACGGGACAGCGCCGGTGTCATCCAGGCCTGCCCTCTTGGCAACGGGGACCTGACCCTGAGCCTGCGCCCGGAAAAGATCGACCTGTGCCCGGCAGGTACGGGGCGCCTGCAAGGCACCATCGTCAATCGCTTCTTCCTGGGCAGCCAGTGGCTCTACGGTGTCTCGACCAGCCTGGGCGAGTTGTGCGTGGTGCGCCGCAACGATGGCGGCGCTCCCATCACCGAAGGCACGGTCGTCGGCCTTGACTGGGACCCGGCATTGCTGCGCGTGCTGAGTGTGGACGAGGTGCGGGCATGAAGCGCCTGGACGCCATACGCCGGGGCCGCCAGGGTTACCTGATGTCCGCACCGGCCCTGGCCCTGTACCTGGGCTTGCTGGTCATTCCCCTGGGCCTGACGCTGGTGCTGTCGTTCAATGTCTTCGACTATGGCTCGGGCATCGACAGCAACGCCTACACCTTCGAGCACTACGTCAGCCTGCTGGGCGATCCGTACTTCTACGAGATCTTTCTGCGCACTTTCTGGATCAGCGCCCTGACCACGCTGTTGTGCGTGGCGATCGGCGTGCCCGAGGCGTACATCCTCAGCCGCATGGGCGCCCCATGGCGTTCGATTTTCCTGATCCTGATTCTCACGCCGCTGCTGATTTCGGTGGTGGTGCGCGCCTTCGGCTGGAGCCTGCTGTTGGGCGCCGATGGCCTGGTCAACCAGACATTGCTGGCCCTCGGCGGCTCGCCGATGAAGCTGCTCTACACACCGTTCGCCGTGGTCATCGCCCTGGTCCACGTGATGTTGCCGTTCATGGTCATTCCGGTCTGGACCTCGTTGCAGAAGCTCGATCCGGCGGCGGAACAGGCCGCGCTGTCCCTGGGCGCCAGCCAGTTCACGGTGATACGCAAGGTGGTGCTGCCGCAGATCATGCCCGGCGTGCTTTCCGGCACCCTGATCGTGTTCGGCCTGGCCGCCAGCTCCTTCGCCATCCCCGGCCTGTTGGGCGGACGTCGCCTGAAGATGGTCGCCACGCTGATCTACGACCAGTACCTGTCGGAGCTCAACTGGCCCATGGGCGCCGCCATCGCCATCGCGCTGCTGTTGCTCAACCTGCTGATCATGCTGTCGTGGAATCGCATGATCGAAGGCCGCTACAAGAAGTCATTGGGGTAATTCGTCATGTCCAGGAACGGTCCTTTCGCCCTGTTGTTTCATAGCCTGGTGGTGGTGTTCATGCTGGCGCCGCTGGTGGTGGTCTGCCTGGTTGCCTTCACTCCGGAGAACACCCTGAGCCTGCCGACCACGGAGTTTTCCCTGCGTTGGTTCCGCGCGGTGTTCGAGCGTGCGGATTTCGTCGATGCGTTCTACAACAGCCTGGTGCTGGCATTCTGCGCAGCCTCGCTGGCGACGTTGATCGCGGTGCCGGCGGCCCTGGCGATCACCCGCCTCGAGTTTCCCGGCCGGGATTTCTTCAACGGTCTGTTCCTGTCGCCCATCATCATCCCCCATCTGGTACTGGGCGTGGCGCTGTTGCGGCTGTTCGCGCTGATGGGCGTGAACGGCAACTTCACCTGGCTGATCTTCGCCCACGTGCTGGTCATCACGCCCTATGTGCTGCGTCTGGTCCTGGCCTCGGCCATCGGCCTGGATCGCAGCGCCGAACAGGCGGCGCAATCGCTGGGGGCCGGGCGGTTCACGCTGTTTCGGCAGATCACCCTGCCGATGATCCTGCCCGGGGTGGCCGGAGGTTGGTTGCTGGCGTTCATCAACAGTTTCGACGAGGTCACGCTGTCGATCTTCGTCACGTCGCCGGCGACACAGACTTTGCCGGTGCGCATGTACGTCTACGCCACCGAGTCCATCGACCCGATGATGGCGGCGGTGTCGGCCCTGGTCATTGCGCTTACCGCGCTGACCATGATTCTGCTCGACCGGGTGTATGGCCTGGACCGGGTCCTGGTAGGCAAACAATGAGGGCGCCATGGCTCTGCTGAAACGACTGGCCGAAGGCGACCGCCCGGCCCTGGACTTTACCCTGGACGGCATGCCGGCGACCGGTCTGCTGGGAGACACCTTGCTGACCGCGGTGCTGACCTGCAGCGACCACTTGCGCGGCAGCGATTTCAGCGCCCAGCCCCGGGCCGGTTTCTGCCTGATGGGCGCATGCCAGGACTGCTGGGTGCGCCTGGGTGACGGCCGCCGCGTGCGGGCCTGCTCCACACTGCTGGAAGCCGGACAGCAGATCACTCGCGAGCCGGGGCGCCAGGTATGAGTCCATATACGTGGCATGGCACTGCCAACTCCCCGAGGTGGTCATGAAACCCATCGCCATCGTCGGCGCCGGCCCGGCCGGAATCCGTGCCGCCCAGACCCTGGTCGCCCATGGCGTCTTTCCGGTCCTGCTGGACGAGGCCGCCCGTGGTGGCGGACAGATCTATCGGCGCCAACCGGCCAATTTCAAACGCTCGCCCGCCGCGCTGTATGGCTTCGAGGCAAACAAGGCCAACGCTCTCCACCAGACTCTCGACGAGCTGCGCGAGCAACTCGACTACCGCCCCGACACCCTGGTGTGGAACGCCGAGGCCGGCCTGCTGGACACCCTGCATGAAGGCCGCGCCGCCCGTCTCGAGTACGCCAGTGTGATCGTCGCGACAGGCGCCACCGACCGGATCCTGCCCGTGCCAGGCTGGACCTTGCCAGGGGTCTACAGCCTGGGCGCGGCCCAGATCGCGTTGAAGTTCCAGGGCTGCGCCATTGGCGAGCGGGTGGTGTTCGCCGGCAGCGGCCCCTTGCTCTATCTGGTGGCTTATCAATACGCCAAGGCCGGTGCCAACGTGGTCGCGGTGCTCGACAGCTCGCCCTTCAGTAGCCAGGCTCGGGCCCTGCCCGGCTTGCTGAAGCAGCCCCTCACCCTCGCCAAGGGCCTCTATTACCGCGGCCGGCTGGCCGCCCACGGCATCGCCGTGCACCAGGGCGCGAGCCTGACGCATATCGAGGGCGAACGACGGGTTCGCTCAGTGCGATGGCGTGACACCCGAGGCGAGCAGTCCATCGCTTGCGATGCGCTGGCTTTCGCCCACGGCTTGCGCAGCGAAACCCAACTGGCCGACCTGCTGGGCTGCCAGTTCACCTGGCAACCCCTCAACCGCGCCTGGCTGCCCCAACGAGACCACGCCGGTCGCAGCAGCGTGCCCGGTGTCTACCTGGCCGGTGACGGCGCCGGCATCATGGGTGCCGATGCCGCGGAAATGGCCGGCGAGCGAGCGGCCCTGGCCGCACTCGAAGACCTCGGTTACCGGGTCGATCCGCAGCGATGCGCTCAGCTGGAACAGACCCTGGAACGCATCGGCCATTTCCGACAAGGCCTGGAACGTGCCTTCGCTTTCCCCGAGAACTGGGCCAAGGATGCTGCCGACGAGCTGATGATATGCCGCTGCGAAGAAGTCAGCGCCGGCGACATCCGCAGCGTGGTGGCTGAAGGTCACTGGGAGATCAACCGGGTCAAGGCCCATTGCCGGGTCGGCATGGGCCGTTGCCAGGGCCGCATGTGCGGTGCCGCCGCGGCGGAAATCATCGCCAGCGCAAGCGCCCGCCCCGTCTGTGGGATCGGTCGCCTGCGGGCGCAGGCACCGATCAAGCCGTTGCCCTTTGGCCTGGAGGTCGAGCCGTGATCGACGTGGACGTGATCATCATCGGCGGCGGCATCGTCGGCGCCTCGGCGGCCTTGTTCCTGAGCAAGGCCGGACGCCGGGTGGCGTTGCTGGAGCGCGATTTCTGCGGCGCTCACTCCAGCGGCGTGAATTATGGCGGCGTGCGGCGCCAGGGGCGGCCACTGTCGCAACTGCCGTTGTCGCAACGGGCCCACGAAATCTGGAGCCAGTTGCCGCAGCTGATCGGCATCGACGGTGAATACCAGCGCAGCGGCCACTTGAAACTGGCCCGCAGCGCCGAGGACCTGCGGGCACTGCACGATTATGCCAGCGCCAGCCAGGGCTTCGGCCTCGATCTGCAACTGCTCGATCGCGATGAGCTGCATGCCCGTTTCCCTTGGGTCGGTGCCGTCGCGGTCGGGGCCTCCTTCTGCCCGGAGGATGGTCACGCCAATCCACGGCTGGTGTCCCCCGCCTTCGCCCAGGCCGCTCGCCGGCATGGCGCCCAGGTCCATGAACAATGCGCCGTCGACAGCGTGGAGCACGATGGCCAGCGCTTTACCGTGCGTACCCGGGTGGGCCCGCGGCTCCAGGCTCCCTGGCTGTTGAACTGTGCTGGCGCCTGGGCCAGCCATTTCGCCGCGCAGTTCGGCGAAGCCGTGCCCATGCATGCCGGGCACCCGGCGATGCTGGTCACCGAACCACTGCCCCTGGTGATGGATGCCAGCACTGGGGTGGAAGGCGGCGGGATCTATGCGCGCCAGGTCGCTCGGGGCAATTGCGTGCTGGGCGGCGGCCAGGGTTTCGCCCTGGACGAGGCCCGCGCCCGACCCGGGCAGAACGCGGTGCTCGAAATCCTGCGCCAGGCGGTCGAACTCTACCCGTTCCTGGAGGGTGCCCAGGCCATCCGTACCTGGAGCGGCACCGAAGGTTACCTGCCCGATCGCCAACCGGTGATCGGCCCCAGCAGCACCCAACCCGGCCTGTTGCACGCGTTCGGCTTTGCCGGCGCGGGCTTCCAGATCGGCCCCGCGGTGGGCCAGGCGCTCACCGAAATCATCTGTTGCGGCGCTTCGAACACGTCGCTAGATGCGTTTTCCATCACCCGGTTCCACTCCATCTCCGTTGCTTGATAGAGGAAGGTCGCGCCAATGAATAACGTCAAACGCACTGCACTTCTGGGTATTTCCTGCTTGAGCGCCTTGCTCGGTATCGGCCAGGCACACGCCGAGCCGACGCTCTACCTGGGCATGAACGGCGGAACCATGGAGCGGCTCTACGCCGACAAGGTCCTGCCGGCGTTCGAGAAGGCCAACAACGTCAAGGTCGTGATCGTGCCCGGCACGTCCGCCGACATCCTGGCGAAGGTACAAGCCAGCAAGGACAATCCACAGATGCATGTCATGTTCCTGGATGACGGCATCATGTACCGCGCCATCGCCATGGGCCTGTGCGACAAACTCGAGGACAACCCAACCCTGGCGCAGATTCCGGCCAAGGGGCGCATCAAGGACCAGGCCGTGGCAGTGAGTCTCGGTGTCACGGGACTTGCCTACAACACGCGGTTGTTCAAGGAAAAAGGCTGGGACGCTCCTACATCCTGGATGGACATGGCCGACCCGCGCTTCAAGGACAAGCTGGTGTTCCAGTCGGTGGCCTCATCGACCTTCGGCCTGCACGGCTTCCTGATGTTCAACCGCATCCAGGGCGGCAATGAAACCGACGTGGAACCGGGCTTCAAGGCCTGGCCGGACACTGTCGGGCGCAACGTGCTGGAATACATCCCCAGCTCGGCGAAGATTTCCGAAATGCTGCAAACCGACGAAGCGGCGCTGTTCCCACTGACGCCTACCCAGGTGACTGCCCTCAAGCTCAAGGGCATGCCGGTCGAATACGCACAACCGAAGGAAGGCGCGGTAGTGCTCAACGTGGCCGAATGCGCCATCGCCCGCAACACCCAGCCTGAACTGGCGCAGAAACTCGCCGCCTTCCTGTTGACGCCCGAAGCCCAGGCCATCGCCCTGGAAGAAGGCGACCAGATCCCGTCCAACCCCAACACCCCGACCACCGACAAGACTCGCGGCCAGGTGGAGGCGATGAAGCAATACCTGGAAACCGCCATTGCCGTGGATTGGGACCAGGTCAACGAACAGCGTCCGGCCTGGAATGCGCGGTGGAACCGCAGCATCGAACGCTAGGGCTTGCCTGAAAAGACGCCAGGCGACGACCGTCACCCAGGCGCTTTTTTTGTACAACGCGAGGGGTAAACCGTGGCGCAGCAAGCGCTGTCCTGAAGCCTGGCATAAGGTGTGTCAGACTGTTCGGGTTGTGGCGTTGGGTTGCCTTGCAGCCCCTCGCCACAAGGTTCTGTGTCAGGCCCGATGGCTGCAGACTCCTTTCCTGATCGACAGCGAATTTTCCATGGACACCCTCGCCCAACTCCGCGCCGGCCAACTGTCGGGGACCACCCGATTGAAACTGGCGTGTGGCCTGACGAAATTCCCCCGGGAAATCTTCGAGCTGGCCGACTCCCTAGAAATTCTCGACCTCAGCGGCAATCAGCTCGATACATTGCCCGACGACTTGCATCGGCTGAGCCGATTGCGCGTGCTGTTCTGCTCGGACAACCGCTTCACTGAACTGCCCGAATGCCTGGGCCGCTGCGCCGCCCTGACCATGGTCGGCTTCAAGGCCAACCGCATCGAACGTGTCACGGGGGCAGCCCTGCCGCCGCTGTTGCGCTGGCTGATCCTGACCGACAACCGCATCAGTCGATTGCCGGATGAACTGGGGCGACGCCCCCATCTGCAGAAACTCATGCTGGCCGGCAACCGATTGCAACAGCTACCGCAAAGCCTGGGGCAATGCCAGCGACTCGAACTGCTGCGCGTCGCCGCCAACCGCCTGGTGGAGTTGCCGCAATGGCTGTCGACATTGCCCAGCCTCAGCTGGCTGGCCTACGCCGGCAATCCGCTGGAGCCCCAGGCCAATGCCGCCCCGTTGAACGCCACGCCCGCCATCGACTGGTCACAACTGGCTCTGCGACAGCGGCTGGGGGAAGGCGCCTCGGGGGTGATCCACCGGGCCCGATGGCAACCGCCGGGCCAGGCGGCCAGGGAGGTTGCGGTGAAACTCTATAAAGGCGAAATGACCAGCGATGGCTCGCCATTGCACGAAATGCACGCCTGCATCACCGCCGGCAGGCATCCGAACCTGATCGAGGTACTGGGTCAGGTGGCCGGTCATCCCCAGGGGCAGGCCGGACTGGTGATGGCCCTGGTGGAGCCCAGCTATCGCAACCTGGCCGGACTGCCCAGCCTGGCCTCCTGCACTCGCGATGTATATGCCGATGAACTGCGCTTGAGTCTGCCCGTAGCGTTGCGCATCGCCCACGGCATCGCCTCGGTGGGGGCGCATCTCCATTGCCAAGGGCTCACCCATGGTGATCTGTACGGACACAACATTCTATTCAATGACCAAGGCGACTGCCTGTTGGGAGATTTCGGCGCAGCGTCGTTCCACGGCACCCCGGACAGCGCACAGACCCGGGCATTGCAACGTATCGAAGTGCGGGCCTTTGGGATTCTGCTGGGGGAACTGCTGGAGCGGGTCGAACCCGGCGTCGTGGAGCTTGGAACACTGGAAGAATTGAAGGCGCGCTGTTGTCAGCCGCAGGTACTGGCTCGGCCGGGGTTTGATGAGATTGAGGGTTTGCTTAGCGAACTCAAGCGAATTGATCACTCCCATACCCACTGAGCTCACCCATCCTGGTGGCGAGGAGATTTATCCCCGTCGGGGCGCGAAGCGGCCCCGATGCAAACGACCTGACGCACCGCGATGTCGGGTTTTAGGGCTGCTTCGCAGCCCAACGGGGATAAATCCCCTCGCCACGGGAGCCTGTGTTTCACAACACAGAGGCTGACCTTCGTCTCAGCCGGCCAGACCGACGAACATGTCCTGCACGTCGTCATGGTTGTCGAGGCCCTCCAGGAAGGCTTCGACTTCGGCCATCTGTTCGTCGGTCAGGCCGCTGACCGGGTTCTTGGGCTGGTAGCCCAGCTTGGCGGACAGCACGGTGAAGCCTTGCTCCGGCAACGCCTTCTGTACGGCGTCAAGGTCGGTCGGATCGGTGATGAACAGGGTCGCGCCCTCTTCGCCCGGCTCGAAATCCTGGGCACCGGCCTCGATGGCGGCCATTTCCGGATCGGCGTCCGGGGTGTCCGGCGTGGCCTCGATCATGCCTACATGGTTGAAATCCCATGCCACCGAACCTGAAGCGCCCAGTTGGCCCTTGCGGAAGGCGACGCGGATCTCGGCAACGGTGCGGTTGATGTTGTCGGTCACGCACTCGACGATCAGCGGCACCTGATGCGGCGCGAACCCTTCGTAGGTGACGCGGTGGTATTGCACGGTTTCGCCGAGCTGTCCGGAGCCCTTCTTGATGGCTCGCTCCAGGGTCTCGCGGGGCATGGAGGCCTTCTTGGCCTGTTCGACCACCAGTCGCAGGTGGGCATTGGTGGCGACATCGGCGCCGTTTCGCGCGGCAATACTGATTTCCTTCACCAGTTTGCCGAAGATCTTGCCCTTGGCGTTGGCAGCCGCTTCTTTGTGTTTAACCTTCCACTGTGCGCCCATTACTCACTCTCTTGTCTGACGCGCCGAGACATCTGCCGGCCGGCGCTGTGGCGCAAGTTTATACGGCCTAAACCGGCTGATCGACCAAAAAATGCAGCCGGGGAATCGACATTTCCGCAACGTAGCGTAGGGAATTTCTGAAACTGCGCTTCGCCCCCTCCGTTTTGCCCAAGGGTTTCGTACCCTCGTTGCCTCCTCTTCTCCAAGTAAGCACCGCAATGCGCAACGACACGGAAAGCCCCTTCAGCCTGACGCTCACGCAAAGCGACTTGCGCCTGCAAGTGCTGCGGTTCAGTGGTCGGGAAGCCCTCAACCGGCCGTATCGCTTCGACCTCGAACTGATCGGCCTGGCCCCGCCGATCAGCCCCGACACGCTACTGGGGCAACCGGCCTTCCTGCGCCTGGACGGCTCGTCCGGGGTGCATGGGATCGTGCACGATGTCGGCCTCAGCGCCCCTGCCGCGCACCGTATCGGCTATCGCCTGACGCTGGTTCCTTGTCTCCAGAACCTGGAACAAGGTCCGCAACGACGGGTTTTCCATCGCCTCAGCGTCGTGCAGATCCTGCAGCGCTTGCTGGAAGACCACGCATTGCCCGCCCATGGTTACCGCTTCGAGCTGCCCCATGGGCAGTATCCGTGCCGCCCCTTCTGTATCCAGTACGAGGAAAGCGACCTGGCACTGCTGCAACGGCTGTGCGAGGAAGAAGGCATCCACTACCACTTCGAACACACGCCCTACGGTCACGTCGCAGTATTTGCGGAAGATCCAAAAAGCTTTCCTACGCGATCTGTCGAATTATCCCTGCGTGCCGATGCTGGCGGCCAACAGACCATCGAGCACCTGTACCAGCATCACCGTTCCACACCGTCTGCCCCGACCTACCGTTTCAGCGACCGGGCGACGCCCCACGCCGCCACCGATGCGGCCAATCATGCCTTCGACGCTGTCGATCGCGAGGCGCTGCGGGGCAATCCAGCGCTGGCTCACGCCCACCAGGCCGGGCGCCGGAGCCTGGAGCGGCTGCGCTGCCGGCAGCGGGAGATCCACGGCCATAGCGCCCAACCCGCGCTGCGCAGCGGTCATGTCGTGCAAATCGACGGACACCCGGTCTCCACCTTCAACGATCAATGGCTGATCACCGAAATCGAACATCGCGGACGGCAATCCTCGATTCTCGAGGCGAACCCGTCGGCCGCACCGTCGGTCCGGGACTACCGAAACCGCTTCTCGGCCATCCCCTGGTCTACGGTGTACAGGCCGGCACTCGATCACCCCAGGCCCTGCATTCCCGGTTATCACATTGCGTATGTGCTTGGTCCTTCCGGCCAGCCGGCCCCGTTCGACGAGCATGGCCAGGTCCGGGTCAGCCTCTGGAACCCTCAGCAGGAAGGCATCGCCCTGCCGGTATCGCGGCAGATATTGAACGGCCACAGCGTACTCATCGCCGGCAGCGAAGTGCTGGTGAGCTTTCTCGATGGCGATCCCGACCGACCGGTGCTGTGCCCTGGAGCGATGGACAATGGCGGGCGCGTCGTCGCGCCATCATTGCCATCGTCGGACAACCGGGATTCACGGTTGCTGTTCGACTGGCTGCTCAACCCACCCGACACGACACCGTGATACATGCCCTGGGGTGGGCAAAAATTGACCTGGCACAAGCAAACCCGGCGAAACGGGCTTACAGTAAGCGCAACGCCGCCCAAGACGGCGCTCCCCCCTGATTGCCGGAGAGACTGCAATGCCCTGGAAAAGCTCCGAAAGCCGCTACAGTACCGCCACGGTCACCTTGCACTGGCTGATGCTGGTGTTGCTGGCGGTGGTATATGCCTGTATCGAATTGCGCGGGATCTTCCCCAAGGGCAGTGGCGGTCGAACCCTGATCAAGGAAGCGCACTTCATGCTGGGCCTGACGGTTTTCCTGCTGGTCTGGCTGCGCCTGTTCGCCCGCAGCATCGGCAAGGCACCGGCCATCTTTCCGGCTTCGCCTGCCTGGCAGACCGTCCTGGCGCGGCTGATGCATTGGGCGCTGTACCTGTTCATGATCGCCATGCCGCTACTGGGCTGGCTGATCACCAGCGCCGAGGGACATCAGGTGATGTTCTATGGGTTCGATCTGCCGTTGCTCGTCGACCAGGACAAGGATTTCGCCAAACGCCTCGAGGGCTGGCATGTGCTGGGCGGGACCATCGGCTATTGGTTGATCGGCCTGCACGCCCTGGCAGGGCTGTATCACCACTACATCGTGCGCGATAACACACTGCTGCGAATGATGCCCAAGCGCGGCTGACCCACCCTCATTCGAATCCCCGGCGCCCCTGCAGGCCGCCGGTATGGACGAAAACCAGGCGAGTGCCCGGTGCGAACTGCCCGGCTTCGACCCTGGTCTTGAGCATCATCAGTGCCTTGCCGGTGTACAACGGCTCCAGTTCGATTGCCCGGGTGTCCGCGACGAAGGCGCTGAGCTCGGCATCGACCCGGGCGAAACCACCCCGGCTGCCGTCATGCAATTCATAAGGCAGATCGGCGAATCCTGCTTCTTTCAAGAGACTGGACACCTGCAACGCCACGCCGTGGTCCGGCGGCACCGCGAGCACACCATGGACCGTATGTTCCCCCGCCTCGGCCAGGACCAACCCCGCCAATGACGTCCCGGTGCCGCATGCCAGCCACCAACCATGATAGTCCGCCCATCCCAGCCTTGGCAGTTGCTCACGGACACTGGCCACCCAGGCCATGCAGCCTTGCGCGCCGGGCAATCCTGAACCGCCCTCGGGGACCGGGTATAGCTGCGGATAACGCGCCCGCCACGGCGTCCAGAAATCCACCGCGTGCCGTTCACGGTATCCACCGTAGCCCAGCCAGTGCAGCTCCATGCCGAACGCCATGAGATCAAGCACCGTGGGCGTTTGTCGGAGATGACCGCGCAACAGGCCGACCGTGGGGAAGTCGAAGCGTTTGCCGGCCGCGGCCAGGGCATGCAGATGGTTGGAGTAGGCGCCCCCCAGGCTCATGATGCCCTCGGCACCCACCTCATGGGCCGAGTGCAGATGATGAAGCAGCTTGAACCACTTGTTACCGCTGATCAGCGGATCGATCCGGTCCAGGCGCAGCACCGCCACCTCGACACCGGCACGGGCGAGCCAATCCAGATGAAGGGGTTCGAGTCGAGGTCGAGGATGCCAGTCGAGAGCGCCAAGCAGCATTGAAGCAAGCCGGATAGGAACGAACCGGCATCTTAACAGCTCGGTCGTCGATGACCGTCCACTTCCTGACGCCCCTTTTGGGGGCGGGCTTGCCCGTGAAGAAGCCGGCACGTTCAACAGGTCGGCAAACCCATCCACCTTTCGCGGGCAAGCCCGTTCGGAGTGAACGGGCGATCTTTTCCTACAGCTGCGCCGCCAGCCGCGAGCCCTGGTTGATTGCCCGTTTGGCATCCAGTTCCGCCGCCACGTCGGCGCCACCGATGAGGTGGACGGTCTGACCCGCCGCTTCCAGGCCTTCCTGCAGTTCGCGCAGCGGGTCCTGGCCGGCACAGATGACAATGTTGTCCACTGCCAGCACCTGGGGCTCGCCAGCGTCACCGATGCGGATGTGCAGACCTTCGTCGTCGATCTTCAGGTACTGGACACTGTTGAGCATCTGCACCTGCTTGTTCTTCAGGCCGGTGCGGTGAATCCAGCCGGTGGTCTTGCCCAGGCCATCGCCGACCTTGGAGGTCTTGCGCTGCAACAGGAATACTTGCCGCGCCGGCGCATGGGGCTCGGCCTTGATCCCGGCGACGCCGCCCCGTGCCTCGAGACGGCTGTCGATGCCCCACTCCTTCCAGAACGCTTCCCGATCCTGGCTGGTGGCAACGCCCTGGTGAACCAGAAACTCCGAAACGTCAAAACCGATGCCACCGGCCCCGATGACCGCCACGCTGCGGCCCACCGGCTTGCGCTCCAGGATCACATCCAGGTAGCTCAGGACCTTGGCGTGCTCCACCCCCGGAATCGCCGGTACTCGCGGCGCGATGCCGGTGGCGAGGATGATCTCGTCATAACCACCCGCCACCAGTTGCGCCACATCCACCCGGGTGTTGAGGCACAGTTCGACGTTGGTGGTCTGCAACTTGCGATTGAAATAACGCAGGGTCTCGTAGAACTCTTCCTTGCCCGGGACGCGTTTGGCAATGTTGAACTGCCCACCGATTTCGCTGGCCGAATCGAACAGCGTCACCTGGTGCCCTCGCTCGGCCGCTACGGTGGCCGCAGACAAGCCGGCCGGACCGGCCCCCACCACCGCGATTTTCTTCACCTGGGTCGCCGGCAGGTAGTTGAGCTCGGTTTCATGGCATGCCCGCGGGTTCACCAGGCAACTGGTGAGCTTGCCGCCAAAGGTATGGTCGAGGCAGGCCTGGTTGCAGCCGATGCAGGTGTTGATTTCATCCGCACGGCCGGCGGCGGCCTTGTTGACGAAAGCCGGATCCGCCAGGAATGGTCGCGCCATGGAGACCATGTCGGCGTCGCCTTCGGCCAGGATCCGCTCGGCCACTTCCGGCGTGTTGATACGGTTGGTGGTGATCAGCGGGATGCTCACCGAACCGCGCAGCTTGGCCGTGACCTTGCTGAACGCGGCCCGCGGTACCTTGGTGGCGATGGTGGGGATCCGCGCTTCGTGCCAGCCGATCCCCGTATTGATGATCGTCGCCCCTGCCTGTTCGATGGCCCTGGCCAACTGGACGATTTCCTCCCAGCTGCTACCGCCTTCCACCAGGTCGAGCATCGACAGGCGGAAAATGATGATGAAATCCGGACCTACCGCCTCGCGTACCCGACGCACGATTTCCACGGGCAAGCGCATGCGGTTTTCATAACTGCCACCCCAGCGATCGGTGCGGTGATTGGTGTGGGCCGCCAGGAACTGGTTAATGAAATAACCTTCGGAGCCCATGATTTCGACACCGTCGTATTCCGCCTGGCGGGCCAATACCGAGCAGGTCACGAAATCGCTGATCTGTTTCTCGATGCCCTCTTCGTCCAGCTCCTTGGGCTTGAATGGATTGATCGGCGCCTGGATCGCACTCGGCGCCACTTGCCGAGGGCTGTAGGCATAGCGGCCGGCATGGAGAATCTGCATGCAGATCTTGCCGCCGGCCTCATGGACGGCCCGGGTGACGATGCGGTGCTTGAGGGCTTCCTCCTCGGTGGTCAGCTTGGCCGCCCCCGAGTAAACGCCGCCCTCGTCGTTCGGCGCGATACCACCGGTGACCATCAGTCCCACCCCTCCAAGGGCACGCTCGGCAAAATAGGCCGCCATGCGCTCGAAACCACCGGGCTTTTCTTCAAGGCCGGTGTGCATCGACCCCATCAGGGTGCGGTTGCGCAGCGTGGTAAAACCCAAGTCCAGCGGGGCGAGCAGGTGCGGGTAATGAGAGGCTGTCATCGGTCACTCCACAACGGGCAAAATCACGGAAAAAATGCGGAGACTCTGGTGGCCTCCATCTGTCATGCCCGACAGCCTAAGAGCCACGGCGCAACGGCTCAATGACCGTAACTGACAACTTGATGATCCAAATGTGCAGCACCCCATCCCATCACTTACCACCCGCCGACCCGCTGCCGTAGCGCCCCTTCTCCCCCGAACACCTGCGATCCTGCTTGCGCGAGCCAGTTCGCGATGGCCAGGGATCCGTGTCGGTCACCTTGCGCCCTCGCATGGCGGACAGGTGCTTCCCGGATTGCACGCATCCTTTTGCTAATCCCTTGTTTTACCGTACCCTGCCCGTGACACTTCAAGCATCACGAACCGCACAAGGCCGTTGACTGTTCCCCCATGCGCAAACTTTTGTACCTGTTGTTTTCACTGGCCTCGATTGCCGCCCTGGTCACCTACGCGCTGTGGACGGCGGATCGTCCGGCGGGCCATTACCTGTCGGACCTGCGCATCAACCTGGCGGTCGACCAGGGCATCCCCGCCGATCAAGGCAATCTGCTGGGTATCCAGCCCGAGCTCTTCCCCACGGATTACCAGAGCCCCGAGCGACTGCATCGCAAACTCGCGGCCTATCTGCAGGCTGCTCGCGACCAGGGCTTTGTCAACGAAAAAACCATCGTGGTCCTGCCCGAGCACATCGGTACGTGGCTGATGATCAGCGGTGAAAAGGACGAGCTGTATCAGGCTGGGACATTGAAGGAAGCGATGAACTGGCTGGCCGTCAGCAACCCGTTGGCCTTTATCCGGGCCTTGCTCGCTGCCGAGGGCGATAAACGACTGGACGATGCGTACTTGCGCATGAAGGCCCAGGGCATGGCCCATGAGTACCAGGCGCTGTTTGGCGGCCTGGCCAAGGAGTTTGGCGTGACCCTGGTGGCCGGCTCCATCGTACTGCCCGAGCCCAGCGTCAGCGAGGGCGAACTGCGGATAGGTCCGGGCGCGCTGTACAACAGCAGCCTGGTGTTCGGTCGCGATGGCCGACCGCTCGGGCAACCTCAGCGCCAGCAGCATCCTGTATTCGATCAACACGAGGTACTGGGTAGCGAACGCTCCGACACACCTCGCGTCATCGACACCCCGGCCGGACGCCTGGGGGTGCTGATCGGCAGCGACAGTTGGTACCCGGTCTATTATCGACAACTCAACGAACAGGGCGCACAACTGATCGCCGTCCCCGCCTTTGTCCTGGGACGAGACACCTGGAACGAACCCTGGAGCGGCTATAAAGGCCTCTCCACCCCCAGCGAGGTCAGCCTCAAGCCCGGAGAAGTGAGCGAAGGCCAGGCCTGGCATCGCCTGACCCTGACCAGCCAGTTGCCCATCAGCCAGGCCAAGGGCGGCGTCAGCGTGTTCCTGCGGGGGCAGTTCTGGGACAACGGAAGCGCCGGCCAAAGCTTTATCAGCCACGGCGGCCAGCATTTCCCTGACGGCGAAGCCCGTGGCGCGCGCTTGCTGAACCTGTGGTTGTAGCATGAAACCGCAGCCGATGCGCCTGGGGGACCTGTCAGTGGGTTTCGTCCATAGCCTGGCCGATGCGGTCGCCAGCCACGGACAGGATCCCCAGCCCTTGCTGGAACAATATGGCCTCGATGCCGCACGCCTGGCGGAGCCTGGGGCACGGTTGTCGATTCCACGCTACATGCGCCTGGGCCATGCCGCGATCCAGCAGACGGCAGACCCGGCCCTGGGCCTGCGCATGGGACGCTTCAGCCGCTTGAGCCAGGCTGGCCTGGCTGGTGTCACCGCGGCCCAGGCCCCGACGGTCCGCGAAGCCGCACGCTGCATGGTTCGCTTCGAGCCGCTCTACGGCTCCAACTACCGTGGTCAATCGAGCTTTCACGAAGATGCCCAGGGCGCCTGGGTACGGTTCTATTCCATCAGTCCGTATAACGCCTATAACCGCTTCGTCGTGGACTCGATCATCGCCGGCTGGCTCCAGCAGCTCTCCAGCGTGAGCGGCAACCCGCTGCGAGCCGAGCGCATAGAGATCGAATTCGAAGCGCCGGCCTACCTGGAAGCCTACCGGGCACTCGGTGATTGCCCGATCGTATTCGGGGCCGAACAGAACCAGTTGCGCCTGGGCCTGGAAAGCCTCGCCCAGCGCAACCCACAGCACTGCCCCAGCACTTGGCGGCACCTGCTGCAACTGTGTGAACGGGAACTGGAACAACTCACCCGCACCCGCAGCCTGCGCGAGCGCATCATCCAACTGCTGGGGCCGTTGCTCAGCGGTGGCCGTGAACCCGGCCTGGAAGAAGTGGCGGCACGCCTGAAGCTACCGACCTGGACGCTACGCCGAAAACTGGCGGAAGAAGGCACACAATTTCGCGCCATTCTCAACGACACTCGGCGCGACCTGGCCATGACTTACATTCGCGACACTGAACTGGCGTTCGGTGAAATCGCCTATTTGCTGGGGTTTGCCTCAGCCGAAGCATTTCAACGCGCGTTCAAGCGCTGGAATGGCCAGACGCCCGGAGAGTTTCGTCGCAGTCATCGGAACAAATGAGCCTCGAGCCCGCCGCCTGCTGCCTTCCTACAGCTCGGTGGCGTCCTCGGCGGGTTCCGGCGGGTCCAGCTCATACGCCTGATATTCCAGCAGCTCTTCCTGATAGTCGTCCATTGCGAATCCTTCCCCTGTTCGTTGAAACCGATGCCTGATGGCGCTGGTATCAGCATAAAGCTGCTTTATGAATAAAACATGAAGCAAAAGCTTCATGAATTAAACGTAGCACAACGGCAGGAAATTAAAGGGTGATCTGTGGCAAGGTATTTCAACCTCGCCACAAGGCTTCACGAGGCAGGCAGCGGCTGGATGGGTTCAGAGGGAGGCGGCAGGTCACTGGGCGGGGGCGGCGTGATGGGCTCCTGGGTCGGCTCCGGCGCTGTAACGGGCACGGCCTCCCCTGATGGCGCTACTTCACTGGGCGCGATCGGTGCAGGTTCCGCAGGAGGCACCACTGGTTCCGAGGCCGCTGGGAGGACCTGAGCCGGGGCTGGCGCAGCTTCCTGCTGCGTCGGCGCTACGGGCGCCGGGGCTGACGGCTCCGGCATCGGCGCAGGCGTCAACGCGGCAGGCTCTACCCTGGTTTCCGGAACGCCCAGCTCAGCTTTCGGTTTATCGGCACTTTCAGCGCCCTTCTTCGCTTCCGCTGGCAGGAATGCCTCCACCAGCGCAAAGAAACGCTCATAGAACTTGGCCGCCGATACCGTTTCACTGGCGACCTTGACCATCGAATCATCCGACGAACCGATGGGCATCGACACCGACCCCAGCACTCCCACGCCCAGGCTGGCGGAGTTGTTGATCTTCTTCAGCGCGTAACGGTCCTGCAGCGCGTTGGCGAACATGGTCGAACGGTGTCCGGTGCCGCTGTCCTGCGCGCAGACCAGGTTGAAGCTGATCTCCATGTGAGTATCACCGGTCTGCTGGAAGCTTTTGTGGCCGCTGACCAGTTTCGGATCGCTGCTGGTAATGATGTAGCCCTGGCTGAGCAGCGCACGGCGCCCGGCCTCGCAGGTCGCTGCATCGCTCACCGGATAGGTCCGGGAATAGGTACCGGAGTCATCGAAGTTCTCATGCTCGTAAATGGCGGCTTTCTTCGACGAGCAACCGGCTGCGACAGCCAGCATCAGTGCCAGCCCGACGGTGCGCATGTGAAATGATCTGAACATTGAACATCCTGAAGAAAACGGTCCGGGGCGCATTGTGCAACACAACGCTTCCGGTGATGTGGGGATTCGTGTCTCAAAGGGGTTACAAGTCTACCGGGGGATGTTTATCGGAAAAAGACACAAACCCGGCGGATCGATGAACATCCTGTTAATCGCAACGCGCAGAAACAAAAAACCCCGACTTTCCAGTCGGGGTCTTTTGTGAAGCGAACTACCGGAGCATCAGTACCGCTTGATGTCCGCTTCGCTCTCCAGCTGCTTGCGATAAGCCGCGAAGTCCTGCTGACCAATTCGGGAGGCCAGGTAGCGACGGTATTCGGCTTTCTCTGCGTCGGTCGGCGCCGCCGCCTCGTTCACCCCGTTCAGGCGCACGATCATCAGGCTTCCATCAGGCAAGGTGACGCTGGTGAACGTCGGCTTGTCCTTGGATTCCGGCTTGGGCATGCGGAACAGTGCCTGCAGAACGGCTGGATCGATGCCTTCCTGGCTGCGAGTCGCCGCCTCGGTGACTTTCCAGCCCTGGCCATCGACAGGCTTGTCCAGTGCGGTCTTGCCTTCGCGCAGGCTAACGATCAATTCGTCCGCCCGGGTCTTGGCTGCCGCGCTGGCATGCTCCTTCGTCAACTGGGCGCGAATGGCCGTTTCGACGCGCTCCAGGGGAAGCTGCTCGGGCTTGCGGTGTTCCTTGGCGCGCAGCACGACGACGGTTTCCGGGTCCAGTTCGATGGCGGTGCTGTTGGCGCCATCATCGAGTACTTCCGGGCTGAACGCGGCGGTGACAACGGCGCGGTTGGCCGCGATCCCTTCCCCACCTTCGCGACCGAACGGCGCGGACGTATGAACGGTCAGTTTCAGGTCCTGGGCCGGCTGGGCCAGATCGGAGGCTTCGAAAGAGGCATCTTCCAGTTGCTTGGTCGCCTCCACGAAACGCTGCTCCACTTGCTGAGTCTTCAGTTCGCGGGTCAGCTTGTCCTTGAGGCTGGCAAAACTCGGCACCTCAGGCGCCTCGACGCCCAACAGCTTGATCAGGTGGAAACCGAAATCGGTACGCACCGGCGCGGACACCTGATCCTTGTTCAAGGCATACAGGGCCTTTTCGAATTCCGGGTCATAGACACCCGGACCGGCATAGCCGAGATCACCGCCATTGTTCGCCGAACCCGGATCCTGGGAGAACTCCTTCGCCAGGGCTTCGAACGATTCGCCCTTGGCCAGGCGAGCCTGGATGTCCTCGATCCTGGCCTTGGCCTGGGCCTCGGTGACCTTGTCATTGACCTCGATCAGGATATGCGCCGCCCGACGTTGCTCGGACAGGTTGGCGATTTCCTTCTGGTAAGCCGCCTGCAGGTCTTCATCCTTGACGCTGACCTGATCGAAGAACGAGGCCTTCTTCAGTTCAAGGTAATCGATCACCACCTGATCGGGAGTCATGAACTCCTTGGCGTGCTTGTCGTAATAAGCCTTGACCTCGTCATCGGTCAGCTTCACCGCCGACGCGTCGCTCTTGATGGTGAGGGTGGCGAAATCACGGGTCTGTTTTTCCAGGCGGGCGAATGCCAGCACCTGGGCATCGGTGACAAAGCCACTGCCGGCCAGGCCGGCGCGCAACTGGCCGATCAGCATTTCCTGGGCCAGCATCTGGCGGAACTGCATACGGCTGTAGCCCAGTTGGCGAATCACCTGGTCGAAGCGCTCGGCGCTGAATTTGCCGTCGACCTGGAACTCAGGTGTCTGCAGGATTACCTGGTCCAGCGCGGCTTCGGAGAAAGCGAATTTCGCGTCATGGGCGCCTTGCAGCAGCAGCTTGCGGTCGATCAGCCCCTTGAGGGCCGAGTCGCGCAGCATTTTTTCGTCCAGCAAGGAGGCGTCGAAATCCTTGCCCAGCTGTTGCATGAGCTGGCGACGTTGCATATCGACAGCCTGGCTCAGCTCGTTCTGGCTGATTTTCTCGCCGTTGACCTTGGCCGCTTCATTGCTGTTGCTGGTGGCTTGAAAAATGGCATCGAAACCGGTCAACGCCATCAGTGCGACGATGACTCCGATGATGGTCTTGGCAATCCAGCCCTGTGAATTGTCCCTGATATTCTGCAGCATGCGTCCCCCAGAAACGGTTGAACTTCAAAAATTAGGCAACCGTGGAGCGTGGGTAGAATCCGGATAGAAGAAAGGCGCATCCGAGGATGCGCCTTCTCGTTACTGGCGGAGCGGACCGGGCTCGAACCCGCGAGCCCTGGCACGACAGGCCGTTTGAAAACCGACCGTGTTACCGCTCCGCTGCCAAGCCAGGCATGACCCCGACCCGGATAAACTCAATGAAACCTTAGTTGACGGCGTCTTTCAGTGCTTTACCAGCCTTGAAGCTTGGCTTCTTGGCGGCCTTGATTTGCAGAGCCTGGCCAGTCTGAGGGTTGCGACCGGTACGAGCCGGACGATCAGTGACGGAGAAGGTGCCGAAACCAACCAGAACAACGGAGTCGCCAGCCTTGAGAGCGCCAGTGACGGATTCGATTACAGCGTCCAGCGCACGGCCAGCAGCAGCTTTCGGGATATCAGCGGATGCAGCGATAGCATCAATCAGTTCCGACTTGTTCACTCTAAGTCCCCTTATATCTATTTGAGATGATTCTAAGTTTTTTTGGTGAAAGCAAAAACGAGTGCTGAATGGCCTACAGACACTTAAGAGCCGCTTTATAACAAGGGCTCTAAAAAACTGTCAAGGAAGCCCCCCAGGCAAATGCGTGTTAATGCGTGCTAATTCTTTCCTTAGAGTCAGACTCTCGCTTTTCGTCCTTCGCGACTATCTCCGGAGCCACATCCGGCAAGGGCTCCGGCGCGTATTGCAGCGCAATTTGCAGGACTTCGTCAATCCATTTAACCGGTTTAATCTGAAGATCCTGCTTGATGTTGTCGGGAATTTCCTTGAGATCACGAACATTCTCTTCGGGAATGATCACGATCTTGATCCCACCGCGATGCGCCGCCAGCAGTTTTTCCTTGAGCCCACCAATGGCCAGTACCTGGCCACGCAGGGTGATTTCGCCGGTCATCGCCACATCGGCGCGCACCGGAATGCCGGTCAGGGCCGAAACCAGGGCCGTGCACATGCCTACGCCAGCGCTGGGGCCGTCCTTGGGCGTCGCCCCTTCCGGCATGTGGATATGGGTGTCGCGCTTCTCGTGGAAGTCCACGGGGATGCCCAGGCTACGGGCCCGGCTGCGCACGACGGTCTGGGCCGCGGTGATCGATTCGACCATCACATCGCCCAGGGAACCGGTCTTGATCAGTTGCCCCTTGCCCGGTACGACTGCCGCCTCGATGGTCAGCAATTCGCCACCGACCTGGGTCCACGCCAGCCCGGTCACCTGACCGATCTGATCCTGCTGCTCGGCCAGGCCGTAACGGAACTTGCGTACGCCCAGGAAGTGCTCCAGCAGGTCCGAAGTAACCTTGACCGCGAAGCGTTTTTCCAGCGCATGCTCCTTGACCGCCTTGCGGCAGACCTTGGCGATCTGCCGCTCCAGACCGCGCACGCCCGCTTCGCGAGTGTAGTAACGGATGATGTCGCGGATCGCCTCCTCGTCGAACTCCAGCTCGCCTTTTTTCAGGCCATTGGCCTGGATCTGCTTGGGCGAAAGGTATTTGACGGCGATATTGATCTTCTCGTCCTCGGTGTAGCCCGGCAGACGAATCACCTCCATCCGGTCCAGCAGCGCTGGCGGAATGTTCATGGAGTTGGAGGTGCAGAGGAACATCACATCCGACAGGTCGTAGTCGACCTCAAGGTAGTGATCGTTGAAGTTGTGATTCTGCTCGGGATCGAGGACTTCCAGCAATGCAGAGGCCGGATCGCCCCGCATATCGCTGCCCATCTTGTCGATTTCGTCCAGAAGGAACAGCGGATTGCGCACGCCGACCTTTGTCATCTTTTGAATCAATCTTCCCGGCATCGACCCGATGTAAGTCCGGCGATGCCCGCGGATTTCCGCCTCGTCACGCACGCCACCCAGAGCCATGCGAACGAATTTACGGTTGGTCGCGTGGGCAATCGACTCCGCAAGGGAGGTTTTACCGACCCCGGGAGGACCGACCAGGCAAAGGACCGGGCCACGAATCTTTTTCACGCGTTTCTGTACGGCGAGGTATTCGAGGATGCGCTCCTTGACCTCCTCCAGGCCGTAATGGTCGGCATCGAGGATATCTTCGGCGCGAGCCAGGTCCAGACGCACCTTGCTCTGGGCTTTCCATGGCACCTGGACCAGCCAGTCGATATAGGAGCGCACCACGGTGGCCTCAGCGGACATCGGCGACATCTGCTTGAGCTTGTTCAGCTCGGCCTGGGCCTTGGCAAGGGCGTCCTTCGGCAGGCCGGCAGCATCGATTCGCTTCTTCAGCTCTTCGATCTCGTTATGGCCTTCGTCTCCGTCACCCAGCTCCTTCTGAATGGCCTTCATCTGCTCATTCAGGTAGTACTCGCGCTGACTGCGCTCCATCTGCTTCTTGACCCGACCGCGGATGCGTTTTTCGACCTGCAGCAGGTCGATTTCGCCGTCGAGCAACGCCAATACATGCTCGACACGGGCGGACAGGTCGATGATCTCGAGGATTTCCTGCTTCTGCTCGATCTTGAGGGCCATATGCGCGGCCATGGTATCGACCAGGCGCCCAGGTTCATCGATGCTGTTGAGCGACGACAGGACCTCTGCCGGCACCTTCTTGCCCAACTGCACGTACTGCTCGAATTGAGACAGCAGGCTGCGGACAAACACCTCGGACTCACGCTCAGGCACCTCGGCTTCGTCGATCAGCGACACTTCGGCACGGCAATGGCCGTTTACTTCGCTGAAGCGCTCGACCGCACCCCGTTGCTCGCCTTCGACCAGAACCTTGACCGTGCCGTCAGGCAGCTTGAGCAGTTGCAGAACCGTTGCAATCGTACCTACGCGATAAAGTGCGTCTTCGCCGGGATCATCGTCAGCAGGATTTCTCTGAGCCAGCAGAAGGATCTGCTTGTCACCCGTCATCGCAGCCTCGAGGGCTTCGATGGACTTCTCGCGCCCCACGAACAGCGGGATAACCATGTGCGGATACACCACGACATCGCGCAATGGCAGGAGAGGCAATTCGATGGTTGTCTTCATGATTTCGCCTCTACGGCGGCACTAAGGCCGGAAACAGATGAATGTAAGCTTGAAACCAAGATGGGGGCAGCCTTGAAAAAAAACAAGCGCTAAGACACGTCTAAATCACGCTAAAAGCAAAGGGGCCCGAAGGCCCCTCCTTTATTCCGGCGACCGGACGCTCAGGCGTCCGGGGCAGCCTTGGCAGCCGGCTCACTGTTTTCGTAGATATACAGCGGCTTGGACTTGCCTTCTATGACGCTTTCATCGATCACGACTTTACTCACATCGGACTGCGAGGGAATCTCGTACATCGTGTCGAGCAATACGCCTTCGAGAATCGAGCGCAACCCACGGGCACCGGTCTTGCGTTCCAGGGCACGTTTGGCAACCGATTTCAGCGCGTCGGAACGGAACTCCAGGTCTACACCCTCCATTTCGAACAGCTTGGCATATTGCTTGGTCAGGGCGTTCTTCGGCTCGGTCAGGATCTGCATCAATGCAGCCTCGTCCAGCTCGTCCAACGTCGCCAGGACCGGCAGGCGACCAACGAACTCCGGGATCAGACCGAACTTGACCAGATCGTCAGGCTCGACTTCACGCAGGGACTCGCCAACCTTCTTGCCCTCTTCCTTGCTGCGGACCTCGGCATTGAAACCGATGCCCCCACGGGTGGAACGGTTCTGGATGACCTTTTCCAGGCCGGAGAACGCGCCGCCGCAGATGAACAGGATGTTACGGGTATCGACCTGCAGGAATTCCTGCTGCGGGTGCTTGCGCCCGCCCTGGGGCGGAACGGAAGCGACCGTGCCTTCGATCAACTTGAGCAAGGCCTGCTGCACGCCCTCGCCGGAAACATCCCGGGTGATGGACGGGTTGTCGGACTTGCGGGAAATCTTGTCGATTTCGTCGATGTAGACGATACCCATCTGGGCTTTTTCCACATCGTAGTCGCACTTTTGCAACAGTTTCTGAATTATGTTCTCGACATCCTCACCCACGTAGCCCGCCTCGGTAAGGGTGGTCGCGTCGGCGATGGTGAAGGGAACGTTCAGCAAACGAGCCAGTGTCTCGGCAAGCAGGGTCTTACCCGAGCCTGTCGGGCCGATCAGCAGGATGTTGCTCTTGCCGAGTTCGACCTCGTCATTCTTTTTGTCACGTTGGTTCAGGCGCTTGTAGTGGTTGTACACCGCTACGGCCAGTACCTTTTTCGCGCGCTCCTGACCAATTACATACTGGTCGAGGATGCCGCTGATTTCTTTGGGCGAAGGCAACTTATGCGCGCTGCTTTCGGCCTGGGCTTCCTGCACCTCCTCGCGGATGATGTCATTGCACAGGTCGACGCACTCGTCGCAAATGAAGACCGAGGGACCGGCAATCAATTTGCGTACTTCATGCTGGCTTTTGCCACAGAAGGAGCAATAAAGCAGTTTGCCGTTGTCCTCGCCGTTGCGGGTGTCAGTCATTCGATCGATCCAAATCCGATAGGCTTGCAACACAAGATGAAGGCAATTGCGGGCTTTTTCAAGCCCGCAGGCGGCCGGTCATCCCAACCACCTGCATTTTGAACGACTCAGGCAGGCATCTGACGCTTGTTGATCACGGAGTCGATCAGGCCGTACTCGGCCGCACGCTCGGCGCTCATGAAGTTGTCACGCTCGGTGTCTCGCTCAATGGTTTCAAGGCTTTGGCCGGTATGATGGGCCAGCAGCGAGTTCAGACGCGAACGGATATGGAGGATTTCCTTGGCATGGATGTCGATGTCCGACGCCTGGCCCTGGAAGCCGCCCAACGGCTGGTGGATCATCATGCGCGAGTTAGGCAGGCAGTGACGCTTGCCCGCTGCGCCGCCGGCGAGCAGGAAAGCACCCATGCTGCAGGCCTGGCCGATGCAGATAGTGGAGACGTCCGGCTTGATGAACTGCATGGTGTCGTAGATCGACATGCCAGCCGTCACCGAACCGCCAGGTGAGTTGATATACAGATGGATATCCTTGTCCGGGTTTTCCGCTTCAAGGAACAGCAGTTGTGCCGCCACGAGGTTGGCCATGTAGTCTTCGACGGGCCCGATCAGGAAAATGACGCGTTCCTTGAGCAGGCGCGAATAGATGTCATAGGCACGTTCGCCACGAGCGGACTGCTCGATAACCATCGGGACCAGGCCGCCTGCGGCCTGGATGTCAGAGCTCTGCTGATAAAAAGAATTGCGGGACATGTCTCGCAGTCACTCCCAAATAGTTATGTCTTGAATACGCATAAGCCAGCGCGAAGGCTGGCTTATGGTGTGTATTTCTTACCGCAGAAAAATCAATCGGCTTGTGCAGCTTCCACCGGCTTGACCGCTTCTTCGTAAGAGACCGCTTTATCGGTCACGCTAGCTTTCTGCAGAACAGTATCCACAACTTGTTCTTCCAGCACAACCGAACGGACTTCGTTCAGTTGCTGCTCGTTCTTGTAGTACCAGGACACGACTTGCTCAGGCTCCTGGTAAGCCGAAGCCATTTCCTGGATCAACTCGCGAACGCGGGCGTCATCAGGCTTGAGTTCGTACTGCTTGACCACTTCGGCTACGATCAGGCCCAGCACGACGCGGCGCTTGGCCTGCTCTTCGAACAGCTCGGCTGGCAGTTGGTCCGGCTTGATGTTGCCACCGAATTGCTGGACGGCCTGCACGCGCAGACGACTCACTTCGTTGTCCAGCAGCGCCTTCGGCACTTCGATCGGATTGGAGGCCAGCAGACCGTCCATGACCTGGTTCTTGATCTTGGACTTGATGGCCTGACGCAGCTCACGCTCCATGTTCTTGCGAACTTCGGCGCGGAAACCGTCGAGGCCGGTTTCCTTGATACCGAACTGGGCGAAGAACTCTTCGTTCAGTTCAGGCAGCTTCGGCTCGGAGACACTGTTGACGGTCACGGTGAACTCGGCGGCCTTGCCGGCCAGGTCCAGGTTCTGGTAGTCCTCAGGGAAGGTCACGTTCAGAACGCGCTCCTCGCCCGCTTTCGCGCCGACCAGGCCATCTTCGAAGCCTGGGATCATGCGACCGGAGCCCAGCACCAGCTGGGTAGCCTTGGCGGAACCGCCGGCGAACACTTCACCATCGACTTTGCCGACGAAGTCGATGTTCAGCTGGTCTTCGTTCTGCGCAGCACGATCGGTCACTTCGAAACGGGTGTTCTGCTTGCGCAGGATGTCCAGCATCTTGTCCAGGTCGGCGTCCGATACTTCGGCGCTCAGGCGCTCGACAGCGATGGACTCGAAGCCGGCAACGGTGAACTCAGGGAACACTTCGAACGTGGCGACGAACTCCAGGTCCTTGCCTTTTTCCAGCACTTTAGGCTCGACGGATGGAGCACCGGCCGGGTTCAGCTTCTGCTCGACAACCGCTTCGTAGAACGAAGACTGGATCACATCGCCCACTGCTTCCTGGCGCGCATCAGCTTCGTAACGCTGACGGATCACGCTCATCGGCACTTTGCCTGGACGGAAACCTGGGATTTTGGCCTTTTGTGCAGTCTGCTGCAGACGCTTGTTGACCTGAGTCTCGATGCGATCAGCAGGCACGATGATGCTCATGCGACGCTCAAGAGCAGAAGTACTTTCAACAGAAACTTGCATGGATATTCCTCGTTGCACAGACGTTGGCCGGGTGTTTCCGACCCCAGAATCAAGGGCATGCATTCTAGTAGGTCAAACTCAAGAAGTCACCCTACTGAAAACAACCGGAAAACAAGCACCGACATTAAGGGGAGACAAACGGTCATGCCTCGCCCGGATTGCAAATTCAGCCAGTCAAGCCAGGAGCTCTGGACCAACGCTTCTATATATAGAAGCGAGCACTCGTCGCTCTTCGGTGCTCAGCCCCGCCGGAAGACCAACGGCATGCCGTGTATCATCACGAAACACAATCACCGCGAACCGCCAGCCGCGCCGAGCGAGACCGGACCGGACCGGACATGAACAGCCGATCGCCAGAAACAAAAACGGCGCAGTCCTCTTCAGGTACTGCGCCGTTCTCTGCTAATTGAATAGCGATTTGTATGGTGCGGACGGAGAGACTCGAACTCTCACACCTTGCGGCGCTGGAACCTAAATCCAGTGTGTCTACCAATTCCACCACATCCGCATGTCCAGCGACTTGTATAAACGACCCGGACATCTGGATCAGTTTGAAGCCCCTGGCTTTTAAAGCAAAGGCGCCAGACTGTTAGATCTGGCGCCTTTTATAATATGGGGTGGACGATGGGGATCGAACCCACGACAACGGGAGTCACAATCCCGTGCTCTACCAACTGAGCTACGCCCACCATATTGCCTTGTTGCGTTACTTGTGCCAAAGCTGCCTAATGGCGCACCCGGCAGGACTCGAACCTGCGACCATCCGCTTAGAAGGCGGATGCTCTATCCAGCTGAGCTACGGGCGCCTTTTTAATCTGTATTCTTTGACGATTACAAACTAAGTGCTTTCAGCTTTGCCGAATTGAAACAACCAACTCCGCTCAACCTACTTAACCAGTGCTAGGCTGTGCCCGACAAGTGCGACGAATGTTATAGACGGCCTGACAGGTCGTCAACTCTTTTCTAAAAAAAATTCATTTAATTAAAGGGGTTAGGGGAATTTGCAGACCAAGCGCCTTTGCCCTCACGCCTCGGCATGCGAGAATGCGCTCTCTTTTTTTCCCCTCTCGATGGTTAACCACGCGCAATGACTGCACAACTTATCGACGGCAAATCGATCGCCGCCAGCCTGCGCCAGCAGATCGCCCAACGCGTTACCGAGCGTCGCCAGCAAGGCCTGCGCACCCCCGGTCTTGCGGTGATCCTGGTCGGCAGCGATCCTGCCTCTCAGGTTTATGTCTCGCACAAGCGTAAAGACTGTGAAGAGGTCGGCTTCCTTTCCCAGGCCTACGACCTGCCTTCCGAAACCACCCAGCAAGCGTTGGCCGATCTGATCGATCGTCTCAACGATGACCCGAACATCGATGGGGTCCTGCTCCAGTTGCCCCTGCCTGAGCACCTCGACGCTTCCAAGCTGCTGGAGCGTATCCGCCCGGACAAGGACGTCGACGGTTTCCACCCTTATAACGTCGGCCGCCTGGCCCAGCGCATCCCGCTGCTGCGGCCCTGCACGCCCAAAGGCATCATGACGCTGCTGGAAAGCACTGGCGTGGATCTCTATGGGCTCGATGCCGTGGTCGTGGGCGCATCCAACATCGTTGGTCGCCCGATGGCCATGGAATTGCTGCTGGCCGGCTGCACGGTCACTGTGACCCACCGCTTCACCAAGGACCTGGCCGGCCACGTCGGACGCGCCGACCTGGTGGTCGTGGCCGCCGGCAAACCCGGCCTGGTGAAGGGCGAGTGGATCAAGGAAGGGGCCATCGTCATCGACGTGGGCATCAATCGCCAGGATGACGGCAAGCTGGTGGGCGACGTGGTCTATGAGACCGCACTGCCGCGCGCCGGCTGGATCACACCGGTGCCTGGCGGAGTGGGCCCGATGACCCGTGCATGCCTGCTGGAAAACACCTTGTACGCGGCGGAAACCCTGCATAGCTGATCGCAGCTTCAGCCGCCTGCCCCCTGCGGAAGCCAGTGGCGCTTTCGCAGGCGTTTCTGCGCCTGATCGAACGACACGCACGCCCTCCTTCATCGCCACTCGATGACATATTTTTCAGGTTCGCCCCTGCAGGATCGCATCCGATTAAATTTTATTCATTCACTCGCACCCGCGGCGCAGGCATGTAGCGCGGTTGTCACCCATACTCATAAAATGCAGCGCTTTTTTCAAAGCCGTTGCCGAACGGTACCTTACAACTCCATCGAGTCTACTCGCGTGAAAATCCGTCTTTCGATCCTCAGCCTGTTCTTCGCTTTCTCAGGCGCCCTTGCCACCCAGGATGTCCACGCGCAGGAAACCATCGCGACCCCACGCGACACCTCGAAACTGCAAGTCGCGTCGGGCAGCGCGATGCTGTTGGACCTGCAGACGGATAAAGTCGTCTACTCCAGCAACCCGGACGTGGTGGTTCCGATCGCGTCGGTGACCAAATTGATGACTGGCCTGATCGTGCTGGACGCCAAACAGAACCTGGACGAATACATCTCCATCACGATTGCCAACACACCCGAGATGAAAGGTGTGTTTTCCCGGGTCAAGCTCAACAGTGAACTGTCGCGCCGCGACGTGCTGCTGATCGCCTTGATGTCTTCGGAGAACCGCGCCGCCGCCAGCCTCGCCCACCACTACCCGGGCGGTTACGCGGCCTTCATCGCCGCCATGAACGCCAAGGCCAAGGCCCTTGGCATGACCAGCACTCATTATGTCGAGCCCACCGGCCTGTCGATCCATAACGTCTCCACCGCCCGGGACCTGACGAAGCTGTTGATCGCCGCTCGCAAATATCCGCTGCTCAGCGAATTGAGCACCACCAAGGAAAAGACCGTCACCTTCCGCAAGCCGGTCTACAGCCTGGGCTTTCGCAACACCGATCACCTGGTCCACAGGGGCAACTGGGATATTCAGCTGACCAAGACCGGCTTTACCAACCAGGCCGGACATTGCCTGGTGCTGGTGACGAAAATAGGCAATCGCCCGATGGCGCTGGTCATCCTCGATGCCTTCGGCAAATACACGCATTTTGCCGACGCCAGCCGGATTCGCAGCTGGGTCGAAACCGGCAAGAGCACCAGCGCTCCGGCCGTGGCCCTGCAATACAAGGCAGCGAAAAACCTGAAAAGCCGCCAGACCGGGGTGGTGGAAGCCTCCCAATAAGCGTGCGGCAATAAATGAACAGCCCCGGATATCCGGGGCTGTTTGCGTTCAGGGCTTGAGATTGCCCAACGGATCATAGGCCTTGGAAGAAGGCGGATCCTGCTCTTTCCTGTCGTCCCGTGGGGCCTTGGCCGGTCCTATCGGGTCGACCTGGGGATCGTCGAGATCCGGCGAATCCGGATCGAATCCCAGGTCGTCTTCGGCGGACGAGTGTTCGGAAGAATGGGGCCCTGTGGGGGTTTTCGACTGTGCCATACGTGCCTCCTCGAATCAGGGCCCGAACGTCGGAACCCTGACGATAAGAGCCCCAGGCAGCTCAGGTCGTGCCCGGCAGGTGACGAACGGGGCAGGCACTCAATGGGCCGCACCCAGGGCCTTGCTGGCCCGAGCCGCCGCTTGCTCCTGCCCTGCCCCGGCCAGCTCGTCGGCAGCCTTCAGCCAGCGCCGCGAGTCGACGTTGGCCGGCAGTTGCGTCGGTCGCTGGAGCAATACGGCCCAGCCACCGGCGTCCTTCAGGGCAGACTCGAACCCACTGAAACTCATCGACAGCCGGCGGTTCATGCCCGAACGCAGCAAGACCGTCTGCTTCTGCCGGTTGTAGCCGGCAAGGATTGCGTACCGAGGCCCGGACCAGAATGCGGAGCCTTCGGTGTAACGCAGCAATACGGGGTTGCCCGCCGCAACCTGCTCCAGCAGTGCGTCCAGGCGACTGTCGAGCGGGTACACCACCAGCCCGTACTCACGCGCCAACGTCTGCATGCTCTGCTGCAGATGGGCTTCGCCGCCCGGCAAATGCAGCGGTTTCTCCAGCAGCCCTGGCGTGATCACCGTGCCTTGCAGGGTCAGCAGGGCCGCCAGGGACTGCGGCGCGCCCAGGTAAAGCTCGCCGCGATAGAACGGCACGCTATTGAGCTCGACCCGTTCGGGCAGGCGCTGGATCTGGGGCGACACCCCACCGGCGCAACCCGCCAGGGCCACCAGACAGGCAACGGCAGATACCAATGATCGGATAGAGGGAATGACCGACGACATGATGACTCTCTTGTTCAGGCACCCGGCATCCGGGCCAGGCTTGGGGCGTCGATCATAAGATGCCCGCGCCTCCCTGGTATAGCCTTTAACCGCAGTCTGGTCGCCGCAATAGAACGATCCGGTCCGACGCCAAGGAATGCGTTCGACTGCTTGCAATACTTGAACAGCTAAACTGTCCAATGAACAGAGTGCGTTGCCCCGATCCGGGGTTGAGGAGGCCCTATGAGCCTGACGACCACCATTGTGATGCTTGTATTCGGCTGGCTGAGCGTAGCGACGGCCATGCTGTGGGGGGTCCTGCGGATCACCCGCCGTCATCATCACGCACCGCCACAAACGGAAAAAACCGCGAAACCCGCCAGGCGCCACGTCGCCGCACACTGACCGATCATTATCCAGCATGAAAAAAAACCGCCCGGGCATGGACCCGGGCGGCTTGTTCATGGCCTCGTGGAATCAGGCGTTTTCGGCTTCGACCGAAGCCTTTTGCCGGGCTCGGCGGGCCATCATGTTCAGCACTTCAATCGCAGCCGAGAACGCCATGGCCGCGTAGATATAGCCCTTGGGCACGTGGGCCCCGAAGCCTTCGGCGATCAGCGTCATACCAATCATGATCAGGAAGCCCAGGGCCAGCATGACCACCGTCGGGTTGTCATTGATGAACTTGGCCAGCGGCTCCGCAGCCAGCAGCATCACCAGCACCGACACGACCACTGCGATGATCATGATCGGCAAGTGCTCGGTCATGCCCACGGCCGTGATGATGCTGTCGATGGAAAACACCAGGTCCAGCATCAGGATCTGACCGATCGCGGCAGCAAATCCGAGGGTCACGCCAGAGGTGGCCGACTTGGGATCATCCGGCGCAGGGTCCATGCTGTGGTGAATCTCGGTGGTGGCTTTCCACAGCAGGAACAGACCGCCGGCAATCAGGATCATGTCCTTCCAGGAGAAGGCCTGGCCAAGGATCTCGATGACCGGTTCCGTGAGCTGCACGATGAACGCGATGGTACTCAACAGACCCAGACGCAGGAGCAACGCCATGCCGATACCGATCCGCCGAGCCTTGGCGCGATGCTGTTCGGGCAGCTTGTTGGTCAGGATCGAAATGAAGATCAGGTTATCGATGCCCAGCACGATTTCCATGACGACCAGGGTCGCCAGGGCGATCCAGGCTGTAGGGCTGGCGACGAGTTGTAAAAGATAATCCATGGGTCAGTCCTGACTCGATATGACGGGTTAGATGGCTTGGGTGGAAGATTTGGGTTCAGCTGCCGATTCGTCAGCCTCGTCCGCCGGTTCTTTCTTTGGACTGATCAGGCCGCCCGTGGCCTCGTTCAGCGCCTGCTCGGCGGCCTTGTGGGTGTCGTCGATGGCCTTTTTGGCGGTTTCCACTGCCTGTTCCTTCAACTGCTCGGCCAGATGCTGGGCGCTTTTTTCGGCCTGCTCGCAGCCTGCCAGCGTCAGCGAAGACATCGCAAACAGGGCTACAAGCCCCAAGGATCTGAATGTCATTGGATAAAGTGCCTCTCAGAGTAGAGGGAGCACGAAGATGCCCCACCGATGGAGCAGCATTCTAGAGAGACCGATAGTTCAGGGAAATTCGTATTTTCAGCGGTTATACTTCGGTTTTTCCGAATCGGTGCTTCCATGCTCAATTACCGGCAACTGCATTACTTCTGGGTCGTGGCCAAGACAGGCAGCATCGTACGGGCCTGCGAACAACTGAACCTGACTCCACAGACCATCAGCGGGCAGATCTCCCTGTTCGAGCAGACGTACCACATCAAGCTGTTTCGCCGCGTAGGACGCCAGCTGGAACTGACACAAGCCGGTCGCCAGGCGCTGCCCTATGCCGAACAGATGTTCCAGTTGGGAGGCGAGCTGGAGCTCATGCTGCGGGCCCAGCCCAACGAACAACAGGCGCTGTTCCGGGTCGGGGTGGCGGATGTGGTGCCCAAGTCCATTGTCTATCGGCTGTTGGCACCGACCATGGAGTTGAGCGTGCCCCTGCGCATCACTTGTCGCGAAGACAAACTCGAACGGTTGCTGGCGGACCTGGCGATCCAGCGTCTGGACATGGTGATTTCCGACAGCCCGATGCCGACCCACCTGGACATCAAGGGTTACAGTCAGAAACTGGGGGAATGCGGCATCAGCTTCTTTGCCACCACCGCCCTGGCCGAACAGTACGGGCAGGACTTCCCTCGCGGCCTGCAAGATGCCCCCTTGCTGATTCCCGGTCCGGAAACCGTGGTGCGCAGCCGCCTGCAACGCTGGTTCGCCGAGCAGCAGATCCAGCCACGTATCGTCGGCGAATTCGACGACAGCGCGCTGATGCAAGCCTTCGGTCAGTCAGGCAGCGGGATCTTCATCGGCCCGAGCGTGATCGCCGAAGAGGTGATACGCCAGTACGGCGTGCGGGAGATCGGCCGGACCGATGCCGTGAGTGAATCGTTCTATGCCATTTCCGTGGAACGCAAGGTCAGTCATCCGGGCATTGTCGCAATTGCCGAAGGGGCTCGGCGCGAACTGTTTGGCCCTGACTGAACGTCATCAGCAACAAGGCCAGCAGGATCGAGACCAGTATGAACCCGGCCGCCGCGAACCCGACACTGCCCAGGCCCAAGGTATCGATGACGCGTCCACCCACCATCGCCCCCAGGCCGATCCCCAGGTTGGCACCGGCAATGTTCAGCGACGCGGCAAAGGCCGGCGCCTGGGGGGCGGCCTTCATCAGACGCACATGACTGACCAGGAACAGGGCGGCCTGGGTCACGCCCCAGATGCCCATCGCCGCCGCCAGCCCCAGGGTGGAATGAATGCTCGGCACCAATGCCACCATGCCGCCGATCATGAACAGACAGAAGACCATCGAGGCGATCAGCGGATGCCGGTCCACCGCGCGGCCTCCCAGGGAGTTGCCCAACAGCCCCACGGCCCCGAAGCCCATCAGGCACCAACCCACCAGCGTGCCGTCGAAACCGGCGAGACGTTCGAGAATGTCGGCCAGGTAGGTATAGGCCGTGAACATGCCGCTGAACACCAGGATCGACAGCAGGACATGCCCCTGCATCAACGGGCTGCGCAGGATCTTGAACTGCGAGCGGAAGCTCACCTGATGCAGGTGCAGGCTGGTTTTCGGCAGATAGACGAACAGCAGCAACGCCTTGGCAAAGGCGATGACCGCCAGGATCGCGAAAGCACTGCGCCAGCCGAACATGTCGGAAATCAGTGTGCCCACTGGAATCCCGAATACCGTGGCGCAGACGATGCCGAATCCGATCCGGGCTATGGCGCGCCCGGCATGTTGCGGCCCGACGATATCCACGGCCGTTTCGCTGGCCAGTGCCCAGAACACCGGCAAGCCCAGGGCCGGGACCAGCCGGGCGATCGCCATGACCCAGATATCGGGGGCAACGGCCGCCAGTGTGTTGGCCAGTCCGAACATCAGCAGTACGCTAATGAACAGCTTGCGCCGTTCGAAACGGGCGAACCAGGCAGTCAGGAACGGCCCGAACGCCGCCACCGTAAATGCGAAGAGCGTCACCAGCAGCCCGGCCTGGGGAATGCTGACATGCAGGTCGCGGGCAATGGACGGCAGGAGGCCGACAATGATGAACTCCGTGGTCAGCACGGTGAAACCGGCGGCCGACAACAGGAAAATGGGTAACAGCATGCATAACTCCAGCAAAACGACGACACCAGCGTTGGCCCAGGGGCCCGCTGGCGGAATAGAAAGATGAGAAGCCCAAAGCCTAACAGAATGTCCGCGACAGACAAATTCACTTGAACACCGGGTGACGGATCGTCACAGGTCCGTCAGATTTCTTCCCGGGCTGTGCTAAAGTCCGCGCCCTCAAATACGTAACACTCTTCCGGCTCCGCTCATGTGGCCTGCCCGCCTGTTGCCCTGATCGTCGCCCGTTGCTCACAAAAAAAATATCTGGATGGTCGTCATGACTGCTTTATCCCCTTCCCTGTTGCAACGCTTCAAACGCACCGGCCTGGTGACGCAAATCGTCATCGGCCTGATCCTGGGTATCGCCCTGGCCTGGCTGGCGCCGGACGTGGCGAAGTCCACTGCCTTCATCGGCAAGGTCTTCGTGTCCGCGCTCAAGGCCGTGGCGCCAATCCTGGTGTTCGTGCTGGTCATGGCCTCGATCGCCAACCACAAGCACGGCCAGGAAACCCATATCCGGCCGATCCTGTTCCTGTACCTGCTGGGCACCTTCGCCGCGGCCGTGGTCGCGGTGGTAGCCAGTACGCTGTTTCCGTCCAGCCTGGTACTGTCCACCCAGGACGTCGCCGTTACCGCTCCCGGTGGTATCAGCGAAGTGCTGCAGAGCCTGCTGCTCAGCGTGGTGGACAACCCTGTCCGGGCGCTGATGGACGGCAACTTCATCGGCATCCTGGCCTGGGCCATCGGCATGGGGATCGCCATCCGTCATGCCGGCCAGACCACCCGCACCGTACTGGAGGACCTCTCCAACGGCGTCACGGTGATCGTACGCCTGGTGATCAGCTTCGCGCCGCTGGGGATTTTCGGCCTGGTCGCCTCGACCCTGGCGACCTCCGGCTTCAGCGCCCTGCTCGGCTATCTCCATCTGCTGACGGTCCTCATCGGCTGCATGCTGTTCGTCGCGCTGGTGGTCAACCCGCTCATCGTGTTCTGGAAACTGCGTCGCAACCCCTACCCGCTGGTGTTCACCTGCCTGCGCGAGAGTGGCATCACCGCATTCTTCACCCGCAGCTCGGCGGCAAACATCCCGGTCAACCTGGAACTGAGCAAGCGCCTGGGCCTGCACGAGGACACCTACTCGGTATCGATTCCCCTGGGTGCAACCATCAACATGGCGGGCGCCGCCATCACCATCACCGTGCTGACCCTGGCGGCCGTACACACCCTGGGCATCGTAGTGGACGTGCCGACCGCCGTGCTGCTGAGCGTGGTGGCGGCCATCTGCGCCTGCGGTGCGTCCGGCGTGGCCGGCGGATCGCTGTTGCTGATTCCCCTGGCATGCAGCCTGTTCGGCATTCCCAGCGAAATCGCCATGCAGGTCGTGGCCGTCGGTTTCATCATCGGCGTCCTGCAGGATTCGGCGGAAACCGCATTGAACTCGTCTACGGATGTGCTGTTCACGGCGGCGGCTTGCCTGGGTGAAGAAAAGAAGCTCGCACGCACGGCCTGATGCATTGGAAGAATCCCAGCCTGGGCCGTGGATGAACCCGCCCCTTCGCGGGCATGGTCACGCCCATGAAGCTAGACAGGGCCCCCCAGGCCCGGCCCACACCCATCGAAAGTCATGAAAAAGCCCGGGACGGCCCACACCGTCCCGGGCTTTTTCATGCTGCCAGGCTTAGAACGCGCCCATGTAGTCGCGCTTGCCGATTTCCACACCGTTGTGACGCAGCAGTGCGTAAGTGGTGGTGACGTGGAAGAAGAACTGCGGCAGGCCGTAGGTCAGCAGGTAGTTCTGGCCGGTGAAGCGCTTTTCCTTCGGCGTACCCGGACGGGTGACGATCTCGATATTTTCCTTGCCGTCGATCTGCTCGGGGCGGATGCCGTCGATGAAAGCCAGCACCTTGGCGATCAGGGCCTGCAGTTCGGCGAAGGTGGTTTCGCTGTCGTCATATTTCGGCACTTCGATTTCAGCCAGCCGCGCGGAGACGCCCTTGGCGAAATCCACCGCGATCTGCACCTGACGCACCAGCGGGAACATGTCCGGGTACAGCCGGGCCTGCAGGAATGCGTTCGGCTCGATGTTTTTCGCGCTGGCATGGGCTTCGGCCTTGCTCAGGACGTCACTCATGGCGTTGAGCATCTGCTTGAAAACCGGGATGGAAGCGGCGTACAGGGAAATAGTCATGGGGATCTCATGCAGGTGATGGAAAAAAGAGTCTTATCAAGCGTCGGCGATTATAGACACGCTGTCGCGCAGCTTGTCTTTTATTGCGCAAGGATTAGGCTAGGCGGCTTCACAGCATAGGGGACGCGCGATGAGCATCGAAGAACAGGATCAGGCCGAAGCAGCACGGCTCAACAGCACGGAAATCCGCATCCTCGGGGCCCTGATCGAAAAGCAGGCCACCAATCCCGAAACCTACCCACTGACCCTCAACGCCCTGGTTTTGGCCTGCAACCAGAAAACCAGCCGCGAACCGGTGATGAACCTCACCCCAGGCCAGGTTGGCCAGAGCCTGCGGGCGCTGGAGGGCCAGGGTTTCACCCGGCTCGTGATGGGCAGCCGCGCCGACCGTTGGGAACATCGGGTCGAAAAGGCCCTGGAGCTGGTGCCGGCCCAGGTGGTCCTGATGGGGTTGCTGTTCCTGCGCGGTCCGCAAACCGTCAACGAACTGTTGACCCGCAGCGGCCGGATGCACGATTTCGAAGACGCCGAACAAGTGCTGCATCAGCTGGAGCGCCTCATCGCCCGCGGCCTGGCCCTGCTGGTGCCGCGCCAGGCCGGCCAGCGGGAAGATCGATACGTCCATGCCTTGGGCGATCCGGCGGACATCGAGGCGATTCTCGCCGCCCGCCAGCACCCGGTGGAGCGCGGGACGGGCAGCGGCGTGTCGCTGGAACGCATCGAAGAGCTCGAAGCCCGCATCGCGGCGCTGGAAGAGCGGCTGGCCCGGCTGGAATAACCAGGCAAGGCCCGCGTCTAGACCGCGCGGGCGAAGGCCACGGCTTTTTCGAACTGTTCCAGGCTCGGCCGTACACCGGTGTACAGCACGAACTGCTCCAGGGCCTGGATCGCAACCACTTCCAGCCCGGTGATGACGCGCTTGCCTTCGGTTCGAGCGCGCACGATCAACGGTGTTTCCGATGGGATCGCCACCACATCGAACACCGTCTCGGCTGCCGCGATGGCGTCGGCCGAAAACGCCAGCTGATCGGCTTCCGGCCCGCCGCTCATGCCTATCGGCGTGACGTTGATCAGCATCTGCGGCCGCTGCTCGCCCAGCTCCGCTTGCCACTCGTAGCCCAGGGACGCGGCCAGCGCCCGGCCAGCGGTTTCATTGCGGGCAACGATCAGCCCCTTGCGGTAACCGCCATCGCGTAACGCGCTGGCCACGGCCTTGGCCATGCCGCCGCTGCCGCGCAGGGCAAAGGTCGATTCCTTGGGCACGGCATGGGTTTGCAGCAACTGGGCGACGGCGATGTAGTCGGTGTTGTAGGCCTTCAGGTGCCCATCGGTATTGACGATGGTGTTGATGGACTGGATCGCGGCGGCGGAAGCATCCAGCTCGTCGACCAGGGCGATGCAGGCCTCCTTGAAGGGCATCGACACCCCGCATCCCCGGATGCCCAGGGCGCGGATCCCACGGACAGCACCTGGCAGGTCCTGGCTGCTGAAAGCCTTGTAGTAGAAATTCAGGCCCAACTGCTCATACAAATGATTATGAAAGCGCAGGCCGAAGTTACCGGGGCGCCCCGAGAGGGACATGCACAACTGGGTGTTCTTGTCGTGATGAAATTGCATGCGTGTTCCTTGCGTTCACTTTCGGACAAACGGATGACCGTCTCGTTGGACCTTACACAATATTTACCCAACGGCGTTGCAGATCCTGGGAAAATCGTTGTCAGAGCAAATATCCCGGCGACCCTCATCGGGTTTGTTCCAGACCACAGCCGCCGGGGTTGAAACGAGGAACCGACATGAATCGTAAACTCCCCATCATCGCCCTGCTCGTGGGGGCACTCGCGGTCACCGGCCAGGCATCCGCCCATGGTCGCGGTGGTTGGGAGGGGCCCGCAGTGTTCGGCGCAATCGTCGGCTCGGCCATCGTCGGCTCGGCGCTCATCAACCGCGACCGTCCGGTGTATGTGCAGCAGCCGGTCTATGTCCAGCCGCAGCCGGTCTACGTACAGCAGCCACCACCGGTCTATTACCAGCCACAGCCGGTGTATATAGAGCGGCCCATCTATTATCGTCCGGCACCGGTGTATTACGGGCCACCACGGGGCTATTACTACGGCCCACCCCGGGGCCACTACGGTCGCTGGTAACCTGGACCCGGCATAAAAAAACAGCCTGTGACTGGCCAATCACAGGCTGTTTTTTCATGAGCGCTACATCACCCCGTCAGACGTGCTCGCGGCTTTCAAGCCGCACCGGGGCATGCTCTGCCGTCGAATGAGCAGGCTCCGCCACCACGGGGATCTCATTGCCGTCGCAGTCATGCAGCTTGCCATCGCTGAAATAATCGCCTTCGCGCAACGCCGCGAGATCCTGGTAGCGCAACACCCGCTCGGTCCCGGCGGCGAAGACCGACTGCTGGTCGGAATTGCCCGTGGTGAAGTGGTTGAAGGCCAGGTTCAAGACGATCGCCATGATCGCCGAAGAGCTGATGCCCGAATGGAAAATGGTCGCGAACCAGCTGGGGAAATGATCGTAGAAGTTCGGTGCGGCGATGGGAATCATGCCGAAGCCGATGGAGGTGGCGACGATGATCAGGTTGACGTTGTTGCGGTAATCGACTTTCGACAGGGTGCGAATGCCGCTGGCGGCAACGGTACCGAACAAGACGATGCCAGCACCGCCCAGTACCGAGGTCGGAACCGCCGCGATCACCCGCCCCATGAACGGCAGCAGGCCGAGCACCACCAGGAATACCCCGCCGGTGGCCACGACGAAGCGGCTCTTGATTCCGGTCACCGCCACCAGCCCGACGTTCTGGGCAAAGGCGCTCTGGGTAAAGGACCCGAAGATCGGGGCGATCATGCTCGACAGCATGTCGGCCCGCAGGCCATTGCCCAGGCGCCGGGAGTCTACCTTGGTGTCGATGATCTCCCCCACCGCCAGGATGTCGGCAGAGGTCTCCACCAGGGTCACCATGATCACGATGCACATGGACAGGATCGCCGCGATGTGGAACGTGGGCATGCCAAAATGAAACGGTGCGGGGAAGCCGAACATCGGCCCTTCGCTGACGGAAGAAAAATCCGCCATGCCCAGGAACACCGCGATCACGGTGCCGACCACCATGGCCAGCAGGATCGACAGCCGGGAAATGGTCGCGCTGCCCATCTTGCTGAGTAACAGCACCAGCACCAGCGTGACGGCAGCCAGCCCGATGTTCGCCATGCTGCCAAAATCGGCGGCATGGCTGTTGCCCCCCATGGCCCAACGTGCCGCCACCGGCATCAGCGTCAGGCCGATGGTGGTGATCACGATGCCTGTAACCAACGGTGGAAAGAACCGGGTGATGCGTGAAAACACCGGGGTGATCAGCAAACCGATCAAGGATGCGGCGATGACCGCCCCCAGGATGGCCTGGAAACCACCCTCCCCGCCGGTCCCGACAATCGCCACCATGGTCGCGACGCCGGAGAAGGATACGCCTTGCACCAAGGGTAACTGGCACCCGAAGAACGGCAGGCCCAGGGTCTGCAGCAAGGTAGCCAGCCCCCCTGCGAACAGCGACGCCGCAATCAACAGGCCGATGTCCGCCGACGACAGGCCGGCTGCCTGGCCAATGATCAAAGGCACCGCAACGATACCGCCGTACATGGTCAACACATGTTGCAGGCCGTAAGCCATATTCGCGCCGACACCAAGGTTTTCGTCCTCGGGCCGTGGGAGTGAAACATGGGGCGTTTTCATGGTTCGGGGGTTCCCTGTTTTTTGTTATGGGCACACTGTATTCAAAAATCAGGACAAATGTCCAGATAGTTGTATACAACTTTCAGCCCACATCATGACCAAAGGGTCATCACCTCATCCGTGACCCCATTGCCTCCAGGCTCTGCCTGAAAAGCCTCGATACTCGTTCAGGCGGCGGTGAAGACCGGCTCGTGCGCGAGTCGATCGCAATGCTCATTTACTCCAGTAAAAACGAGCGCGACTCCGGCCGTTACTCGCCGGTTTTCGCCTTGCATGACCTTTGCCTCAAGTCTTTTCAAACAGAGCCTAGAGCAGCCCCTTCACCGCGGGCCGCAGCACTTCTCGCGGCGGAACGCGCAGGCTGAATTCCTCCTCCAGCAGCTCGATCAGTTCATCGGCGTGCGCGATGATCCGTCGCTCGCTCTCTTGTCCCAGCCGGTGCACGGCATAGCTGTTGCCGTTGAGGGTCTTGCGCATGCCGTCTCCCGTGCGGGCCACCATCAGCCGGCCCATGAACGGAGACTCAGGGTGACTGCAGACGTACCAGTTGCCCACGGCGTAGTCGATGTCCTCCTGGCGTTGCAGGTCGAACAGGTACATCGGCCGCCATTCGCCCGCGACGTTGGCTTGCAGCAGGTAGCCGTCCTCATGCACCTCGATGCGGTACGGTTCGTGGGGCGTGGCCTGCACGTCCCGGCTATCGAGCAACAACGGGGCGGTGGGCACCATGCCGCCGAACCCCACATCAGTGATATAGCGCACGCCATCGATGACCACCAGGGTAATGCGGTGGGTACGCGCTGGCCACGCTCCTTGTGAGGCGTTCATCAGAACCCTGCCGGTGATGCCACGAACGTCGAAGCCCAGCTCCAGCAGGAGCGCCATGAACAAGTGATTGAGCTCATAGCAGTAGCCACCGCGACCTTGCTCGAAGACTTTTCGCTCGATCGATTCAAGGTCGATATGCACCGGTTGACGCAGCAGCGTGGAAAGCGTTTCGAAAGGGAACTCGGCGGTGTGGCGCCATTGCAGCTGACGCAATGTCTCGAGGGTCGGTGCGGGTGGGGCGTCGAAGCCCAGGCGATGCAGATAACGGCCCGTATCGCTCAGTCGTGCGGTGTCCATGAGGGTGTCCTTATCCGGTCCGGCGCAGGGCTTGCAGCAAGCTCACTGCAGTTGGCAGCAGGTATAAGGCATTACTTGTGCACCGACAACACCCCGGCCCGCCGGGTTTCGCCCTTCAGCGTCGTTTTCGTGAGGCGAGCCGGATCCAGGTGGGGGCATGATCGCTGGGATGAGGCTGGTTCCTGACCCAGGCGTCTACCCCTGCCTCGCTCAGATAAGGACTGGCCGCCGGGTTGAGCAACAGGTGGTCGATACGCAGCCCGGAGTTCTTCTGCCAGTGCTGACGGAAATAGTCCCAGAAGGTGTAGATCCTCTCCTGCGGATACAGATGGCGCAACGCATCCGTCCAGCCCTGGTCCAGCAGCCGCTGGTAGCACTCCCGACTTTCAGGCTGCAGCAACGCATCCTTGAGCCAGGAGCGTGGGTTGTAGATGTCCATGTCGGTGGGCACTACGTTGTAGTCCCCCGCCAGCACCACCGGGTGATCGCTGGCCTGCAGGTCCTTGGCGTAGTCGATCAGCCGGTTGAACCACTCCAGCTTGTAATCGAACTTGGGGCCTGGCTGTGGATTGCCGTTGGGCAGGTACAGGCACCCCACCAGGACACCATGCACGGCCGCCTCCAGGTAGCGGCTGTGACTGTCGGCATCACCGCCGGGCAAGCCCCGGCGGCTCTCCAGGGGTTGCGCATCGCGGGCCAGGATCGCGACACCGTTCCACGACGCCTGGCCATGCCAGATCGATCCATACCCCACCGACTCCAGTTCCGCCGCCGGAAAATCCTTGTCGGCCGCCTTGAGCTCCTGCAGACAGACGATATCGGGGCTCTCCCGCTCCAGCCATTGCAGCAGGTTGGGCAACCGGGCCCGGATGCCATTGATGTTGAAGGTCGCGATCCGCAGGTTTTTCATGGGCCAGAACTCGAATGCCAGGACACTCATGTGTGACCGACAACAAACCGCAGTGGTTGCAACGATGTTCAGGATCCGGTTCTCGACGAGGGCCGAGCACTTTGCAGCAGGTGCGTGAAAGCCGCCTTGTCGATGGGTCGACTGAGGAAATAGCCCTGGACCTCGTGGCATTGGTCCGTTCCCAGCGAACCGAGCTGATCCAGGGTTTCCACCCCTTCGGCCGTGACGGTCAGGCCCATGGCCTTGCCCAGGTTGATGATCGCCTGCACCACCGCGCGGTCGTTGCTGCTGTTGCTCATGGACGCGATGAAACGCTTGTCGATCTTGATGCCATCGAACGGATAGGTGCGCAGGTAGCCGAGTGAAGAATAGCCGGTACCGAAATCGTCCATGTTCAGGCGCACGCCCAGCTCCTTGAGGGCATTCATGACCTGGAGGGCTCCGTCCACATCGTTGAGCATCACGTTCTCGGTGATTTCCAGTTCCAGGCGGCTGGCCGGGAAATGGGTTTCGATCAGCACCTGGCGCACATCCTCCACCACATCGCTGCGTTCGAACTGCGCGGGAGAGAGATTGACCGAGACCATCAGGTCCCCCGGCCAGGTCAGCGCGGTTTCGCAAGCCTCGCGCAGCACCCAGCGCGAAAGCGGAACGATGAGATCGGTCTGTTCGGCCATTGGAATGAAGGCATCCGGCCCCAGCAAGCCCTGGCTTGGATGCTGCCAGCGCACCAGGGCCTCGACGGCGACGATCTCGCGACCGTCGACCTTGTAGCGAGGCTGGAAATGCAGGACGAACTCGTTTCTCTTCAAGGCCTGGCGCAGGTCGTTTTCCAGCTGGCGTCGATGCTGGATCTGGTCATTCATGTGCGGGGCAAAGTAGCACCAGGTCTTCTTGCCTTCGGACTTGGCCTGGTACAAGGCGATATCGGCACAACGGATCAACTCACCGGGCACGTAGCCCTGGCGACGGCTCACCGCAATGCCGATGCTGGCGCCGATGTGCAGGGCATGAGTCTCATAGTGGATCGGTTGCTGCAGGCTGTCGATCAGCCGTGCGCAGAACCGATCGATCTCGGTGGTGTTCTCCATGCCGCTGAGAACCACGACGAACTCATCGCCCCCCAACCGCGCCACCAGGTCCTGCTCACGGGTACTGTCGCGCAACCGCTGGGCCACCTCCAGCAGCACCGCGTCGCCGGCCGGATGGCCGAGGGAATCGTTGATCGGCTTGAAGTTGTCCAGATCCACCATCAGCAGGGTCAAGGGCGCGGAATGCTCCTTGGCCAGCAGGGCGTCGTCCAGGTGCCGCGCCAGCTTGTTGCGGTTCGGCAGGCCGGTCAGCGCATCGTGCAATGACAAGTGCTGGACCTGAGCGTGAGCGGCCACCTCGTCGGTGATGTCGCTGGCGGTGCCGCGATACCCCACCACCTCGCCCTTGTCCTGGATCGGCCGCGCCGAAACCCGACAAAAGCGCAATTGCCCGGAGTGATCGCGGTAGGAGCAACGCAGGTTGCTGGCATTGTGTTCCTCCGTCAGGTTGCCCAGCCACAAGGCAATCGGTGTCGTGTCGCAGAACAACAACTGTTCGATGTCCTGCCCCAGCCATTGCCGGTCGGAAAACCCGGTAACGGTACTGAAGCGTCCCGACAGGTAGGTGATGCGACGCTGGCCGTCGATTTCCCAGATCCAGTCGGAAGCCGCCTCGGCCACGGCCCGGAACCGCTCTTCGCTGGCTTCAAGGGCCTGGGCCGATCTCTCCAGGCGATCATGGCTGGCGTCCACATGCCGTGCGGTACGCATGGCGTAGCGGAAAAACCAGGCGGTGAGCAACGCCAGGATCAACAGTGCCGCGCCCAGCGGGGGTACCAGCGACCAGAGCAACTGCCGGCCCGGTCGTTCGAGCCGAGACACCAGGCTGTAGCCGGTACTGTCCAGCGGTACCGCCGGCTGGCCTGGCTCCAGCGTCGTATCCTGCTTGAGATTCAAATCGATCAAGCCGTAGCTCTGGCCCAGCTTGCGCAGCTTGACGGGTGTCAGCTGATCGACAAACAGCAGGATCGACGTGCCCTTGGGATCGATCCGGGGGCGCTCGTCATTGGGCAGGATCACCGCAGCGGTGACGATGGCCGGCCAGCCCTCGAACAAGGTATAGCGGATCCGGGGCGTCGACAGATCGGACTGGTCCTGAAGTTGGTTCATCAGTTCCTGCAACGGCATGTCCATGAAGGCTGACACGTCGGCCTGGACAGGCTGTCCCCGTATCAAGGCGTACTTGGTGCGCTCACGGTCGATGACGAACACGCCTTCGTATTCGTCGTTGGTGAACAGCGTCTTGCCCATGTTCTGTTCGGCGTAGGCCCAGTTCACATCGACCTCGCCATTGAGATGTTCGTATCCCGTGGTCCAGAAGGCGTAGCTGGTGATGTAGTTTTTCGAGGCGGTGATGCGATTTTCCACCGCGCGCTCGGTGTAGAAATGTGTCTTGCGCACATCCTCGGCATCCAGGTCGCTGGCGATGTCGAGCAGCGCCGCGACGGTCAACAGCACGCCGACGACGAACAGCCCCGCAACGGCGGCCACCAGGCGACGGGTAATGGGGGTATGGCGCATGACGTTTGAAGGCGTATCGGCAGAAGTGTCCATTCACCTGCTCCTGTACATCGACCCTGACTTCGATGTGCAGTTGACCGTCTTCAGCGGTCGATGACTCCAACGAACCTCAACGGTCGGATCGCTCCAGCACACCGCGCCCATCTTCCGTCGACCACACCGCCACGCGATTGCGGCCGCTGTGCTTGGCCTGGTAAAGCGCGGCATCGGCCCTCTGGATGAAGACTTCGGTACTGTCCAGGCTGCTGGGCACGAAGGCATAGCAGCCCAGGCTCACCGTCAGGTAGCCGGTCGGGGAGCCGGAATGGGTGATGTGTTTCTCGATCAGGCTGCTGCGGATCTGCTCGGCCAGCGTCACGGCGCCCTGCAGGTTGGTGTCGGGCAGCAACACGGCGAACTCCTCCCCTCCGTAACGCACCGCCAGGTCGGCCTTGCGATGGCAGCAGCTCTTGAGGACCTTCGCCACTTCGGCCAGGCAATGGTCCCCGGCCACGTGCCCGTAGGTATCGTTGTAGCGCTTGAAGAAGTCGATATCGAGCAGGATCAGGCTCAACGAACTGCGCTGGCGTGCGCCCCGGCCAAATTCGATGTCAAGGGCCCGCTCGAACAATCGCCGGTTCGCCAGCCCGGTCAGGCTGTCGTGGGTGGCGATCAATCGCAAGGTTTCCTGGGCCTTGCGCAGGTCGGCCTCGATCCGCTCGTTGTTACGCACCTGGCGTACGAATACCCAGCCGAACAGGCAGATACCGGTAACCACCAGGGCCACGATGAGGCTGGATTGAAAGGCCTTGGCATACCAGCCCGCCAGGATCGACTGCTTGGACATCGCGACCGTGACCATCAGCGGATAGGCCTGCAGGTGTTGGTGGTCATAGAGCCGGACGACGCCGTCGGTGGTGGAGCGGATCATCGCGCTGTGAGGCTGCGTACCAGCCAGGTCATGCCGGAACAGACGCTCCTGGGCCAGGGAGCGCCCGATCATCGTCTCGTCGAAAGGCCGGCGGGCCAGCAGGGTTCCATCGGACAAGGTCAGGACCATCTCGCTCTTGTCGTCGAGACTGAAACTTTTGAAGAACCTGTCGAAGTACGACATCTTGATGCCGGCCATGAGCACGCCCTGGAAGTTGCCGTCCTCATCATTCAGGCGCCGCGAAATGGGGATGATCCAGTCGCCGTTTTGCCGGCTGCGGATCGCCGGTCCGATATGGGCGATCAAGGAGGCGTTCTGCTGATGGAAGACGAAGTACTCCCGGTCCGCCACGCCGCTGCCTTTCTTCAGATTGTCGAAGGAGGTGACGACCCACTGCCCGTCCTTGTCGAACAGGAAAAGGCCATGCAACTGCTCCAGCGATTGCACACGCCGAGCGAGTATTTTCTGCAGGCGCGGTTGCAGCGAAGGTCCGAAACCATCGACCTGAATCCAGTCCGTCAGGCTGTCCAGCACCAGGTCGGCCTGACGGAACGTGTCCTGGGCCTGCTGGGCCATGGCCCAGGTCAGGTTGGCCGAAGCGATTCTCGCCGACTCCAGGTCGTGCCGGCGAGACTGCTCCAGTTGCAGGTACAGCAAACCGCACAGGCACAGGCAGACCGCTGCAATAAAGGCCACCGCCGCCTTGAGCAGCGGCAGGCGCTTCAGTGCACCGCCAGGGGTGTGGAGCGGATCATGGATGGGGATAGGCAAGCGAATTCCTGGGGAGGGCAAAACATGAGCGAATCGCTCAAAGCCCCCAATATCCGTGAGCTTAGCCTACCGCCTGTGGGGCGGCAATTTGCCTTAGCGATGAAGGCGATAGATGGCGGGGTTGGATCCAAAAAGCAGGCTCGCAGCACCGATGCGAGCTTGCTTGCGATAGCATCGGACCTGCCCGAATCGCTACCTTCTGACCTGTCGCCTTCGCGGACAAGCCCGCCTCTATAACGGCTGAGGCGGGCCGGCCTCAGGCCGTTTCCGCTGCAATCAGCGTACTGGCGGCACGCGGATTTCTCCGCCCCGGCATTGCGTCCGCACGCCCTTGCCGCATGCACTGAAGCCCAGGTCCTTGTCCATGCACACTCGCACTTCCGACAATTGCGGCCCGCTGCAAATCACGGCGATCCCCTTGTCCGGCATACCGGGATTGCTCTGCCGGAACAGTCGGGCAATCTCCTCGGCCTCGAAATAGTAGGACGAGCTCAGTGGCTGCAACTGTGGCGGAATCTTCACCGCCCCCAGAGCCTTGTCGGAAGCCTCCAGGTAGCCCATCGCGCCGAGGCCGCTGCAAGTGCCGTGCTTGGACCATTCATGCTCCATCAGTTTCGGCGTGGGGAACAAGGTCAGGCCCTTGTCCCGCTCGGCTGCCGTCAATGGCACCCGCGGCGCGCAAGACTGTGGCCAGCCGCCCTTGGCGTATTGCGGCCAGAGCCCATGGAGCACGAAACCGTAGCCCTTGCCGGAGCATTGCGAATCGCTCGGGTGTGTGAGGCAGAAAGTCGGCGACCAGGACAGTGCCAGCACGTAATAATCGAATACGCCCGCGACGGATTCCGCCCGAGCATTGCGCGACTCCCGGGCATTGCCCGTGTGGATGCAGCCCAGTGTAAAGGCGAGCAGCACCGCGATTGCAAAACGTTGTTTCATTGACCCACTCCTTGGGTAGCGATGGAAATAATCATGACGACGACTCGGCCGGCGATTGTGCCAGGGTTGTGTTTCAACCCCATGAAAGGACGAGTTTTTTACAGGTAAACCTTGCCCGGGGCTATTCAAATTGCATGGCGCCCCCTAACGTAGACCGTCCCCGGCCTCAAGCACCCATCGCCCATGAACATCCAGCCCCCAATCGCCGACGCCCCTTCGGCTGTCAGCCTGCGCGAAGCCTTCTGGTTCTGGCTCAAGTTGGGCTTCATCAGTTTCGGCGGACCGGCGGGACAGATTTCGATCATGCATCAGGAACTGGTGGAGCGTCGCCGCTGGATTTCCGAGCGGCGTTTCCTGCATGCCCTGAACTATTGCATGCTGCTGCCGGGCCCCGAGGCGCAGCAATTGGCGACCTACCTGGGCTGGCTGATGCACCGGACCTGGGGTGGGGTCATCGCCGGGGCGCTGTTCGTATTGCCTTCGCTGTTCATCCTCATCACGTTGTCCTGGCTGTATGTCGCCTTTGGCGAAGTACCGGTGGTGGCGGGCATTTTCTATGGCATCAAGCCGGCCGTGACGGCGATCGTCGTGCATGCAGCCCACCGTATAGGCTCCCGCGCCCTCAGGAACAACTGGCTGTGGGCAATCGCCGCTGCGTCGTTCACCGCGATATTTGCCTGCAACCTGCCCTTCCCGCTGATTGTGCTGGGGGCGGCTGTGATCGGTTACCTGGGAGGCCGTTGGGCACCGGAAAAATTCAGCCTGGGGGGACACGATACCGGGCATCGCTCCTTCGGCAGCGCCTTGATCGACGACGATACCCCTCCCCCGGAGCATGCCCGGTTCAGCGTCGGCAGGCTCACCCGGCTGGTCATCGTCGGCGCGCTACTCTGGACGTTACCCATGGGCCTGTTGACCCTGGCGTTCGGCTGGGGAGGCACGCTTACGCAAATGGCCTGGTTCTTCACCAAGGCTGCCTTGCTGACCTTCGGTGGCGCCTATGCGGTCTTGCCCTACGTCTACCAGGGCGCAGTCGCACACTTCGGCTGGTTGACACCGGCCCAGATGATCGACGGCCTGGCCCTGGGGGAAACCACGCCCGGCCCCTTGATCATGGTGGTGGCGTTCGTCGGTTTCGTCGGCGGCTACGTCACGCAGGTGTTCGGCCCCGAACAGGCTTTCCTCGCTGGCGCCGTCGCGGCCACGCTGGTGACCTGGTTCACCTTCCTGCCCTCGTTCCTGTTCATCCTGGCCGGCGGCCCATTGGTGGAGTCGACCCACAACACCCTGAAATTCACCGCACCGCTGACGGCCATCACCGCGGCGGTGGTCGGCGTGATCCTCAATCTGGCCTGCTTCTTCGGCTACCACGTTCTGTGGCCCAACGGCTTTGCCGGCGCACTGGACTGGCCGTCGGCAATCATTGCAATCCTTGCCACGATCGCTCTGTTCAGGTACCGACGTGGCGTGATTCAGGTCTTGCTGGCGTGCGGGCTGGCCGGGTTGGCGGTGCATCTGTTGCGTCAGTGACTGCAAGCGAAGCCTGGATGCCTGCGGGCAAAAAATTGAACACCCTTTTCCGTTGGTCACCTAATGAAGTTCATGGCCCTGCCACGCCCTCGCGCAACAACGGCAAGGGCTCGAACCAGAACAGCAATGACGCAGTCGCTCGCTTCCTGATTGCCTGGCCCAGGTGACCGATCCATGGAATCAAACGCTCTCGACATCCTCACCACCACCCAATTGCTGGGGATCTCCATCGCCAACTGGCTGCTCGCATCGGGCGTGATGACGGTGAGTTTTATCGTCGCCCGGGCAGGCATCGGCTTCCTGCTGCGCAAGGTAGAGGTCCTGGCACAGAAGCCCAACGCCCACGTCAGTCACATCGCCGTCGAGGTATTGTCCAGCACCAGCAATACGCTGTTGTTGCTGGCTTCGATCCTCATCGGTGTCGGTGTGCTGGACCTGCCCGAGCGTTGGCTGGGCCGCGTCAGCAGCCTCTGGTTCGTGGTGGCCGCCCTGCAGGTCGGCCTGTGGGCCAACCGGGCGATCGCCCTCACGCTCCTGCATTATTTCGCTCGCCACAGCCACAGCGACATTCATCAGAAAAGCGCCTTGGCAACCCTGAGCCTGTGGGGCGCCAAGGTGTTCCTCTGGGCCGTGGTGCTGCTGGCCATGCTCTCCAACCTGGGTGTGAACATCACCGCGTTCGTCGCCAGCCTCGGGGTCGGGGGAATCGCGGTGGCCCTGGCTGTGCAGAACATCCTCGGAGACCTGTTCGCCTCGCTGTCCATCGCCGTGGACAAGCCTTTCGAGGTCGGCGACTTCATCGTCGTGGGCTCCCTGGCCGGTACGGTGGAACATGTCGGCCTGAAAACCACACGGATCCGCAGCCTGAGCGGCGAACAGATCGTGATGGCCAACGCCCAGATGATCAGCATCACCATCCAGAACTACAAGCGTCTGCAGGAACGACGCATCGTCTTCGAGTTCGCCCTGCCCCACGAATGCTCGATCGAACAGATCAAGCAGGTGCCGGCCATTGTCGAGCGCATCATCAGGGCCCAGGAAAAGACCCGCTTCGACCGCTCCCACTTTCGCGGTTTTGGCGAAAGTGCGCTGGAGTTCGAGACGGTCTATATCGTGCTGGACCCCAGCTACAACATCTACATGGATATCCAGCAGGCAATCAACCTCGGCATGATGCAAGCATTCGCCGAAATCGGCGTACGCCTGGCCACACCGGCGCGCACCGTCCACGTGGCCTCGTTGCCGGACATGCCGCAGCGCTCCACAGACACCGGACACGACACCTCGATGCAGAACTCGCCAGCGTATGGCGCGCGGCATTGACCAGACAACGTCGCTTCATGACCCAACGCAATGAGCCCCCTTGCCCTTGAGCTAAGCTTTTTGCATCACAACGACAGGGAATCGACATGAACAAGGCAGACGCGCTCGCGGCGAAATTGCGGCAGACCCGGCAAACCCGCGCCGACACCGACAACTGCGCCGACCTGGCCATCGAACACTGGCCCGCCCAGGTCTACGAGTTGTACCGCCAGATCGAAACCTGGCTGGCGCCGGTCTGCGAGGCCGGCCTGAACATCCGGCGCAACCCCACCCATGTATTTGAAAGCCACTCCAGCGGTTCGACCTACCATTACGCCATCGACCAGTTGGTGATGGAAGGCAACCACCATCGTATCGAGCTCGACCCGATCGCCCGCTTCTCTTCCAGGGGCGAAGGCTGTATCGAGGTTCACATGAAAGGTCAGACCCACTGCATCCTTCGTACTGTCGGCGAGCACGGTGAATCGCTCTGGCATCTTCAGGCTGCGCAGCCGCCAGCGCAGTCGCGCCCCGAGCTGTTGACGCTGGATGAGGACCGCCTGCTCACGTTGGTGGAGCAAGGCTTGGGGCTTTGATGCAAGCCGGGCGCTTCGACGCAGGCAGCAACCGCCCCGAGGTCACGGCTCGCTTCTGCCAGAAAGGCCCAAGGCATTGTCGATAGCGCCTTGGGCCTCACGGTGCCTTCTGGACGTTGCTCAATTCACCACACCGTAATCGGCCGCGTTCGAAGCGCCTGAAGACGCCCGAACCGTCGCTCGTGCGGCCATCAGGGTGAGCATGGCGGCAACCACCAGCACCGCCGCGCTGGTCTCGAAGGTGGCCTGGTAGCCGTTCAGGTCAAACAGGACACCGCCCACCGTCGCGCCCGCCGCAATGGCGAGCTGAACGATCGCCACCATCAGACCACCACCGGCCTCGGCTTCTTCAGGCAAAGCCCTGGATAACCAGGTCCACCATCCAACGGGCGCGGCAGTCGCGATCAGCCCCCAGAGCGCCAGCAGAACAGTCGTGATCAACACCGACTTACCGAACCCTACGAGCGCAATGGCAATGACCGCCATCACCAGGGGGATGATCACCAGGGTGCGAAACACTCCGTTGCGCAGCAATGCGCCAATCAGGAAGGTGCCGAGCAATCCGGCCAGACCGATCACCAGCAACATGAACGAAAGCATGGAGACACTCACCTGGGTCACCGATTCAAGGAAAGGTCGCAGATAGGTGAACAACATGAACTGCCCCATGAAGAATGTGCTGACGGCCAGCATGCCCAACGCAATCGGAGGACGGGCCATCAGCGCGAGGACATTGCCCGAGCCCTGCTTCGTCCGGGTCTGCATGGACGGCAGTCGCAGCACAAGCCAGACCAGCGCCACCAGCGCCACCGGCACGATGCAGAAGAAGGCTGCGCGCCAGCCGATGATCGCACCCAGGAAACTGCCCAACGGCGCTGCCACGACGGTCGCCAAGGCGTTGCCGCCGTTGACGAGGGCCAAGGCTCGCGGGACCTGGTCCTGCGGCACGAGTCGCATGGCCGTGGCCGCCGACAGCGACCAGAAGCCGCCGATTGCCACGCCGATCAGCGCACGGCCTGCCATGAACGTCAGGTAGTTGGGCGCCAGTGCCACCACGGTCCCGGAAACGATCATCAGGAGGGTCAGCGCCAGCAGCAGCCTCTTGCGATCGACCCGGGCGGCGATGGACGCAATGAACAGGCTGGTGATCAAGGCAAAGGCGCCGGACACGGCAATGCCCTGCCCGGCCTGCCCCTCGCTGACCTGAAGGTCCGCCGCGATCGGCGTCAGCAGGCTGACCGGCAGAAACTCGGAAGCAACGAGGGCGAACGCGGCCAGCGACATGGCGAATACCGCGCTCCAGGCGGGTGGGGTTTGGGTTTTCATCCAATAGCGATCAGTCATCGGGGCTACGTTTACTCCGTCGGCAAGGGGCATGTCATCGATTTGCAAGCGATAGTTTCAGCGCCAGACCCTGATGTCCGGTAATGCATTCCGGTTGAATGCTTGCCTGATCCTGTGAGGCGGTCGGTGCACCATGGGCAGCGCCTGCCGGACGGGTTAATGTTCGCTGCATCACTGTCAACCCGAGATGACTGCAACCCGACATGGCAACCCAGCGCAGCTCCTTGCAAGCAGCACTCGCCGACCTCATCGGCGCACGGACGCCCCACACCGGCGACTTCCAGACGCCCATCGCCGGCCTGGGCTTGTTTCGACGTGAAGCCCCGGCGCCGCCGGCCATTTGCATGATCGAGCCGAGCATCGTGCTGGTGGCCCAAGGCGTGAAGCAGATCTGGATCGGCGGCCAGGCCTATGGCTACGACAATACGCGCCTGCTCATGACCTCCCTGGACCTGCCCGCCAACTCGGAAGTGCTCCAGGCGAGCCCGGAACAGCCCTGCCTGGGCCTGCTCATGAAGCTCGACTTGCGCCTGGTGGCCGACCTGATTGCCCAGGACAGCATGGCACCGTCCCGTGACCGGCCCTCCGGGATTGGCGCGAGCATTGGCCAGGCGACGCCGGATCTTCTCGCACCGTTCGTACGCCTGCTGGCCCTGCTGGACGAACCCGAAGCGATCCCGGTGTTGGCGCCGCTGATCCAGCGCGAGATCCACTACCGACTGTTGATCAGCGACCAGGCGGCCCGGCTGCGCCAGATTGCGTCCGTCGACAGCCAGGGCTACCGCATCGCCAAGGCCATCGACTGGCTGAAGTTGAACTACACCGACCCTGTCCGCGTGGAAGACCTTGCGGCGAGGGTGCAGATGAGCCCACCGACTTTCCACCATCATTTCCGCCAGCTCACCGCGATGAGCCCGCTTCAATACCAGAAATGGCTGCGATTGAACGAAGCCAAGCGCCTGATGCTCGACGAAAACATGGACGTGGCCAGCGCGGCCTCGAAAGTGGGCTATGAAAGCCCCTCTCAGTTCAGCCGCGAATATGGTCGCCTGTTCGGCCTGCCGCCCAAGCGGGACATCGCGGCATCGCGGGAGGCCGGTCGCGATATCAGCGTGGTCTGACAGCCAGAACCTGCCAGGGCATCAGCTCTTGTCGCGGTAATACTCCGCCATATGCTCGACGAACGCCCGGACCTTGGCCGGCAGGTGACGAGCATGGGGATAGAGCGCATAACAATGCCTCGACCCCAGGGTGTAGTCCGGCAGGATCCGCACCAACCTCCCCGCCAGCAGGTCGTCCTGTACCGTCGCCAGGGTAAACGCTGCGATGCCTGTACCAGCCAGGGCACCGGCGTGCAGAGCGGTGATGGTGTCCGAATGAAAGAAACTGGCGCAATCCCAACTGAACGACTCCCCTTCTTCGTTCACCAGCGACCAGCGGGTCGCCGACGCGTAGGTCAGGAGCCGATGTGCGTCCAGTTCAACCACGCTCCGAGGCAGGCCATGCTCGAACACGTAAGCCGGCGCCGCGACCAGCACTTGCGGCGACACGCCGAGCAAGCGGGCGACCAGGCTGCTGTCGGCCAGCGGTCCGCAGATGCGCAACGCCACATCGAACCCGTCGGCCACCAGGTCGACCAGCGGGTCGGAGCAGGACAGATCAATCCGGATGTCTGGATAGCGCTGTTGGAAAGCCGGCAGCCAGCGGCCCAGTTCCAAGGTACCCAGGGTCAGCGGGACGCTGATCCGAAGCAACCCGGAGGGACGTTCATGTTCCTGCGTCACCGCTTGGGACGCCGCGTCGACGCGATCCAGAATGTCCACGCAAGCGGCGTAATAGCGCTCCCCGGCTGCGGTGAGGCTCATGCGCCGGGTGTTGCGATTGAGCAGACGCACGCCCAGCGCGGATTCCAGCTGCTGCAAATGCCGCGAGACGGAAGAGTGGGTTGTATCGAGCCGCTCGGCCGCCGCCGAAAACCCTTGGGCCTCCACGATGCAGCGGAACACGCGCATGGCGAGCATCTGGTTCATGGCGTCAGCGCACCGGTAGTTTGAGGATCCGGGCAGTGGTCATGACATCGCCGAAAGTGTCCTCGACTTCAGCCAGCGCGGCTTTGTGCAACGCATCCTTGTCGATGGAGTCACCGTTGGTTCGGGTAATGGCACGGGTGGCCGATGCGTCGGACGCGACCAGCACGTTGTAACCCAGTGGCGCGGCGTCACGGGCGGCGCCGGCGACACAGGCGTGGGTCATGAGGCCGGAGATGATCAGGTTTTCGATACCGGCGCGCTTCAAGCGCTTGTCCAGGTCGGTACTGCCAAAGACGCTGACAGTGGTTTTCTGCAATACCTCATCCCTGGCCCTGGGCTGCATCTGCGGATGGAACTTCACGCCTTCACCCCCCTGGGCAAACACTGCCGATCCTGAGGGTGCAATGTGTTGAATGTGATAGACCGGCATTTTGTGCTCGTCGGCGAATGCAATCAGCTCACGGGCCTTGTCCAGCGCCGCTACGCCATCGGGAATCGGCATCTTGCCAGTGAAGTATTCGTTCTGGAAATCGATGATCAGTAACGCGGTCTTACCGGCGGGCAATTGGCTCACCGCCTGGGCACCCGACATGGCGCGGATGGTTGGATTGCTTTCAGCCAATGCCCCGGCACTGGCGATAATGCCGGAAAATGCACAGGCGGTGAGAAAACGGCGAGTAAAACGTTGCATGGAGAATTCCTTCTGGACAATGGACGAAGGAATGCTAGGGGGACCGGCGGAAATGGAACACAGCGCGGCCGAGACAGGACATGTTTGATTCTTGCACAAATGACGGCGCCCGATGGAATTTCGTCAAGTGGCTGGCCTGAGGACCTGGGCATCCACGACGATCCGCTTGCCAGCCTTTTCCCCCACCTCCAGCGCCTGTCCATCCCGCTGTTTGCCCTGGCGCGCCTGCCCCACCAACCGGGGGATCAAGTCGCCCTCTGGCAGGTGCTGCCAGAACCGCCCGGGCATATGCTGGCGCAACGCCTGGGGATTGAGCCTCGCCGGGTTGAAAATGTGCCGGTAGTAGGTGCGCCACAGTTCCGCGCCGGGGTCTTGGGCATGCTGCGCCCACTGCCGCCACTGTTCAGGGCAATGACGCTGGTAGTCCAGCTTGTGACCATCGTAGCGGATGCCGTCGCGGGGCGTTGCGATCAACCAGCGTTGGCGTCCCAGTCGCTCGGCAAAATGACCGCTCGCGCTTTCAAGGATGTCATGGGCCGGCTCGTGGAAGGACACCAGGTCCAGTTGCAACTGACCGGCGACTTCCTGTGGCAACGGTATGAAGCGCACGAAGGCGTGCAGATGATGGGCCTCGCGGCTGACCTGCTTGATCCGTCGCTGCAGCTCGCTTCCCAGGCGGTCACCGGCGAGCATCGCGGTGCGGTCGCCATGAGCCACCCGCCAGAGCACTTCATACAGCAGGTTCCAGCGTTGCTCGCCCCGATAACGACTGGCCTGTTCGAGCAATGGCAACAAAGTGGCCGGTACCCGTGTGCGAAACGGCCCCGGGTCTCGTGGCAATGGCGCCGGCACGGCGAGCAGGTCAACCATGGGCCCCTGGGCCCAGGTTACCTCGACCGGGTCGATACCGTGACCCAGCAGCGTTCGCGCCTGTTCCCGCCAGAGGGAGAAACTGTCGTCACAATCCAGCGCAATCATCCCCACAACCCCATCTGCACGGCTCGCTGGGGATCACGCAGACGTGCCCTCAACAAGCCGCTGCGCACCTGCGCATCGGCCGGCCGATAATCACTGGTGACGATGAACGGTCGCGCCTTCTCCAGTACACAACGCAACTGCACCAGGTCGTCATAACGAACGCGACGCTCCCTGCGCAGCGCAACCAGACGCTGCACGCTACGCAGGCCAATACCGGGAATTCGCGCCAGCAGGGCCGGCTCGGCACGGTTGAGATCCAGCGGGAAGACCTCACGATTGGCCAACGCCCAGGCCAGCTTGGGGTCGATATCCAAGTCCAGGTTGCCGGTCTGCCGCAACAACTCGCCGGCCTTGTAGCCATAGCCGCGCATGAGGAAATCAGCCTGGTAGAGACGATGCTCGCGCAACAGCGGAGGCGCCGCCAGGGGTACGCTGGCAGGGCTGTCAGGAATCGGGCTGAACGCCGAATAGTAGACCCGCCGCAGGCCATACCCCTGATAGAGCGACTCGGCATTGCTGAGGATGGCATGGTCATCGGTGGCATCAGCCCCGACGATCACTTGGGTACTCTGCCCGGCGGGAGCGAACCGGGGCGCCCGCGCTTCGCCAGCCACCGCTTGCTGTCCCTCCTGGATGGTGCCCATGGCCTGGCGGATCGTCGACAACTGCTTCTCCGGCGCCAGGCGCCTGAGACTCACCTCGGTGGACAGTTCGATGTTCACGCTCAGCCGGTCGGCCAGCCGCCCGGCCTCTTCGATCAACAGAGGATCGGCATCGGGAATGGTCTTGAGATGGATATACCCGCGAAACTGATGCTCCTCGCGCAGCAGCCGCGCCACCCGGATCAACTGCTCCATGGTGTAGTCGGCCGAACGAATGATACCGGAGCTCAGGAACAGGCCACTGATGCAGTTGCGACGATAGAAATCCAGCGTCAGGCGCACCACCTCCTCCGGCGTGAAGCGCGCCCGCGGTACATTGCTGGAACGACGGTTGACGCAGTATTGGCAGTCATACAGGCAGAAATTGGTCAGCAGCACCTTGAGCAATGAGACGCAACGCCCATCAGGCGTGTAGCTGTGACAGATCCCCATACCGTCCGTGGCCCCTAGCCCATCGCGGCCTCGCGAACTGCGCTTGGGGGCTCCGCTACTGGCGCAGGAGGCGTCGTACTTGGCGGCATCGGCAAGAATGCCGAGCTTGGCGATCAGTTGCATGGAAGCGATTCTCGATACTGGACATAAATACAGTATTTTGAGTCGCACGGCGATGCAAGCCCCGTCGGTCCACTCATCGCGCCAGAGGCTTTGGGGCCAGGCCGCGAGATGGGCTATAATCGGCTCACCCACGCAATCCGAGGTCCAGCCCATGGGCACTATCAGCCTTGAAGCCAAAAAGGCCTATGCAGCCAGAACCCGTAGATCCAACTATGCGGCCAGCCTGCGCCTGGAAGGCTTCAAAGTGGACTTCGCCGACGGCAACCTCAAGATGCCGACCCGCGAAGAAATCCTCAAGACCTTCACCAAGCCCAGAACCTGATGCTGGACAAATATGGCGTCGGTGAAGACGCCTACTGCTATCCCGGCTCCACTGTCCTTCGAAACAAACTCGACATTCGCGACGACGCCACCCTGAGCGAAGCCGAGCAGCAACTCACGGCCATCGCGGCGGACAGCGTCGAATTCAACCCTCCTCCCTACGACCTCGTTTACCTCCAGAACATCCATCGACGACTGTTCTCGGACTTGTATGAATGGGCCGGAGAATTGCGAACCGTCGGGATGGCCAAGCGAGATACGCGCTTCTGCCAACCACAGTTCATGGAAAAGGAAGCCGGCAAGATCTTCAGCCACATGGCCGCCGCCCACTGGTTCGAAGGCCTGCCCCGGGCAGACCTGATCATTGCCGTGGCCGACGCCTATTCCGATATCAACGTCGTACATCCTTTTCGCGAAGGCAACGGACGAGCCCAGCGCATTCTCTTCGAACACCTCATCATGAACGCCGGATTCGAGATCAGCTGGTGGGGGATCGAGAAGGAAGAATGGATCGTTGCGAACATCTCGGCCTACAACTGCGTGCCGGGCCCGATGCAGCAGGTATTCGAGAAGTGTATCGGGCCGGCCATCCAGGCCTGACGATGGGTTAGTCGGAAGGCGGTGATGGCTTCAAGGGATGAACGCCTACCGGCATCCCCGATACAACCCTGATAAACTTCGCCATTCGCCTCGTTGACTCAGATTGCCAATGTCCCTACAAACCGCTCCGCTCTCCCGTCGTTTTTCTGTTGCCCCCATGATGGACTGGACAGACGCCCACTGCCGCTTCTTCCTGCGCATCCTCTCGAAACACGCCTTGCTCTACACCGAGATGGTCACCACCGGGGCGTTGCTCAACGGCGATCATGAGCGTTTCCTGCGTCACCACGAAGCCGAGCATCCCCTGGCGCTGCAACTGGGTGGCAGTGTCCCGGTTGATCTGGCGGCCTGCGCGCGTATGGCCGAGGCCCATGGTTATGACGAGGTGAACCTCAACGTCGGCTGCCCCAGCGACCGGGTGCAGAACAATATGATCGGTGCGTGCCTGATGGGGCATCCGGGGCTGGTGGCCGATTGCGTGAAGGCGATGCGTGATGGGGTGTCGATTCCGGTGACGGTCAAGCATCGCATCGGAATCAATGGGCGCGACAGCTACGAGCAGCTATGCGAGTTCGTCGGGACGGTGCGCGAGGCGGGTTGCAGGAGTTTCACCGTACATGCGCGTATCGCGATTCTGGAGGGGCTATCCCCCAAGGAGAATCGCGACATTCCGCCCTTGCGCTATGACGTGGCGGCTCGGTTGAAGGCAGACTTTCCGGACCTGGAGATCGTGCTCAACGGCGGCATCAAGACGCTGGAGGCCTGCCATGAGCATCTGCAGACGTTCGACGGGGTGATGCTGGGGCGCGAGGCCTATCACAACCCTTATCTGCTGGCCGAGGTGGACCAACAGCTGTTCGGCAGCATGGAACCAGTCATCACCCGGGCCGAGGCCCTGGCGCGGTTGCGACCTTACATTGCCGATCATCTGGCCGCAGGCGGGGCGATGCATCACATCACTCGCCACGTACTGGGGCTGGGCACCGGGTTTCCGGGCGCGCGGCGGTTTCGGCAGTTGTTGTCGGTGGATATCCACAAGGCCAAGGATCCGCTGGCATTGCTGGATCAGGCCGCTCAGTTGCTGGAAGGGCGTTGATCGTCACTGGGTTTGAACCTGCGTGGTGTTTTGGCATCGTATTTACGGATACTCGCCCCGTCCATTCAAACAGCCGTTTTCAGGTTGTTGCCGCCGGGGCTGTCGATACCTCTTCACGCCCTTGAGTGGCTGTCAGCCCTCGGGTAATGTCAACAGACCCATAGGACAGAGCACGCTCATGACTTCCAAGCTGGAACAACTCAAGCAATTCACTACCGTCGTGGCCGATACCGGCGATTTCGAAGCTATCGCCCGCATCAAACCCGTGGACGCCACCACCAACCCTTCCCTGTTGCTCAAGGCTTCGGCGATGCACGGTTATGCCGAGCTGCTGAACGCCTGCGTGGCGGACTGCAAGGGTGATGTCGGCCTGGCCAGCGACCGTTTTGGCGTGGCGGTCGGCCAGGAGATCCTGAAGGTGATTCCGGGGCGTATTTCCACTGAAGTGGATGCGCGCCTGTCGTTCGACACCGACGCCATGCTCAAGCGTGCCCATCGCCTGGTCGATCTTTATGAGAAGGCCGGCGTCGGCCGTGATCGCGTCCTGATCAAGATCGCATCGACCTGGGAAGGTATCCGCGCCGCCGAGCAGTTGGAGCGCGAGGGTATCCAGTGCAACCTGACCCTGCTGTTCTCCTTCGCCCAGGCCGCGGCCTGTGCCGACGCTGGCGTATTCCTGATTTCGCCGTTCGTAGGCCGTATCTACGACTGGTACAAGAAGGCCAATGGCAACGATTACACCGGCGCCGACGATCCAGGCGTGCAGTCCGTGACACGCATCTACAACTACTACAAGGCCAATGACTACAAGACCGTAGTCATGGGCGCCAGCTTCCGTAACATCAATCAGATCGAACAACTGGCCGGTTGCGACCGCTTGACCGTCAGCCCGGAACTGCTGGAGAAACTGGCCGCCGACGAAGGCAAGCTGGAACGCAAGCTGGCGCCTGGACAGGCCGGTGAAGCACGCCTGAGCCTCAACGAAGCGCAATTCCGCTGGCTGTCCAACGAGGACGCCATGGCCACCGAGAAACTGGCCGAAGGTATCCGCCAGTTCGCTCGGGACCAGGAGAAACTCGAGGCGCTGCTGCAAGCCAAGCTCTAAGCGCAGTCGAAACAAGAAGGGGGCGAACCTGGATGGGTTCGCCCCCTTTTTTCATTGCATCAATCCGCAAGCCTTGATGTCGGCCCACGGAGATGAATCAAGAGCCAGGTCGTTCCAGCGCATTCACCAAGTCATGGAACGCCTCACGATTGGACTCGTTGAGCCCCATCAGGATCTTGTGGGCTTCCAGTACCTTGATCCGCACGTCTTCTTCGGATTGGTCCTGATCAGGCAGGTCGTCCAGGCACTCGGGGCACGGCACCGGGTCACCGACGATGTTGAACACCTGGTCGAAGCCCATCGACTGCAAGAGGCGGGTAATGTCGCTGTGGGTGGTGACGACGGTCGGCAGCAGGCCGACCTTTTGCCGCGACAGGATCGACAACTTGGCCAGCAGGCCAAGGGTGGTGCTGTCGATACTGCGGGTTTCAGTCAGGTCGATCACGATGGCATTGAAATTCAATGCAGTGAAGATCCGCTCAATAGTCGCATCCAGCGCCGAACAAAGGGTCAGACGCACTTCACCGACAAACTTCAGGACAAATGTGCCGTCCTGCTCGGCGAACTGGATTCTACCGGTACTCATCAAAGGTTCCTGCTCAACACTAACAGGGCGATATCATCCGGCATCTCCCCTAGCGTAGCTAATCCAAACACTTGCCGCAGACCTTCCAGGCTGCCGCCCGCAGCACTCACCCGTTCAGGCAAGGCCGCTTCTTTCTCTTTGAGTGTAGGCTCCGACAAAAGATCCAGAATGCCATCAGACATCAGCGTCAGGCTGAATACGGGTGGCAATTCCAGTACGTGGTCCTCGTAGGTCGCCTCGTTGAAAAGGCCCACCGGCAGACCACGCCCTTCCAGATACCGAACACTGTCCGGGGTGTACAACACAGGCAACGGCAGATGGCCGCCGATGCTATAGGTCAACAAGCCCGTCTCCTCGTCGATGACTCCACCGACCATGGTGACATGTTTACCCAGCTTACAACTGATCAGGCCCCGGTTGATATGCCCCAGGACCTCCGAAGGCTTGAACTCCGGCAACGTGCCATTGCGCTTGGACTCGAACAGCAGGCGCGTGGTCATGAATTTCAGCAGCACCGTCACGAACGCCGACGAGGCGCCATGACCGGAAACATCTGCCAGGTAAAACGCTACTCGCCGCTCATCGACCCGAAAGTAGTCCACGAAATCACCCGACAGGTATAACGACGGGATGATCTGGTGGGCAAAATGGAAGTCGTCGACCGACCAGGGGCTGACCGGCAGCATGTTCATCTGCACCTGACGCCCGGCGTTCTGGTCTTCCTGCAGCAGGTTCAGGCTGGCTTCCAGCTCGCGGTTGGCGGTTTCCAGTTTTTCGCGGTAGCGCTGGTTTTCCACCATCAGCCGCGAACGGTCCAGGGCCCGGCGCACCGAGTGTTCTAGCACGGCCAGGTCTTCCAGGGGTTTGATCAGGTAATCCGCCGCGCCCAGGCGCAAAGCCTCGACCGCGTCGTTCATCACACCCGCGCCCGAGACCACGATGACGGGTGTCTGCGCGGAGATCTCGGCGACCTGGCGAATGAGTTCGAGTCCGCCCATCTGCGGCATGCGCAGGTCGCAGATGACCAGGTCGGGCTTGTCTTGCTCGAATACCTGAAGACCCTGTTGGCCGTTGCTGGCCTGCAGGACGCTGAAACCACTGTCTTCCAAGTAGGCTGCGAGGCTGGCTCGCACCACTTCGTCATCATCGATTATCAGCAGCGTGGCACTGGTTTTTGGCATGTGGGCAAACGGCGCCAGAATTAGGTTGGCGTAGCGGGCTGGGCTGTCGGGCCGGGCGCGCACTACTGGATTCGCTTTCTAGCCTCTCTGTCGTACAGCTTTCAGGCGTTTGCCCTACACACGTTTACATCAGAGGTGCCCTTCTAAGGCGCAGACGGTACTCCCATCCGCGGGGCGTTTCAAGCTCATGCGGATAGCCGCTTGCCGTCTTTATTTGTCAAAGTACAGAGAGTTATAAGAACCGAGCGAAGCGTAACTCAATGGAAGGATAAATCCCGCCCGATGCACCCCGAAAGCACGAAAGGCGGCCTTTCGGGGCCGCCTTTCGTGCGCAGCAGGGTGGATCAGAAATCGTCCACTACCTGACCGTCCTTGACCTTGAACTCACGGTTCTGCAAGAAGGCATTGCGGATGAATACGTACTTGTCACCGGTCACCATCTTCTCGGCCGACAGCAGGCTGGCGCGGGTGTCGACGATGTTCAGGCCGAAGATCGAGTTACGCACCGAGACGTTGTCGATATAGGGATACGGCGTGGTGTAGCTGTCGACAAACCTGGCCGGGGCATCGCGCAAGGTGCTTGGGCCCAGCAACGGCAGCATGACATAGGGACCACTGTCGAGTCCCCAATAGCCCAGGGTCTGGCCGAAATCCTCGTCGTTGCGCTGCAGGCCCATCCTGGTGCCTACGTCAAAGAAGCCCAGCAGGCCGAAGGTGGTGTTGAAGATCAGTCGGGCGGTGTCGACTCCGGCGGCGGCCGGCTTGCCTTGCAGCACATCGTTGGCCAGGTTGCCCACGTCGCCGATGTTGCGGAACATGTTGTGGATACCGTCTTCGAGGAATTGTGGCGTTACATATTGATAACCCTGCGCCAGCGGTTTGAGCGCATAGGTGTCGACGGTATCGTTGAATTTGAAGATCGGCCGGTTGATGCTTTCCCAAGGATCTTCTTCCGTGGCGGCCTGGGCGGCGAACGGTACCAGCAGAACACCGGCAGAAAGACACAGCTGAGCTAGACGATGGCTCCAGCGCATAGGGGAAAACTCCTTGGATTGTTCAGGCAAGGGCGCCGAGCCCAGGCGGTGAGGTGGCTAGTATAAAGCGGAACGTGTCGATAGGCAGCAGGGTAAAGGAATATGCCTGTAGGACCTTTCTTTCATCCAGCGCCTTCATTTCCCTGTCACAGAGCTGTCATCGAGGGCCGGTAGGCTCCAGGTTATTTCAAGGACGTTCCCATGCCCCGCGCCGAAGCCCTGCCCCTTCCCGCTCCCAGTCTTACCGCCGTACTGTTTGGCCTGAGTGGGTGCCTGGTGGATTTCGGAGCGCGGGTTCGTCAACCGGGTGCGAAACCGGCCGAGCATGCCCACCCGACGCCCGGTGCGCTGGAAAGCCTCCACCGCCTGCAACTTCAAGAGATACCCTGCGCCTGGCTCGATGAACTGCCTCCCGCCGTCAGCCATGGCCTGGCGGCGTCCTTGCCGGCGTGGATCAAATCGCCGCAACTTCCTGCAACAAATAATCCGTGGCCAGCGCCCCATGCCTGCTGGCAAGCATTGATGGCCCTGAACGTCCAGCAACTGGACGGATGCGTCCTGGTGAGCGGCGAACCCCGGTTGTTGCAGTCCGGACTCAACGCCGGCCTATGGACCATCGGTCTCGCATCCTGCGGCTCGCTGTGCGGCCTGGCGCCGGCGCAATGGCAGGCCCTGGACCAACAGCAACGCGAAATCAGGCGGGCCAAGGCCACCGTGCAATTGTTCGGCCTGGGGGTGCATTCGGTGATCGATCATTTGGGCGAACTCGACGCCTGCCTGGCCGATATCAGCCTACGTCGGCTCAAAGGCGAGAAGCCCTGACCCGGATCATGCAGGTTGTGCGGGGGTGGATTACTCTTAAAGCAGGCCATGGACCTTTGACGAAGCGTCGCGGTCCATGGCTGTGCCGATCAATAAGGAGTACGCCATGCCTGGCCGCGACGATTTGCAAAAACAGCTCGACCAACTGCGCGATCAATTGGAACAGAACCCGCCGCTGTCCGAACCAGAACGCGAGAACCTGCACCAGTTGATGACTCAGATCGAGGCCGAAATCGAACTGGAAAACACTCTTCAGGACAACAGCCTGGTCGACGGCGTGAACCTGGCCGTGGAACGATTCGAAGTCGAACACCCTACCATCGCCGGGACCCTGCGCAATATCGTGCAAGCCTTGGGCAGCATGGGTATCTGACCCCTGCGCATGTAAAAAGCCCCACTTTCGACAGTGGGGCTTTGCGTTACTCACGAACTCAAATGCGATCCTTCGTGGGGCCTGCTCGCGATTGCGTACCGTTGCTCAACCCCAAGGCTGAATGCGGCGCCCTCATCGCGAACAGGCTCGTTTCCCCGTCGGCGTTTCATTGACGGACCAGACGACGATTCGGCAATTGCATCGCTTCGGTGCTGCGATACGGGTTGATGTCCAGTCCACCACGGCGCACATAACGCGCATACACCGTCAATTTCTCCGGCTTGAGCAAACGCTGCAGGTCGAGGAAGATCCGCTCCACACACTGCTCGTGAAAATCCGAATGCTGGCGGAAACTGACGATGTAGGCCAGCAGGCTGGCGTGATCCAGGGCCGCGCCGCGATATTCCACCGCCACGCTGCCCCAATCCGGCTGGCTGGTGACCGGGCAGTTGGATTTGAGCAAATGACTGTGCAGGCTTTCCTCGACGATGCGCGACGCGTCGCAACGCAGCAACTCCGGGCGCGGATGCGCGTAGGAATCGACGCTGATGTCCAGGTCGTCGATGCAAGTGCCGGGCAGTGCCACGATGCCTTCGCTTTCCACCTCCTGGAGGCTGCGAACCCGCACCGCCACCGGCTTGCCGGCCGCGGCCGAAAGGTCCTGGCGCAAGGTCGCCTCCAGGCTTGCGGTATCGGCGAACGGGGTCTGGTTCAAGGAGTTGAGGTACAACTTGAAGGACTTGGACTCGATGATATTCGGCGAATCCGCCGCAATCGCGAACTCACCGATAGCCACCACCGGCTTGCCGGAAGGCAGCAGCCACGACAACTCGAAACAGTTCCAGAAATCCACGCCCTTGTACGGCAGGGTCTCGGCCGTCAGGCCCAGTTCCGCCCATTTCGCGGTGCGCGGGATCGGGAACAGCAGTGACGGCGTGTACGTGGCGATGTATTCGCTGGATTTGCCCAGCGGCGAATGTTCGGCTGCGGGATGCATGACGGAAACCTGACTGAATAATCAGCGGATTCTATCAGCCTTTGCCAGCGCCTTTGAGTGCTTACTGTCTGACGGTCAGGTCACCCTTCATTCCCGCCTGGTAATGGCCGGGAATATTGCAAGCGAACTCCAGGCGAGTGACCTTGCTGAAGGTCCAGGTCAGTTCGGCTGTCTTGCCCGGCTCCACCAGCACGCTGTTGGGATCGTCGTGGCGCATGCCTGCCTGGCCGTGGCCCATGGCGCTATGGTCCATGCCCTGCTTCATCGCGGTCGGCATCAACTGTCCGTTCTGTTGCATCTTGAGCATCTGCTGCTGGTGTTCGGCATGCATGGCCGCGTCGCCCAGGTTGAATTCGTGGAGTAACTGGCCTTTATTGATCAATACGAAACGCACGGTCTCCCCGGCCTTGATATCGAGGGACGCGGGCGAAAAGGTCATGTCCCCCATCACCACTTCGATACTGCGACTGGCCTTGGCCGCCGGCGCTGGCTGGCCAAAATCGACATGGCCTGGCGAGGCCCATGACGGCGCACTGAGGACGATTGCACAAGCAGCCAGGATCAGGCGTTTACCCATTAACATGTTCAGACTCCCAAGGGATGAGGTTCAGCTTGTGCGAAACTCTATCGCCGTGCGCCTGCCAATCGGCTGACGGCTCGATTACAACTTTGTCAGGTTGCACCATGGCCCTGCGTGCCACGGTATAACGCCCTCGTTCCAATCCTGCCTCGAGCCGCCACCATGAAATTGCTGATCGTCGAAGACCAAACGAAAACCGGCCAATACTTGCGCCAGGGCCTGAGCGAAGCCGGGTTCAATGCCGACCTGGTGGCCGATGGCATCACCGGCCAGCAACTGGCCCTGAGCGGTGAATACGCCCTGTTGATCCTTGACGTGATGCTGCCCGGACGCGATGGCTGGCAGATTCTGCAGGCCGTACGCGGCGCCGGGCTGGATACTCCGGTGCTGTTTCTCACCGCGCGGGACGCTGTCCAGGACCGGGTGTATGGCCTGGAACTGGGCGCCGACGACTATCTGGTCAAGCCCTTCGCGTTTTCCGAATTGCTGGCACGGGTCCGCAGCCTGTTGCGTCGCGGCGGTTCGTCGCCCCAGGAAACCAGCCTGCAACTGGCCGACTTGCGCCTGGATCTGATCCGTCGCCGCGTCGAACGCAGCGGTCGGCGCATCGACCTCACCGCCAAGGAATTCGCCCTGCTGGAGATGCTTTTGCGGCGCCAGGGCGAGGTGCTGCCCAAGTCCCTGATCGCCTCCCAGGTCTGGGACATGAACTTCGACAGTGACACCAACGTCATCGAAGTCGCGATCCGCCGCCTGCGGATCAAGATTGACGACGAATTTCCCAGCAAGCTCATCCACACGGTGCGCGGCATGGGCTATGTGCTCGAAGAGCGAAGCCTGTGAAGGCCCGGTGGTCCTTGAGCAGTCGCCTGGCGCTGCTGTTCGCCGCCTGCACCGCCGTGGTGTCGCTGTTTGCCGGGGTGCTGTTCAGCCGCGGCAGCGAGGCGCACTTCATCGAGCTGGATCAACAGTTGCTGGAAGGCCGGCTGATCGGCTTGCGCCGGGCCCTGCAGGATCTCGACGCCGAGCAGACCCGCAGGCGCCTGGAGGATGAACTCAGCCGCCAGGCCGACCTTGCGTTGCGTATCAAGGACAGCAATGGTGTGCGCTGGTACGACAGCTCGATCCGGATTCCACAGCAACTGCCGGAAAGTCCTGGCCTGTCGACCCTCAGCGATGCAGACACCGACTACCGGGTGCTGAATGCGCCACTGGACCCCAACCGTCCCGGCTCGCCACAACTGACGCTGCTGCTGGACATCACCCACCACCAGCATTTTCTGCAACGCATGCAGCGCCTGATCTGGTTGACCGTGGGCCTCTCCGCCCTCGCCACCGCCCTGCTGGGCGCCTGGGCCGCACGACGCGCCTTGCGGCCGTTGCGGCGCATGGGGGCCATTGCCGGCAGCGTCTCGGCCCGCTCCCTCAACGCCCGCCTGCCCGAAGAGCAGATGCCTGCCGAACTGGCCGAATTGGCCCACAGCATCAACGCCATGCTCGAACGCCTTGACGATGCGTTTCAACGGCTCTCGGCGTTCTCCGCCGATATCGCCCATGAATTGCGCACGCCGCTGTCGAACCTGTTGACCCACACCCAGGTCACCCTCACCCGGGAACGTCCGCTGGAGGACTACCGCGAAGCGCTGCACAGCAATCTCGAAGAACTGCAATGGATGGCGCAAATGGTCAACGACATGCTGTACCTGGCCAAGGCCGACCATGGCCTGCTGGCGCCCAACCGTGAGCCGCTGTTACTGGCGGCGGAAGTGGATGTGCTGCTGGAGTTCTTCGCACCCTTGGCCGAAGACGCCAATGTACGGCTGAACCGGGAAGGCGACGGTCGCGTGGAGGGGGATCGCAGCATGTTGCGCCGGGCCTTCTCCAACCTGCTGGACAATGCCTTGCGCTTCACCCCCGGCGGCGGCGAAGTGCGCCTGCGGATCCTTGACGGCCCGCATGCGCTGAAGATCTATGTGGAGAACAGCGGCGAAGGCATTCCAGCAGACCTGCTGCCGCGCCTGTTCGATCGCTTCTATCGCGCCGACCCGGCCCGCCGGGAAGGCAGCAGTGAACATGCGGGGCTGGGCCTGGCCATTACCCGCTCGATCATCCATGCCCACGGCGGGCATATCCACTGCGAGTCGGCCGATGGCTGGACACGCTTCATGATTGAATTGCCGAAGGCAGGCCAGCCCTGACACAAGACCCTGTGGCGAGGGGATTTATCCCCGCTGGGCCGCGAAGCGGCCCCCAAAAACAGTCAATTCAACCTGTCTGATGTACCGAGCTTCAGGTTCAGGGCTGCTTTGCAGCCAACGGGGTAAATCCCCTGGCAACAAGGGCCCTGCAGCCGGTCCTGGATATCAGGAATACCGCAACGCCTGCGCCGGCTCGGTCTTCGCCGCACGCCAGGCCGGGTAGATCGTGGCGAGGAAGCTCAGGATAAAGCCGGCGGCACAGATCAGGATCACGTCGCCACGCTGAAGCTCCGACGGCAGGTTGCTGATGAAATACACATCGGAACTGAAGATGTGCTGGCCACTGACCCGCTCCAGCCATCCCACCAGCTCGCTGACATTCAACGCCGCGATCACCCCCAGCACTCCGCCGATCACCGTACCGACGACGCCGATTACCGTACCCTGGACCATGAAGATCGCCATGATCTGCCGCGGCGTGGCGCCGATGGTCCGCAGGATCGCGATGTCCGCGCCCTTTTCGTTCACCACCATGATCAGGGTCGCGATGATATTGAACGCCGCCACTGCGACGATCATCAGCAACAGCAGGCCGATCATGGTCTTTTCCATTTTCATGGCACTGAACAGGCTGCCCTGGGTGTGGGTCCAGTCGTCCGCCTTGTAGCCTGCGCCCAGGCTGCTGGCGATGTCGCCAGACACCTTGGGCGCGGCGTACAGGTCCTTCACCGCCAGACGCACGCTCTGCACCTGGTTCGGCTGCCAATGCTGCATCTGTGCGGCGTCGGCCAGGTGGATCAGCGCCATGGAACCATCCAGCTCGGCGCCCACCTTGAACACACCCACCACGTTCAGTCGCTGCATGCGCGGAGTGATTCCCCCCGGCGCGGTGCTGACTTCCGGCACGATCAAGGTCAGTTTGTCGCCGACGTTCAAACGAAAGCGTCGAGCCGTGATCTCACCGATCACCACACCATATTCGCCCGGTTTCAAGGCATCGAGACGCCCCTGGACAATATGCTGGGCCACGATGGACACCTTGCCTTCCTGGGCCGGATCGATACCGCTGATCTGGATCGGCTGCATCGAGCCCTTATGGCTGAGCATGCCTTCCATTTCGGTGAACGGCACGGCCGCCGTCACCTGGGGATTGTTCAATGCCGCGGCGGCCACCGGTTGCCAGTCATCGATGGGATTGACCCCGACGATGGTGGCGTGGGGCACCATGCCAAGGATGCGCGAGCTCATTTCGCGCTGGAAACCATTCATGACCGAGAGCACCACGATCATCGCCAGCACGCCCAGGGCGAGGCCGATCATCGACGTCATGGAGATGAATGAAACGAAGCGATTGCGACGCTTGGCGCGGGTATAGCGCGTGCCGATAAAGATCGATAACGGTCTGAACATTCGGGGCACCGTAAAAAGATAAATGACCCGGCGCATGGATGCTGCGCCGGGTTCCGGTCGGTCAGATAGGGGTCAGGCAACCTTCCTGCAGATGCAGCACGCGGTCCATCTGCCGGGCCAGATTCATGTCGTGGGTAACCACCAGGAACGCGGTGCGCAACGAGGTGCTGAGCTCCAGCATCAGGTCCTGGATGCCTTGGGCGGTGTGGGAATCGAGGTTACCGGTCGGCTCGTCGAGCATCACCAGGCCCGGCTTGTTGACCAACGCCCGGGCAATCGCCACCCGCTGGCGCTCGCCACCGGACAGTTCGGCCGGCTTGTGTTCAAGGCGGTGCCCCAGCCCGACCCGCTCCAGCAACGCCGTGGCCCGCTGGCGAGCTTCGGGAATCGCGGTACGGCCGATCAGCAACGGCATGCAGACGTTTTCCAGTGCGGTGAATTCCGGCAACAGATGGTGGAACTGGTAGACGAAGCCCAGGGAACGGTTGCGCAGCAGGCCGCGGCCCTTCTCGTTCAGCGCCGAGAGTTCCTCGCCCGCCAGCCAGACACTGCCGGCGGTGGGCGTGTCGAGACCGCCCAGCAGATTGAGCAAGGTACTCTTGCCCGACCCGGACGTGCCGACAATCGCCACGCGCTCACCCGGGAACAGCTCCAGTTGCAGGCCCGACAACACCACTACCGACTCCGGGCCCTCCTCGTAGGATTTACCCAGGTTGCGGCAGCTCAAGATCGCTTTTTCACTCATGCCCGACTCACTCATAACGTAACGCCTCCGCAGGCTGGGTGCGTGCGGCACGCCAGGCTGGATACAGGGTGGCGAGGAAACTCAGGATCAACGCGGCGCCGCAGACCATCACCACGTCATCGGACTGCAATTGCGACGGCAGGTAGTCGATGAAGTACACGTCGGCGTTGAGGAACTTGTGGCCGATCAGGCCTTCGAGGGCGGCAATCGCGGCGCTGACGTTCAGCGCGGCGAACATCCCGACCAGGGCGCCGACAATCGTGCCGATCACACCGATGACCGTGCCCTGGACCATGAAGATGCGCATGATCTGCCCCGGCGTGGCACCCAGGGTGCGCAGGATGGCGATGTCGCCCTTCTTGTCGTTCACCACCATCACCAGCGTGGAAATGATGTTGAACGCGGCCACGGCGACGATCAGCAGCAACAACAGGCCGATCATGGCTTTTTCCATGCGGATCGCCTGGTACAGGTTGCCGTGGGTACGGGTCCAGTCGCGGGCGTAATAACGATCTTCGCCAAGCTGCTGGGCGATGTTCCAGGCGACACGGGGCGCCTGGAACAGATCGTCGAACTTCAACCGCAACCCCTGGACCTGATCCGGTTTCCAACGATGCAGGCGCGCCAGGTCCTGGAGGTTGGTGACCCCCAGGTAGCCGTCCAGCTCGCCGGCACCGACATGGAAAATGCCGACCACGGTAAAACGCTTCATGCGTGGGAACATGCCGCCGGGGGTCACGGTGACCTCCGGTGCGACGAACGTCAGCTTGTCGCCGATGGCGACGCCGAGCTTGGTCGCGGCCTTGTCGCCGATGACGATGCCGAAGCTGCCCGGCGCCAGGTCGTCCAGCCGGCCCTGCCGCATGAAGTTGTCGATGATCGACACCTGCCGTTCGAGCCCGGGGTCGATGCCGTTGAGCAACACCTTGGACACCTTGCCGTCGTTGGTCAGCAGCCCCTGCATCTGGGTGAAAGGCGCCACGGCCAGCACCTGCGGATTGTGCTTGACCTGGGCGGCCAGGCTCGGCCAGTCGCTGATGGCCTCGCCGGATTCGACGGTGGCATGGGGCACCATGCCCAGTACACGGGTGCGCATTTCATGATCGAAGCCGTTCATCACCGACAGCACGACAATCATCACGACCACGCCAAGGGCCAGGCCGATGATGGACGTCAGGGAAATGAACGATACGAAATGGTTGCGGCGTTTTGCACGGGTATAACGCGTGCCGATAAATACGAAGAGAGGTCTGAACATGTCGGGGCTTGTTCGGAGGGAAAAGGAACGTCCTTGTGGCGGGGGTCACAAACCAGCTTTACACTCAGACCACCGCCGCTACCATGGGTTCGCCATGTCGACATTAGATGAAGAAGATCGCCGCGAATACTACCGTATCGAGGACACGATCGCACTGGAAATTCAGCCCCTGTCGATTCCTGAAGCCGCCAGCCAGGAACTGTTGCAGGATGCTTCTCCATTATTCAATCTGCTCAGCGAACTGCACCTGAGCGAATTCGAGTCACAACACCTGCTGCGCCAGATCAGCGAGCGCGAACGCAGCATCGCGGCGTACCTCAAGGTGATGAACAAACGCATCGACCTGCTCAGCCAGGTGATTGCCCTGACGGTGCTGGGGGAGATCGGCGAGCCACAACCGGTGATCATTTCCGAAGGCGGCATCGACTTCCAATACCCCACGCCCATTGCCGTCGGCGCGCACCTGTCCATCAAACTGGTGCTGATGCCCCAGGCCCTGGGCCTGTTGCTGCGGGCGCGTGTCACCCACTGCGATCCCAAGGGCGATGGCTATGATGTCGGTACCGAGTTCGAACACCCGACCGACGGCCAGCGCCAGTTGCTGGCCCGCTACATCCTGCAGAAACAGGCGCAAGAACGTCGCCTGGCGCGAGAACTGAACGAATCAGGTACCCATAAGGAACAACCGTGACCCTCATCTATGGCCACCGCGGCGCCAAGGGCGAAGCGCCGGAAAACACCCTGACCGGTTTTCAGGAATGTCTCAAGCACGGCGTGCGCCGTTGCGAACTGGACCTGCACCTCTCCATGGACGGCGAGTTGATGGTGATCCATGACCCGACCCTCAAGCGCACCACGGATCGCCGGGGCAAGGTGGTGGAACATACCGCCGCCGAGCTGGTGACCTACGATGCGCGCAAAGGTGGCCCGGGCTGGATCACGCCGTGCCCGATCCCGCGCCTCGAAGAGCTGTTCGAGAAGTGTGATTTCGAGCATTGGCAACTGGAAGTCAAAAGCGCGTCACGCACCCGGGCGGCGGCGACGGTGCTGGGCATTCGCGAAATGGCCCAGCGCTTCGGGCTGCTGGACAAGGTCACCATCACGTCCAGTTCCCGGGAGGTGCTCAAGGCTGCCCTGGAGCTGACCCCGGACATTTCCCGTGGCCTGGTGGCGGAATACGCCTGGCTCGACCCGTTGAAGGTCGCGCAGAGCTATGGCTGTGAGATTCTGGCGCTGAACTGGACCCTGTGCACGCCGGAACGCCTGATCAAGGCGCAGCGTCAGGGCCTGCATGTGTCGGTGTGGACCGTCAACGAGCCCGCGCTCATGCGCAGGCTCGCCGACTTTGGCGCTGACAGCCTGATTACAGACTTTCCCGGTTTGGCCACTGCCACGCTCGAGAATTGCTGAAATCGGTCTCCCCGGCCGGCTCAGGCCACCGGCCGGAGCCGCTCAAAAAAGCCGGTTGAGCCCGTCGTAGGCCGCTACCCGATAGGCTTCGGCCATGGTCGGGTAGTTGAACGTGGTGTTGACGAAGTACTTCAGCGTGTTCAGCTCGCCAGGCTGGTTCATGATCGCCTGGCCGATGTGGACGATCTCCGAGGCCTGGTAGCCGAAGCAGTGCACGCCCAGCACTTCCAGCGTCTCGCGGTGGAACAGGATCTTGAGCATGCCTTGCGGCTCGCCGGCGATCTGTGCCCGCGCCATGCTCTTGAAGAAAGCCTTGCCCACTTCGTACGGCACCTTGGCCTGGGTCAGCTCCTGCTCGTTCTTGCCGATGGAGCTGATCTCCGGAATGGTGTAGATACCGGTCGGAACGTCGTTGACGAAGCGCCAGCTGCCATTGTCGACGATGCTGCCGGCGGCCGAACGACCCTGGTCGTGGGCGGCACTGGCCAGGCTCGGCCAACCGATCACGTCACCGGCGCCATAGATGTTCGGCACGCAGGTGCGATAGTTTTCATCGACTTCGATCTGGCCACGGCTGTTGACCTTCACGCCGATGTTTTCCAGGCCCAGGGCGTCGGTGTTGCCGGTACGGCCATTGCACCATAGCAAGGCGTCAGCCTTGATCTTCTTGCCGGACTTGAGGTGCAGGATCACGCCGTTGTCCACACCCTCGACACGGTCGTACTCTTCGTTGTGGCGCACGGTGATGTTGTTGTTGCTGAAGTGATAGCTCAGGGCCTGGGAGATTTCCGAATCCAGGAAACTCAACAGCTGGCCACGGTTGTCCACCAGTTCCACCAGTACCCCAAGGCCGCTGAAGATCGAGGCATATTCACAACCGATCACGCCGGCGCCATAGACGATCAGCTTACGCGGGGTATGGCCCAGGCTCAGGATGGTGTCGCTGTCGTAGATCCGCGCATGGTTGAAGTCGATATCGGCCGGGCGATACGGGCGCGAACCAGTGGCGATGATGATGTGCTTGGCCACCAGCTTTTCCACGACGCCGTTGCCACAGACCACTTCGACGGTCTGCTCGTCGGCGAAGCTGCCGGTGCCGAAGAACACATCCACGCGATTGCGAGCGTAGTAGCCGGTACGCGAGGCCACTTGCTTGGAAATGACTTTCTCGGCGCTCTTGAGCACGTCCGGGAAGGAAAACCAGCGCGGCTCGCCGATCGCCCGGAACATCGGATTGGTGTTGAATTGCATGATCTGCCGGACCGAGTGACGCAAGGCCTTGGACGGGATGGTGCCCAGGTGGGTGCAGTTGCCGCCGACCTGCCGACGGCTGTCGACCATCGCCACCTTGCGCCCTGCCTTGGCGGCGTTCATTGCCGCGCCTTCCCCCGCCGGGCCGGAACCCAGTACCACCACGTCGTAGTTGTAGACAGCCATGCGTACTCCTCAGAACAGGCCGCGGCGCCGGACTTGGCGACCACGGCTAAATCACGCCGTTTGCGGCATGAAGGAACAATTTGGGGCCGGTTCACGAGCCCGGCCACAGTCTATAGAAGCGTCAACGCCGCGCACATTACCCCTTGGTCGCGTCCTAGGCTAGGGGGCACCCCCTTTTGCCTGCGCCATTTCGCCACACCTACCCTTTCACCAGCCTGTCATCGTTGGGCTTTGCCGGTGCTAAACCGTTCAAATGCATCATTGGTGCGGATGACGAAGCGCCCCTGCTCCCGCACCACGAAAAATACCCCGATACCGTGTTTTTCGGCATAGTCCCAGCCCCTTTCCGGGCCGAGAATCAGCAACAGCGTCGATAGTCCATCGGCCATCAACGCCGAAGGATGAATCACAGTCACTGACGCCAGGTTGTGTCGGACCGGCGAACCGGTGCGTGCGTCGAGCGTGTGGGAATAACGCGTTCCGTCCTGTTCGAAATAATGACGGTAGTCACCGGACGTCGAAACCCCATAACCATCGACCTCGATGACACGCTCGGCCACCTGCCGGTCGTCCCGGGGTTCTTCCAGGGCGACTCGCCAGGGCGCGCCATCGGGCTTGTGTCCGGCAGCCTTGAGCTCTCCCGTGGCTTCCACCAGGTAGCTGTCGATGCCCAGGGCCTGGAGCCTGGCGGCGATCCGGTCCACGGCATGGCCCGCGGCGACGCTGTTGAAATCGACTTCCACCGCGGCGTCCTTGCACAACCGCTCACCGTCGATACGCAGGTGCCCGTAGCCGACACGCTGCCGCGCCTGGGCCAGGGCTTGCGCGGTTGGCACCTTTTCTTCCCGGGACTGGGGGCCGAACCCCCACAGGTTCAACAACGGCTCCACCGTCAGGTCGAAAGCCCCCTCGCTGTCCAGGGACAACCGTTCCCCCACTCGTATCAGTTCCAGGACCGGCCCGGGCATGACCTTGCAACTGTTGGCCGGCAACCCGTTGAAAAGCTCGATCTCGGAATCGCTGCGATAGGTCGAGAACTGCCGGTCCACTTCGGCGAGGATGCTTTCCACCTCGCCCTGCAGCGCTTTCGGGCCAGGGGCGGCGGAATGCCTGACGTATTGGACAGAATAACGACTACCCATGGTGGGCCCGTCGAATCGCTCGAGGGTGTCGCCGTTGCCGCAGCCGGACAAGGCAGCAACCAGGACCACAAGCATCTCCCTGCGTCCAATTAACAAATCTTCATCTCCCCTCAAAACCGCGCCCGCCATTATGGGCGTCAGCGCGTGCATGCGCGAATCTGTGGAAGCGAACCTGGTCGTGATAGTGGAGAGTCAGTCGCATGGGTGCTGATTGATCCGTCGCCACCGCCAGCAGGCTCGCTCCCACAGGTACTGCGATTCCTACAAGATTTGCCAGAGTGAGTACCGACATGTCTTCCAACACGAGCAGCGCCAAGGCGATCTTTCGCGTGGTCAGCGGCAATTTTCTCGAGATGTTCGACTTCATGGTCTACGGCTTCTACGCCACGGCCATCGCCAGGACGTTCTTTCCCACCGACAGTGCCTTCGCTTCGCTGATGCTGTCCCTGGCCACGTTCGGCGCCGGGTTTCTGATGCGTCCGCTGGGGGCGATCTTTCTCGGCGCCTATATTGACCGACACGGTCGCCGCAAGGGACTGATCATCACCCTGGCGATGATGGCCGCGGGCACCTTGCTGATCGCCTGTGTGCCAGGTTACGCCACCCTGGGCGTGATGGCCCCGCTGCTGGTGCTGCTGGGGCGGTTGCTGCAGGGCTTTTCCGCCGGTGTGGAATTGGGCGGTGTGTCGGTGTACCTGGCGGAAATCTCCACGCCGGGACGCAAGGGTTTCTTTGTCAGTTGGCAGTCCGCCAGCCAACAGGCCGCCGTGGTGTTTGCCGGGCTGCTGGGGGTGGCCCTCAATCATTGGCTGAGCCCCCAGGAAATGGGCGAATGGGGTTGGCGCGTACCTTTCCTGGTGGGCTGCATGATCGTGCCGGCCATTTTCGTGATCCGTCGCTCTCTGGAGGAAACCCCTGAGTTCCAAGCAAGAAAACACCGCCCCACCCTGTCGGAAATCATCCGCTCCATCGGTCAGAACTTCGGCATCGTCCTGGCCGGCATGGCGATGGTGGTCATGACCACGGTGTCGTTCTACCTGATCACCGCCTATACCCCGACCTTCGGCAAGGCCGAATTGAACCTGTCGGATCTGGATGCCTTGCTGGTCACGGTATGCATCGGTCTGTCGAACTTCTTCTGGTTACCGGTGATGGGTGCGTTTTCCGACAAGATCGGACGCAAGCCCTTGCTGCTGGGAGCGACAATCCTGGCGATCCTAACGGCATATCCAGCGCTGTCATGGCTGGTGACGAACCCTAGCTTCAGCCATCTGCTGATGGTCGAACTGTGGTTCTCGTTCCTGTACGGATCCTACAACGGCGCCATGGTGGTGGCCTTGACGGAAATCATGCCGGTTGAGGTGCGCACCACCGGCTTTTCCCTGGCCTACAGCCTTGCCACCGCCACCTTCGGCGGCTTTACCCCGGCGGCCTGTACTTATCTGATCCATGAGCTGGGGAACAAGGCGGCTCCCGGCATATGGCTCAGTGGCGCGGCGGTGTTGGGGCTGGTGGCGACCCTGGTGCTGTTCAGGGGCAATCGTCATGAATTGCGCACTGCACAGGCTTCGATGGCGGGCGGCGCCAGATAAGTCCTGGCGCGAGCAGGCCTTGCGCAGGACATAAAGCTCAGACAAAAAAAAACGCCCCGACAAGTCGGGGCGTTTTCATGGGCGGCCTGGGCTTAGCGCGGGAACGCTGGCGGGTTTACACCGGCCATGTCTTCCATTACGCGAACCACCTGGCAGCTGTAACCGAACTCGTTGTCGTACCACACATACAGGACAACGCGGTTGTCGTTGCAGATGGTGGCTTCGGCATCGACTACGCCGGCGTGGCGCGAGCCTACGAAGTCGGTGGAGACCACTTCCTGCGAATTGACGAAATCGATCTGCTTGTGCAGTTCCGAATGCAGCGCCACATAGCGCAGGTACTCGTTCATCTCTTCGCGGCTGGTGGCTTTCTCCAGGTTCAGGTTGAGAATAGCCATCGACACGTTTGGCGTCGGCACACGGATCGCGTTGCCGGTCAGCTTGCCGGCCAGCTCAGGCAGGGCCTTGGCAGCGGCGGTGGCGGCACCGGTTTCGGTGATGACCATGTTCAACGCGGCGCTGCGGCCACGGCGATCGCCCTTGTGGAAGTTGTCGATCAGGTTCTGGTCGTTGGTATACGAGTGCACGGTTTCAACGTGACCGTTGACGATGCCGAACTTGTCGTTGACCGCCTTGAGCACCGGCACAATGGCGTTGGTGGTGCAGGACGCGGCGGAGACGATCTTGTCCTCGGCCGTGATATCGCCATGGTTGATACCGTGAACGATGTTCTTCAGCTTACCCTTGCCAGGCGCGGTCAGCACGACCCGGTCGATGCCCGGGCAGGCCAGATGCTGGCCCAGGCCATCAGCATCACGCCATACGCCGGTGTTGTCCACCAGCAGGGCGTCCTTGATGCCGTACTGGGTGTAGTCCACCTCGGTGGGGTTCTTCGCGTAGATCACCTGGATCAGGTTACCGTTGGCGCAGATGGTGTTGTTTTCTTCATCGATGATGATGGTGCCGTTGAACGAACCGTGGACCGAATCGCGGCGCAGCAGGCTGGCACGCTTGGTCAGGTCGTTCTCGGCGCCCTTGCGCACCACGATGGCCCGCAGGCGCAGGCCGTCGCCGCCACCGGTCTTCTCGATCAGGATGCGCGCCAGCAGACGGCCGATACGACCGAAGCCGTACAGCACCACGTCGGTACCTTTACGGGCCGAAGCGTTCTGTTGACCCACCACATCGGCCAGCTCTTCGCGAACGAACTGCTCGGCGCTGCGGCCATTGCCCTGGGCCTTGAACTTGACGGCCAGCTTGCCCAGGTCCACCGAGGCGGCACCGAGCTTGAGCTCGCTCATGGCCTTGAGCAGAGGGAAAGTTTCGTGGACGGACAATTCGCTGTCGTCAGACTGACGGTGGCGAGCAAAGCGGTGAGCCTTGAGAATCGCGATGACAGACTGGTTGATCAGGCTGCGGCCATAGATCGAGCTCACCACGTTGTTATTGCGGTAGAGCTGACCGATGAGAGGGATCATCGCTTCGGCGAGTGCTTCACGATCGATCCATTCACCAAGACACTGGTCGGGCTTCTGAGTCACGGGAACCTTCCACATGTAGGGGCTGAAAAAAGGGGCTACATTATGCCGCCGAGTCCACGGCTGAGCAATGCGCGCCTGTCGCGCCGTGGTTTTCCCCTTCGCCAGGGTAGTCTACGACTGACAGCCCCCCCTTTACCCCGCTACAATTGTCGACTTTGTCGCAACGCTTGGAGCTCAACCTTCCGTGCCCGTTCTGCGTCTCCCGCATCTCCCTGCCTGTGCAGGTAAACAGCACTGGGGCAACCTGCCCGGTGCCGCCCTGAGCCTGGCCATCGCCGAGGCCGCCAGCGCTGCAAAGCGCTTCACCCTGCTGCTGACCGCCGACAGCCAGAGCGCCGAGCGGTTGGAACAGGAGCTGAGTTTCTTCGCCCCGGATTTGCCAGTGCTGCATTTCCCGGATTGGGAAACCCTGCCCTACGACCTGTTTTCCCCGCACCAAGACATCATTTCCCAGCGAATCGCCAGCCTCTACCGGTTGCCCGAGCTCAGTCATGGCGTTTTGGTAGTGCCGATCACCACGGCCCTACATCGCCTGGCACCGACCCAGTTCCTGCTCGGTAGCAGCCTGGTGCTGGACATCGGCCAGAAACTCGACGTCGAGCAGATGCGCAGCCGCCTGGAAGCCAGCGGCTATCGTTGCGTCGATACCGTCTACGAGCACGGCGAGTTCGCCGTACGCGGGGCATTGATCGATCTGTTCCCGATGGGCAGCAAGCTGCCTTATCGCATCGACCTGTTCGATGACGAAATCGAGACACTGCGCACCTTCGACCCGGAAAACCAGCGATCCATCGACAAGGTCCAGTCGGTCCGCCTGCTGCCCGCCAAGGAGTTCCCGCTGCAGAAGGAAGCCGTGACCCGTTTCAAGGCACGCTTTCGCGAACGCTTCGATGTGGATTTCCGCCGCTGCCCGATCTTCCAGGACCTGAGCAGCGGGATCACCCCGGCCGGGATCGAGTACTACCTGCCATTGTTCTTCGAAGACACGTCCACGCTGTTCGACTATCTGCCACAGGACACCCAGGTGTTTTCCCTGCCCGGCATCGAACAGGCGGCGGAAAACTTCTGGAACGACGTGCGCAATCGTTACGAAGAGCGCCGCGTCGACCCGGCCCGCCCGCTATTGCCGCCGGCCGAGCTGTTCCTGCCGGTGGAAGACTGCTTTGCCCGCCTCAAGAGCTGGCCCCGCGTGGTGGCCAGCCAGCAGGACGTGGAGCCCGGTGTCGGCCGCGAACGTTTCCCCGCCAAGCCCCTGCCCGACCTGGCCATCGAAGCCAAGGCCACCCAACCGTTGTGGGCCCTGGCGGGCTTTCTCGACGAATTTCCCGGCCGCGTCCTGTTCACCGCCGAGTCCGCCGGACGGCGAGAAGTCCTGCTGGAACTGCTCGAGCGCCTGAAGCTGCGACCCAAGACCGTGGACAGCTGGCCGGACTTCGTCGCCGGCACGGATCGAATGGCGATCACCATCGCGCCGCTGGACGAAGGGCTGGTGCTCGACGATCCGGCCCTTGCACTGGTCGCCGAAAGCCCATTGTTCGGCCAGCGCGTGATGCAGCGCAGGCGCCGCGAGAAACGGGCCGACGCCAGCAACGAAGCCGTCATCAAGAACCTCACCGAGCTGCGCGAGGGCGCCCCGGTGGTGCACATCGACCACGGTGTGGGCCGATACCTGGGCCTGGCCACCTTGGAAGTCGATAACCAGACGGCCGAATTCCTCACCCTGGAATACGCCGAGGGTGCCAAGCTCTACGTGCCGGTGGCGAACCTGCACCTGATCGCACGCTATACCGGCAGCGACGATGCCCTGGCCCCGTTGCACCGCCTGGGCTCGGAAACCTGGCAGAAGGCCAAGCGCAAGGCCGCCGAACAGGTGCGCGACGTCGCCGCCGAGCTGCTGGATATCTACGCCCGCCGGGCCGCGCGGGAAGGTTTCGCGTTCACCGACCCGAAAGCCGATTACGAGACCTTCAGCGCCGGCTTCCCGTTCGAAGAGACCGTCGACCAGCAGACCACCATCGAAGCCGTGCGCGCCGACATGCTCGCGCCCAAGCCGATGGACCGGCTGGTGTGCGGCGATGTCGGCTTCGGCAAGACCGAAGTGGCGATGCGCGCCGCGTTCATTGCCGTGCACAACGGCAAGCAGGTGGCGATCCTGGTGCCGACCACCCTGCTCGCCCAGCAGCACTACAACAGTTTCCGCGACCGCTTCGCCGACTGGCCGGTGACAGTGGAAGTGATGAGCCGCTTCAAATCCGCCAAGGAAGTGAACGCTGCGGTTAAGGATCTGGCCGAGGGCAAGATCGACATCGTCATCGGCACGCATAAATTGCTGCAGGACGATGTGAAGATCAAAAACCTCGGACTGGTGATCATCGACGAAGAGCACCGCTTCGGTGTGCGCCAGAAAGAACAGCTCAAGGCCCTGCGCAGCGAAGTCGACATCCTGACCCTCACCGCCACGCCGATCCCGCGCACGCTGAACATGGCGGTGTCGGGCATGCGCGACCTGTCGATCATCGCCACGCCGCCGGCCCGTCGCCTGTCGGTGCGCACGTTCGTCATGGAACAGAACAAGAGCACGGTCAAGGAAGCCCTGCTGCGGGAGTTGCTGCGTGGCGGCCAGGTCTATTACCTGCACAACGACGTCAAGACCATCGAGAAATGCGCCGCCGACCTGGCCGAGCTGGTACCGGAAGCCCGGATCGGCATCGGCCATGGGCAGATGCGCGAACGTGAACTCGAGCAGGTGATGAGCGATTTCTACCACAAGCGCTTCAACGTGCTGATCGCCTCGACCATCATCGAAACCGGCATCGACGTGCCCAGCGCCAACACCATCATCATCGAGCGCGCCGACAAGTTCGGCCTGGCCCAGTTGCACCAGTTGCGCGGTCGGGTCGGGCGCAGCCATCACCAGGCCTATGCCTACCTGCTGACACCGCCACGCCAGCAGATCACCCCGGATGCTGAGAAACGCCTGGAGGCCATCGCCAATACCCAGGACCTCGGCGCGGGCTTCGTACTGGCGACCAACGACCTGGAAATCCGCGGCGCCGGTGAGCTGCTGGGCGATGGCCAGAGTGGCCAGATCCAGGCCGTCGGCTTCACCCTGTACATGGAAATGCTCGAACGGGCCGTCAAGTCGATCCGCAAGGGCGAACAGCCGAACCTCGACCAGCCCCTGGGTGGCGGGCCGGAAATCAACCTCCGGGTACCGGCGCTGATTCCCGAGGACTATCTGCCGGACGTGCATGCGCGGCTGATTCTCTACAAACGCATCGCCTCGGCCAGCGATGAAGAAGGCCTCAAGGACCTGCAAGTGGAGATGATCGACCGCTTCGGCCTGCTGCCGGAGCCGACCAAGAACCTGGTACGTACCACGCTACTCAAGCTCAAGGCCGAGCAATTGGGCATCAAGAAAGTCGACGGCGGGCCCAACGGCGGCCGTATCGAGTTCGAGGCCCAGACCCCGGTCGATCCGCTGGTGCTGATCAAGCTGATCCAGGGCCAGCCCAAACGCTACAAGTTCGAGGGTGCCACGATGTTCAAGTTCATGGTGCCCATGGAACGCCCGGAAGAGCGTTTCAATACCGTAGAAGCGCTGTTCGAGCGCCTCACCCCGACCACTGCTTGAAGGACGCCCCATGCGCCTGTTTCGCTCACTGACCTTGTTGATGACCCTGGTCGCTCCCCTGGCGTTCGCCGACGACCTGTATCAGGTTGAAATGATCCTGGTACGCCAGAATGCCGAGCCGGCAATCATCAGTCGCGCCGCACCGGAGGACTGGGATGCCGGCGCGCAACGCCTGGCCGCGGACAGCCAGCGCGCGCCAGCCATGGGCAACATCGTGGAGAAACTCAACGCAAGCGGCCAGTACACGGTGCTGATGCACAAAGCCTGGCAACAGACCCTGGGCGAACAGGGCAGCAAGGTCGCCATCAGCGACGGCACCGAACAGTTCGGTCAATTCCCTATCGAAGGCACCCTGGAACTGAAACTGGGACGCTTCACCGACGTGGATGCCGACTTCTGGGTCAACCAGATCGATGGCAATGGCCTGGTCACCGCCAGCGAACGCCTGAAACAGAAAAGCCACACCAAGAATGGCCAGCTCAATTACCTGGACAACGGTCATCTTGCCTTGCTAATCAAGATCACCTCCATGACCACGCCCGCCCCACGGCAGGCGCCTGACGTCATTCCCGACTGACCGGCGCGCCTATGCCCTCGCCCCTGAGCAAACCCCTGGCACCTTCCTGGGTCAATCGATTCAAGGAGCAGAGCCTGGAACGCGGGCGCCGCTACGCGCAGGAAAACCGCATCAGGATCGTCGAGGCCGGTGAAAGCACCATTACCGCCAGTTGCGAAGGCTCTGGCGGCAACGTTTACCGTCAGACCATTCGCCTGAAAGAGTCAGCCAAAGGGACACTGCTGTTGCTTGAAGCGGCGTGCTCCTGCCCGGTACGCATCAACTGCAAGCACTGTGCGGCGGTGCTGCTGCAAGTCCAGGAAACCCTGGCCTACCCGGCCGCCGAAAAAGACGCGCAACTGCTGGAAAAACTTCAGGCGGTGCTGGACAACCGCAGCCCCAAGGCCCCGCCGCAAGTGCTTGTGGACAACGTCCAGCCAGTGCCGCGCCTCTGGCTGGCCAGCATCGAGTTCAGTGCCTTCGAGCCGCGCAATGGCAAGATGCAACGCTATATCCAGCATCGTGCCGCCCTGTCGTTCAGCTACCTGGACGAGTACGTCAGCGGCCAGCGCAATACCGACGTACTGATTCGCCAGGAAACCCAAACGCTGCGGATCAAACGCCAGACCGATGTGGAACAGTCCTATCGCGAACAGCTAAGGATCCTCGGCTTCAAGGTGGCGACCCGACAAAGCAAGGCCCTGCCGGAAAGCGCCGGTGAACTGTACGAAATGGTCAACGACAGCGCCTGGCTGACATTCACGCTCAATGACCTGCCGAAACTGCGTAGCCAGGGCTGGGAATTGCAGATCGACGAGGATTTCGGCTTCGACCTCACCGCCGTGGATGACTGGTACGCCACCGTCGAGCAAACGCCGGAGCGGGACTGGTTCGACCTGGAGCTGGGGATCATCGTCAATGGCGAGCGGCTGAGCCTGCTGCCGATCCTGCTGAACCTGATGCGCTCGCACATCGAGCTGTTCAACCCGGAACGCCTGGCGAGACGGCGCGACGACGAACTGATTCTGGTCAACCTGCCGAACCGCCCGAATTCGCAGTTTGGCCCGCAACAAGTGGCCCTGCCCTATGGCCGACTGAAACCGGTACTGGCGACCCTGGGCGAGTTTTACCTGCAGGAACCGGGCACTACCAAGCTACGCCTGAACAACGCGGACGCCTTGCGCCTCAACCCGTTGCAGGACATGCCCTTGCGTTGGGAAGGCGGCGAGCATATCCGCAGCCTTGCCCAGCGCCTTCGAGACATCAAGGACTACACGGCCACCGCGCCAGAGGGACTGAACGCGACATTGCGGCCTTATCAGCTCGAAGGCTTGAGCTGGATGCAATCGCTGCGGCAGCTGGAAGTCGGCGGCATCCTCGCGGACGACATGGGCCTGGGCAAGACCCTACAGACCCTGGCGCATATTCTCAGCGAAAAAAATGCCGGCCGCCTGGACCGGCCCTGCATGGTGGTAATGCCCACCAGCCTGATTCCCAACTGGCTCGACGAAGCAGCCCACTTCACACCGCAACTGAAGGTGCTGGCCCTGTATGGCGCCGGACGCAAGAAGCACTTCGATCGGCTGGCCGATTACGACCTGGTACTGACCACCTACGCGCTGCTACCCAAGGATGTCGAGCGCCTGGCGGCGCAATCGCTGCATGTACTGATCCTCGACGAAGCCCAGTACATCAAGAACCCCACCAGCAAAGCCGCCCAGGCCGCCCGAGAACTCAATGCCCGGCAGCGCCTGTGCCTGTCCGGCACGCCCCTGGAGAATCACTTGGGCGAGCTGTGGTCTCTGTTTCATTTCCTTCTGCCGGGGTGGCTGGGCGACGTCAAGAGCTTCAACCGCGATTACCGCGTGCCGATTGAAAAACGCGGCAGCGACGCGAGGCTCAAGCACCTCAATGGTCGGGTGAAACCCTTCCTGCTGCGCAGGACCAAAGAACAAGTGGCGACGGAACTGCCGCCCAAGACCGAGATCGTCCATTGGGTTGAACTCAGCGATGCCCAGCGGGACGTCTACGAAACCATGCGCCTGGCCATGGACAAGAAAGTCCGCGACGAGATCACCCGAAAAGGCGTGGCTCGCAGCCAGATCATCATCCTCGAGGCGTTGCTCAAGCTGCGCCAGGTGTGTTGCGATTTGCGCCTGATCAACGACGCCAACCTGCCCAGCAAGGGCAGCACCTCGGGCAAACTCGACAGCCTGATGGAAATGCTCGAAGAGTTGTTCGAAGAAGGCCGCCGGGTGCTGCTGTTTTCCCAGTTCACCTCGATGCTGGCGCTGATCGAGAGCGAGCTGAAAAAACGCGGGATCGATTACGCCATCCTGACCGGCCAGACCCGGGATCGGCGCACGCCCGTCAAGGAGTTCCAGAGCGGTAAGCGCCAGATCTTCCTGATCAGCCTGAAGGCTGGAGGCGTGGGCCTGAACCTGACCGAGGCCGATACCGTGATCCATTACGATCCGTGGTGGAACCCCGCCACAGAAAACCAGGCAACTGATCGCGCCTACCGCATCGGCCAGGAAAAACCGGTGTTCGTCTACAAGCTGATTGCCCGAGGCACAGTGGAAGAAAAGATACAGCTGCTGCAAAAAGAAAAATCCGACCTCGCTGCGGGCGTGCTGGACGGCCGCGTGGCAGGAGACTGGCAATTGCAGAGCGACGATATCGAGGCGCTGTTTGCCCCGCTGCCGGATAAGCTGGAAAAGCGCTGACGTCGGCGAAGCCCCTGTCCACGCCCTTCCCCAGTAAGAGCGCACAGGCCCGCAATAGCCGGCTATCCCGCCGCCAGCACCCGGGCCAGCACCGACTTCACTGTTCCCATCCCGTCACGCAACGCCTGCTCGATTTCTGCCATGCTGATGACCGTCGCGGATTTCCCGGCGGCCGGGTTCACCACCAGGGCCAGGCAGGCGTAGTCCAGTTTCAGCTCACGGGCCAGTGCCGCTTCCGGCATGCCGGTCATGCCGACGATGTCGCAACCATCGCGCTCCAGCCGTACGATCTCGGCGGCCGTCTCCAGGCGCGGCCCCTGGGTACAGCCATGGACGCCTCGATCGCTGTAGTCGCAGCCCTCGGCGACCAGGGCAGCGATCAGCCGCTGGCGCAGCAGCTCGCTGTAGGGATAGCTGAAGTCGATATGGGTGACCGCTTCCAGGTCATCGGCGAAATAGGTGTGCTGACGACCGCTGGTGTAATCGATCAACTGATGGGGCACGCAAAGATGTCCGGTCCCCATGGCCGCATGAATCCCACCCACGGCGTTGACGGCCAGGATCGCCTCTGCACCGGCCTGCTTCAGGGCCCAGAGATTGGCGCGATAGTTCACCTGATGGGGCGGGAAGCGATGAGGATGACCATGACGAGCCAGGAACAGGACTTCACGCCCGGCGAATTCGCCAATGTGCACCTGGGAGGACGGTGCGCCATAGGGTGTCTCCACCGTCAGGGACTGGCGAATGGCCAGGCCCTCCAGTTGGGCCAGGCCGGTACCGCCGATGATTGCGTGAACGGCCATCGATGATGTCCTAGTCGATCAGTTGGGCAGCCTTCAAGGCGCCGATCGCCGTCAGCCAGCGTGGATCCTGGCGATACTCGGTGGTGGCGAACGCCTGGCCACGCATGCGGTCGATCCGTGCCGACGGCTTGACCTTCAACCGCTGTGCAGCACTCAAGGCCAGCTCAGCGGCTGCGCGGTCGTTGCACACCAAGCCCATGTCGCATCCGGCCGATAGCGCGGCCTCGATGCGACTGGCAGCATCGCCAACAACGTGGGCGCCAGCCATCGACAGGTCATCACTGAAGATCACGCCGTCGAACTGCAGCTCGCCTCGCAGGATGTCCTGCAGCCAGCGTCGGGAAAAACCTGCCGGGTTGGCATCGACCTGGGGATAGATGACATGGGCGGGCATCACTGCGGCCAACTGCTTGCTCAATCTGGCGAAGGGCACCAGGTCATTGGCGCGGATCTGCTCCAGGCTGCGCTCATCATTGGGGATGGCCACGTGAGAGTCGGCCTCGGCCCAGCCATGACCGGGAAAATGCTTGCCGGTGGCCGCCATGCCGGCGGCCTTCATGCCACGAATGAACGCACCTGCCAGCGATGCCACGCGCTCGGGATCACCTTCGAAAGAACGACTACCAACCACGGCGCTGCGCTGGTAATCGAGATCCAGCACCGGCGCGAAGCTCAGGTCGAGACCGACAGCCAGCACCTCGGTGGCCATGATCCAGCCGCACTGCTCGGCCAGGTATTCGGCATTCGGATTGTCGGCAATGGCCCGCATGGCCGGCAAACGGACGAACCCCTGGCGCAGGCGCTGAACGCGCCCCCCCTCCTGGTCCACCGCCAGCAGAAGGTCTGGACGAATGGCCCGTATCGACGCGCTCAACTCGCGAACCTGCCGTGGATGCTCGATATTTCGAGCGAAAATGATCAGGCCGCCCACTTCCGGCTGACGCAACAGGTGGCGGTCCTCGGCCGTCAGCCAGGTACCGGCGACGTCCACCATCAACGAGCCTTGCAGGCCAGAAGTCATAATAGTTCCTTGATAATGATGAATCCGCACGGCGGCTGCGCGACCGCACCCTCAGGCGCCTGGCCCGACAGAACGCGGTCACGCAATGGGAGATGGGGCGGATTCGAAACGAGAGTGTGCATGGGCGGCTAGCTTAGCGGATGTAGGCCGCCGCGCCCACCCATGCACCGGGCACTCAGGCCTTGGCGAGCGCCGGTGTCGATTTGCTGCGCGGACGCAATTGCGCGGCCGCCATGGCGTCGTCGGTGACGCCGCTCTCGGCGCGCATGCCGGCCGCCAGGAACGGCACCATCAGGCGCATCACCTGCTCGATGGACGTGTTCACGCCGAAATCGGTTTCGGCGATGGCCCTCAAGGCCTTGATACCGGACATGCTGAACGCAGCGGCACCGAGCATGAAATGCACGCGCCAGAACAGCTCGATGGGCGGGATACGCGGTGCGGCTTCGTTGACCAGAAGCATGTAGCGGCGGAACACCTTGCCGTACATGTCTTCGAGGTAACGCCGCAGGTGTCCCTGGCTCTGGCTGAAGGCCAGGCCCAGGAGGCGCATGAAAATGGACAGATCGTTGCCACTGCGTGGTTGCACGGCAAGCGCCTGCTCGACCAGCATCTCCAGCAATTCTTCGAGGGTGGGCTTGACGTCGGGCTTGGCCTGGCGGCGCTCCAGCTCGCGGTCGAGGCTGAGGCAGAAAGGCCCGAGGAAGCGCGAGAAGACCGCCTGGATCAGCGCCTTCTTCGAGCCGAAATGATAGTTCACCGCCGCCAGGTTCACCCCGGCCTTGCTGGTAATCAGACGCAACGAGGTTTCGGCAAAACCTTTTTCCGCGAACAACTGCTCGGCAGCATCGAGAATGCGTTCAACGGTTTCCGACTGGGCCATGGCTACTCCGCCTGACAAACACTTGTTTGAAACATACGTTTCAGCCCCCGCGTTGTCAAGCCTGGCGGGACGTTTTGCGAACGGGCGGTCAGCTATTTAACCATACCTTTGACAGGCTGTAGCCATGGCGCATCCAGCAGCTCCTTCTACCGTCCGGCGGTCCGAGAAAAAAGGAGGATTGCCAAGCGGCCGCCACTGTATATAATCCCAGTCACTGTATAAAAAGACAGAGCGATCAATATGCTAAAGCTGACGCCACGCCAAGCAGAGATTCTGGCCTTCATCAAACGCTGCCTAGAAGACAACGGCTACCCGCCGACCCGCGCGGAAATCGCTCAGGAACTGGGTTTCAAGTCGCCCAACGCGGCGGAAGAACATCTCAAGGCCCTCGCTCGCAAAGGCGCGATCGAAATGACGCCCGGCGCGTCCCGCGGGATCCGCATCCCCGGCTTCGAAGCCAAGGCCGACGAAACCACCCTGCCGATCATTGGCCGCGTGGCGGCAGGCGCTCCGATCCTTGCTGAACAACACGTCGAAGAATCCTGCAACATCAACCCTTCTTTCTTCCATCCCCGGGCCGATTATCTTCTTCGCGTCCACGGCATGAGCATGAAGGACATCGGCATTTTCGATGGCGACCTGCTGGCGGTGCACACCACTCGCGAAGCCCGCAATGGCCAGATCGTCGTGGCGCGTATCGGTGACGAAGTGACCGTCAAGCGCTTCAAGCGCGATGGCAGCAAGGTCTGGCTGATCGCCGAAAACCCCGAATTCGCCCCCATCGAAGTGAACCTGAAAGAACAGGATCTCGTCATCGAAGGCTTGAGCGTCGGCGTCATTCGCCGCTAAAGGAGGCTTTATGCATTTCCCTCACACACCACAGCACACGCAACTGCCGCTGTTCGAGGCATTCATGGCCCAGCCTTTGGCTCCAGTCCTGAAAGATGTGATCGAATCACCCTGGGGCGTCGAGCCCGAGGCCTTCAGTGAATTGTCGTTACGTGGTGCGGCCGGGAACTGCCTGAACCTGCTGGCCCCGATCCTGCGGGAGTTGAGCCAGGACCAGGACGCTCGCTGGTTGACGCTGATCGCGCCTCCGGCGAGCGTTACCCAAGCCTGGCTGCGAGATGCCGGCCTCAATCGCGAGCGTATCCTGCTGCTGCAGCCCCGAGGCACTCAGAGCGCCCAACAGTTGACGTGCGAAGCACTGCGCCTGGGCCGTAGCCATACGGTGGTCAGCTGGCTCAACCCGCTATCCCCTGCCGTGCGGCAACAGTTGATCAGCGCCGCTCGCGTCGGAGACGCACAAAGCCTGAATATTCGTTTGGGGTAGGACAACCACGAGGCTTCTCCAGGACAGAGAAGCCGGTCAGCAAATCATCTTTCAAAAACCGACAAACGGATATCAATGAAGAACCCGTGGTCCTTCTTCCTTGCTGAACTCACCTTCAACCAGGCGCCCTGCCATTTGGACACCCACGCTCAACATCGCCTTGGCGACTTCGACGTGCTGCCCCTGAAGGAACGCCTTGGCGTCTTCGGAGAAACTCAGGGTAACCAGGGAACCCTCGTCCTCAGCCCTGCGCAGCTCGATGCGGCCGTCAGGAAGTTCGACAATTTCTAGAAAGGACGTAGGCATAAAAGTCTGTTCTCCACGAAAGGCGAGGATTATATCGCCATCGGCCAGGATTCGCTCGGGATCTTGACCAAGCGTTGTCAATGAACGTTACGGTCCGAAAAGACCATCAGCATTCGTTCAACCCTTCACGGAAACGAATCGCCAGGCTTTTGAGATTCTGGCGCCAGCTCTCCAGCTCCTCCCGACTCAATTCGTCCTCAGGCTCCGGTTCGTCCAGGTTGACCGCCACAATCAACGGCTGGGTTACATCGCCCTTGGGCTTGTGCGGTGCCCGCGGCGGCTGGAACAGCGCCCCATGGGCCGCCAGCAATCTGGCCAGCCAGGTTTCAGGGTTCTGAGCCAGTTCGATCATTTCCGCCAGCTCGGGGATGGCGATGTCCTGGAGGACCTCGCGGGTCAACAGCAGCTCTGCACGCGGAGCATTGGCCTGAGGCAAGCGATAGAAGCCTGCGATTTCATGACACAACCCCAATAACGCACCGTACAGGTGAAACAAGGCGGACTCACGCCCAGCCTGGATCAGTGCAGGGGAGTTCATTGCTCGTCCATCCTCGGCCCTGGCGAGCGCCTCGAGCGACAGGCCGGCGAAATAGATTTTCTGGTTGGTGCGGGTATAGAGCTCGTGGGCCATGGCGGCATCCTCCCAACGACATGAAAGCTTCACGCAAGAGCGACAGTGTCATGGATCAACCGAGGCGACTGCAAGCCAAAAACAGAAAAGGCCCCATGACGGGGCCTTTTCTGTTCAACAACGGTGCTGTGGGAGCTGCCTGGTCATTCTGCGCACGCAAGCACTTTCATCCCCAAGTCATTGCCGACAATCAGCGTTTGTCTTCAACGGTCCACTTGCCGCCGTCGTAGTACGCCTTCCAGCCGGTGGGCTTGCCGTCGACCTCAGTCTGGACGTACTGCTCCTTGGTCTTGCGACTGTAGCGAATCACTGCCGGGCGACCGTCCGGATCCTTCTGCGGCGCTTCGCAAAGGAAATGGTACTTGGGATCGATCTCGTCCTTGTGCGGCAGCAGCTCTATCACCAGCGGTGCCCGGGTTTCACGGTTTTTCGGGAACTGGCTGGCGGCCAGGAACAGGCCGGACGCACCGTCACGCAGGATGTAGGTGTCGTTGACCTTCTCGCACTTGAGCTCAGGCATCTTCACCGGATCCATCTTCGGCGGTGCGGCGTCACCACTGCGCAGCAGTTTGCGGGTGTTCTTGCAGGTCGGGTTGGTGCAACCGAAAAACTTGCCGAAACGGCCGGTCTTGAGCTGCATCTCGCTACCGCACTTGTCGCACTCCAGGCTCGGGCCTTCATACCCCTTGATGCGATAGCTGCCCTCTTCGATCTCGTAGCCCGCACAATCCGGATTGTTACCGCAGATATGCAGCTTGCGCTTCTCATCCAGCAGGTAGGCATCCATCGCCGTGCTGCAGATCGGGCAGCGATGCTTGCCACGCAACACCAGGGATTCCGATTCCCCCTCGTCGTCCGCTGCGATTTCATCCCCCGGAACCAGGTTGACCGTGGCCTTGCAGCGCTCCTTGGGTGGCAGGCTGTAGCCCGAGCAACCCAGGAAGACGCCGGTCGAAGCCGTGCGGATCTGCATTGGACGACCGCAGGTCTGGCATGGAATATCGGTCATGACCGGCTGATTGGCCCGCATGCCGTTGTCCGGGCTCTCCGCCACTTCGAGTTTTTTCTTGAAGTCGCCGTAGAACTCATCCAGGACGTTTTTCCAGTCCCGCTCGCCCTGGGCCACATCGTCGAGATTCTCTTCCATATCGGCGGTAAAGCCGTAGTCCATCAGGTTCGAGAAGCTCTCGGACAGGCGCTCGGTCACGATATCGCCCATCTTTTCCGAGTAGAACCGACGATTATGCAGCGCTACATAGCCACGATCCTGGATGGTGGAAATGATCGCTGCATAAGTCGAAGGACGACCGATACCACGCTTTTCCATCTCCTTGACCAGGCTGGCTTCCGAGTAGCGTGCCGGTGGCTTGGTGAAATGCTGCGTCGGATCGAGCTTGATGAGTTTCAGCACGTCGCCCTGGGCCATGTCCGGCAGGACATCGTCATCCCCAGGCTTGGTGATCTGCGGCATGACCCGGGTGTAGCCGTCGAACTTGAGGATGCGGCCCTTGGCGCGCAGCTCGAAGTCCCCGGCACCGACGCTGACGGTGGTGGACAGGTACTGGGCAGGCAGCATCTGGCATGCCAGGAACTGACGCCAGATCAGCTCGTACAGGCGCTCGGCATCACGCTCCATGCCCGACAGCTTGCTCGGCTCGGTATTGGCATCGGAGGGACGAATCGCTTCGTGAGCCTCCTGTGCGCCTTCCTTGCTGCTATAGACATTTGGCGTGTCCGGCAGGTACTTCTTGCCGAATTCGCTTTCGATGTAGGTGCGCGCCATCGCCACGGCATCGGCCGAAAGGTTGGTCGAGTCGGTACGCATGTAAGTGATGTAGCCCGCTTCGTACAGACGCTGGGCCATCATCATGGTTTTCTTCACGCCGAAGCCCAGGCGGTTGCTCGCGGCCTGCTGCAGAGTGGAGGTAATGAACGGCGCCGATGGCTTGCTGCTGGTCGGCTTGTCTTCACGCTTGACGATGCTGTAGCTGGAAGCCTTGAGCTTCTCCAGCGCAGCCATGGCCTGGGCTTCGTTGAGCGGCTTGAAGGCTTCGCCCTTCTCGCGGGCGACTTCGAAGCGCACGGTCGCGCCCTTGGTCGTGCCGAGGTCCGCATGCACTTCCCAATACTCTTCGGGAATGAACGCACGAATTTCCCGCTCGCGCTCCACCACCAGCTTCACTGCTACCGACTGCACACGACCGGCCGACAGGCCGCGGGCGATCTTGGCCCACAGCAGGGGCGAAACCATGTAGCCCACCACCCGGTCGAGGAAACGACGCGCCTGCTGGGCGTTGACCCGATCGATGTCCAGCTCGCCCGGCTCGGAGAACGCTTCCTGGATGGCCTTCTTGGTGATCTCGTTGAACACCACGCGCTTGTAGCGGCTGTCATCCCCCCCGATGGCTTCGCGCAGGTGCCAGGCGATGGCTTCCCCTTCGCGGTCCAAGTCCGTCGCCAGGTAGATGGTGTCGGCATCCTTGGCGAGCCGACGCAATTCTTCGATGACCTTTTCCTTGCCCGGGAGGATCTCGTACTTGGCCTTCCAGCCATGCTCCGGATCGACTCCCATGCGCGAGACCAGCTGCTTGCGCGCCTTTTCCTTCGGCGACAGCGCCGGCGCTTCGCCCGCAGTGGCCTTGCCGCGCTTGGCGGCTGGCTCCTTGCTGGCGCTAGCCGAACCGCTGGTGGGCAGGTCACGGATATGGCCGATACTCGACTTCACCACGTATTGGTTACCCAGATACTTGTTGATGGTCTTGGCCTTAGCCGGGGATTCCACAATGACCAGCGATTTGCCCATGGATCAGAAAATTCCTGAATTCTAAAAAGTGAAAGGCGGTTGGCGCCTGACGCGGCACCGCTATATATAGTGGCTGTAAGGTGAGGTCAAGCGCAGGGGGTCCCGCACGAAGGCCTCATGGCCTGGAAAAAATGCTCTCTTCGGCCTGCACCAAAGCAAAGCGCGGCACCTGTTCGCCGTCAACCTCGACGGACTCCTGGAACATGCTCAAGGGACGCACCCAAAAGCCGTAATCGCCATACAGGGCCTGGTAGAAGACCACTTCTTCCTCGGTCTCGGAATGCCGCGCGATGCTGAATACGCGGTACTGCGGACCTTTGTAATGTTGGTAGAGCCCTGGTTGTATCGGCATGCTTCGGCCCTCGCTCAAGTCCTTTCAAAATAAAAACAAAATAAATCCGGAAAAACAAAAACCGGGGCACTCGGCCCCGGCTTCCATCGACGCAACGCTTAGACGCGTTCGAAGACAGTGGCGATGCCTTGGCCAAGGCCAATGCACATGGTGGACACCCCGAAAGTGCCGCCGTTCTGTTTCATGACGTTCAGCAACGTACCGGAGATACGCGCACCGGAGCAACCGAACGGGTGTCCCAGGGCGATCGCGCCGCCGTGCAGGTTAACCTTCTCGTCCATCTTGTCGAGCACTTTCAGATCTTTCAGCACCGGCAGGGCCTGTGCAGCGAAAGCTTCGTTGAGCTCGATGAAGTCGATATCGGCCATGCTCAGGCCGGCACGCTTCAGGGCTTTCTGGGTAGCCGGTACTGGACCATAGCCCATGATCGCCGGATCCACACCCGCTACCGCCATCGAACGAATCACGGCCATCGGCTGGATCCCCAGGTCCTGGGCACGCTGGGCGGACATCACGATCATGCACGAGGCACCATCGGTGATCTGCGACGAAGTGCCGGCCGTCACGGTACCACCCTTCGGGTTGAAGGCCGGCTTGAGGGTCGCCAGGCTTTCCAGGGTGGTTTCCGGACGGATGGTTTCGTCGTAGTCGAACAACTTCAGGAAGCCGTTCTCGTCGTAACCCTGCATCGGGATGATCTCGTCCTTGAACTTGCCTTCCACGGTCGCCTTGTGGGCGAGCTGGTGGGAGCGCACGCCAAAGGCGTCCTGCTGTTCGCGGGTGATGCCGTGCATCTTGCCGAGCATTTCCGCGGTCAGGCCCATCATGCCGGAGGCCTTTGCCGCATACAGCGACATATGCGGGTTCGGATCGACGCCGTGCATCATGCTCACGTGGCCCATGTGCTCGACACCACCGACGACGAACACGTCACCGTTGCCAGTCATGATCGCCTGGGCGGCGGTGTGCAGCGCGCTCATGGAGGAACCGCACAGGCGGCTGACGGTCTGGCCGGCCGACGTGTGGGGAATCTGGGTCATCAGCGAAGCCATGCGGGCGATGTTCCAGCCCTGCTCCAGGGTCTGGTTCACACAGCCCCAGATCACGTCTTCGACTTCATTGGGGTCGACCTTGACGTTGCGCTCCAGCAGCTTGCTGATCAGGTGCGCCGACATGTCCTCGGCACGGGTGTTGCGGTGCATGCCGCCCTTGGAGCGGCCCATCGGCGTACGACCGAAGTCGACGATCACGACGTCTCTAGGATTCAAGCTCATAAATGTTCTCTCGCTCTAGTCGTTGGGCGCTTAACCGAAGAAGCTCTGGCCGTTCTTGGCCATTTCACGCAGCTTCGCGGTGGGGTGGTACAGCGCGCCCAGATCAGCGTACTGGTCAGCCAGGGCAACGAACTGTGCAACACCGATCGAATCGATGTAGCGCAGCGCACCGCCACGGAATGGAGGGAAACCGATACCGTAGACCAGACCCATGTCGGCTTCGGCGGCGGTTTCGACAATGCCGTCTTCCAGGCAACGCACGGTCTCCAGGCAAAGCGGGATCATCATCCAGTTGATGATGTCCTCGTCGGTGACTTCGCGCTGCTCATAGACGATCGGCTTGAGCACTTCCAGCACCGACGGGTCGGCCACTTTCTTCTGCTTGCCGCGCTTGTCGGTTTCGTAGGCATAGAAGCCCTTGCCGTTCTTCTGGCCCAGGCGCTTGGCTTCATAGAGCACGTCAACGGCGGAACGACGGTCGTCCTTCATGCGGTCCGGGAAACCTTCGGCCATGACGTCGCGGCCATGGTGACCGGTGTCGATGCCGACCACGTCCATCAGGTAGGCCGGGCCCATCGGCCAGCCGAATTTCTCCATGATCTTGTCGATGCGCACGAAGTCCACGCCGGCGCTGACCAGCTTGGCAAAACCGCCGAAGTACGGGAACAGCACGCGGTTGACCAAAAAGCCCGGGCAGTCGTTGACGACGATCGGGTTCTTGCCCATTTTCTTGGCGTAGGCCACGGTGGTGGCGATAGCCTGTTCGCTGGACTTCTCGCCCCGGATCACTTCCACCAGCGGCATCATGTGCACCGGGTTGAAGAAGTGCATGCCCACGAAGTTCTCCGGGCGCTTGAGGGCCTTGGCCAGCAGCGAGATGGAAATGGTCGAAGTGTTCGAAGCAAGGATGGTGTCCTCCTTGACCTGGTCTTCGACTTCAGCCAATACCGCCTGCTTGACCTTCGGATTCTCGACAACCGCTTCGACCACCAGGTCGACATGGCCGAAGTCACCATAGGACAAGGTCGGGCGAATGCCGTTGAGCACTTCGGCCATCTTCGCGGCGGTCATGCGGCCTTTGTCGACGCGGCCCACCAGCAGTTTGGCGGCTTCGGCCAGGCCTTGCTCGATACCGTGCTCGTTGATGTCTTTCATCAGGATCGGCGTGCCCTTGGACGCCGACTGATAAGCGATACCACCGCCCATGATGCCGGCGCCCAGCACGGCAGCCTGCTTCACGTCACGCGCGATTTCGTCGTAGGCCTTGGCCTTTTTCTTCAGTTCCTGGTCATTGAGGAACAGACCGATCAGGCTTTGTGCAGCGGAGGTCTTGGCCAGTTTGACGAAGCCGGCGGCTTCGGCTTCCAGGGCCTTGTCGCGACCGAAGTTCGCGGCTTTCTGAATGGTCTTGATGGCTTCGACCGGCGCCGGGTAGTTCGGGCCAGCCTGGCCGGCCACGAAACCCTTGGCGGTTTCGAAAGCCATCATCTGTTCGATGGCGTTGAGCTTGAGCTTTTCCAGCTTCGGCTGGCGCTTGGCCTTGTAATCGAACTCACCGCTGATGGCACGCTTGACCAGCTCGAGGGCGGCCTCCTGGAGTTTGCCAGGCTCGACCACGGCATCCACGGCACCGACTTTCAGCGCGTCTTCGGCACGGTTTTCCTTGCCGGCGGCAATCCATTCGATGGCGTTGTCGACGCCGATCAGGCGGGGCAGGCGCACGGTGCCACCAAAGCCCGGATAGATGCCCAGCTTGACTTCCGGCAGGCCGATCTTGGCCGATGTGGACATGACGCGATAATCCGCCGCCAGGCACATTTCCAGGCCGCCACCCAGGGCGATACCGTTGATGGCCGCGACGGTCGGAACATTGAGGTCTTCGAAATCGCTGAAGATACGGTTGGCTTCGAGGTTGCCGGCGATCAGTTCGGCATCGGGCAGCTTGAAGTTGTCGACGAACTCGGTGATGTCGGCGCCGACGATGAAGACGTCCTTGCCACTGCTGACGATCACACCCTTGATCGAAGCATCTGCCTTGATAGTGTCCACGGCCTGACGCAATTCATTCAGGGTTAGACGGTTGAACTTGTTGACGGACTCACCCTTGAGGTCGAACTTGAGTTCGACGATGCCGCTTTCAAGAGCCTTAACCGTGATGGCTTTACCTTCGTAAATCATCAACTGATCTCCACGATATGGACGCTGAACAGTACACGTTGAACGCTGACCACTGGTTCGGCATTGACGTTACCGTCGATGCTACGCCAATCCGCCAGGCACACCCGCCAACGCGATAGTCGGGGTTCTGTAGGAGCATTCGGAAAATACAAACGCTCAATTCATACGCCCGTTTGATTTGGGTACGTCACCTTCACGGAAATTCCGACAATTGTCAATCGCCCTAAACAGGGCGCCGAGCGCGACTTGACAGTCATTTCCGTACCGTACGGATCCGCAACACGGCGCCGCATGCAAGGCCATTCATAAGATCAATAATTAGAAAAGTCGCCCTAATTCCAGGCACGCTGATTTCGACCGGCTATGCTGGCGTAAGTGCGTTTGAAAACGGTCGGCTGATGAGGTCGCGAACGAACGTCCGGACAAGAATTCTGTTTACCGGCCTGCCTGGCCAACCCGCCCGATGAAGCTGTCGGGCTTTTTTATGGGTGCGGACGGAGACGCCCCATGACCTTTCGCCGCCCCGTCAAGCCAATGCCTTGAGCACATCGGAAATGTCCTGCAATACAGTGGCCTCGCCTTTTTCGCCCCAGTACAACGCGATCATTTGCCGATCGGCTTCGATCTTGTAGACGTTGGCGGGCAGCTTCTCCAGATGGGCGAGCAGCGCCTCATCCTGGCAGGCTTCCCGCCACTGGTTGACCCAGACACCTGGCGCGCTTTGCCAGTAGCTCCAACTGGCCGGTTGCTTGCCGCGCCGGGGCCGGAGGTACTGGGCGCAAGGATTCGGTGGCTGCGGCTCGAGCCAGTGCGGCCACTCCTGGGGTGCCAGTTGCATGGCCAGGCCGAGGCGCCGCGCCTCCATGCGCAGGACCATGCGACCGCTCTGTACACGGGACGGCCGCAACCATGCCAGGGGGCTCAACACCACCAGCAGGATTGACACCACTATCCAGACCGTCATATCTGTACTCCCGAATTCTGATGGGCCATTGACCGAGGTCGCCGTCAATGCGCTTGAAACCAGCCATACTTAACCGTATCGCAATTCTCTGGAGTGCTTTCCATGTACTACGAACACATCCTGGTCGCCGTCGACCTTACTGAAGAATGCGATCCCGTCGTCAAGCGTGCCCTCGCGCTTTGCGAAGGCCGAGACACCAAGCTTTCGCTGGTGCATATCGTCGAACCGATGGCCATGGCCTTCGGCGGCGACGTGCCAATGGACCTATCCCAGCTGCAACAACAGCAATTCGACCAGGCCAAGGAACGCCTTGACCGACTGATCGCGAAATATCCGGCCCTGAAGAAGGAATTCAGCCACCTGACCTACGGCCAGCCGCGCCAGGAAATCCACCACCTGGCCAAGGAACAGGGCTGCGACCTGATCGTGGTCGGCAGCCACGGTCGCCATGGCCTGGCACTGCTGCTGGGCTCTACCGCCAATGATGTGCTGCACGGCGCGCCTTGCGATGTGCTGGCGGTGCACCTGATCAAGCGCACATGATCCATGGGGAGCGAGCCTGCTTGCTCCCCATGGAGAGCGTTTCAAATGAAAATCCCGGTATTCATTGCTGAACGCCGGGATTTACTTGCAACGGTTGATCACGCGTCCAGTTCGGCCCAGCGCTCGACCAAGGCATCCAGCTCGGCCTGCAACTGCTCCAGCTGCGCGATCACCTTGGCGGTTTCGGCGGGAGGGCGCTGATAGAAACCGGCCTCCGCCATTTCAGCTTCCACCGCCGCGATCTGCGCTTCCTTGGCCTCGATATCGCCGGGCAAGGCTTCCAGCTCGCGCTGCAGCTTATAGCTGAGTTTTTTCCTGGCCGGTGCCGGGGCGGCAGCCGAGACAACCGGTGCAGGTTCGGCCTTGACCACGGCCGAGTTCAGGTCGGCCTTGCCGGACTTGCTCTCGGTCACGCCCAGGAGGCGCGGCGAGCCACCCTGGCGCAACCAGTCCTGATACCCGCCGACGTATTCGCGAACCTGTCCCTCGCCTTCGAACACCAGGGTGCTGGTAACCACGTTGTCGAGGAAGGCCCGGTCGTGACTGACCATCAGCACCGTGCCGCTGAAGGTCAGCAACACTTCTTCCAGCAACTCCAGGGTTTCCACGTCCAGGTCGTTGGTCGGTTCGTCGAGCACCAGCAGGTTCGCCGGCTTACTGAACAGCTTCGCCAGCAAGAGACGGGCACGCTCACCGCCGGACAAGGCCTTGACCGGCGTACGCGCACGCTGGGGGCTGAACAGGAAGTCGCCCAGGTAGCTCAGTACGTGGCGGCTCTGGCCATCGATCTCGATGAAGTCGCGGCCCTCGGCGACGTTGTCGATCACCGTCTTTTCCAGATCCAGCTGATGGCGCAACTGGTCGAAGTAGGCGACATCGATCCTGGTGCCCTCTTCTACCTTGCCGCTGGTAGGCGTCAGGCCACCGAGCATCAGCTTGAGCAAGGTGGTCTTGCCGGTGCCGTTGGCACCCAGCAGGCCGATACGGTCGCCCCGCTGCAGGACCATGGAAAAGTCCTTGACCAGGAGCGGTCCGCCCGGATGGGCAAAGCTGACGTTCTCCAGCACCATCACCTGCTTGCCGGACTTCTCGGCGGTGTCGAGCTGGATATTGGCCTTGCCGGTACGCTCGCGACGCTCGCTGCGTTCGACACGCAGGGCCTTGAGGGCGCGTACGCGGCCTTCGTTGCGAGTACGCCGGGCCTTGATGCCCTGGCGAATCCAGACTTCTTCCTGGGCCAGGCGCTTGTCGAACAAGGCATTGGCGGTTTCTTCGGCCGCCAGCATGGCTTCCTTGTGCACCAGGAAACTGGCGTAGTCGCCGTTCCAGTCGATCAGGCCGCCGCGATCCAGCTCGAGGATGCGGGTCGCCAGGTTCTGCAGGAAAGAACGGTCGTGGGTGATGAACAGCACCGCCCCCTGGAAGTCCTTCAAGGCCTCTTCGAGCCAGGCGATGGCGCCGATGTCCAGGTGGTTGGTCGGTTCGTCGAGCAGCAGCAGGTCCGGCTCGGACACCAGGGCCTGGGCCAGCAGGACCCGGCGGCGCCAGCCACCGGACAGATCGGCCAGGGTCTTGTCGGCCGGCAATTGCAGGCGGCTCAGGGTGCTGTCGACCAGTTGCTGCAGGCGCCAGCCATCACGTGCCTCAAGGTCGTGCTGCACGTGCATCAGCTTTTCCAGGTCGGCATCGGTGACGATGTTCTGGCTCAGGTGATGATACTCGGCCAGCAGCGCACCGACGCCGTCCAGGCCCTCGGCAACCACATCGAACACAGTCCGCTCGTCGGCCACCGGCAATTCCTGGGGCAATTCGCCGATCTTCAGGCCCGGGGCCCGCCAGACGGAGCCGTCGTCGGGCTTCTGGTCACCCTTGACCAGCTTCATCATGCTGGACTTGCCGGTACCGTTGCGGCCGATGATGCACACCCGCTCGCCACGGGCGATCTGCCAGGACACCTTGTCCAACAACGGCATGGCGCCGAACGCAAGGGACACATCGCTGAATTTGAGCAGGGTCATGAGCTTCTCCAAAAACCGGGCGCGCATTCTACCCGAGATAGGACCTTGCAGGGCCGCCTATTTCGTCACCCGAGGGCTCTTTACAGGTTCGGCGCGACAAAAACCGCGAACTTGCACCGATGGCCCCGCAAAGCTTTCGCCGCTTGCTGGCAAAAGGCTAAGCTACAGACAGTTACCCTGGGTTTTCCCTTGGGCTTGTCATGTTTTTTCTGCCCGGACGTATCATGCGCAGTCGCCTTTTTAGTGTCTTGTCCTGTTTTTTCGTGTGTGCCACTGCCATCCAGACCGCCCAGGCGGTGGATATCTCCACTCAACGCCAGTATTACGATGAGGCCAAGCGTGCCCTGGCCAAGGGCGACTCCGGCCCGTACTTGCGCTACAGCCAGGCCTTGCGCGACTATCCGCTGGAGCCGTACCTGGCCTATGACGAACTGACCGCGCGCCTCAAGAGCGCCAGCAACGCCGAAATCGAGAAGTTCCTCGCTGAACACGGTGACCTGCCCCAGGCCAACTGGATGAAGTTGCGCTGGCTGCGCTGGCTGAGCGAACGCGGCGACTGGCAGACCTTCGTCAAGTATTACGACCCCAAGCTCAACTTCACCGAACTGGACTGCCTCAATGCCCAATACCAGCTCACCCATGGCTTGAAGGCCGAAGGCTACGCCAACACCGAGAAACTCTGGCTCACCGGCAAGTCCCAGCCGCAGGCGTGCGACGCGCTGTTCGGCCTGTGGGCCTCCCAGGGCCAGTTGACGGAACAGAAACGCTGGGAGCGGGCCAAGCTGGCCGCCCAGGCCCGCAACTATCCGCTGGCCAACAGCCTGGTCAGCGGCCTGACCACCCTCGCCCCCCGAGGCAAATTGCTGGTGGACGTGGCGCAGAAACCCGAACTGCTCAACCAGCCGTCGCGCTTCAGCCCGGCGGACGAACCCATGTCCGATATCGTCAGCCTCGGCCTGCGCCGCCTCGCCCGCCAGGATCCTGACAAAGCCATGGCATTGCTGGACGGCTACGCCAGCACCATGCACTTTTCCCGCGACGAGAAGGTCGCCATCGCCCGGGAGATCGGCCTGACCCTGGCCAAGCGTTTCGACAGTCGTGCCCTGGACGTGATGACCAGATACGATCCAGAGCTGCGGGACGACACCGTGTCGGAATGGCGCCTGCGCCTGTTGCTGCGCCTGGGTCGCTGGAACGAGGCCTATGAATTGAGCCGGCGCCTGCCCGAGTCGCTGGCCACCACCAACCGCTGGCGCTACTGGCAGGCCCGTAGCCTGGAACTGGCGCAACCGCAGAACCCCGAGGCACAGGCGCTTTACAAGCACCTGGCGCGTGAGCGGGACTTCTACGGGTTCCTGGCCGCCGACCGCTCCCAGTCGCCCTACTCCCTGGTCAACAAACCGCTGGTGATGAGCCAGGCGCTGGTCAACAAGGTGCGCAATACCCCTGGCGTACGCCGGGCGCTGGAGTTTCATGCCCGCGGGCAGATCGTCGACGGTCGCCGCGAGTGGTACCACGTCAGCCGGCATTTCAGCCGGGAGGAAATGGTCGCCCAGGCGAAACTCGCCTATGACCTGAAATGGTATTTCCCGGCGATCCGCACCATCAGCCAGGCCAAGTACTGGGACGACCTGGACATCCGCTTCCCGATGGCCCACCGCGAGACCCTGGTGCGCGAGGCCAAGGTTCGTGGCCTGCATTCGAGCTGGGTCTTCGCGATCACCCGCCAGGAAAGTGCCTTTATGGATGACGCCCGCTCCAGCGTCGGTGCCGCCGGCCTGATGCAACTGATGCCCGGCACCGCCAAGGAGACCGCGCGCAAGTTCAGCATCCCCCTGGCCTCGCCACAGCAGGTATTGAACCCCGACAAGAACATCCAGCTGGGCGCGGCCTACCTGAGCCAGGTGCACAGCCAGTTCAACGGCAACCGCGTACTGGCTTCGGCCGCCTACAATGCCGGCCCCGGGCGCGTACGCCAGTGGCTGCGTGGCGCCGATCACCTGAGCTTCGACGTCTGGGTCGAGAGCATCCCGTTTGATGAAACCCGCCAATACGTGCAGAACGTGTTGTCCTACTCGGTGATCTACGGCCAGAAACTCAACTCGCCGCAGCCGTTGGTGGATTGGCACGAGCGGTACTTCGATGATCAGTGAGGGTTAGCGTCGAGCTTCAAGCGGCAAGCGGTTCCTCAAAAGCAAAAAAATGCCCGTATAGAAAGCCACGGGCATTTTTTTGTCGGTTACCGGACCTTACGGCGGCAGTCCTCAGCCAGTTGCCGACTCCCGGCCAGCATCGAACTGCAACGCCGCCAACCGCGCATACAGCGCATTGCTGGCCACCAGCTCCTGATGAGTGCCCACGGCAACCACTTTGCCCTGGTCCATCACCGCGATCCGGTCGGCGTTCTTCACCGTCGCCAGGCGATGGGCGATGACCAGGGTGGTACGGTTCTTCATCAGACTGGGCAGGGCTTGCTGGATCAAGTGTTCGCTTTGCGCATCGAGGGCGCTGGTGGCCTCGTCCAGCAGCAGGATCGGTGCATCCACCAGCAGCGCCCGCGCGATGGCCAGGCGTTGGCGCTGGCCACCGGACAGCCCCAGGCCACCATCGCCCAGGTGGGTCTGGTAGCCATCGGGCATTTTTTCGATGAAGTCATGGGCGTGGGCGATCTGCGCCGCCTCGCGTACCTGCGCGGAGGTCGCCTGGGGATTGCCGTAGCGGAGGTTTTCTTCCACGGTGCCGAAAAACAGTGCCGGATTCTGCGACACCAGGGCGAAATGACGCCGCAGGTCCAGCGGATCGAGCCGGGTCAACGGTACGTCGTCGATCAGGATCCGGCCCTGCTGTGGGTCGTAGAATCGCAGCAACAAGTCATACACGGTGGATTTGCCCGCCCCGGACGGCCCGACCAGGGCCAGGGTCTCACCAGCCCTGACGCTCAGGTCCAGGCCATCGACCGCGTAGCTTTCCGGCCGGGAGGGATAGGAAAAACGCACGCCCTCGAGACGCAGATCACCCCGCACCCGCGGGGGCAAGGTCACCAGGCCCGAGCTTGGAGGCTGGATGATGTTCTGCGAGCGCAGCAGTTCGGCGATGCGTTCCGCGGCACCGGCTGCCCGCTGCAGCTCGCCGATCACCTCGCTCAAGGTGCCGAAGGCACTGCCGACGATCAGGCTGTAGAACACGAAAGCAGCCAGTTCACCGCCGGAAATCCGTCCGGCGATCACGTCCATGCCGCCCACCCAGAGCATGACCCCTACCGCTCCCAGCACCAGCACGATCACCAGCGTGATCAGCCAGGCCCGCTGGGCGATGCGCTTGCGAGCCGTGTCGAAAGCCTGCTCCACCGTGACGGCGAAACGTCCCTCGTCCTGGACCTGATGATTGTAGGCCTGGACGGTCTTGATCTGGCCCAGGGTTTCGGCGACGTAGCTGCCGACATCGGCGATGCGGTCCTGGCTCTCGCGGGACAGGCTGCGCACCCGGCGCCCGAAAACCAGGATCGGCGCCAGCACCAGCGGCAAGGCAATCACCACGATGCTGGTGAGCTTGGGGTTGGTGACGAACAGCAGCACGATGCCGCCGACCACCATCAAGGCATTGCGCAGGAACAACGACAGCGAAGAACCGATCACCGATTGCAGCAAGGTGGTATCTGCGGTCAGGCGCGACTGGATTTCGGAACTGCGGTTGTTCTCGTAGAACCCCGGGTGCAAGTACACCAGGTGGTTGAACACCTGGCGGCGGATATCGGCCACCACGCGCTCGCCAATCCAGGACACCAGGTAGAAGCGGGCGAAGGTGCCGACCGCCAACCCCGCCACCAGCACCATGAACAACCCGATGGACTGGTTGAGCAGATGAGGGGAACGGGTCATGAAGCCCTGATCCACCAGTAACCGGATGCCCTGGCCCATGGACAAGGTTATGCCCGCCGTGACGATAAGGGCCAGCAAGGCACCGGCGACCTGCTTGCGGTAGGGGGCGATAAAACCACTGGCCAGGCCAATGGCCCGGCGATGTCGAGAAGAAAGCATTCAGGAACGTCCGATAATGCAACGGGAACGGGATCGGCAACGGTGCCGAAAACACAGCGGAACCAAGTTGAATCAGAATGAGTCAGGTTAAATATGACCACAACGACTAGTGACTAGATGTTATCGGTCTAAAGTCTGGGTGGAAACGCAACGATGTTTCTGTTTGAGTGAAGGTGTCGCCATGAACCTACAAGGAGTGTCATGGCTCGGTCACCTGGCGACACTAAACTAGGCACACAACCTGATGAGGAGACAGGCCATGTCCTTGCAACACAGCAGCGACGACAAGATTCAAGTGATCCGCACGCAACCGGACCAGTCCCTGGGCTGCTCGTTCATCGACGCCCAAGGGCGCGAAGTCCCGATCACCGAAGACATGATCCAGAAAGCCTGCAGCGAGCTGGAGAAACGACTGGTCAAGCCTGCCGAACAAAAGTGATACAGCCCGTCTTCAACTGAACCCGACCTCGACGTCGGGTTTTTTCTGCCTGCCTGGATAGGCAACTTATCTGTCATCCCAGCCCCATCGCGCCACGTAAACGGCCCTATTCCGCGGTGGCCCCCAGCGCGGTCACGATCTGCTGCAATGCCGGGGAGTGCCCTTCGATGTGCACCTTCAGGCTGTCGATCTCCCGGCGTGGCGGGTAATGCTTGCGCAAGGCATCGAAAGCGCGGCGCTGTTCGTCTACCGTGCCGACGAGACTGCGACGAAAATCTGCATCGTCGCGACGTGGGTCGTAGACGCTGCGGCACAGCGCCGCCAAGGCCCAGGCCGGGTCCGTCGCGGCATCCAGGGTGATGCCACCCAGCCATGGCCTGGGCAGCAGGTCGGCAAGGCTGACTTGCGCCGGGCGCTCCAGGAAATCGCACAAGGCCGCGTAGATCTGCGCCGTGCCGCGCTGGCGACCGTCAAGGCTATAACCGGCAATGTGTGGCGTGGCGATCACGCACAGGTCGGCCAGGTCCACATCCACCGTCGGCTCCTGCTCCCAGACGTCCAGCACCGCTTGCAGGTCTTCGCGCTCCAGCAGCACGCTGCGCAGCGCGACGTTGTCGATGACCGGCCCACGCGCGGCGTTGATCAACCAGGTGCCAGGCTTGAGCATGTTCAGGCGTGCTTCGTCGAACAGATGCCAGGTCGGCTGCCCGCCATCGCGGGTCAATGGCGTGTGCAGGCTGATCACGTCGCACTGCTCGATGATCTGCTCCAGGCTGACATAGTCCCCGCCCTCGGCGGCCTGGCGAGGTGGATCGCAGACTTTCACCGTCCAGCCCAGCCCCCTGAGCACTTGGATCAAGCGCCCGCCCACCTGGCCCGCGCCGACCACGCCGAAGGTGCGCTGACGCAAATCCGCGCCTTCGATCTCGGCCAGGGTCATCAGGCTGCCCAGCACATAGTCCACCACGCCACGGGCATTGCAACCCGGCGCGCTGGCCCAGCGGATACCGGCCTCGGCGAAGTAGGCCAGGTCCAGGTGATCGGTACCGATGGTGCAGGTACCGACGAAGCGCACCTTGCTGCCTTCCAGCAGCGCCCGGTTGACCTGGCTGACCGAACGCACCAGCAGAATATCGGCCTGGGCGACCAGCGCCCGGTCGATGCCCCGCCCCGGTACCCGGCGAATCTCGCCGAAACCTTGAAAGAATGCATCGAGCAGGGGGATGTTTTCGTCGGCGACGATCAGCATGGCAGAGCTCCTTTGGCGGGATGGGCAGTGTAGGCGTTCCGCTCAGCCCGTGCATTCACAAGTCGAGCAGGCGATTACAAATCCACAACACAGGTTTTTTCCTGACCGCCGTGTCAAGGCGTAGAATCCGCCGTTTCATGCTATTTCTCGGACGCTTCGCCTGTGAATCCTGTAATCGACACCGCCGTCACCCTCTCCCGCCCGGCCCGGGTCCGCCTGGAGCTCAAGACGCTGCTGGCCCTGGCATTGCCGATCATGGTGGCGCAGCTGGCGACCACCGCCATGGGCTTTGTCGATGCGGTGATGGCCGGCCGTGTCGGTCCACGGGACCTGGCGGCGGTGGCACTGGGCAACTCCATCTGGGTGCCGGTGTTCCTGTTGATGACCGGGACATTGCTGGCCACCACGCCCAAAGTTGCCCAGCGCTTCGGCGCCGGGACCTTCGACGAGATCGGACCGCTGGTGCGCCAGGCGCTGTGGCTGGCATTGGCAGTGGGATTGCTGGCGACACTGGCGCTGTACAGCGCCGAACCGATCCTGCACCTCATGAAGGTGGACCCCGAACTGGTCGGACCGTGCATGGAATACCTGCGGGGCATCGGTTCCGGCCTGCCGGCGGTGGCGCTGTACCACGTACTGCGCTGCTTCAGCGACGGCCTGGGCCGCACTCGACCCGCGATGGTGTTGGGGTTGTGCGGGCTGGCACTGAACATCCCGCTCAATTACATCTTCATCTATGGGCACCTGGGCGTGCCGGCCATGGGGGGCGTCGGTTGTGGCTGGGCCACGGCCATCGTCATGTGGGTCATGGCCCTGGGCATGGCCGGTTGGGCGCGCTGGGCACCGGCCTATCGATCGAGCCGTCTGTTCAGCCGTTTCGACTGGCCGCAGTGGACGGTCATCAAGCGCCTGCTGGGCATCGGCCTGCCCATTGGCATCGCCGTGTTCGCCGAGTCGAGCATCTTTGCGGTGATCGCCCTGCTGATCGGCAGCCTGGGCGCTACGGTGGTGGCCGGGCACCAGATCGCCCTGAACTTCAGCTCCCTGGTGTTCATGATCCCCTATTCCCTGGGCATGGCCGTGACGGTGCGGGTCGGCCAGGCCCTGGGGCGACGCCAGCCTCGGGAAGCACGCTTTGCCGCCGGCGTCGGCATGGGGGCCGCCCTGGCGTACGCCTGCCTGTCGGCCAGCCTGATGTTCGGCTTGCGTGGCCCCATCGCCTCGATCTATACCGCCGACCCCGTGGTGATCGAAGTGGCGTCGATGCTGATCGTCTACGCGGCGCTGTTCCAGTTTTCCGATGGCATCCAGGTGACGGCGGCGGGTGCCTTGCGCGGCTACCAGGATACTCGGGTGACGATGATCCTGACGCTGTTCGCCTATTGGGGCATCGGCCTGCCGGTGGGTTACGCCCTGGGGCTGACCGATTGGCTGGGGGCGGCCAGCGGCCCGAGCGGGCTGTGGCAGGGGTTGATCGTTGGCTTGAGCTGCGCGGCGCTGATGCTGTCGATCCGCCTGGCCCGCAGCGCACGCAAGCAGATCCGCATCAGCCGCTCGGCGGGTTAAGCGAGCTTCTTGCGGATCCAGTAGCGGTAGGTGCCGTTCTCTTCGTCCTGGGCCACCAATTGGTGGTCGAGGAACACGCAGAACTTGGGAATATCACGGCGGGTCGAGGGATCGGTGGCAATCACCATCAACAGCCCGCCCGGCACCAGGTCGCGGATGTGCTGGTGCAGCATCATCACCGGCTCAGGGCAATTGAGACCGCTGGCATCCAGGGTGCCGTCGACCGGCGTATCGTTCATCTGACTCATCTTTCACTCCTGAAACTGGCGGGCATTGTCGCGCAATGTCGGCGCTCGGTCACCCCTGGCTTCACACTGCCTCCTGTGGGAGCGAGCTTGCTCGCGACAGCGGTGGGTCAGCTTGCATCCATGTTGAATGTACCGACGTCATCGAGACTCGCTCCCACAAGGAACTGCATCAATTCCGAGGGCTAGCGGGACTTCGGCTTCTTCGTGTCCAACCGCCGTAAATGGCACGTCACCTCCTCACGGTCGTGATACAGCTGCTTGCAGCCGATCTGCACCTTGACGCCTCGCGCCTTGAAACCATCGGCGATGCGTTCGAGCAGACGTTTGACTTCGGCATAACGCTGCTTCATTGGCAGCTTGAGATTGACCACCGCCTCGCGACAGTGACCCTCGCCGATCCACTCCTCCAGCATCGCCGCGTTGCGCGCCGGCTTCTCGACGATGTCGCAGACCATCCAGTCCACCGGTTGTTTCGGCTTGAAGGTAAAGCCATCCGCCATCAGGTGTTGCACCAGGCCGGTTTCCATCAGGCTCTCGGCCATCGGACCGTTATCGATGGCGGTCACCAGCATGCCGCGATTGACCAGCTGCCAGGTCCAGCCACCCGGCGCGGCGCCCAGGTCGACACCGGTCATGTCGCTGTGCAGCCGCTCGTCCCACTGGTCCCGGGGTATGAAATGGTGCCAGGCCTCTTCAAGCTTGAGCGTGGAGCGGCTCGGCGCCTCCCGCGGAAACTTCAGGCGCGGGATGCCCATGGGCCACATTGCCGAGTTGTCGGCTTCCGCCAGCCCGAGAAACACTTCACGGCCGCTCTTGAAGGTCAACAGCAGACGCGGCCGGGCGTCATCGTCGATCAGTTTGCCGGCCCCGATCAGCGCCTTGCGCAAGGGCCCCTCGAATTTCTTGCAGAAGTTCGAAAGCTCCTTGCCATCGTTGGTGTCCAGCACCTCCAGCCACAGGCTGCCGCAGGTGGGGAATGCGCTCATGTGGGACAGGATGACACTGATGCGGTCGGTTTCCGGCAGCTCGATGAAGGTGCCGCGGGCCCATTGGCGAGGGAAGATCAGATCGGCAAAACGCTGGCCGCGCATCAATCGCTCGGCACCCTCGTCTTGCGTACAGACGAATTCTGCGCAAGCACTGGCCGGCTTGGCCTTGGCATAGCCGGCCACGTTCAGGCGCGCGGCGTGTTCGGCGATTTCGGAGCAGACTTCTCCCTCGAAACCCGGCCGGCAATGCATGAAAAGCGTGTTCATTGAAACTCCGTAGCAAAGCCTGTCACGAAACCGGCGCATCATAACGGAGTTCGGAACCCCAAACCTGCCCGCGGTGTCCTGTGATTAGTCATTACTTGAAATCAGGGCTAGGTTAAAGGCTCTGTCTGTTCCGTCAGTCCGTAGCCGTGCGGACTCAAAGGAGTGATCTCAATGCCCTCCCTCGATAGCCTGAAAACCCTCAAGACGCTGCAAGTCGACGCCAGGACCTACCATTATTTCAGCCTGCCGGATGCTGCCCGAAGCCTGGGCGACCTGGACAGGCTGCCCATGTCTCTCAAGGTCCTGCTGGAGAACCTGCTGCGCTGGGAAGATGAAAAGACCGTCACCGGGGCCGACCTCAAGGCCCTGGCCGGATGGCTTAAAGAACGACGTTCCGACCGCGAGATCCAGTATCGCCCGGCCCGGGTGCTGATGCAGGACTTCACCGGCGTCCCGGCCGTCGTCGACCTGGCCGCCATGCGCGCCGCCGTGGAAAAGGCCGGCGGCGATCCCCAGCGGATCAATCCACTGTCGCCGGTGGACCTGGTGATCGACCACTCGGTGATGGTGGACAAGTTCGCCAGCCAACAGGCGTTCGAGCAGAACGTCGATATCGAAATGCAGCGCAATGGCGAACGCTACGCCTTCCTGCGCTGGGGCCAGAGCGCCTTCGACAACTTCAGCGTGGTCCCGCCGGGCACTGGCATCTGCCACCAGGTCAATCTCGAATATCTGGGACGCACTGTGTGGACCCGTGAAGAAGAAGGACGCACCTACGCCTTTCCCGACACACTGGTGGGCACCGATTCCCACACCACCATGATCAATGGCCTCGGTGTCCTGGGCTGGGGCGTCGGCGGGATCGAGGCCGAGGCCGCCATGCTCGGCCAGCCGGTGTCGATGCTGATTCCCGAGGTCATCGGTTTCAAACTCACCGGCAAGCTGCGCGAGGGCATTACCGCCACCGACCTGGTGCTGACCGTCACGCAGATGCTGCGCAAGAAAGGCGTGGTGGGTAAATTCGTCGAGTTCTATGGCGACGGCCTCGCCGATCTGCCCCTGGCCGACCGCGCCACCATCGCCAACATGGCCCCCGAGTACGGCGCCACCTGCGGATTTTTCCCGGTGGACGACGTGACCCTGGACTACTTGCGCCTGTCCGGGCGACCGGCGGACACCGTGAAACTGGTGGAAGCCTACTGCAAGGCCCAGGGCCTGTGGCGGCTGCCTGGCCAGGAACCGGTGTTCACCGACACCCTGGAGCTGGACATGGGCAGCGTCGACGCCAGCCTGGCAGGGCCCAAACGGCCTCAGGACAGGGTCTCGCTGGCCAACGTCGGCCAGGCGTTCGACGACTTCCTGGGGTTGCAGGTCAAACCCACCAGCAAGGAAGAAGGCCGCCTGGAAAGCGAAGGCGGTGGCGGCGTCGCGGTGGGCAATGCCGATCAGGTGGGAGAAGCCGAGTATGAATTCGAAGGCCAGACCCATCGCCTGAAGAACGGCGCGGTGGTGATCGCCGCCATCACCTCCTGCACCAACACCTCCAACCCCAGCGTGATGATGGCCGCCGGGCTGCTGGCGAAGAAAGCCGTGGAGAAAGGCCTGACCCGCAAACCCTGGGTCAAGAGTTCCCTGGCGCCCGGCTCCAAGGTGGTCACCGATTACTACCGGGCCGCCGGGTTGACCGAGTATCTGGACCAATTGGGTTTCGCCCTGGTGGGCTATGGCTGCACGACCTGCATCGGTAATTCCGGACCATTGCCCGAGCCGATCGAAAAGGCCATCCAGAAGGCCGACCTGACGGTAGCCTCGGTCCTGTCGGGCAACCGCAACTTCGAAGGCCGCGTGCATCCGCTGGTCAAGACCAACTGGCTGGCCTCGCCGCCCCTGGTGGTGGCCTATGCCCTGGCGGGCACGGTGCGCATCGATATCGGCAGCGAACCCCTGGGCAACGACCGGGACGGCAAACCCGTGTACCTGCGGGACATCTGGCCCAGCAGCCAGGAAGTGGCCGAAGCCGTGGCCAAGGTGGATACCAGCATGTTCCACAAGGAATATGCCGCCGTGTTCGCCGGCGACGAGCAATGGCAGGCCATCGAGGTGCCGCAGGCAGCCACCTACGTCTGGCAGTCGGACTCGACCTATATCCAGCATCCGCCGTTCTTCGACGGCATCGGCGGGCCACCGCCGGTCATCCAAAACGTCGAGGGCGCCCGGGTCCTGGCCCTGCTCGGGGACTCGGTCACCACCGACCATATTTCCCCGGCCGGCAATATCAAGGCCGACAGCCCGGCTGGCCGTTATCTGCGCGAACAGGGCGTGGAACCGCGGGACTTCAACTCCTATGGCTCAAGGCGCGGTAATCACGAGGTGATGATGCGCGGTACCTTCGCCAATATCCGGATCCGCAACGAGATGCTGGGCGGTGAGGAAGGCGGCAATACGATCTATATTCCCAACGGCGAGAAAATGCCGATCTACGATGCCGCGATGCTGTACCAGGCCACGGGCACGCCGCTGGTGGTCATCGCCGGCCAGGAATATGGCACCGGATCGAGTCGTGACTGGGCGGCCAAGGGCACCAATCTACTGGGGGTCAAGGCGGTAATCGCCGAAAGCTTCGAGCGCATCCACCGCTCCAACCTGGTGGGCATGGGCGTGCTGCCACTGCAGTTCAAGCTGGACCAGAATCGCAAGAGCCTGAACCTGACCGGCAAGGAAACCCTGGATATCCTTGGGCTGAGCGACGTCGAACTGACACCACGGATGAACCTGCCCCTGGTCATTACTCGCGAGGATGGTCGCCAGGAGCGGATCGAAGTGCTGTGCCGCATCGATACCTTGAATGAAGTGGAATATTTCAAGGCCGGCGGTATCCTGCACTATGTCCTACGGCAACTGATCGCAGCCTGAAAAGACCCCTCCTACAGAAACACCGCCTCTTTCAGGCGGTGTTTTTGTATTGGGGCTGCCTATAATTCCGCCGTCTTGCCGCTCTCGCTTCGATTCAAGGATGTCCTATGCCCGCCCTACCCTGGCCTTACCTGGCCCTCCTGTCCGCCGGCTACTGCCTGGCCGTGGCCTATGGCCAACTGGCCTGGACCGCCCTGATCTCGGTCGCCCTGCTGCTGTTCGCCGGGTACGCAGTCCGCCAGCAGCAGACCCCTGTCGGCCGCTTCCTCGGCCACGCCCTGTTCCTGGTGATGGCCCTGGCCCTGGCGTTGCACTGGATGCCGGGCTTCTTCAACGGACGGGCCATCCCGGCACAACGCCTGACCGCCGATGCCGCGCCATTCGCCATGTATTTCAATCAGGACAAGCCACTGATCGGCTTCTGGCTGTTGCTGGCATGCCCCTGGATCGTCGGTCGGCGCGGGTTTCGCCTGTCGGTCCATGCGACGGCCCTGGGGCTGGCGCTGAGCGCGATCCTGGCCTTGGGTGGGGCCATGTTGCTGGGCATGATCCAATGGGCGCCGAAATGGCCGGACCATGCGTGGCTGTGGGTTCTCAACAATCTTTTATTGGTGACGCTGGTGGAGGAAGCGCTGTTTCGTGGCTACATTCAGGGGGGCCTGAGCCGGCGCTTCAAGCACCTGGCCCATGGCGACAACCTGGCGTTGCTCCTGGCCTCGCTGCTGTTCGGCCTGGTACACGCCGGTGCTGGTTGGGAATGGGTGCTGCTGTCGGGCCTCGCGGGGCTCGGCTACGGCCTGGCGTATCGCTTCGGCGGCCTGGGGGCTGCGATCGCCACGCACTTCGGCCTGAACCTGATTCATTTCACTTTGTTTACATACCCGATGCTGGCGTGAAACCGATGGGGAAAATAACTTCAATAAATACCTGACGTGGCCGACAACCTTTCAAAGCCTTGCGGATCTACACACCATGCGTAACAACCAACCTGTCACCCAACGCGAAAGGACCTTCCCGGCCCAACAACGACTGATTTCCACCACCAATGCCAAGGGAGTGATCACCTACTGCAACGACGCATTCGTCGAGATCAGTGGGTTTTCCAAGGAAGAACTGATCGGTTCGCCTCACAATCTGGTGCGCCACCCCGACGTCCCGTCGGCCGTGTTCGCCCATATGTGGAATACCCTGAAACAAGGCTTGCCATGGATGGGCATCGTCAAGAATCGCTGCAAGAGCGGAGACCATTATTGGGTCAACGCCTACGTCACGCCCATATTCGAGGGTAACCAGGTGATCGGCTACGAGTCGGTGCGCGTCAAGCCCACCGCCGAGCAGGTCTCCCGGGCCGAAGCGCTCTACCGACGCATCAACCAGGGCAAGCCGGCCGTCCCGCGGAGCGACAAGTGGCTCCCGATACTGCAGGATTGGCTGCCGTTCATCCTGGTGAGCCAGTTGAGCTTCATCGTAGGCGCCTTCCTCAACTCCTCCTGGGGCTTCGCCCTGGCCGCCCTGCTGTCGGTGCCCCTGGGCCTGATGGGCCTGCAATGGCAGCAACGGGGCATCAAGCGCCTGCTGCGCCTGGCCGAGCAGACCACCTCCGACCCGCTGATCGCCCAGATGTACACCGACAGCCGTGGGGTCCAGGCACGCCTGGAAATGTCCATCCTCAGCCAGGAAGCGCGCCTGAAGACCTGCCTGACCCGCCTGCAGGATACCGCCGAGCACCTCAACGACCAGGCGCGACAGTCCAACGCGCTGGCCCACAACAGTTCCAGCGGCCTGGAACGCCAGCGAGTGGAGACCGAACAGGTGGCCACGGCGGTCAACCAGATGGCCGCCACCACCCAGGAAGTCGCCAGTCACGTGCAACGCACCGCCGACGCGACCCAGGAAGCCAACCGACTGACCGGTCGTGGCCGCGATATCGCCGGGGAAACCCGCGAAGCCATCGAGCGCCTGTCGGTGGTGGTGGGCGAGACCGGACAGACCGTGACCCAGCTGGCCAAGGACAGCGACGAGATCGGTGGCGTGGTGGATGTGATCAAGGGCATCGCCGACCAGACCAACCTCCTGGCCCTGAACGCCGCCATCGAAGCGGCCCGTGCCGGCGAAATGGGCCGCGGCTTTGCCGTTGTGGCCGATGAAGTGCGGCAACTGGCGCAACGCACCAGCGAATCCACGGGGCAGATCCATGCCCTGATCGCCAAGCTCCAGCAGACGGCCAACAATGCCGTGCAGACCATGGACGCCGGTCACCGCCAGGCCGAGGAAGGCGTGGCACGCGTCATGGAGGCCGACCAGGCGCTGGTGGGGATCAGCGAAGCGGTGGCCAACATCACCGACATGACCACCCAGATCGCGGCCGCCACCGAGGAACAAAGCTCTGTGGCCGAAGAGATCAGTCGCAACATCAGCAACATTTCGGAACTGGCCGACCAGACCTCGGACCAGGCCCACAACTCGGCGCTGCTCAGCGAAGAACTGACCCGTACAGCCAATACGCAGTACTCATTGGTGGAGCGGTTCAACCGCTGACAGATGCCTGCCCCAAAAAAAACCGGACAGCGAAAGCTTCCGGTTTTTTATTGCCTCCCAGTCTCTTCCCACAAGGTCATGGATCGTCCGTCCAGGTGCATCGCAATTGTGGGGGCGAGCCTGCTCGGGATGAGGCCATGGTCGTCAACCAAACGTTGATTGGAGAAATGCTGCCACCTTGCTCGCCGCCGTCTCCAGATGCTGCTCATGGCTGAATCCAGAAGCCTTCAATGGCTTCAAGTCATGATCCCCCGCCACCAGCCACAGCACTTCGATATCCGGTGACAAGGTATAGCCCTGGACCGTTTCACGGTTGCCCAACGCATCGCGCTCGCCCTGGACGATCAAGGTGGCGGTCTTCAGTCCCGCCAGATGCTCGACCCGTGGCTTCTCCGGCTTGCCCGCCGCATAGAAGGGATACCCCAGGCACACCAACGCGTCAGCGCCCAGCTCATCGGCCAGCAAACTCGCCATCCGCCCGCCCATGGACTTGCCGCCAATGGCCAGCCGCCCAGCGACATAAGGCCGCACCGTGGCGTACACCTCACGCCAACACTCCAGCAGTTTCGGTGCCGGGTTCGGAGGGCGCTTGCCACCGTCCTGGCGCCGTTGGGCCATGTAGGGAAACTCGAAGCGCAACACGTTGACCCCATGTGCGGCAAGGCGCGCGGCCATTTCGTCCATGAAACCACTGTCCATCGGCGCACCGGCTCCGTGGGCCAGGATCAGGGTTGGCGCCCCGGCATGCGAGGCCGGTTGCGCGGCGGTCCATAACCAGCCGTTTTGCGCCACGCACCGCGCCCATTGATCCCCGTCAATACTGGCCTTGTGCTGTTTGTCCATGCTTGCCTCGCTTTCAGTCTGCCTATAACTCCAGGCGAAGATGCCCCGCTGCCTTGCGCAGGCGCGCTCTTCGGCTGAACCGTGGATGGGGAACCATGAACACTTCTATCAGTACCGCCTACAACTACAAGGTGGTCCGCCAATTCGCCATTATGACGGTGGTGTGGGGCATCGTCGGCATGGGGCTCGGGGTTTTTCTCGCCGCCCAATTGGTCTGGCCACAGCTCAACTTCGATCTACCGTGGACCAGCTTCGGCCGCCTGCGCCCGCTGCACACCAACGCGGTGATCTTCGCCTTCGGTGGCTGCGCCCTGTTCGCCAGCTCGTTCTATTCGGTGCAGCGCACCTGCCAGACCCAGCTGTTTGCGCCAAAGCTCGCCGCATTCTGTTTCTGGGGCTGGCAACTGGTGATCCTGCTGGCGGCCATCAGCCTGCCGCTGGGCTACACCAGCTCCAAGGAATACGCCGAACTGGAATGGCCGATCGACATCCTGATCACCATCGTCTGGGTCGCCTACGCCATCGTGTTCTTCGGGACCGTGGCCAAGCGCAACACCAAGCACATCTACGTGGGCAACTGGTTCTTCGGTGGGTTCATCCTGACCGTGGCGATCCTGCACATCGTCAACAACCTGGAACTGCCGGTAAGCCTCACCAAGTCCTACTCGGTGTATGCCGGGGCCACGGACGCGATGGTGCAATGGTGGTACGGCCACAACGCCGTGGGCTTCTTCCTCACCGCAGGCTTCCTGGGGATGATGTACTACTTCGTGCCGAAACAGGCCGAGCGTCCGGTGTATTCCTATCGCCTGTCCATCGTGCACTTCTGGGCGCTGATCACCCTCTACATCTGGGCCGGTCCGCACCACCTGCACTACACCGCGCTGCCGGACTGGGCCCAATCCCTGGGCATGGTGATGTCGCTGATCCTGCTGGCACCGAGCTGGGGCGGCATGATCAACGGCATGATGACCCTCTCCGGCGCCTGGCATAAGCTGCGCAGCGACCCGATCCTGCGGTTCCTGGTGGTGTCCCTGGCGTTCTACGGCATGTCGACCTTCGAAGGTCCGATGATGGCGATCAAGACCGTCAACGCCCTCTCCCACTACACCGACTGGACCATCGGCCACGTACACGCCGGCGCCCTCGGCTGGGTGGCAATGATCTCCATCGGCGCGCTGTATCACATGATCCCGAAAGTCTTCGGCCGCACGCAGATGCACAGCATCGGCCTGATCAACGCGCACTTCTGGCTCGCGACCATCGGCACCGTGCTCTACATCGCCTCGATGTGGGTCAACGGCATCGCCCAGGGCCTGATGTGGCGCGCGGTGAACGAAGACGGGACCCTCACCTACTCCTTCGTCGAAACCCTGGTGGCCAGCCACCCCGGCTTCGTCGTGCGGCTGGCAGGCGGGGCGATCTTCCTCATCGGCATGCTGCTGATGGCCTACAACACCTGGCGCACCGTGCGGGCCTACCAGCCTGCCGAAGCCGCCGCTGCCGCGCAGATGGCCTGAGGAGTCCGCCATGAAACACGAAACAATCGAAAAAAACGTCGGCCTGCTGATGCTGCTGATGGTCCTGGCCGTGAGCATCGGTGGCCTGACCCAGATCGTCCCTCTGTTCTTCCAGGACGTGACCAACAAGCCGGTGGACGGCATGAAGCCCTACACCGCCCTGCAACTGGAAGGCCGCGACATCTATATCCGTGAAGGCTGCGTCGGTTGCCACTCGCAGATGATCCGTCCGTTCCGCGCCGAGACCGAACGCTACGGCCACTACTCGGTCGCCGGCGAAAGCGTCTGGGACCATCCGTTCCTGTGGGGTTCCAAGCGCACCGGTCCGGACCTGGCCCGGGTTGGCGCGCGCTACTCCGATGACTGGCACCGCGCCCACCTGTACAACCCGCGCAACGTCGTGCCCGAGTCGAAGATGCCGGCCTACCCGTGGCTGGTGACCAAGGCGGTGGACAGCAGCCATACCGAAGCCAAGCTGCGCACCATGCGCACCCTGGGCGTGCCGTACACCGACGATGACATCAGCGCCAGCGTGGCCTCGCTCCAGGGCAAGACCGAAATGGACGCGCTGGTGGCCTACCTGCAAGTGCTCGGCACTGCCATCAAGAGCAAGAGGTGAGCCCCATGTTTCTTGAAATGAGCACTGGAATGATCCGAGGGCTGGGCACGGTCGTGGTCTTCGTTGCCTTCGTCGGCCTGATCCTGTGGGTCTTCAGCAGCAAACGCGGCCCTGAATTCGCCCAGGCCCGCCTGCTGCCGTTCGCCGACGAGCCACCCGCCGACACCGCCAATCCCCAAGACCCTGCAACAAGGAGTACCCGGCCATGACCACCTTCTGGAGTACGTGGATCTGCGTACTGACCATCGGCAGCCTCATCGGCCTGACCTGGCTGCTGATCGGCACCCGCAAGGGCGAGACCAAGGGCAGCGTCGACCAGACCATGGGCCACAGCTTCGACGGCATCGAGGAGTACGACAACCCGCTGCCGCAGTGGTGGTTCCTGTTGTTCGCCGGCACCCTGGTGTTTTCCGTCGGCTACCTGGTCCTTTACCCGGGCCTGGGCAACTGGAAAGGCATCCTGCCCGGCTACGAGAATGGCTGGACCGGCGCCCATGAGTGGGAAAAGGAAATGGCCAAGGCCGACGCCAGGTTCGGACCGATCTTCGCCAAATTCGCCGCGATGCCGGTGGAAGAAGTCGCCAAGGACCCGCAGGCCCTGAAGATGGGCGGTCGCTTGTTCGCCTCAAACTGCTCGGTCTGCCACGGCTCCGACGCCAAGGGCGCGTTCGGCTTCCCGAACCTGGCCGACAGCAACTGGCGCTGGGGCGGCAATGCCGAAACCATCAAGGCCACGATCATGGGCGGTCGCATGGCGGCAATGCCGGCCTGGGGCGAGGTGCTGGGCGATGCCGGGGTCAAGAACGTAGCCGCCTATGTGCGTCATGACCTGGCCGGCCTGCCGTTGCCAGCGGACAGCGGCGCCGACCTGGAAGCCGGCAAGCAGGCCTTCAATACCACCTGTGTCGCCTGCCATGGCGCCACCGGCCAGGGCACCGAAGCCATGGGCGCGCCGAACCTGACGCAACCGGCTGGCTTCATCTACGGCACCAGCCTGGCACAGCTGCAGCAGACCATTCGCCATGGTCGCCAGGGTCATATGCCGGCCCAGAACGAACTGCTGGGCAATGACAAGGTGCAGTTGCTTGCAGCTTACGTCTACAGCCTGTCCCACCCTGCCGGTGCCGAGCGCCTGCAGGCTGAACACAAAAGCCAATAAATCCTGACCACACCAACAACCGCATTCACTCGAATGCGGTTGTTCGCCTCACTGCGCGACGCATTGTCGCACCCTCCCATGATCTTCCTTTCGGTTCACCGCAATCGGGTCTAAGCTCTCCTCTGCGTGTACTGGCGACTGCCGGTTTCAGGTCGACCCGACCCGATGTGTTCGACAATCGTTCGATAAAAATGCCGCAAAGACAGGCAGATACCGGCTATTTTCGAGATAGCTGCGTATCACCCGAACCCGTTGTGTGAACACACCCCGTTACAACCGACCCGACCCCCTCGCCTCTTTCCTTTGCCGCGGCTGTTTGCCGGGGCCGGATTTTGTCCCTACGCAATACATGGAAAGGCCGCAGAATCAGCGTTGGAAAGCATTGACCCAGGTCATGGCGCGTTGCAATGACCCCCTGCTTTCTCCATACTGCGGCCGATTTTTATCCTAATAAAACACCCAAACCGTGGAACCTTAGAATGAGCACAGCAATCAGTCCGACTGCTTATAACTATAAGGTAGTCCGCCAGTTCGCCATCATGACGGTGGTCTGGGGGATCCTTGGCATGGGGCTCGGTGTCTTCATCGCCTCGCAACTGGTCTGGCCGGAGTTGAACTTCGATCTGCCATGGACGACGTTTGGACGCCTGCGCCCACTGCACACCAACCTGGTGATCTTCGCCTTCGGTGGTTGTGCATTGTTTGCCACTTCCTACTACGTCGTGCAGCGAACCTGCCAAACGCGACTGATTTCCGACAGCCTCGCCGCCTTCACCTTCTGGGGTTGGCAAGCGGTGATCGTCGGCGCGATCGTGACCCTGCCAATGGGTTTCACCACCACCAAGGAATACGCCGAACTGGAATGGCCCCTGGCTATCCTGCTGGCCATCGTCTGGGTGACCTACGGTCTGGTGTTCTTCGGCACCATCGTCAAGCGCAAGACCAAGCACATCTATGTGGGCAACTGGTTCTACGGTGCCTTCATCGTCGTGACGGCCATGCTGCACATCGTCAACCACATGTCGTTGCCGGTCAGCCTGTTCAAGTCGTACTCGGCCTACTCGGGCGCGACCGACGCGATGATCCAGTGGTGGTACGGCCACAACGCCGTGGGCTTCTTCCTGACCACCGGCTTCTTGGGGATGATGTACTACTTCGTGCCGAAGCAGGCCGAGCGGCCGATCTACTCCTATCGCCTGTCCATCGTGCACTTCTGGGCGCTGATCACCCTGTACATCTGGGCCGGTCCGCACCACCTGCACTACACCGCGCTGCCGGACTGGGCCCAGTCCCTGGGCATGGCGATGTCGATCATCCTGCTGGCACCAAGCTGGGGCGGCATGATCAACGGCATGATGACCCTCTCCGGCGCCTGGCATAAGCTGCGTACCGACCCGATCCTGCGGTTCCTGGTGGTGTCCCTGGCGTTCTACGGCATGTCGACCTTCGAAGGCCCGATGATGGCGATCAAGACCGTCAACTCCCTCTCCCACTACACCGACTGGACCATCGGCCACGTACACGCCGGCGCCCTCGGCTGGGTAGCGATGATCTCCATCGGCGCCATCTACCACATGATCCCGAAACTGTTCGGTCGTGCGCAGATGCACAGCACCGGCCTGATCAACGCGCATTTCTGGCTCGCGACCATCGGTACCGTGCTCTACATCGCCTCGATGTGGGTCAACGGCATCACCCAGGGCCTGATGTGGCGTGCAATCAACGATGACGGCACCCTGACCTACTCGTTCGTCGAGGCGCTGCAAGCCAGTCACCCTGGTTTCATCGTGCGTGCCCTGGGCGGCGCGTTCTTCGCCAGCGGCATGCTGCTCATGGCCTACAACGTGTACCGCACCGTTCGTGCTTCTGACCCGGCTGAAGCTGAAGCCGCCGCCAAGATCGCCGTAGTTGGAGCTCACTGATGAAGCACGAAGCAGTAGAGAAGAATATCGGCCTGCTGGCCTTCTTCATGGTCATCGCCGTCAGCGTCGGCGGCCTGACCCAGATCGTTCCGCTGTTTTTCCAGGACGTGACCAACAAGCCGGTCGAAGGCATGAAGCCGCGCACCGCCCTTGAACTGGAAGGCCGCGACGTCTATATCGCCAACGGCTGTGTCGGCTGCCATTCGCAGATGATCCGTCCGTTCCGCGCCGAGACCGAACGCTACGGCCACTACTCGGTCGCCGGCGAAAGCGTCTGGGACCACCCGTTCCTGTGGGGCTCCAAGCGCACCGGTCCGGACCTGGCCCGTGTTGGCGGTCGCTACTCCGACGATTGGCAGCGTGCGCACCTGTACAACCCGCGCAACGTGGTGCCGGAGTCGAAAATGCCGGCCTACCCGTTCCTCGTAGAAAACAAGCTCGACGGCAAAGACACCGCGAAAAAAATGGAAGTCCTGCGCAGCCTGGGCGTTCCTTACACCGACGAAGACATCGCCGGTGCCAGGGATGCCGTGAAGGGCAAGACTGAAATGGACGCGCTGGTGGCCTATCTGCAAGGCCTGGGCACCATCATCAAAAGCAAACGGTGATTTAGATGGATATCGGGATGATTCGTGGCCTGGGCACCGTCGTCGTGATGGTGGCCTTTATCGGTCTGGCCCTGTGGGTGTTCAGCCCCAAGCGCAAGTCGGAGTTTGACGACGCGACCTTGCTGCCGTTCGCGGATGATCCCGAAGCCATCAAGCACGTCGAGCAAGCTTCTAGGAGTAACAAAGAATGACTACGTTCTGGAGTCTGTACGTCACAGTCCTCAGTCTGGGAACCATCTTCTCCCTGACCTGGCTGCTGCTGTCGACCCGCAAGGGCCAGCGCGCCGAACAAACGGACGAGACCGTTGGCCACTCGTTCGATGGCATCGAGGAATATGACAACCCTCTGCCAAAGTGGTGGTTCATGCTGTTCGTGGGCACCATCGTGTTCGCCCTCGGTTACCTGGTGCTCTACCCGGGCCTGGGCAACTGGAAAGGCCTGCTGCCGGGCTATAACTACCTGGACACCGAAAAGCAGACCCCTTTCGCCAATGGCCAGACCGGCTGGACCGGCGTGCACGAATGGGAAAAGGAAATGGCTCGTTCGGACGCAAAGTTCGGTCCGATCTTCGCCAAATTCGCATCCATGCCCATCGAAGAAGTCGCCAAGGACCCGCAAGCCCTGAAGATGGGTGGCCGCCTGTTCGCCTCCAACTGCTCGGTCTGCCACGGCTCCGACGCCAAGGGCGCCTATGGCTTCCCCAACCTGACCGACGCCGACTGGCGCTGGGGCGGTGAACCGGAAACCATCAAGACCACCATCATGGGCGGTCGTCACGCGGTCATGCCGGGTTGGGCTGCCGTGGTGGGCGAGCAAGGCGTAGCCGACGTGGCCTCCTACGTAGTGACCAGCCTGCACGGTCGCAAGCTGCCGGAAGGTGCCAAGGCCGATCCGGCCAACGGCCAGAAACTGTTCGCGGCCAACTGCGTGGCCTGTCACGGCCCGGCCGGCAAAGGCACGCCTGCCATGGGCGCGCCTGACCTGACGCATCCAGCCGGCTTCATCTACGGTTCGAGTTTCGCCCAGCTGCAGCAGACCATCCGTTACGGCCGCCAGGGCCAGATGCCGGCCCAGGCCGACCTGCAAGGCAACGACAAGGTCCACTTGCTGGCTGCCTATGTCTACAGCCTGTCTCACGGCGAGAAAGCACCTGCGGCCGACGCCCAGTAAAGCTAACGCCTGATGTACCGAAGGCCCCGTCAACCAGCGTTGACGGGGCCTTTTTGTTTGCCGGTGCGACAGGACGAAATGGTTTTATCTTGCCCGCAATCAGCGCCGGTAGTAACGTGCCTACATTCAGTTCTATTGAGGACGCCGCCATGTCCATCACCACTATTTCCAGCCGCGAATTCAACCACGACACAAGTGGTGCCAAAAAAGCCACCCGCCAGGGGCCGGTCATCATCACCGACCGTGGCAAGCCGGCCCACGTGCTGCTAAGCATTGAGGAGTACCAGAAACTGACCGGCGTTGGCACCAGCATTGTCGAGTTGCTGGTCATGCCCGACACACCGGATATCGATTTCGATACCGAACGTGCCGTCATCTCTCCTCGACCGGTGGACCTGTCCTGATGTATCTGCTCGACACTAACGTCATCTCGGAACTGCGCAAGCCTCAAGCCGATAAGAACGTACAGGCCTGGGCGCGTGGCGTGCCCGCCCCTAGCCTTTACCTCTCGGCGATTACCGTATTGGAATTGGAAACCGGCGTGTTGCGCTTCGAACGCAGGGACCCGGTACAAGGCAGCCGCCTGCGCGAATGGCTGGACAACCATGTCATGCCCGCATTCGCCGGAAGAATCCTGGCGGTCGACCGCGCTGTCGCGCTGCGCTGCGCTCGCCTGCACGTTCCGGATCGCAGCAATGAATGCGATGCACTGATTGCTGCCACTGCATTGGTCCACGGGCTGACCTTAGTCACCCGCAACGTGAGTGATTTTCATAACAGCGGCGTGGCAGTGCTCAACCCATGGTCATCCAGTCCAGCCGCTTGAGACGGCAGCTCCTACAATAGTCAATTGATCTGGGTCATGACTTGTTACATCCGCTACACCATTCTATGCAGACGCCCAACGCGACCAAAGGTCGCACCCGTGGCCTGAAGCGACAGGCGTATCATTGCGCCATTGCAACGCCCTTTCTGACCGTGGTCGGCACGTACTGGCCTCGGCACTTTTCCACTGCCGTGGGATGCATTCGATGAGTAACCAGATTCCGGTACATGACGTCACCCCGCCTGCCAAGGACGCGAACAAAACCGTCGACCTTTATGCCTCTCGGGAAAAGATCTACACGCGTGCCTTCACCGGCCTGTTCCGCAACCTGCGGATGGTCGGCGGCGCATTACTGTTCCTGCTGTATTTCGGTACGGTCTGGCTGAACTGGGGTGGCCACCAGGCCGTCTGGTGGAACCTGCCGGAACGCAAGTTCTTCATCTTCGGCGCGACCTTCTGGCCCCAGGACTTCATCCTGCTGTCGGGACTGCTGATCATCGCGGCCTTCGGCCTGTTCTTCATCACGGTCTATGCAGGGCGGATCTGGTGTGGCTATACCTGTCCGCAGAGCGTGTGGACCTGGATCTTCATGTGGTGTGAAAAAGTCACCGAAGGCGACCGCAACCAGCGCATCAAGCTGGACAAGGCGCCCATGAGCGCCAACAAATTCCTGCGCAAGTTCGCCAAGCACAGCCTGTGGCTGCTGATCGGCTTCGTCACCGGCATGACCTTCGTCGGCTACTTCACCCCCATTCGCGAACTGGTCTTCGAATTCTTCACCGGCCAGGCCGACGGCTGGTCGTATTTCTGGGTCGGCTTCTTCACCCTCGCCACCTATGGCAACGCCGGTTGGCTGCGCGAGCAGGTGTGCATCTACATGTGCCCCTATGCCCGCTTCCAGAGCGTGATGTTCGACAAGGACACCCTGATCGTGTCCTACGATCCGCGTCGCGGCGAAAGCCGTGGCCCGCGCAAGAAAGGCATCGACTACAAGGCCCTTGGACTGGGGGACTGCATCGACTGCACCATGTGCGTCCAGGTCTGCCCCACCGGTATCGATATCCGCGACGGCCTGCAGATCGAGTGCATCGGCTGTGCCGCCTGCATCGACGCCTGCGACAACATCATGGACAAGATGGACTACCCCCGCGGCCTGATCAGCTACACCACCGAACACAACCTGTCGGGGCAGAAAACCCATAAACTGCGTCCGCGCCTGATCGGCTATGCCCTGGTCCTGCTGACCATGATCAGCCTGCTGGTAACCGCGTTCTTCATGCGTTCGCTGGTGGGCTTCGACGTCAGCAAGGACCGCGTGCTGTACCGCGAGAACGCTGAAGGCCGGATCGAAAACGTCTACAGCCTGAAAATCATGAACAAGGACCAGCGCGATCACACCTATGTGCTGCAAGCCACCGGCCTGCCTGACCTCAAGCTTCAGGGCCGGCGGGAAATCAAGGTCGCGGCCGGCGACATCTTCAGCCAGCCGGTTGAACTGTCCAGCGCTCCGGATCAACTGCCGTCCAGCACCAATGAGGTGACTTTCATCCTCAAGGATGCCGATGACGACAGCGTTCATGTTGAAGCCAAGAGCCGGTTCATCGGCCCACAAACTCGTTGAGAGAAATGACATGCCTGCAGCAACTGCCTCCAGCCCTTGGTACAAGCACCTCTGGCCCTGGATCATCATCGGCATCCTGACCTGCTCGGTGGTGCTGAGCCTGTCCATGGTGACCATCGCGGTGAACACCCCGGACAACCTGGTGAACGACAACTACTACGAAGCCGGCAAGGGCATCAACCGCTCCCTGGAGCGCGAGCTGCTGGGCCAGACCCTGCAGTTGCATGCCAATGTGCAGCTCGATGACGTCACCGGCGAAGTGAACCTGCGCCTGAGCGGCAACAGCCGGCCCCAGACCCTGGAACTGAGCCTGATTTCGCCGACCCAGCCGGAGAAGGACCGCAAGGTCGTCCTGACCCGCAACGACAGCGAGCCTGGGCGGTATGTCGGACAGTTGACAGACAAGATCGAAGGCCGGCGCTTCGTGGAACTGCTGGGCATGGAGAACGGCAAGACCTGGCGCCTGTTCGAGGAAGAACAGATCAACCATGACCAGGACGTCTTGCTCGGTGACGAGCCGCTGCAAGGCGCTGAAGACTTGCACAAATAAGCCGCTTTTCCTGTGGCCAAGGAGTTGCTCCCATTGGGCCGCTAAGCGGCCCTGTGTTTGGTCCGGCGCCCCTTTCAGGCATATTGCGTTCTCTGACAACGGCGGCTCGTCGCCGAGCGGGAGCAAGCTCCCTCGCCACAAAAGGCTTTCATGCGACAACCATGACCACTCCACAGCCCTGCTACCACTGCGCCCTGCCCGTGCCTCCCGGCAGTCGCTTTACCGCCGTTGTCCTGGGTGAAACCCGCGAGCTGTGCTGCCCGGGCTGCCAGGCGGTGGCCCAGGCCATCGTGGCAGGCGGCCTGGAGAGTTATTATCAGCATCGCAGCGAGGCCTCGGCCAACCCCGAGACCCTGCCCACCCAGTTGACCGACGAACTGGCCCTGTATGACCGTCCCGATATCCAGCAATCCTTTGTGCGCCACGAGGGCGAACTGGCGCAAGCCACCCTGCTGATGGAGGGCATCAGTTGCGCCGCCTGCGGCTGGCTGATCGAGAAACAGCTGCGCAGCCTGCCGGACGTGGCCGAGGCGCGCTTGAACCTCTCCAACCATCGCCTGCATGTACGCTGGGCCGACGCTCGCTTGCCCCTGAGCACGCTGCTCGCCGAATTGCGCCGCATCGGCTACGCCGCCCACCCGTACCACGCCGACCAGGCCAGCGAACAGCTCGCTGCACAGAACCGCCTGGCCCTGCGTCAGCTCGGCGTGGCCGGATTGCTGTGGTTCCAGGCCATGATGGCGACCATGGCCACCTGGCCGGAATTCAACATCGACCTGAGCCCCGAGATGCACACCATCCTGCGCTGGGTCGCGCTGTTCCTCACCACCCCGATCGTGTTCTACAGCTGCGCGCCTTTCTTCAAGGGCGCGATGCGTGACCTGCGCACCCGCCACCTGACCATGGACGTTTCCGTGTCCCTGGCCATCGGCAGTGCCTATGTCGCCGGAATCTGGACCTCCATCACCGGTACGGGAGAACTGTATTTCGACGCCGTGGGCATGTTCGCCCTGTTCCTGCTGGCCGGCCGATACCTGGAGCGCCGGGCCCGGGAACGTACCGCCGCCGCCACCGCGCAACTGGTCAACCTGTTGCCCGCGTCGTGCCTGCGCCTGGAAGACAACGGCCAGAGTGAACGCATCCTGCTCAGCGAGTTGCGCGTCGGCGACCGGGTACTGGTACAGCCCGGCGCGACCCTGCCGGCCGATGGCCGGATCCTCGACGGCCAGTCCAGTGTCGACGAGTCGCTGCTGACCGGCGAATACCTGCCCCAGCCTCGCCAGGCGGGCGATGCAGTCACTGCCGGCACGCTCAACGTCGAAGGAGCGCTGACGGTCGAAGTACTGGCCCTGGGACAAGACACTCGGTTGTCGGCCATCGTGCGCCTGCTGGAACGAGCCCAGGCCGAAAAACCGCGCCTGGCGGAAATCGCCGACCGCGCCGCCCAGTGGTTCCTGCTGTTTTCCCTGATCGCCGTGGCCGCCATCGGCCTGTTGTGGTGGCAACTGGATGCGTCCAGGGCATTCTGGATCGTCCTGGCGATGCTGGTCGCCACTTGCCCTTGCGCATTGTCCCTGGCGACCCCCACCGCCCTCACGGCCGCCACCGGCTCCCTGCACAAGCTCGGGCTGCTGTTGACCCGCGGGCATGTGCTGGAGGGATTGAATCAGATCGATACGGTGATTTTCGACAAGACCGGCACCCTCACCGAAGGTCGCCTGGCCTTGCGTGCCATTCGTCCGCTGGCCGCCCTGGACAGCGACCAGTGCCTGGGCTTGGCCGCAGCCCTGGAAAACCGCTCCGAGCATCCCATCGCCCGCGCCTTCGGGCGTGCGCCCCTGGCCGCCGAGCAAGTGCAAAGCACCCCGGGGCTGGGCCTGGAGGGATGGGTGGCCGAACGACGCCTGCGCATCGGCCACCCCGGCTTCGTTTGTGAGTTGAGCGGCGCCACCGTTCCATCGATGCCAGACGAACCCGGTCAATGGCTGCTGCTGGGCGATACCGACGGGCCGCTGGCGTGGTTTGTCCTGGACGATCGGCTACGCGCCGATGCCCCGGCACTGCTGGCGGCCTGCAAGGCGCGCGGCTGGCGTACGCTGCTGCTGTCGGGCGACAGCTCGCCGATGGTGGCCGGCGTGGCGGCCGAACTGGGCATCGACGAGGCCCGGGGTGGCCTGCGCCCGGACGACAAACTGGCGGTGCTGCAGCAGTTGCACCAGCAGGGTCACAAGGTACTGATGCTCGGCGACGGCGTGAACGACGTGCCGGTGCTGGCGGCCGCGGACATCAGCGTCGCCATGGGCTCGGCCACCGACCTGGCCAAGACCAGCGCCGACGCGGTGCTCCTGTCCAACCGCCTCGACGCCCTGGTCCACGCCTTCGCCCTGGCCCGCCGCACCCGCCGGGTGATTATCGAGAACCTGGCGTGGGCCGCGCTGTACAATGGCCTCATGCTGCCGTTCGCCGCCCTCGGCTGGATCACACCGGTTTGGGCGGCGGTCGGTATGTCCATCAGTTCGTTGACCGTGGTGTTGAATGCGCTGAGGCTGACTCGCCAGCCCCGGGCGCCCGTTTGCGCCACCACCCCCGACACCCGCCCGCTGCCGGCCTGAGCCGCGCGGGCATGGAGTTCCGACAATGCCAGCTCTGTATGTGATGATCCCGGCGGCACTGCTGATCGTCGCCATCGCCGTCTACATCTTCTTCTGGGCCGTGGACAGCGGGCAGTACGACGACCTCGACGGCCCGGCCCACAGCATCCTGTTCGACGACCAGGACCCGAACCACAAGGCCGCGGTGGACGAGGCCGACGGTCAACCCCGCGAACCGGACGACAAGGCCCCTCCTCATGCTTGAGCTGGCGCCGCAACTGGTCTCGGCGGTCATTCTCGGCCTGTTGGGCGGTGGGCACTGCCTGGGTATGTGCGGCGGCCTCATGGGCGCCCTGACCCTGGCGATTCCCAAGGAACAGCGCAGCCGGCGCTTGCGGCTGCTGCTGGCGTACAACCTGGGACGGATCCTGAGCTATGCCACCGCCGGACTGCTGATCGGCCTGGCCGGCTGGGCTGTCGCCAACAGCGCAGCGGCGATGATCCTGCGGGTCCTGGCCGGCTTGCTGCTGATCGCCATGGGCCTGTACCTGGCGGGCTGGTGGAGCGGCCTGACCCGTATCGAAAGCGTCGGTCGCGGGCTGTGGCGGCTCATCCAGCCCGTCGCCAATCGCTTGCTCCCTGTTTCGAGCCTGCCTCGGGCCCTGCTGCTGGGCGCGTTATGGGGCTGGCTGCCGTGCGGCCTGGTCTACAGCACCCTGTTGTGGTCGGCGAGCCAGGGCAACGCGCTGGACAGCGCGCTCTTGATGCTTGCCTTCGGCCTCGGCACCTGGCCGGTACTGCTCGCCACGGGCCTGGCGGCAGAGCGCGTCACGGCGCTGTTGCGCAAGCGCAGCGTGCGCGTGGCCGGCGGGCTGCTGGTGATGGTCTTCGGCCTCTGGACCCTGCCGGGGCCGCACCAGCATTGGCTCATGGGGCACTGATCGGCAACCGTCATCCCTCGCAGGCTCGCTCGTACACTCACCACGCCCCTGCCCACAGTCGACGCCCGTTGATGCAAATCAAGACGCTCCCCCGCTGGCATCCCTAGACTCGCCCCATGCCAGTTTATCCGGGGAACGCCCGCATGCTCGACGCCATTCGTTGGGACCCAGACCTGATCCGCCGCTATGACCTGGCGGGGCCTCGCTACACCTCGTACCCGACCGCGGCGCAATTCACCAGCCAGGTGGGGACCTTCGACCTGCTCCACGCCCTGCGCGAGAGCCGCAAGGCATTGCGGCCACTGTCGCTGTACGTGCACGTGCCGTTCTGCGCGAACATCTGCTACTACTGCGCCTGCAACAAAGTCATCACCAAGGACCGGGGCCGTGCCCACGCCTACCTGCAGCGCCTGGAACAGGAAATCCAGCTGATCGGTTGCCATCTGGACCCGACCCAGCGCGTGGAACAGTTGCACCTGGGCGGCGGCACGCCAACGTTCCTCAGCCATGACGAGTTGCGCCAGTTGATGGCCAAGCTGCGCAAGCACCTGAATCTGCAGGACGACGATTCCGGCGACTACGGCATCGAGATCGATCCACGGGAAGCCGACTGGTCCACCATGGGCCTGTTGCGGGAACTGGGATTCAACCGGGTCAGCATCGGCGTGCAGGACCTCGACCCTGCCGTGCAGCGGGCCGTCAATCGCCTGCAAAGCCTGGATGAAACCCGCGCCGTGATCGAGGCGGCCCGCACCTTGCAATTTCGCTCGATCAACATCGACCTGATCTACGGCCTGCCCAAACAGACCCCGGAAAACTTTGCCCGCACCGTACAGGAGGTCATCCAGCTGCAGCCCGATCGCCTGTCGGTGTTCAATTATGCCCATCTGCCGGAGCGCTTCATGCCCCAGCGGCGCATCGACAGCCAGGACCTGCCGAGCCCCGTGCAAAAGCTGGCCATGCTGCAAGGCACCATCGAACAGCTGACCGCCGCCGGTTACCGCTACATTGGCATGGACCACTTCGCCCTGCCCGACGACGACCTGGCGATCGCCCAGGAAGAGGCCACCCTGCAACGCAATTTCCAGGGCTACACCACCCATGGCCACTGCGACCTGATCGGCCTCGGCGTGTCGGCCATCAGCCAGATCGGCGACCTGTACTGCCAGAACAACAGCGATTTGAACCAGTACCAGAACACCCTGGCCGACGGCCAACTGGCGACCAGTCGCGGCCTGCTCTGCACCGCCGACGACCGCCTGCGGCGGGCGGTGATCCAGCAGTTGATCTGCCATTTCAACCTGGAATTCGCCGAGATCGAGCGAGCCTTCGACATCGATTTCGTCGAGTACTTCGCCTCGGTGTGGCCATCCCTGCAAGTCATGGCCGACGATGGCCTGATCGAGCTCGACAGCGAACACATCAGGGTCCTGCCCGCCGGGCGCCTGCTGGTGCGCTCGGTGTGCATGGTGTTCGACGCCTATCTGGAGCAGCAAAATCGCCAGCGCTTCTCCCGCGTGATCTGAGCGCGACAATTTGACGACGAAAGCGCACTGGCCGGGTTGCCTGAGCTGGGTTACCCTTACGGCTGATGTGTGTTTTTCCCACAAGGATTAAAGAAATGTCCGAGCCCGTCAAATTGCGCGCACACAACCAGGCCCATTGCAAGGATTGCAGCCTGGCCCCTCTATGCCTGCCACTTTCTCTGAATCTGGAGGACATGGACGCGCTGGACGAAATCGTCAAGCGGGGCCGCCCCTTGAAGAAAGGTGAGTTCCTGTTCCGCCAGGGCGACACGTTCGACTCCGTGTACGCCGTGCGATCGGGCGCCTTGAAGACGTTCAACCTCAGTGACAGCGGCGAGGAGCAGCTCACCGGTTTCCACCTGCCCAGCGAGCTGGTGGGCCTGTCAGGCATGGACACCGAAAGCCATCCGGTCTCGGCCCAGGCGCTGGAAACCACCTCGGTCTGCGAGATTCCGTTCGAACGCCTCGACGAACTGGCGCTGCAACTGCCACAGCTGCGTCGCCAACTGATGCGGGTGATGAGCCGCGAGATCCGCGACGATCAGCAGATGATGCTGCTGCTCTCGAAAAAGACCGCCGACGAGCGCATCGCCACCTTCCTGGTCAACCTCTCCGCGCGCTTCCGTGCCCGGGGCTTCTCCGCCAACCAGTTCCGCCTGAGCATGTCGCGCAACGAAATCGGCAACTACCTGGGCCTGGCCGTGGAAACCGTGTCGCGGGTATTCACCCGCTTCCAGCAGAACGAACTGATCGCTGCCGAAGGCAAGGAAATCCACATCCTCGACCCGATCCAGCTCTGCGCCCTGGCCGGCGGCTCGATCGACGGCTGATGAATGCGAGCGGCTGAGGGTTTCCCTCGGCCGCGCTATACTGCCGCGTTTGCAGCCTTGCCAGGACACCTCGACGATGGTCTTCGACTCCTTCGACATCAAATCCCTGATCCGCCCCGTAATCGATTTCCCCAAGCCCGGCGTGATCTTTCGCGACATCACCCCACTGTTCCAGTCCCCCACCGCCCTGCGGCTGGTCATGGACAGCTTCGCCCACCGCTATGTCGAAGCCGACTTCACCCACATCGGCGCGATGGATGCCCGGGGCTTCCTGATCGGCTCGATCCTGGCCTACCAGTTGAACAAGCCATTGGTGCTGTTTCGCAAGCAAGGCAAGCTGCCAGCCGATGTGCTGGCCGAGGGTTACCAGACCGAATACGGCGAAGCCTTCCTTGAAGTGCACGCCGACAGCCTGTGCGAGGGTGATTCGGTGGTGATGTTCGATGACCTGATCGCCACCGGCGGCACGCTGATCGCCGCCGCCAACCTGATCCGTCGCATGGGCGCCAAGGTCCATGAAGCCGCCGCGATCATCGACCTGCCGGAACTGCTCGGTTCCCAGCGCCTGGAAGACATGGGCATCCCCACCTTCTGCCTGACGCAGTTCTCCCTCAGCGAAAAATAACGGGCAGGCAACCATCGAACCTGTGGGAGCGAGCTTGCTCGCGATGGCGGTTTATCAGTCGCATGGAGGTTGGCTGATCCACCGCTATCGCGAGCAGGCTCGCTCCCACAGGTACTGTGTAGCGGTTACAACGCGATCGGCTTGCGACCGGCAAACGAATGCGCCAGCGTCCCGCCGTCCACCAGCTCCAGCTCCCCACCCAGCGGCACGCCATGGGCGATGCGTGAGGCGACCAGGCCTTTGTTGCTCAGCAGCTGGGCGATGTAGTGCGCGGTGGCTTCGCCCTCCACTGTCGGGTTGGTGGCCAGGATCACTTCCTTGAAGGTGCCGGCCTCTTCGATGCGCGCCATCAGCTCAGGAATGCCGATGGCTTCCGGCCCCAGGCCGTCGAGGGGCGACAGATGTCCCTTGAGCACGAAATAACGCCCACGAAACCCGGTCTGCTCCACCGCGTACACGTCCATCGGCCCTTCCACGACGCACAACAGGCTGTCGTCCCGCCGCGGGTCGGCGCATTGGGGGCACAGGTCGTCCTCGGTGAGGGTCCGGCACTGACGGCAATGCCCTACCCCTTCCATGGCCTGGCTCAAGGCCTGGGCCAGGCGTGAGCCGCCGCTGCGATCACGCTCGAGCAACTGCAACGCCATGCGCTGGGCCGTTTTCTGACCCACGCCCGGCAAGGTTCGCAGGGCATCGATCAGTTGGCGAATCAAAGGGCTGAAGCTCATTGAGGAAATATCCGACATGACAACGAGACGCGGTTTATACCCGCGCCTCCGATTAGCGTCAAATACTCAATCCTGTGCCACCCGCACTACCAGCTTGCCGAAATTGCGTCCCTCCAACAGGCCGATAAACGCCTGCGGTGCGTTCTCGAGGCCATCGACCACGTCTTCGCGGAACCTCACCTTGCCGTCCCGGACCCAGGGTGCCATGGCACTGAGAAATTCCGGCTGCCGGTCGCCGTAGTCGTCGAACACGATAAACCCTTGCATCCGCACCCGCTTGGTCAGCAAGGTGCGCTGCAGGAGCGGCAGGCGGTCGGGACCGTCCGGGGCCTGTTGATCATTGTAGGAAGCGATCAGCCCGCAGAGTGGAATGCGCGCCTTGGCATTGAGCAGTGGCACCACGGCATCGAAAACCTTGCCGCCGACATTTTCATAATAGATGTCGATCCCCTTGTCACAGGTCCGGGCCAGCTCCTCGGCAAAATCCGCGCGTTTATGATCGACGCAGGCATCGAACCCCAGCTCCTCCACCACGTATCTGCATTTCTCGCTGCCGCCGGCCACGCCTACCACCCGCAGCCCCTTGATCTTCGCCACCTGGCCGACCACCGAGCCGACGGCGCCCGAGGCCGCCGCCACGACCAGGGTTTCCCCGGCCCGGGGCTGGCCGATGTCCATCAACCCCATGTAGGCGGTCATGCCCGGCATGCCCAGCACACCCAGGGCCATCGACGGGCTGGGCAGCCCGGAGGGAATGGGGATGATGTTGCGGCCGTCACTGATGCTGTGGCTCTGCCAGCCCGTTACCCCCACCACCAGGTCGCCTTCCTGGAATTTCGGATGCAGGGAGCGCTCCACGCGACTGACGGCCCCGCCGGTCATCACTTCATCGATCTGCACGGGCGCGGCATAGGACGGTGCGTCGCTCATTCGCCCGCGCATGTAGGGGTCCAGGGACAGGAACAGTGTCTTGAGCAGGACCTGCCCTTCTGCCAGGTCCGGTAATGTCACCTGCTCGATGCGGAAATTCTCCGGGACGGGCGCCCCCTTGGGACGGGAAGCAAGAACGATGCGCTGGTTGGTTATCGATGCCTGTGACATGGAAACGTCTCCTTGATCGTGGATGGGCGTGCATAGGCAGCAGACCACTGCCCAAGGGGCAGCGTTCGATGTTTGTGCGCTCGGCCCGCGACGCCAGGAATTTCTGAAGCGGACACAAAAATGCCAGGCGCGGTGCCTGGCATTGTGTGTAGCCCATCCCCGTCGGGATCGCGAATCAGAACGGCAGCTTCATGCCCGGTGGCAGTTGCATGCCGGCGGTCATGCCGGACATCTTTTCCTGGCTGTTGGCTTCGATCTTGCGCACCGCGTCGTTGACGGCGGCGGCGAACAGGGCCTCAAGCATTTCCTTGTCGTCTTCGCTCAGGCCTTCGACCACGCTTGGATCGATGCTGACGCGCTTGATGTCGTGGCGACCGGTCATGACCACGGTCACCATGTCACCGCCGGATTTGCCGGTGACTTCGGCGTTGGCCAGCTCTTCCTGCATCTTGGCCATTTTTTCCTGCATCTGCTGTGCCTGCTTCATCAGGCCGGCCATGCCACCTTTCATCATGGGAATCACCTCGAAAGTACTTGGATAGATACCGCGCCCGAACCGTCCGGTCCGGCGCTTTCAGTTATGAGCCCTGGCTGACCGGGGCCTCGACAGGTTCGATAGTATCGTGACGGACCACGGCGCCGAACTGTTGCATCATCTGCTGGATGAACGGATCGTTGTGGATCGACTCCTCGGCCTCGCGCTGACGGTCGGCACGGCGTCGTGCCGCCGCCTGGGCCGGGGTTTCCTGCTCGGGCTTGATCAGCTCGATGCTCAGGGTCAGGGTGCGCTGATGATACTGGTTCAGCGCATCGTTGAGGCGACGCTGCTGGGTCGCGTTGAACAGCGCACTGTGGGCCGGATCCAGGTGCAGCAGCCAATGGTCGCCTTCCACGGAAATCAGCGTGCAGTTGGCGGCGATACTGCCGGTCATGCCGGAAATCGGCAGTTTCGCAAACAGCTCCAGCCATTGCAGGGCCAGCCCGGTGGCCGGCATCGCGGCAGGTTCCGGCTCGGGTTCGGGCGTCGGCTCGCGGGCATGCTCGCTGGCCAGGTCGTCCAGATAGCTGTAGGCCGAGTCCAGGTCCGGCTCGATGTAGTCTTCATCCAGCGGAGGCTCGTCGTCCAGGTCAGTGCCAGGGGTGGCGAGATCGACCTCGGCCGCCGTCGGCTCCGGCATGGGGGCCGCGACCCACTCGGGGGCGTCGGGCACCACACTGTCCGGGGTCGGCATGGGGAGCGGCGGCAGCTCGGGCTGCTGGGCTGTGGTATCCAGCACAGGCTGCCGGGCAGGCGGCTGGACGATCTCAGGCTCGACCGGATCGTTCCAGGGCAGGTCGATGACTGCTTCGGCAACCGGTTCGGGAGCTGGCTCTGGTTCGGGCACAGGCTGCGCAGCCGCGACAACAGGTGTCGGGGCCGGTTGCGCAATGGCTGCTACCGTAGCCGGGGCAGAAACCACTGCCGGCGCAACAACAGGCGCGGCAGCCACTGGCCTGGTGGAATCAGCTGTGGCCTGGCTGATCCCCACTGGCTTTAGCACCGGCCTCGGCGCGTCCGCCGTATCGGCGGGCCGGAACGCCAGCATTCGCAACAGCACCATTTCGAAGCCGCCTCGCGGATCCGGCGCCAAAGGCAGGTCGCGACGGCCGATGAGGCCCATCTGGTAATAGAACTGCACGTCTTCGGTTGGCAAGGCCTGGGCCAGGGCCAATACCCGATCACGGTCGCCATGGCCATTGTCGACACCTTCAGGCAAGGCCTGGGCGATGGCGACACGGTGCAATACGTTGAGGATTTCCGACAGCACGCCATTCCAGTCCGGGCCTTGCTCGGCCAGGTGACGCACGGCTTCGAGCAACGCCTTCGCGTCGCCTTCGATCAGCGCATGCAGCACGTCATAGACCTGGCCATGGTCCAGGGTACCGAGCATGGCCCGCACGTCGGCGGCCATCACCTTGCCTTCGCCAAAGGCAATGGCCTGGTCGGTGAGGCTCATGGCGTCACGCATCGAACCGTCGGCGGCGCGCCCCAGCAGCCACAATGCGTCGTCTTCGAACGGCACGTTCTCGACACCCAGCACATGGGTGAGGTGCTCGACGACCCGCTCCGGCGTCATGTTCTTGAGGGAGAACTGCAGGCAACGGGACAAAATTGTCGCGGGAAGTTTCTGCGGGTCGGTGGTCGCCAGGATGAACTTGACGTAGGGCGGCGGCTCCTCAAGCGTCTTGAGCAGCGCATTGAAGGAATGGCTGGAGAGCATGTGCACTTCGTCGATCAGGTAGACCTTGAAGCGCCCACGGCTCGGGGCGTACTGCACGTTGTCGAGCAGTTCGCGGGTGTCTTCGACCTTGGTGCGACTGGCGGCGTCGATCTCGATGAGGTCGACGAAACGGCCCTCGTCGATCTCGCGACAGACCGAACATTCGCCACAGGGCGTGGAAGTGATGCCGGTTTCGCAGTTCAGGCACTTGGCGATGATCCGCGCAATGGTGGTCTTGCCCACGCCCCGCGTCCCCGTGAACAGGTAGGCGTGGTGCAGCCGCTGGCTGTCCAAGGCATTGATCAGAGCCTTGAGCACATGGGTCTGGCCGACCATTTCGCGGAACGAGCGCGGACGCCATTTACGTGCAAGAACCTGATAACTCATCGAAAACCGTCGCAACGAAGGAACAGAAGCGGCTAATGCTAGCGGAGCAGGGGCGAAATTGCATCCGGTGCGCTCGCCTAATCTGACTAAGCTGTGGATCATGACTCGGTTGTCGACAGGATTCGCGGGATCAGGAGAGCGTATGCACGGGGCCATGGGGGCTTTGCTGTTGTTGAGTACGGGTTGTCTGGCCGCCGAAACGCCCTTGCGATTTGCCGTCACCGACGGCTGGGCCATGCCCATGGTACAGATCGAACGGGGCCGTCCGACCCAGGGCATCATGCCCGACATCATGACCAGCCTGGCGACCCAGGCAGGCATGCCGGCCGAGTTCCACGTGCTGTCTCGGGCCAGGCTCGACTCGGCCATGCAGAATGGCGAAGTCGATATGCGCTGTTATGTCAGCCCCGACTGGGTGGATGGCAACGGCAATTATCTATGGAGCGTCCCGCTGTTCTTCCAGCGCGACCTGCTGATCGGCACCACCAGCGTGTCCACGCAACTGTCGCCGGCGGCACTGGCACCACAACCGATCGGCACGGTGCTGGGCTATACGTACCCGACCTTGCAGCCGCTGTTCGACAGCGGCCACTTGCGGCGCGACGATGCGCGTAGCCAGGAGCAGGTGCTGGCCAAGCTGCTTGCCGGTCGCTATCGCTATGGCGTGAGCAATCAATGGGCACTGGACTGGTTCAATCAACGGCATGGGGCTGACCGTCAACTGCACGAGGTGGCTGTTCTCCAGGAACAACAGCTGGGCTGCTACCTGCGTAACGATCCCGGTCTTGCGACACAACGCATTCTGCGCACCCTGGAAAAAATGAAAGCGTCGGGGGAAATCGACGCCATCATCCGGCTCTATACCGGCCGCAACGCCGCATCGCAGGCAGAGACCGAGTCGCCCTGAATGCCGGGCCGTTGCTTCCACTGCGGCGGTGGAACAAAGCCCCTTACCCACCCTGGTATCTGCTCGGGGGGCATGGGTCGGGCAATGAAATACCCTTGAGCCACTTCACACCCCAGCCGCAGCAACAATTGCCCATGTTCCAGGCTGTCCAACCCCTCGGCCACCACCTGGCGCCCGAATGCCTGAGCCAGACCGATCACGGCGCGGGTCAGGGCCAGGTCGTCCCGGTCCTCCAGGATGTCGCGGACAAAGGTCTTGTCGATCTTGATGGTCTGGGTGCGCAGGTGCTTGAGGTCATTGAGGGAACAGTGGCCCGTTCCGAAGCCTCCCAGGGAAAACACCACGCCCAAGGCCTGGCAGGCCTGGAGACAGTCGCTGACGTGGGCCAGGTTTTCCACCGCGACGGATTCGACGATCTGCAGGTCCAGCATGCGCGGCGACACCGTCGGGTGTCGTTCCAGCACCTGCCGCAGGCGCTCCACGAAATCCGCGCGCTGGAAGTGCCGCGCCGAGATGTTGATGCTCACCGGCCAACACTGCCCCGCCTGCTGCCATTGCTGCAACTGGGTCATGACCTGCTCCATGACCCATTCGCCGATGTCGACGATCAGGTCGGTTTCTTCCACCAGGGGCAGGAACTCCCGGGGCGGCACCAGTCCACGTTGCGGATGTTTCCAGCGCAGCAGCGCCTCGAGACCGACCACGCAGCCATCGCGCATATTGACCTTGGGCTGGAAATGCAGCCGCAACTCGTCGTCCACCAATGCCTGCCGGACTCGCTCGACGGACTGGTACGTGGCCTGTACCTCCCTGTCCCGGGACACATCGAACAGATGGAAACGATTGCGACCGCTCTGCTTGGCCACGTACATGGCCTGGTCGGCGTGGCGCAGCAAGGTTTCGGCATCCTCGTCGTCCCACGGGTACAGCGTGACACCGATGCTGGCGAACACCTTGATACTCTTGCCATCGATCACGTAGGGCGCGGAGACGGCGATCAGCACCCGGTTCAAGGCGCCATGCAGCTCATCCATCCCACGCACATGACGCAGCACCAGTACGAACTCATCCCCGGCCAGCCGCGCCACCACGTCCTCGCCACGCACGATACTGCGCAGCCGCCTGGCCACCTCCACCAGCAGCCGGTCGCCACTGGCGTGGCCATGACCATCATTGACGGCCTTGAAGCCGTCGAGGTCGAGCATGCATATCGCCAGGGGCAGGTTTTCCGCCCGGGAAAAGGCCAGGGACTGATTCAACAAGTCCGACAGGTAGGTGCGATTGGGCAGCCCGGTCAGCACATCGTGTCCGACCCGCCATTGCAGGGAATGCAGTTGCCGACGCTTCTCGCTGACATCGAAACGAATCGCCAGGTAACGCTCGATCCGCCCTGTCGTATCGTCGGCCACCGGTACCAGGGTGGTGTCGACCCAATGCAAGGTTCCGTCCTTGGCCCGGTTGCAGATCTCGCCTTTCCAGATCTGGCCCAGGGCAATGGTGCGCCACATGGCGCTGAAGAACTCGCCAGGGTGCTGTCCGGAGTTGAGCAGGCGATGATTTTCGCCCAGCAGTTCATCGCGCCGGTAGCCAAAGAGAAGACAGAACTGATCGTTGACGTAGGTGATACGCCCGTTCAAATCGGTTTCGGAGAAAATCGCGGCTGCGTCAACGGCTCTGCGGTACTTCTTATCCATCGAAGCAGTCATCCATGAGTCATGGCTGGGCAGACGAAACAGCCAACTCGCTTCGAACACCTCGAAATGAGTTGGAGCGCGGGCCGTGCCGGCGATTGGGGTCAAGCCTCTACCGTTTGTCGCGACAATAAACGCAAGCGCTGTGTTTTTCGCGCATCCCGGTGTCTGATGCAGGTCACCAAATACCCGTGCCAAAGGCCGATTCTACGAAACACATCACATTTTGCAAAGCAAAGTGATGGAACATGCGGTTGCCTAATGCAAAAATCTATCGTTAAGTTCTTGATTCTAAATGGGAATTGAGCGATGCGAATTTCGAGCTTGGGGGCGGCCATCAGACGCTATCGCAAAGTAGCGGGGCTGACTCAGGCTGAACTGGGCGAAAAGACCGGCTTTGACCCCAAAACCATCAGCCGTTTCGAAACCGGCACCTACACCCCCAGCGTCGAAGCGCTGATCCTGCTTGCCAAGGCGCTGGACGTACAGCTCAAGGCATTTTTTGTCGATATGAACGACGAAGACGAACAACGCGCCTACCTGTTCGGCGTCATCCACAAAGCCACGCCAAAGGACCTGGGGAAGCTGATCGCGGCGGTAGACCAGGCGCTGTCCAAGCCTTAGGGCATGTCCCCTGAAATCCAGGGGAGCAGGTCATCGGCCAGTCAACGCTCCCCCTTCGCCCGATCCACGGCAATCACGACCAGCGATATCACCACGAACCCCACCAGCACCATGGCCGCATTGCCAAGCGCCTGCATATAACCCAGCCGATTCACTTCGATGAACGGATAGGGATAGGTGTCCAGCAGATGGCCGCGCACCAGGGCGTAGATGAAATAGGCCAACGGATAGATCAGCCACGGCCAGGCGTTGCGCCAATGCAGCCCCTTGGGAACGCAGAACCACCAATAGATCACGAACACCACTGGCATCACGTCGTGGAGCAACTCGTCGGCCACCCATTGCCAGCCCTGGGGATCCCACACGTTACGCAGCAAGAAATTGTAGGCCAGACCCACCAGCACGATGGCGGCTGCCACGCCGCCTTGTGTCGACGGTCGGAGAAAGAAGCTGCGCAGCGCCGAGCTCCCTGTCGTCGCGGCATAAGTCAACACCACCGCCACCAGGATATTGGTCAGCACCGTGAAGTAACTGAAGAAGATATCCAGCCCACCCGCCAGGCTCTTGCCGGCCTGCCAGCGCGAAGTCAGGATCAAGTAAAGCTGGAGCACCAAGGCAAACCAGGCCAGCCCAGCGGCCAGCTTCACGGCCACATTGCCCTTGCCTTGCGTTAACACCATGTCGTCGCTCATCACGTTGCCCTCCGGCCACGTGGCAGCTGCGACTGCGAAGTCCCTGAAAGGGATGTTCAACGACAGGCTGCCTGTTGGACGAGACCCTAGAAAAGCACCCGCAAGGATTCCACTGTCATTGCTGACAGTTCCGACCAGTGGTCATGCTGCAGGCGGCACAAGGCTGCGAAAGCATTCGAAGAGCAGAACAGGAAGACAAGGAAGGATGAAGTGAGAAGAACCTTGCGAAGGAAGGTTCGGGCGTTATGGAGGCAACCCCACCAGCCACACCCCGGCACACAATGTTCCCGCTGTGGCTGCTTCCTTCCGGATCTGACCAGGTTCACGGGTAATCGTTGCGGGGGGACCGATGGGGTCACCATAACGACGCCCGCCTGACGGCGAGCCGCGCCATTGTACCTATCTGGCAAGAACTTACAACCGTCCGCGCCGGATTAAAAACCGAAGATGTTCAAGCACTTGCCGCGCAGGCAAGGCCCGCGTGGCTATAGCAGCACTTCATCGGCCCGACCGCCCTCCTCCTGGATCACCATGTGGATGAAATGCAGCTTGGTAATCACCGCGGCCGGCAGGACGAAAGGGTAGAAATCCGGCTGGCCCATGCTGCGGGACAGCTCGTTGAGCATGCCGGCCAGTTCGATCCAGGCGTTGACGAAGGACAGGAAGGCCGAGCCACCGGAATGCCCCGGGTCGAACAGGGTGTCGGGCGGGAACGGCTGGTAGTCGAAATCCATGTCCTGGGCGCTCATGCCAAACCCCAGCGCGGTGTCCACCGCGTCCATCATGTGCAGGTAGTGAGCCCAGGTCTCGGCCCAGTCCTCCCAGGGATGCATGGTGGCGTAGGCGCTGACGTAACGGCTTTGCCAATCCTGGGGCGCGCCTTGCTGGTAGTGACGCTCCAGGGCTTCGGAATAACTGGCGCGCTCGTCGCCGAACAATCCACGAAACGGCTCGAGCCAGTGGCTGTTGGCGACCAGCCGGTCCCAGTAGTAATGGCCCACTTCGTGACGAAAATGCCCGAGCAGGGTGCGATACGGCTCGCGCATCTGCTGGCGCACGTATTCGCGATGGGCATCGTCGGCTTCCTTGATGTCCAGAGTGATCAATCCGCTGGCGTGACCGGTGGTCGGCGGGGTGCCGTCAGGGTCGACGCCGATGAAATCGAAGGCCAGGCCAATGTCTTCATCGACACTTTTCGGGACCACCGGCAAACCCAGGGTGATCAGTTGCGCCACCAGGCGGCGCTTGGCGGTCTCGACCTTGCGCCAGCGCTCCGGGTTTTCCGGGAGCGACAGATCCGGAATGGTGCGGTTCAGGCTGCAAGCAATGCACAGTGTGTCCTGGTCATTGGCCGGCAGCAACCAGTTGCAGGCCGCCGGGGTATCCAGATTGGCACAGCGACGGAACAATCCCGCCTGCGGATCGGCATCCAGCGTCCAGGTGCCCGGTTGCTCGCCGGGTTGCAGGGAAGACAGACGGCTCTGTTCGGGCTGATACCCCAGCGCCGCCAGGCAGGCCAGGCATTGGCTGTTGCGAAAGAACAGGGACTGGCCGCAGCGACACGGCCAGATCTTGCTGTTACGCGAACGATCGGCCATGAAAGGCGCGGCGATGCGTGAACTCAGCTGTTCGAAGAAGCGGTACATGGCGATCTTTCTCCCGGGAGCCTGAAGATTAGTGGCCTGTGTGGCTAATTCGTGCCCTCGACGTCAAGTTGACCGTACAGACCACTAGATCACCCCGCGCGCAGGATCGTTCCTGCGCGCATCGCTTCAAACGCGGCAAGGAGCGGCTCGCGTCATGGAGCCCCGCTCCACACCACAGGCCTGCTCAGGACTGGACGGCGATGCCATGCTTGCCCAGGAAAGCCACGAACGCCTCTTCGTCCAGCACCTCGATGCCCAACTCGTTCGCCTTGGCCAGTTTCGAACCTGCCCCCGGCCCAGCCACCACGCAATGGGTTTTCGCTGACACGGAACCGGCCACCTTGGCACCCAGGCTCTCGAGCTTGTCCTTGGCGACGTCGCGACTCATCAGTTCCAACGAGCCGGTCAGCACCCAGGTATGCCCCGCTTCGGGCAAGCCTTCGACGACTTTCTTCTCGCTCTGCCAGTGCATGCCGAAGTCCCGCAGCTGTTTTTCGGCGGCCTCGGCCTGCCGGCGATTTTCGGCGATGGCGAAGAATTCCCGAACGGCATTGGCCTGTTTCTCCGGCAGGGTCTGGCGCATGTCCAGCCAGTCCGCCTCCATCACCGCTTCGAGGGATCCGAACCTGTCCGCCAGTTTCTGCGCCCCACCGGGCCCGACCGAAGGGATGTCCAGCTTGTCCAGGAAACCACCCAGGGTGGTGCTGGCCGAGAATTCCGCCCCCAGTTCGCCCTGGTCCTGGATATCCAGACCGTGGCGCAGCAGTTCCTTGATCACCTGGCGGTTATGCGGGTCTTCGAAGAAGCTGTGGATCTCGTGGGCGACTTCCAGCCCTACATCCGGCAGGTAAGTGAGTACCTGGGGCAACGCTGCCTGAACGCGCTCCAGCGACCCCAGGGAGCGGGCCAGGACCTTGGCGGTTTCCTCGCCGACATCCGGAATGCCCAGGGCATAGATGAAGCGCGCCAGGCTCGGCTTCTTGCTGTCGGCGATGGCCGCCAGCAGGTTCCTGCTGGACAGCTCGGCGAAGCCTTCCAGGTCCACCACTTGCTCGAAGGTCAGGGCGTACAGATCGGCGGGCGAGCCCACCAGGCCCTCGTCCACCAATTGCTCGACACTCTTCTCCCCCAGCCCTTCGATGTCCATGGCCCGGCGCGACACGAAATGAATGATCGCCTGCTTGAGCTGCGCACCACAGGCCAGGCGCCCGACGCAGCGATACACCGCGCCTTCGCTGACGGTCTCGCGTCCCTTGCTGCGCCTGATCAATTGCGTGCGCTCCACGTGGGAACCGCACACCGGGCATTGCTGGGGGATCGCCACGGGACGTGCGTCATCCGGACGACGTTCGGTGACCACTTGCACCACTTGTGGAATCACATCCCCGGCGCGGCGGATGATCACGGTGTCGCCGATCATCAGGCCCAGGCGCGCCACTTCGTCCATGTTGTGCAGCGTTGCATTGGCCACCGTCACGCCGGCCACCTTGACCGGCTTGAGCCGTGCCACGGGCGTCACCGCTCCGGTGCGGCCCACCTGGAACTCGACATCCAGCAGCTCGGTGAGCTCTTCGCTGGCCGGGAATTTATGGGCAATGGCCCAGCGTGGCTCACGGGCGCGGAAGCCAAGCTCGCGCTGGGAAGCGATGCTGTTGACCTTGAACACCACCCCGTCGATTTCATAAGGCAGTGCGTTGCGCCGCTCACCGATGTCGCGGTAGTAGTCCAGGCATTCATCGATGCCATGGGCAAGCTTCAGCTCGCGACTGATGGGCAGGCCCCAGGCCTTGAGTTGCTTGAGGTTACCGATGTGGGTATCGGCGATGTCCGCTGTCACCTGGCCGATGCCGTAGCAGCAGAACTCCAGGGGTCGGTTGGCGGTGATCCTGGAATCCAGTTGCCGCAGGCTGCCGGCCGCCGCGTTGCGCGGGTTGGCGAAGGTCTTGCCGCCCGCCTCCAGCTGCGTGGCGTTGAGCCGTTCGAAGCCGGCCTTGGACATGTACACCTCGCCCCGTACTTCCAGCACGGGTGGCCAGCCGCTGCCCTGCAGCCTGAGGGGGATGTTGCGCACTGTGCGCACGTTGACACTGATGTCTTCGCCGGTAGTGCCGTCACCGCGGGTGGCACCGCGTACCAGCATGCCGTCCTGGTACAACAGGCTGACCGCCAGGCCATCGAGCTTCGGCTCGCAGCTGTATTGCACCGCCGCGCCGCCGCCCAGCAGATCGCCCATGGGCAGGTCGAGCCCCTCGGTCACCCGGCGATCGAACTCGCGCATGGTGGTTTCATCGAAGGCGTTGCCCAGGCTGAGCATCGGAATCTCGTGGCGGACCTGGCTGAACGCAGACAGGGCGACGCTGCCGACACGCTGGGTCGGGGAGTCGCTGGTCACCAGTTCCGGATGCTGCTCTTCCAGGGCCTTGAGTTCATGGAACAGACGATCGTACTCGGCGTCCGGGATGGTTGGTTCATCGAGGACATGGTAACGGTAGTTGTGCTGATCCAGCTCGGTACGCAGCTCTAGGATGCGGGTTTCGACGGCATTCATGGTGTTCTCTCATAAAGCAAAAGAGCAGCCGAGGCTGCTCATTTCAATCAGTCATGCAACGCTCGGCGGAAAACCTGCGGCAACTTAATATTTTGGGAGCTGCTTCGCAGCCCAGCGGGGCGGCGCGACGTTTCGCCAAATCCCCTCGCCACAAAAGCGCCTCGCCAGTTGGCAGCCTCAGCGCTTCTGGGTCAATGCCCGGCGCTCGAATTCGACGATGCGCTGACGGTAATGTTCGATGGTCTGGGCCGTCAGCACGCTGCGTTGGTCATCCTTCAATTCGCCGTTGAGTTCCTGGGACAGCTTGCGGGCCGCCGCGACCATCACGTCGAATGCCTGTTTGGGGTGGCGCGGTCCTGGCAGGCCAAGGAAGAAACTCACCGCCGGGGTGCTGAAGTGATCGATGTCGTCCAGGTCGAACACGCCTGGCTTGACGGCGTTGGCCATGGAAAACAGGACCTCGCCGTTACCAGCCATGCTTTCGTGGCGGTGGAAGATGTCCATCTCGCCGAAGCGCAGGCCGCTTTCCAGGATGTTCTGCAACAGCGCCGGGCCCTTGAATCCGCCCGGATCGCGGCAGATGACGCTGATCACCAGCACTTCTTCTGCCTGGGCCTGGTCCTTGTCGCTGCCGGAAGTCTTGCTTTCGTCCGGGAAATCGTCGCGGCTGCTGAAGCTCGGACCACCGTCCAGGTCGAGGTTGAGGTTCAGGTCGCCCTGGGACGGCTCACTGTTACGCTTGCCGCGCTTGGAGCCCGACTCCCGTGGTTCGCGTGCGGGTGCGCTGACCGAAGGCAGGTCATGCTCGTCCAGCTGCGGCTCCTTGTGGGTGTCCAGCACCCGGGGCGGCCCCAGCAGCTCGGTGTTGTCATCGTCATCCGGCAGGTTCGACAGGCTGCGATCAAGGCGGAACTTGAGCTTCCCCTTGCCGCCGCGCATCCGGCGCCAGCCGTCGAAAAGAATACCGGCAATGACAATGATGCCGATGACGATCAGCCACTCGCGCAGACCGATTTCCATGTAATCCCGTGCCTCTATAAAAATGCTGAAAAATAAGGGGCTTAGCTATTTGCAAACCGCTTTAAAACGTGGCGCCAACTCTATGTTCTGAATGGCGTTTTGCCCACGCATAGGAAAAATTGACATTAAACTAGCACGACCAAAGATAACTTTACACCGTCTGTCGCATAGGCTTGTGCCAATCTGTGATTTGCACGGCACCGTTCAACGGTTAAAAGCCCCGCGGCCCTCCAGGAAGATGTCCGGCTTGCCACTTCAGGCATCCACCATTGCCATGGCCTCCTCGACATCCACCGCCACCAGACGCGAACAGCCGGGCTCATGCATCGTCACCCCCATCAACTGGTCGGCCATTTCCATGGCGATCTTGTTGTGGGTGATGTAGATGAACTGCACCGTTTCGGACATTTCCTTCACCAGCCGCGCGTAACGACCCACGTTCGCGTCGTCCAGCGGCGCATCGACCTCGTCGAGCATGCAGAACGGCGCCGGATTCAACTTGAAGATGGCAAATACCAGGGCCAGGGCCGTCAGCGCTTTTTCACCGCCGGAGAGCAAATGGATGGTGCTGTTCTTCTTTCCGGGTGGACGCGCCATGATCGTCACCCCAGTATCGAGTAGATCTTCGCCCGTCAGTTCCAAATACGCGCTGCCGCCACCGAAAACTTTCGGGAAAAGTGCCTGCAAACCGCTGTTGATCTGATCAAAGGTATCCTTGAAGCGATTTCGGGTTTCCTTGTCGATCTTGCGAATGACGTTTTCCAGGGTCTCCAGCGCTTCCACCAGGTCAGCATCCTGGGCGTCCAGGTAACGCTTGCGCTCGGACTGCTGCTCGTATTCGTCGATCGCCGCCAGGTTGATCGCGCCCAGGCGCTGGATGCGCGCGGCGATGCGCTCCAGCTCCTCCTCGGCGTCTTTCTCGTTGGCGCCGGGCACCAGTGTGGCGAGCACGCCATTGAGGTCGTAACCGTCTTCGAGCAACTGATCCTGCAACGCCTTGCGGCGCACTGTCAGGGCCTGCCACTCCAGGCGTTGCTGCTCCATCTGGCCACGGATCAGTTGCGATTGCTGCTCGGCCTGGCTGCGCCGCTTCTCGGCGTCACGCAGCTCTCGGTCGGCGTCTTCCAGGGCGATCTGCGCAGTCTTGAGTTCTTCGTCGACGCTCATGCGCTTGTCCAGCAGCTCTTCGAGCTTGAGCCGCAGTTCCTCCAGCGGTGCCTCCCCCTCCTCCAGGTTGAGACTCAGCTGTTCGCGCTTTTCAGTCAGGCGCTCGGATTGCATTTCCAGGCGCTCCAAAGCCTGACGGGTGGAATCGTACTGGGCCTGGAGCGAGCCCAGGCGTACCGCCAGTTGATGGGCATGGTCCTTGTGCTGGCGAGCCTCCTGGCGTACCCGATCCAGGCGCTCGCGCAAGCTGTCGCGCTGGGCCAGCAACAGTTCGCGTTGCTCGGTGTCCAGAGCCATGGCATCGAGGGCCTCTTGCAGTTGCAAGCGCGCCTCGCCGATCTGTTCATGTTCCAGTGCCCGTTGCTCGCCCAGCTCGGCGATCTCTTCTTCGAGACGAGTGCGACGCAGGGCCAGTTGTTCGACCTTGGCCTTGCCGGCCGACAGCCCGGCCTTGAGCTCACCCTGATGGCGCGCTTCGTCCTGCAACAGCCGACGCAGGTGTTCACGGCCATTTTCCTGCTGACGTTGCTGCGCCCGCAGGTTCTGCAATTCGCTTTCCAAGGCCTCGACGCTGGCTTCGCGCTCTTCGCGTTCGGCCCCCAGGCGCTGGATCTCCTGGCCTCGGGCAAGCATGCCGCTCTCGGCTTCGCTGGCCCGGCGCACCCGCAGGAAGTGTCGGCCAACCCAATAGCCGTCGCGGCTGATCAGGCTCTCACCCGCCGCCAGTTGTCCGCGCAAAGCCAAGGCCTGTTCGAGGCTATCCACGGGCTTGACCTGGCCCAGCCAGGGCGACAGATCGACCTGGGCCTCGACCTTGTCCAACAGGCTGCCCGGCATCCGCACACCGTCACCGGCCGGACTGAGCAGCCGCAGGTCGCCCTGGGTAAAGCCCGACAGGTCGAAACCGGCGAAATCGTCCACCAGTACCGCCTGCAGGTCGGCACCCAGCACCGTCTCCACCGCCAGTTCCCAACCGGCGTCGACCTTCAGGCCTTCGGCCAAGCGTGGACGCTCGGCCAGATGCTGGTCGCGCAGCCATTCGGCGGTGCCGGTGCCTGGGTCGAGCGCGGCTTGCTGCAAGGCTTCCAGGGAGGCCAGACGCCCATTGAGTCGCTGCAACTCGCCCTGGGCCTGTTGCTGGTTGTGCAAGGCCTGCTGCAAGGCCTGGCGCAACTGTTCAAGGCGTTCGACCTGGGCGTCTTCACTGGCCTGTAAGTCTTCGAGGGTGGCTTCGCTGGCCGCCAGCTGCTCGCTCAGGTCCAGGATCGCCGCGTCTTCCGGGTCGGCCGCCAGCAGGGCGCGCTCTTCGGCCAGGCGCCGCTGGCGCTCGGCCAGGCGCTCCATGCTGGTTTCCAATTGCTGGATGCGCGACTGCTGCACCTCGGCCTGGCGCCGCGGTTCGGCGGAAGTCAGGTTGAAACGGTCCCACTGCTCCTGCCAGCCATGCATGGTCAGCTCGGCTTCCTCCAGGGCAGCGGCAGCCTCTTCGGCCGCGGCGCTGGTAACTTCCTGTTCCGGGGTGAGTCGGTCCAGCTCTTCGCCGAGGGTCAGCAGCAACGTACGGTCGTGCCCCAGGTGAGACTCGGTTTCCAGCCGCGCCCGCTCGGCTTCCTTCAAGTCATCCTGCAACTGACGCAGCCGTTGCTGGCCGTGCTGGATACTCTGCTCGACCCTGGCGATGTCGCCGCCCACCGAATAGAAGCGCCCCTGCACCAGATTGAAGCGCTCGGACAGTTCGTGATGCCCGTCGCGCAGGCGCTCGATGGCCGCGTCGGCGTTGCGCTGCTCGGCCACCAGGGCTTCGAAGCTGACCTCCTGGTTGCCGATGATCGACTCGCGCTGGCCGACCTGCTCATTCAGGGCCTGCCACCGCAGGGCCGAGAGCTGGGCCTTGAGCTGGCGCTCCTCGCCCTTGTATTCCTGGTACTTGCGGGCGGCTTCGGATTGGCGGTGCAACCGTTCGAGCTGGCGATCGAGCTCTTCGCGCAAGTCGGTCAGGCGGGCAAGGTTTTCGTGGGTGCGGCGGATACGGTTTTCAGTCTCGCGCCGCCGCTCCTTGTATTTGGAAATACCCGCGGCTTCCTCGATGAAGTTGCGCAGGTCTTCGGGCTTGGCCTCGATCAGCTTGGAGATCATGCCCTGCTCGATGATCGAATAGCTGCGCGGCCCCAGGCCGGTGCCCAGGAAGATATCGGTGATATCGCGCCGCCGGCACTTGGCACCATTGAGGAAATAACTGTTCTGGCTGTCCCGGGTCACCTTGCGCCGAATGGAGATCTCGGCATAGGCGGCATATTCGCCCACCAGGGTGCTGTCGGAGTTGTCGAACACCAGCTCGATGCTTGCCTGGCTCACCGGCTTGCGACTGGTCGAGCCGTTGAAGATGACGTCGGTCATCGACTCGCCGCGCAGGTTCTTGGCCGAGCTCTCGCCCATCACCCAGCGGACGGCGTCGATGATATTGGACTTGCCGCAACCGTTGGGCCCCACCACCGCCGCCATGTTGCTGGGGAAGTTCACCGTGGTCGGGTCGACGAAGGACTTGAACCCCGCCAGCTTGATGCACTTGAGTCGCACGTCAGGCCGCCGTCAGGGCAGAAACCACCAGATCGCAACTGCGCTGGGCATAGGCCGTCAGCACGATGCGAATCTGCGGCAGGTCACGGGCCAGCACGGCCACGAGCAGGCGCTGGAACAGATCGAGGAACTCGCTCATTTCCGCCTTGCGCTGTTCCAGGGCCAGGAAGTAGGCACGGCTCATGGCCGGCTGCAGGTTCTCGACGGTTTCCTGCAGGTACGGATTGTTGGCGAAAGGATAGGCGGCACGCATCACACTGAAGCTTTCATCGACGAAGGTACGGATGTCCTGTCGGACGAAGGCCTCCTTGAGGCGCTGCTGGATCACCAGGAAGGGCGCCATGTCGGCCTGATCCTTCCAGCCCTGGGCCACGGCGTTGCCCAGCAGGATGTACAGCTCGCTCATCAGCGCGCAGAGGCTGCGTACCTTGTGCTCGGTGAGTTCGGTGACATGGGCGCCACGGCGCGGCAGGATCGCGACCAGATGGCGCCGTTCCAGGATCAGCAAGGCCTCGCGGACCGAGCCGCGGCTGACATTGAGCGCCAGCGTGACCTTCTGCTCCTGGATGCGCTCCCCCGGCCTCATTTCGCCGCGAATGATGCGCTCGGCGAGATGATGGGCGATTTGCTCAGCGAGGCTGTCCGGGGCCTTGAACGTCATGGTTGTCCTTCAAACTCTTCGATTTGCACAAGCGGCGCAGTGTACCGCACTCGATACGTCATGGCGCAGGGCCTGCACCGGGTTTTTGGCACGATATAAGCAAATTTTCAAGGGCCCGGCCTTTGCGCAAGCAGGGCTCGCCCGCGAACGTGGACCGACCGCCGCAGATCCTTGCGCAGGCCGGCATCCGAGCAAGCAAGCCCGTCCCACAAGGATTTGCGCTTAACTGATGGAGAGAGGACATCGCTCGAAGTTCGACCCCGAAACCTGTTGTTCATCGACAAAGCGAATTTTCCTGACCTTAAAGTCAGAAAATCGTTGACCGAAAAGTCAGAACTGATAAATTCGGCCCACGTCGATACAACAATAATGAATCTGCGAGGCCTTCCGTGATCCAGTTTTTACTCAACCAGGAACTCCGTAGCGAGCACAGCCTGGACCCGAACCTGACCGTGCTCAATTACCTGCGCGAGCATGTCGGCCGGTCCGGCACCAAAGAAGGCTGCGCCAGCGGCGACTGTGGTGCGTGCACCGTGGTGGTGGGCGAACTGCACGTAGATGAATCCGGTCATGAGCGCCTGCGCTATCGCAGCCTCAACTCATGCCTGACCTTCGTCTCGTCCCTGCACGGCAAGCAACTGATCAGCGTCGAAGACCTCAAGCACCAGGGCCGGTTGCACAGCGTCCAGCAGGCCATGGTCGATTGTCACGGCTCGCAATGCGGCTTCTGTACCCCCGGCTTCGTCATGTCGCTGTTTGCCCTGCAGAAAAACAGCGAACAGCCCGACGCGCACAAGGCCCACGAGGCCCTGGCCGGCAACCTGTGTCGCTGCACCGGCTACCGGCCGATCCTGGCTGCCGCCGACCAGGCCTGCTGCGGCAAGCAAACGGACCAGTTCGACGCTCGTGAAGCCCAGACCATCGCTCGTCTCAAGGCCATTGCGCCCAAGGAGACCGGCGAACTCAACAGCGGCGACAAGCGCTGCCTGGTGCCGCTGACGGTCGCCGACCTGGCCGAACTCTACGACGCGTATCCCCAGGCGCGCCTGCTGGCCGGCGGCACGGACCTGGCCCTGGAAGTCACCCAGTTCCACCGTACCGTGCCGGTGATGATCTATGTGGGAAACGTGGCCGAACTCAAGCGCATCGAGCGCTTCGACGACCGCCTGGAGATCGGCGCCGCTACCGCGCTCTCCGATTGCTACGAGGCCTTGCAGGCCGAATACCCCGACTTCGGTGAATTGCTGCAGCGCTTCGCCTCGCTGCAGATCCGCAACCAGGGCACCCTGGGCGGCAACATCGGCAACGCCTCGCCCATCGGCGACTCCCCGCCCCTGCTGATCGCCCTCGGCGCGCAGATCGTACTGTGCAAGGGGCAGGTGCGCCGCACACTGGCCCTGGAGGACTATTTCATCGATTACCGGGTCACGGCTCGCCAGGAAAGCGAATTCATCGAGAAGATCATCGTGCCGAGGGCCAGCGCCGAGCAGGCATTTCGCGCCTACAAGGTTTCCAAGCGCCTGGATGATGACATTTCCGCCGTGTGCGCGGCATTCAACCTGCGGATCGACAACGGCGTGGTGCGCGACGCCCGCGTAGCGTTCGGCGGCATGGCCGCGACGCCCAAGCGCGCCAAGCATTGTGAGGCGGCCCTGATCGGCTCTGCATGGAACGACAGCACTGTCGAGCGTGCCTGCGCGGCCCTGGGCGAGGATTTCACGCCGCTGTCGGACTTCCGCGCCAGCAAGGAGTACCGCTTGCTCGGCGCCCGCAACCTGCTGCGCAAATACTTCATCGAACTGCAAACGCCGCACATCGAGACTCGGGTGACCGCTTATGTCTAACCATCACGCCGCAGAAAAGACCCAAGCCGAACTGGCCGAACTGTTCGCCCGCGACCTCACCACTGGCGTGGGCCGCAGCGTCAAGCACGACAGCGCCGCCAAGCATGTGTCTGGTGAAGCCCAGTACATCGATGACCGCCTGGAGTTTCCCAACCAGTTGCACGTCTATGCCCGGCTGTCGGACCGCGCCCACGCCCGGATCCTGCGCATCGACACCACGCCGTGCTATGCCTTCGACGGGGTGCGCATCGCCATTACCCATGCGGATATACCGGGCCTGAAGGACATCGGACCGTTGCTGCCCGGCGATCCACTGCTGGCCATCGATGATGTGCAGTTCGTCGGCCAGCCCGTGCTGGCCGTGGCCGCCCGGGACCTGGAAACCGCGCGCAAGGCGGCGATGGCGGCCATCGTCGAATATGAAGACCTGGAGCCGGTGCTCGACGTGGTCGAAGCCCTGCGCAAGCGTCACTTCGTGCTCGACAGCCACACCCATCGGCGCGGTGATTCGGCCGCCGCCCTGGCCGGTGCCGAACACCGTATCCAGGGCACGCTGCACATCGGCGGCCAGGAACATTTCTACCTGGAAACCCAGATTTCCTCGGTGATGCCCACCGAAGATGGCGGCATGCTCGTCTACTGCTCGACCCAGAACCCCACCGAAGTGCAGAAACTGGTGGCCGAAGTGCTGGGGGTTTCGATGAACAAAGTCGTGGTGGACATGCGCCGCATGGGCGGTGGGTTCGGCGGCAAGGAAACCCAGGCCGCCAGCCCGGCCTGCCTGTGCGCGGTCATCGCCCATCTCACTGGCCAGCCGACCAAGATGCGCCTGCCCCGGGTCGAAGACATGCTGATGACCGGCAAGCGCCACCCCTTCTACATCGAATACGACGTCGGCTTCGACAGCACCGGGCGCCTGCACGGCATCGCCCTCGAACTGGCCGGCAATTGCGGCTGTTCGCCGGACCTGTCCGCCTCTATCGTCGACCGTGCGATGTTCCACGCCGATAACGCCTATTACCTGGGCGATGCGACCATCAACGGCCATCGCTGCAAGACCAATATCGCCTCGAACACCGCCTATCGCGGCTTCGGCGGCCCCCAGGGCATGGTCGCCATCGAGGAAGTCATGGACGCCATCGCCCGACACCTGGGCCTGGACCCGCTGGCCGTGCGCAAGGCCAACTACTACGGCAAGACCGAGCGCAACGTCACCCACTACTACCAGACCGTCGAGCACAACATGCTCGAGGAAATGACCGCCGAGCTTGAGCAAAGCAGCCAGTACGCCGAACGCCGCGAGGCGATCCGCCGCTACAACGCCAACAGCCCGATCCTGAAAAAAGGCCTGGCGCTGACCCCGGTGAAATTCGGCATTTCGTTCACCGCCAGTTTCCTCAACCAGGCCGGCGCGCTGATCCACATCTACACCGATGGCAGCATCCACCTTAATCATGGTGGCACCGAAATGGGCCAGGGCCTCAACACCAAGGTCGCCCAGGTGGTGGCCGAAGTGTTCCAGGTGGAAATGGACCGGGTGCAGATCACCGCGACCAATACCGACAAAGTGCCCAACACCTCGCCCACCGCCGCCAGCAGCGGCGCCGACCTGAACGGCAAGGCCGCGCAGAACGCCGCCGAAACCATCAAGCGGCGCCTGGTGGAGTTCGCTGCGCGGCAGTACAAGGTCAGCGAAGAAGACGTGGAATTCAAAAACGGCCATGTTCGGGTGCGCGATCACATCCTGACGTTCGAGGCGTTGGTGCAACAGGCCTATTTCGCCCAGGTCTCGCTGTCCAGCACCGGTTTCTACAAGACTCCGAAGATCTACTACGACCGCAGCCAGGCCCGTGGCCGGCCGTTCTACTACTACGCCTATGGCGCGGCCTGCGCCGAGGTCATCGTCGATACCCTGACTGGCGAATACAAGATGCTGCGCACCGACATCCTCCACGACGTCGGCGCCTCGTTGAACCCGGCGATCGATATCGGCCAGGTCGAGGGTGGCTTCATCCAGGGCATGGGCTGGCTGACCATGGAAGAGCTGGTGTGGAACGACAAGGGCAAGCTGATGACCAATGGCCCGGCCAGCTACAAGATCCCGGCCGTGGCCGACATGCCCCTGGACCTGCGGGTCAGGCTGGTGGAGAACCGCAAGAACCCGGAAGACACGGTGTTCCATTCCAAGGCCGTTGGCGAGCCGCCCTTCATGCTCGGCATCGCCGCATGGTGCGCCATCAAGGACGCCGTGGCGAGCCTGGGGGATTACAGGCACCAACCGAAAATCGATGCGCCGGCGACGCCGGAGCGGGTGTTGTGGGGGTGTGAGCAGATGCGAGGGTTGAAAGCGGTCAGGACTGAGGAAGCTGAAGTCGAAGTGGCTTCGCTCTAGACCGCGGCGCGGCTATCGCGAGCAAGCTCGCTCCCACAAGGGACTGCGGACACCGTCCCAATGTGGGAGCGAGCTTGCTCGCGATGAGGCCGGAATAGACAAAAGAGATGTCGAGGTGAATATGTACAACTGGATCAGCGCCCTCGCCGACCTGCAGACCCGCGGTGAACCCTGCGTGCTGGTGACGATCATCGAAGAACTGGGTTCCACACCGCGCAATGCCGGCTCGAAGATGGTCATCAGCGCCAGCCAGACCTTCGACACCATCGGTGGCGGGCACCTGGAATACAAGGCCATGGAGATCGCCCGGCAAATGCTCGCCAGCGGCCAGCAGGACACCCATCTGGAGCGTTTCAGCCTCGGCGCCAGCCTGGGCCAGTGCTGCGGTGGCGTCACGGTGCTGCTGTTCGAACCCATGGGCCAGGTGCAGGCACAGATCGCAGTGTTCGGCGCCGGTCATGTCGGTCGCGCGCTGGTGCCGCTGCTGGCGAGCCTGCCTTGCAAGGTGCGCTGGATCGACTCGCGGGAGACGGAATTTCCTGAACAACTGCCCCACGGCGTGCGCAGGATCGTCAGCGAAGATCCGTTGGATGAAGTCGACGCACTGCCGCCCGGCAGCTACTGCATCGTCATGACCCATAACCATCAGCTGGACCTGGAGCTGAGCGCCGCGATCCTCAAGCGCAATGACTTCGCCTATTTCGGCCTGATCGGTTCGAAGACCAAACGGGTCAGGTTCGAACACCGCCTGCGCGACCGCGGCTTCGACAGCGGCGCCTTGCAGCGCATGCGCTGCCCGATGGGCATTGGCGAAGTCAAAGGCAAGCTGCCTGTGGAAATCGCCATCTCCATCGCCGGCGAAATCATCGCCACCTATAACGCGAATTTCGGCCAGCAGACCCGCCGCGCCGAGCCCATTGCCAAACTGCTGCCGGCCTCGCGTCGCAGCTGACCATTTCCGAGAGTTCCCATGCCCCTGACTCGCAAAGCCTACCGTGCCGCCCTGCTCCACAGTCTCGCCGATCCTGCCGAAGCCGGGATCGAAGCGTCCTACGAATACTTCGAAGACGGCCTGCTGGTGGTGGAGAATGGCCAGATCAGCGCCATCGGCCCCGCCTGCGACCTGCTGCCCACACTGGCCGCCGACATCGAGATCGTCCATCACCAGGATGCGCTGATCACTCCTGGCTTCATCGATACCCATATCCATCTGCCCCAGACCGGCATGGTGGGCGCCTATGGCGAACAGTTGCTGGACTGGCTGGACACCTACACCTTTCCCTGCGAGAGCCAGTTCGCCGACAAGGCCCACGCCGACGCGGTGGCGGATATTTTCGTCAAGGAACTGCTGCGCAACGGCACCACCACGGCGCTGGTGTTCGGCAGCGTGCACCCGCAATCGGTGAACGCGTTCTTCGAAGTGGCCCAGAAACTCGACCTGCGGATGATCGCCGGCAAAGTGATGATGGACCGCAATGCCCCGGACTACCTGGTCGATACGGCCGAATCCAGCTACACCCAGAGCAAGGCGCTGATCGAGCGCTGGCATGGCAAGGGTCGCCTGCACTACGCCGTGACACCGCGCTTCGCCCCCACCAGCACACCGGAACAACTGGCCCTGGCCGGTCAATTGCTGAGGGAATATCCCGATCTCTACATGCAGACCCACATCAGTGAAAACCTGCAGGAAGTGCAGTGGGTCAAGTCCCTGTTTCCCGAGCGCAAGGGCTATCTGGACGTCTACGACCACTACCAGTTGCTCGGCCAGCGCTCGGTACTGGCCCATGGCGTGCACCTGTGCGACGACGAATGCGCGCGCCTGGCCGAGACCGGTTCGGCCATAGCCTTCTGCCCGACTTCGAACCTGTTCCTCGGCAGCGGACTGTTCAACCTGCCCATGGCCGAGAAGCATAAGGTGAATGTGGGGCTGGGCACGGACGTCGGTGGCGGTACCAGCTTTTCGCTGCTGCAGACCCTGAACGAAGCCTACAAGGTGATGCAGTTGCAGGGCGCCAGGCTGAGCCCGTTCAAGTCACTCTACCTGGCCACCCTGGGCGGCGCCCGGGCCTTGCGCCTGGAGGATCGGATCGGGACCTTGCAACCGGGTACGGATGCGGACTTCCTGGTGCTGGACTACAACGCCACGCCGCTGCTGAGCTATCGCCTCAAGCAGGCCAAGGACATTGCCGAGCGGTTGTTCGTATTGATGACGCTGGGGGATGACCGGACGGTGGCGCAGACCTATGCGGCCGGTAAATTGGTGCATCAGCGCTAGAATCTCGGCGCCTGTCGGAACGCTATCGCGAGCAGGCCCGCTCCCGCAGGGATTATGTGAACAACACAAATCCACTGTGGAAGCGAGCCTGCTGGCGATGAAGGCGACTGGGAATAACTGGCTCACCCCATCAGAGCTTGGCCGTCGACCGCCCAGGCTTCTTGCTCTGCAGCAGATGCGAGAACACCGCATGCAAATCATCCGACGCGCTTTCTTCGTCGAGGTTGAGCTTGCTGTCGATGTGATCCATGTGGTGCATCATCAGGTCAACCGCCAGCGTGGCGTCCCGGGCCTCGATGGCGTCGATCAGCTGGGTGTGTTCGTCATAGGAACAGTGGGAACGGTTGCCGCTTTCGTATTGGGCGATGATCAGGGACGTCTGGGACACCAGGCTGCGCTGGAAGCTGATCAATGGCGCGTTCTTCGCCGCTTCGGCCAGCTTGAGGTGGAACTCGCCCGACAGGCGAATGCCGGCGCCACGGTCGCCACGGGAAAAACTGTCGCGCTCGTCGCTGACCATCTGCCGCAGTTCGGCCAGTTGCTCGGCGGTGGCGTGCTGCACCGCCAACTCGGTGATGGCCCGTTCCACGAGGCGCCGGGCCATGAACACCTGGCGAGCCTCCTCGACACTCGGGCTGGCCACCACGGCGCCCCGATTGGGTCGCAGCAGCACCACCCCTTCATGGGCCAGGCGAGACAGCGCGCGCCGGATGATCGTGCGGCTGACTCCGAAAATTTCCCCCAGTGCCTCTTCGCTCAACTTGGTACCGGGCGCCAGGCGTTGTTCGAGGATGGCCTCGAAGATATGTGCATAGACAATATCGTCCTGGGTTCCGCTGCGGCCGGCTTTACCTGCTCGCGGTTGTTTCTTGAGGGGTTGCAACTGTTCGTTCATGGGCACTCGGGTCGGGAGAACTGCGGCGAATTGACCGTGACTGTAATACGGCACAGCGGGTCGCTGGCAAGTATCGTGTAAAAAACAGCTCGATTGTACACAACCTCTGATGGCAACACGACTGTACGGCTGTTTGCAGGCATGGCTGTATTGCAATCGACAACTGCGTTGAGTTTAGGCTTAAACCACAAAATCTGAGGCGAGGGGATTGATCCCCGCCGGGTCGCAAAGCGGGCGGTCTCAGCCATACCAGCCTTGTTGCAACGAGACTTTCCAGGACCGCCATGCAGTTCATCGGGGATCAATCCTCTCGCCACACAGTCAGGCTCTAGCTGTTCTACCAATCAGGATCATCCCGCACCATGACCGAAGTCACGACTACGCCACTTCGCCCCTTGGCCGACACCTCCCTCTCGGCCATCGTCGCCGGGTTCATTGCCATGATGACCGGCTACACCAGTTCCCTGGTGCTGATGTTCCAGGCCGGGCAGGCGGCCGGGCTGACCAGCGGGCAGATTTCCTCGTGGATCTGGGCGATTTCCATTGGCATGGCGGTGTGCTCCATCGGGCTGTCGTTGCGCTATCGCACACCGATCACCATCGCCTGGTCGACACCCGGCGCGGCGCTGTTGATCACCAGCCTGGGCGGTGTGAGTTACGGCGAGGCCATCGGCGCCTATATCACCTGTGCAGTGCTGGTGACGATCTGCGGCCTGACCGGCAGCTTCGAACGCCTGGTCAAGCGCATTCCGGCCTCGCTGGCGGCGGCGCTGCTGGCGGGCATCCTGTTCAAGATCGGCAGCGAGATTTTCGTCGCCGCCCAGCATCGCACCGGCCTGGTGCTGGGGATGTTCTTCACCTACCTGGTGGTCAAGCGCGTGTCGCCTCGCTACGCCGTGCTGGCAGCGCTGTTGATCGGTACCGCGCTGGCGAGCGTGATGGACCTGCTGGACTTCAGCGGTTTCGCCCTGGAAGTCGCGACTCCGGTCTGGACCACGCCGCACTTTTCCCTGGCAGCCACCATCAGCATCGGCATTCCGCTGTTCGTGGTGGCGATGACTTCGCAGAACATGCCGGGCATCGCCGTGCTGCGAGCCGACGGCTACAACGTGCCGGCCTCGCCGCTGATCACCAGCACGGGCATCGCCTCCCTGCTGCTGGCGCCCTTCGGCTCCCATGGCATCAACCTGGCGGCCATCAGCGCTGCCATCTGCACCGGGCCCCACGCCCATGAGGATCGCAACAAACGCTACACGGCGGCCGTCTGGTGCGGGGTTTTCTACGCAATCGCCGGCGTGTTCGGCGCAACGCTAGCGGCGTTGTTCGCGGCACTGCCCAAGGAACTGGTGCTGTCCATCGCGGCGCTGGCGCTGTTCGGCTCGATCATCAATGGCTTGAGCATCGCCATGAGCGAAGCCAGGGAACGGGAAGCGGCGCTGATCACCTTCATGGTCACGGCGTCGGGGCTGACGCTGTTCTCCATTGGTTCGGCATTCTGGGGGATCGTGGCGGGGGTGTCGACGTTGCTCATCCTGAACTGGAGCAAGGATTGATCGCCCCCACGCTCAGCGTGGGAACGATCGCTCCAACCGACAGGCGCAAAAAAACCGGCACCCATGAGGGTTGCCGGTTTCGGAACATCAAGCGACCGGGTTGATCTGCTTTTCCGGGTACCACACGTCGATCAGCGGGCTGACTTCAACGCTGGTCAGCTCAGGACGGGCCTTGAGCCAGGCTTCTACAGCCGCGCGCTGCTCTTCGCTGACCGAACCGCGCTTCTGCAGGCAGACCAGACCGTAGTCGTCGCCGCCCACATAACCCAGGCCATTGGCTTCCATGGCTTCTTTCAGGAACGCGTCGAGGAAAGCGTCAATAGCCTCATCGGCCAGATCTTCTTTGAAATCCAGGTTCAATTCGAAACCCAGCTCTTGAAATTCATCCACGCAAAGCTTTTTGCGCAGACGCCGGGAACGGTTAGTCGCCATTGAAACAATCCTCATAAGTAATAACGGCCGGCACTTTACCAGTTTGGAGCACCGTTTGCCCGACTGATCGGCGCAACCGCCTACCGTCGGTAAAAAAATAGCGCCTGGAAGGACTCGGGCACGGCAAAGCCGCTACGCCTTGGGGCATAATGCCGACACATTCATTACCGTTGAGGACGTTCAATTTTCATGTCCTCGTTTTTTCCCCCTCGCCCGCAGGGTTTTATTTCAAATGATCAAGTCTTTGCGTCCACTGCTTCTGGCCAGCCTTCTTCTTCCCCTGGCCCTTCCTGCCTACACCAGCGCCGCCACCATCAATACCGCCCTGTCGCCCAACGTGCAAAAGGCCCTCAAGGCCAGCAAGCTGCAGGACAACGCCCTGTCCCTGGTACTGGTGCCGCTCAACGGCCCTGGCACGCCGACCCTTTATAACGCCGACGTTTCGGTCAATCCTGCCTCCACCATGAAGCTGGTGACCACCTACGCGGCGCTGGAAATGCTCGGCCCCAACCACCAGTGGAAAACCGAGTTCTACACCGACGGCACCCTCAACGGCGGCATCCTCAACGGCAACCTGTACCTCAAGGGCGGCGGTGACCCCAAGCTGAACATGGAAAAGCTCTGGTTGCTGATGCGCGACCTGCGGGCCAACGGTGTGCAGCAGGTCACGGGTGACCTGGTGCTGGACCGCGGCTTCTTCATCCAGCCGCAACTGCCCGAGTTCAACGACGACGGCAACGACGAGAACAAGCCTTTCCTGGTCAAGCCCGACTCCTTGCTGGTCAACCTCAAGGCCCTGCGCTTCGTGGCACGCAATGACGGCGGGCGGGTGCTGGTGTCGGTGGAACCGCCCATCGCCAGCATCCGTATCGATAACCAGGTCAAGGCCGTCAACGGCAAGCAGTGCGCCGGCAACGTGCGCTACAACCCGGTGCCGCAAGCGGACGGCAGCGTGAACGTGACCGTCAGCGGCCAACTCGGTGACGGTTGCAGCTCCCAGACCTATCTGTCGCTGCTGGATCACGCCACCTACACCGCCGGCGCGGTGCGGGCGATCTGGAAAGAACTGGGTGGCAGCATCCAGGGCCAGGATCGCCTGGCCTCGACGCCAAACAATGCCAAGGTACTGGCCCGGGCGTTCTCGCCGGACCTGGCGGAAATCATCCGCGACATCAACAAATACAGTAACAACACCATGGCCCAGCAACTGTTCCTGAGCCTGGGCGCGCAGTTTCGCAACGAAGCCGACGGTGACGACGCCAAGGCCGCGCAACGCGTGGTGCGCCAATGGCTGGCCAAGAAAGGCATCACCGCGCCGCACCTGGTGATGGAAAACGGTTCCGGGCTGTCTCGCGCCGAACGGGTGAGCGCCCGGGAAATGGCAGCGATGCTGCAAGCGGCGTGGCGCAGCCCGTATTCGGCGGAGTTCATCAGCTCGATGCCCATCGTCGGCACCGACGGGACCATGCGCAAGCGCCTCAAGACCACCGCCATGGCCGGTGAGGCCCATGTCAAGACAGGCACCCTGAACACCGTTCGAGCCATCGCCGGCTACAGCCGGGACGTCAACGGCAATACCTGGGCGGTAGTAGCGATCCTCAACGATCCGAAGCCGTGGGGTGCGTCCTCGGTGCTGGACCAGGTGCTGCTGGACCTGTACCGCCAGCCGAAACTGCCGCAGACGGCTTCGGTGCTGTAACCCATCGACCCACAGTGGGAGCGGGCCAGCTCGCCCCCACTGGATCGGCGGCTTCCGACAGTCGCTACTCCAGTTGTGCCTCGACCCGGTCCCGCCCGGCCTGCTTGGCCGCATAGACCCCTGAGTCGGCCCGCAACAGCAACGCATCCGCCCCTTCTCCGGCACGCCAACTGGCAATGCCGAAGCTGGCGGTAATCACACCGACATCCTCGATGGGCGCATTTCGCAGCCCTTCCCACAACCCGATGGCCAGCGCATGGGCGCTTTCACCGTCGGTATCCGGACACAGCACCACGAACTCTTCCCCACCCAGGCGACAGAAGACGTCGGTACGCCGCAGGCGCTGGGTAATGCGAAGGCAGACCGCCTGCAACACCCGATCGCCTACGGCATGGCCGTGCTGGTCGTTGATGCGTTTGAAGTGGTCGATGTCCAGCATGATGACCGAGAGGTCGCCGGAGCCGCGTTCGACCCGCGTCATTTCCGAAGTCAGGCGCTCTTGGAAATAACGCCGGTTGCGGATACCGGTCAGGGCATCGGTCACTGACAGGGCCCGCAGTTCCTCCTCCACGCGCTTGAGATCGGAAATATCCGAGATATAGCCATGCCAGAGCACGCCACCGCCCGGCAACTGTTCGGGCGTCGCCTCGCCACGCACCCAACGCAGCCCCCGCTGCGGCAGTTGCACCCGATACTCTTCGCGCCAGGGGCTCAAGGTATCGGCCGAGGTGCGGATCGAAGCCCGGACCCGGGCACTGTCCAACGGATGAATGCGTGAAAATACCGCCTCCGCGTTCTGGACCAGCACATCGGGCGCCAGCTCATAAATGTCGCGGATCCCGTCGCTGGCATAAATCACGCTGAAGCTGCCGTTGAAGTCCATCTTGAACTGGTAGATACCGCCGGGGACGTGGGCGCTGAGCTTTTTGAGCAGCATATCCCTGGCCGCCAGTGCCTCATGGACACGCTTGCGCTCGGTGATATCGATACAGATCGCCAGGTGGCCGACCCACAACCCCTGGTCGTCAAGCATCGGCGTGGCCAGCATGTTCACTGTCAGGTGGCTGCCGTCGCGGCGCACCAGGGTCCACTCCCGGGCCTGCTGTCCGCCACGCTCGCCGCTCTCCAGCAGCATCGCATGGCAGGTGGGTATCGGCTTGCCATAGCGCGAGGCGAGTTGGGCCGCCCGCGCCTGGAGCTCACGCGGAACGTGCAGGCTCTCGAGGGTCATGCTCTGCAGGACCTCGCTGCTCTGGTAGCCCAGCATGTGCTCGGCCCCGGCGTTGAACGTGGTGATGACACCTCGCAGGTCCGTGGCGATGATCGCCACCTGGGTCGCGGCATCCAGCACACCGCGCAGCTGGCTGTGGGTCCCGCGCAGTTCCTGCTCTCGGGCACGCAGTTCCCGGGTACGTTGTTCCACCAGCGTCAGCGCCCGCTGCCGCTGGCTCACCAATACATAGAGCAGGGCGCTGAGCAGGAAACTGAGCAGGCCGCCCAACACCACCAGGCTCGATACCGAGGAATGGTTGGCTGACAGGAAGATCCGGCTGGGCCGCAGTTCTACCCGATAGTCTCGATCCCCAAGGCGCAACAGGCGAACCGCCGATAAATCGCTGTCACCGGGCGGCTCCGGGGAATCGAACAGCACTTCTTCCCGGACATCGCCGGACAGGTCCAGGACGCGCATGGAGAGGTTTTCATGGTTGGACGCCGGCAAGCCGTCACCCACCAGGCGGCGCATGCTGATGGCAGCCACCACGTAACCGAACGGCTCCCTGGATGCTGCCCTGGTCACCGGGGCAACCAGCAAGACGCCACGGGCGAAGGCCGGATCGCCTCCCAGCAGATCCAGGGGCTGCGAGACCGCCAGGGCATCGCGCTGGCGCGCCTGTTCAAGGACCGCCCGACGCGATGGGTCAGACAATAGATCCAGGCCCAATGGCGAGACGAAGGACGGTTGGCTCTGGATGTACAGGACAGGCACGTACTCGCCCCGTTCGGCAGCGGGTCGCAAGCCGCCGCTACCATCCGCCTCACGAATGGAAAACGCATCCAGCCCCTCCTCCCGCGCCTGAAGCTCGAACGCCTGCCGCTCGGCCCCGGTCACCCGAGGCGCCCAGCCGAAAGCCTGGGTACGGCGCAACAGCGCCTCGGCGTAGCCGTGGAATTCGTCGCTGGAGACGCCCGATGAATTGGCAAAGAAGCGTCTGAGGCTATCGAGACGCTGCTCCTGGTCCTGGAAGCGTTCCTCGATGCGGCTGAACCGTTCCTCGGCCTGCAGCTCGAAGCGTTGGCGCAGTTGCTGGTTGAACAGATTGGTCATCGCCCAGGTCAGCAAACCGGTCATGCAAGTGCCCGCCACGAAGACCAGTGAAGCCACCAGCCAGGCCGAGACATCTTCGCTGATAAAGCCCAGGATCCTGGGACGTACCGGATGCAATGCCATAACGCCAACTCGAAGAAAGGGGGCAGGCATCGTTACAGCCCTGGCCACAGGCTTAGTTATAGCTATTAGCCATCACTTTGACCAGCACTAAAAACGGCTGGAAGCCTTGAATTACAAGGCTTCGTGGATCCAATCCGGAAATTTCAACGTGCCATGATCTTCCAGGCGCGGTGGATTTTTCCGTTGCGGGCGAAATCCGGGTCGATGGTGCTGGCGGTGATTTCCTCCACCGCGTAGCGCTCGCCAAGATTGTCCTCGAGTTGGAACTTGCGGAAATTGTTGGAGAAGTACAGCACGCCGCCCGGTGCCAGGCGGGCCATGGCCAGATCCAGCAACTGGACATGGTCACGCTGCACGTCGAACATGCCTTCCATGCGCTTGGAGTTGGAGAAGGTTGGAGGGTCGATGAAGATCAGGTCGTATTCATCGCGGCAGTCCTGCAGCCAGGTCATGACATCGCCCTGCTCCAGCCGGTTCTTGTCGGAGAAACCGTTGAGGGACAGGTTGCGCCGCGCCCAGTCCAGGTAGGTTTTCGACAGATCGACGCTGGTGGTGCTCCGGGCACCGCCCTTGGCGGCATGGACGCTGGCGGTGGCGGTGTAGCAGAACAGGTTGAGGAAGCGTTTGCCGGCGGCTTCCTTCTGGATCCGCAGGCGCATCGGACGATGATCGAGGAACAGGCCGGTGTCCAGGTAGTCGGTGAGGTTGACCAACAGCTTCACGCCTCCCTCGTTGACCTCGGTGAACTTGCCCTGGGTACTCTGGCGTTCGTACTGCCGGGTGCCGCTCTGGCGTTCGCGGCGCTTGATCACTACATGACTCTTGTCGATGTTCAACGCCTGGGGAATGGCCGCCAGGGCATCGAACAGCCGGGCCGAAGCCTTTTCCGGGTCGATGGACTTGGGCGCGGCGTATTCCTGGACGTGCACCCAGTCGTGATACAGATCGATGGCCATGGAATATTCCGGCATGTCGGCATCGTAGACCCGGTAGCAGTCCACGCCTTCGCGCTTGGCCCATTTGCCCAACTGCTTGAGGTTCTTTTGCAGGCGGTTGGCGAACATCTGCCCGCCTTCGCTCAACCGGGCCAGTTCGACCACCGGGGCCGGGGCCGGTTTGATCGGGTTGCCGTTCTTGTTGTACTGACGCTCTTGCGGCGTAGCCGGGGCCTGATCCTGCTCGGCAAGGGCTTGCTCGCGCTCCGCCTGGCGCTGTTCCGGGGTGCGGCGCTCGCCGGTGACGAACTGGTCGGGCAGCACCTTGATCAGCAGCAATTTGCACGGCAAGGCGCCGTTCCAGAAGGAATACTGCTTGTGGCTGCGGATCCCCATGCGCTTGCCCAGGTCCGGGGCACCGGTGAACACCGCCGCCTCCCAGTTCAGGCAAGCCTGGCGCAGACGCTCGCCAAGGTTCTGGTAGAGATACAGCAAGCTGGCCTCGTCGCCCAGGCGCTCGCCATAGGGCGGGTTGCAGATCACCAGGCCTTTCTGGTTCTGGTCCGGCCGCGGCTCGAACGTGGCGACCTCGCCCTGGTAGATCTTGATCCACTCGCTCAGGCCGGCACGCTCGACGTTGTTGCGGCCCGGCTGGATCAGTCGTGGATCGGCTTCGTAGCCGCGAATCCACAACGGTGGCCTGGCCAGCCCGGCAGCGGCGCGGGCGGTGGCTTCTTCATGGAGTTTTTTCCACAACGCCGGCACATGGCCCAGCCACGCAGTGAAGCCCCACTGCTGACGGCGCAGGTTCGGCGCCATGTCGGTGGCGATCATCCCGGCTTCCACCAGGAACGTGCCCACGCCGCACATGGGGTCGGCCAGCGCCCCGCCTTCGGCGGCGATACGCGGCCACCCGGCCCGGATCAGAATGGCCGCCGCGAGGTTTTCCTTGAGCGGCGCAGCGCCCTGCTGCAAGCGGTAGCCGCGCTGGTGCAGGCTGTGGCCGGACAGGTCCAGGGAGAGGATCGCTTCACCGCGATCCAGGCGCAGGTGGATGCGCAGGTCCGGATTGAGCTTGTCGATGGATGGCCGCTCCCCCGCAGACGTGCGCAGCTTGTCGACGATGGCATCCTTGACCTTCAGCGCGCCGAAGTGGGTGTTATCGATGCCCGAACCATGACCGCTGAACTCCACCGCCAGGGTGCCATCGGCTAGCATGTGATCCTGCCAGTCTACATCCAGCACGCCGTGGTACAGGTCGTCGGCGCTCTTCATGGCAAAGCGCTTGAGCACCAGCAACACGCGGTTGGCCAGGCGCGACCACAGGCACAGGCGATAGGCGGTTTCCATGTTGGCCATGCCGCGCACGGCCGAGGTGTGCTCGCGCGCCTCTTCAAGGCCAAGCCCGACGGCTTCCTCGAGCAGCAGGCCTTCTAGGCCCTTGGGGCAGGTGAGGAAGAGTTCGAAACGATCGGACATTGGAATTCCAGAGCCTTTGGCTAAGTGGACAGGCAACGCATTGCCTGTCGGGTTCAATCAGGTGCTTTTCACCTGGGCCTGCACAGTGGCTTTTCGTACAGGTCCAGAGCACCCGGTGGCACGAGAATGTGCCGTTCCACCCTCGCCGCTCGGGTTAAAAAAGCTTAGATGCGGGGGCAGATAAAAAATTCTGTGGAACAAATCGGGGAAAACGCGTCCCTTTCGTCGAATAGTACCCGACGGCCGTACGAGGACATTCTCATTCGCAACAGGATAGCCCCTTCCACGCAGGGCCGATCATACAGGGGTCTTGCTCAAAAGCGGTCAACGAACATCATGTTACTTATCTCCCTAACATCTTTATTGGTACGTGCTTATGACAAAACGATCATTCCATCCATGTGACGCTTTGGTTAGAACTCAACACAGGTTGACGTCGCAACGGCGCCAACACCTTGGCTCGTCACGCCGGCAACGAGCCACCAACGGCAGAATGATTCTGCCCCGGCCTCGATAGAGGTCGACGCTAAGCAACAGTCAACAAGTGAGGGCAACACCCTATGAGAAGACTTAAGCGTGATCCGTTGGAAAGAGCATTTTTACGCGGTTACCAATATGGCGTTGGTGGTAAATCCCGTGAGCTTTGCCCCTTTACTCTACCGTCGGTACGTCAAGCCTGGATCAATGGCTGGCGAGAAGGACGTGGCGACAACTGGGACGGTATGACCGGCACTGCGGGTATCCACAGACTCAACGAACTTCACGCCGTCGGCTGACACAGGGCTTAACACTCAAGAACTCGACAATCTGATACTCACAACGATTTAACCACGCGCGTCCCATCCGGACGGCGGGCTACGGCCCAGGGGCTCCTTCGAGGAGCCCTTTTTAATGCCCGGCTTCCTGTGGCAAACGCCCTTGTGGCGAGGGGATCTATCTCCTCGCCACGGATAGATCGACTCACCACAATAAATCCCTTCGCCGCAGTGGGTTTCAGAGATCAATCAACGCAACGCCGCGATGGCATCCACCGATTCACGAATCAGCGCCGGGCCTTTGTAGATAAAGCCCGAATAGATCTGCACCAGGCTCGCCCCCGCGGTGATTTTTTCGGCGGCGTGGCGGCCTTCCGTGATCCCGCCCGCGGCGATGATCGGCAGCCGTCCGGCCAGTTCGGCGGCCAGTACCTTCACCGTATGGGTGCTCTTGTCGCGCACTGGCGCGCCGGACAGCCCGCCCGCCTCGTCACCGTGCTCCAGCCCCTGGACACCTTCACGCCCCAGCGTCGTGTTGGTGGCGATCACGGCGTCCATTCCGGTCTCCATCAGGGCCTGGGCCACTTGTACGGTCTCCTCGTCGCTCATGTCCGGGGCAATCTTGATCGCCAGGGGAACATGCCGGCCATGAATCGTCGCCAGCTCAGCGCGACGCCGGGCCAGGTCGGCCAACAGCTGCTTGAGCGAGTCACCGAATTGCAGGCTGCGCAGGCCCGGGGTGTTGGGCGAGCTGACGTTGACGGTGACATAGCTGGCGTGGGCGTAGACCTTGTCCAGGCAGATCAGGTAATCGTCGACGGCACGTTCCACCGGGGTGTCGAAGTTCTTGCCGATATTGATGCCCAGCACGCCCTTGTACTTGGCCGCCGCCACGCGGGCCAGCAGATGATCGACGCCGAGGTTGTTGAAACCCATGCGGTTGATGATCGCCTCGGCCTGGGGCAGGCGGAAGAGCCGGGGCTTGGGGTTGCCTGGTTGCGGCCGTGGCGTGACAGTGCCGATTTCCACGAAACCGAATCCCAGTTGCGCGAATCCGTCGATGGCCGCGCCATTCTTGTCCAGCCCTGCCGCCAGGCCGACGGGGTTGGGGAACTGCAGCCCCATCACGGTCACCGGCAACTTCGCCGGCGCCTTGCACAACAGGCCATTGAGGCCCAGGCGCCCGCCCGCGCCGATCAGATCCAGGGACAGGTCGTGGGAGGTTTCCGGGGAAAGTTTGAACAGCAGTTCACGGGCCAGGGTGTACATGGGCGGCTTTGACTCGGGCGACAAAATGAGGCGGCGATTATAGCCGCGCAGCGCCGGTTCAGCGAGGCGCCTGCATAAAACAGCACCGATGGCATATGCCTTGCACCCTTTTCGGTCATCGGCGCTCATACCAACGGCGGAATGAGTGCCACACTGTTTAAAGAGGACAATGGCGTCGTCATCCGGCACTGCTCTGGCAGCAGCCCGGGTACGGCGCTTTTTCATGTGGAAGGTGATGCCCGATGAATGAAGTTCCAGCCACTCCCCTGGCCTGGGTCAATGGCAGCGATGCACCGGAAAAAAGCGTGCTCGATCTCGGCTTCATGGCCCTGAGCGACTGCGCCCCGGTCGTGGTGGCCGCTACCCAGGGGTTCGCCCAACCCTACGGCCTGACCTTGAACCTCAAGCGCCAGGCCTCCTGGGCCAACTTGCGGGACAAGCTGGTCAGCGGTGAAATCGACGCGGCCCACAGCCTGTACGGCCTGGTCTACGCCGTACACCTGGGTATCGGTGGCGTCGCGCCGACCGACATGGCCGTACTGATGGGCCTGAACCAGAACGGCCAGAGCATCAACCTTTCCCATGGCCTGCAGGCCCTGGGCGTGACCAGTCCTGAGGCACTGGAACGCCATGTGCACCAAACTCGCACGAAACTGACCTTCGCCCAGACTTTCCCCACGGGCACCCATGCGATGTGGCTTTATTACTGGCTCGCCGCCCAAGGCATCCACCCCTTGTCGGACGTCGACAGCGTGGTGGTCCCGCCGCCACAGATGGTCGCCCACCTGCAGGCCGGGCGCATCGATGGCCTCTGCGTCGGCGAACCCTGGTGTGCCAGCGCGGTGAAGCAGAACCTGGGCTTCACCCTGGCGACCACCCAGACCATCTGGCCCGATCATCCGGAAAAGGTCCTGGGTTGCACACGAGCATTCGTGGAGCAGTACCCCAATACCGCGCGGGCCTTGGTGATGGCTGTCCTCGAAGCCAGTCGATTCATCGAACAGAGTACCGAGAACCGTCGCAGCACCGCGCAACTGCTGAGCGCGCCCGAGTACCTCGACGCACCGCTGGACTGCATCGAGCCCCGCCTGCTCGGCATCTATGCCGACGGCCTGGGCAACAGCTGGCAGGATCCCCACGCCATGCGCTTCCACGGCAACGGCGAGGTGAACGTGCCGTACCTGTCCGACGGCATGTGGTTCATGACTCAGTTCCGGCGTTGGGGGCTGCTGCGCGAAGACCCGGATTACCTCGCCGTGGCGCGGGAGGTCCAACAGCTCGAGCTGTACCATGAGGCCTGTGCGGCGCTGGGCATCGCGTCCCCACGCCAGGACATGCGCAGCAGCCAGTTGATCGACGGCATCCGCTGGGACGGTTCCGATCCGGCCGGGTATGCCCGTGGCTTCAAACTGCACGCCTTGAGCGATGCGGCTCCCCTTCTCGCCAGCCGCTGACAGGAGCCCCGACCATGTTGCGTATCCTGCTGATCAACGACACCGCGAAAAAGGTCGGGCGCCTCAAGGCTGCCCTGACGGAGGCCGGATTCGACGTCATCGACGAATCCGGGCTGACCATCGACTTGCCGGAACGCGTCGAAACAGTGCGTCCGGATGTCATCCTGATCGATACCGAGTCACCGGGACGAGACGTCATGGAACAAGTGGTGCTGGTCAGCCGCGACCAGCCACGACCGATCGTCATGTTCACCGACGAGCACGACCCGGATGTGATGCGCCAGGCGATCAAGTCCGGCGTAAGCGCCTATATCGTCGAAGGCATCCACGCCGCGCGCCTGCAGCCGATCCTCGACGTGGCCATGGCCCGCTTCGAAAGCGACCAGGCCCTGCGGGCCCAGCTCCTGGCACGGGACCAGCAACTGGCCGAACGCAAGCGCATCGAACTGGCCAAGGGCATGCTGATGAAGATGAAAGCCTGCAATGAGGAACAGGCCTACACCCTGATGCGCCGCCAGGCCATGAGCCGCCAGCAGAAGCTGATCCAGGTGGCGGAGCAGATCATCGCGATGAATGAGCTGCTGGGCTGAAAACCTTGAAGCACCTGGCCTGGCGCCATCGCAAGCCAGCTCGCTCCCACAGTTGATCCGGGGTATCCACAGATATTGTGTTCACCCCAGCCCCTCTGTGGGAGCGAGCTGGCTCGCGATAGTCCTCAGCCCAATCCCTCCTGTTGGCACAGATCTCGCTTAAGCAATCTCACCGGTAGCCAACGGCGGTTGCCCACCTACGACAAAGACGTCGCACACCCTGCTCGCCCCCAGGCGGCCCGGGTTGCGGCGTTTTTTTTGCTTTGGCCCCACCGTCCGGGGTCGGTGGGGTCGCCATGACGGCGCACCACCTCGAAGCACTGACTCATTACCCGAGACTTTTACCGCTGAGGTGCGCGATGAATTCAAGCTTCTGGAAATCCGGCCACACCCCGACCCTGTTCGCAGCCTTCCTCTACTTCGACCTGAGCTTCATGGTCTGGTACCTGCTCGGCCCACTGGCGGTGCAAATCGCCACCGACCTGCAACTGACCACCCAGCAGCGCGGCCTGATGGTGGCGACGCCGATCCTGGCCGGCGCCGTACTGCGCCTGCTCATGGGCCTGCTGGCCGACCGGATCTCCCCCAAAACCGCCGGCATGGTCGGCCAGGTGATCGTGATCGGTGCGCTGTTCTGCGCCTGGAAACTGGGCATCCACAGTTATGAGCAGGCATTGCTGCTGGGCCTGTTCCTGGGCGTGGCCGGCGCATCGTTCGCCGTCGCCCTGCCGCTGGCCTCCCAATGGTATCCGCCGCAGCACCAGGGCAAGGCCATGGGCATCGCCGGTGCCGGTAACTCGGGCACCGTGCTGGCCGCGCTGATCGCACCGGTCATGGCCGCCACGTTTGGCTGGACCAACGTATTCGGCTTCGCCCTGATCCCTCTGGGCCTGACCCTGGTCCTGTTCGCCTGGCTGGCCAAGAACGCGCCGGAGCGGCCGAAAGCCAAATCCATGGCCGATTACCTCAAGGCCCTGGGTGACCGTGACAGCTGGTGGTTCATGTTCTTCTACAGCGTGACCTTCGGCGGCTTCATCGGCCTGGCCAGCGCCCTGCCTGGCTACTTCAACGACCAGTACGGCCTGAGTCCGGTGACAGCCGGCTACTACACCGCCGCCTGCGTCTTCGGCGGCAGCCTGATGCGCCCGCTGGGCGGCGCCCTGGCGGACCGTTTCGGTGGCATTCGCACCCTGCTGGGCATGTACACCATCGCGGCGGTGTGCATCGCCGCGGTGGGCTTCAACCTGCCAAGCTCCTACGCGGCGCTGGCCCTGTTCGTCTGCACCATGCTGGGTCTGGGGGCGGGTAACGGCGCGGTGTTCCAACTGGTGCCGCAGCGCTTCCGTCGCGAAATCGGGGTCATGACCGGGCTGATCGGCATGGCCGGCGGTATCGGTGGCTTCGCCCTGGCGGCGGGCATGGGGGCGATCAAGCAGAGCACCGGCAGCTATCAACTGGCGCTGTGGCTGTTCGCCAGTCTCGGCGTATTGGCCTGGTTCGGCCTGCACGGCGTCAAGCGCCGCTGGAGGACCACCTGGGGTTCGGCCGCCGTTACTGCGGCCCGGGTATAACCAACCACCATGAGCCTGCAACTGAGTTTCGCCGAAGCCAGTGCCATCGGCCCGCGCGAGGAAAACCAGGACGCCCTGCGCCTGGTCACGCCAGCCCCGGCCCTGGCCGCCAGCAAGGGCTACCTGTTCGCCATCGCCGACGGCGTGAGCCAATGCGCCGATGGCGGCCTGGCCGCCCGTTCGACGTTGCAGGCGCTGGCCCTGGATTACTACGCCACGCCACAGACCTGGGGGGTGGCCCAGGCCCTGGATCGGCTGTTGCTGGCACAGAACCGCTGGTTGCAGGCCAACGGTGGCGGACAGCCCCTGCTTACCACTGTCAGTGCCCTGGTGCTACGGGGCCGACGCTTCACCCTGGCCCATGTGGGCGATTGTCGGGTCTACCGCTGGCACGCCGATCAGTTGCAACGGGTCAGCGAAGACCACGTCTGGGAACAGCAGGGCATGCAGCACGTGCTCAAGCGTGCCCTGGGGCTGGACCAGCACCTGATCCTCGACTTCCTCGACGGCGAACTGCGCACCGACGAAACCTTCGTCCTGCTCAGCGACGGCGTCTGGGCGGTATTGGGGGACACGGCCATCGCCGGCATCCTGCGCGACCAACCGGACCTGGACCTCGCGGCCCAGACGCTGGTCAACGCCGCACACCTGGCCGGCAGCCAGGACAACGCCAGCGCGCTGCTGGTACGGGTCGATGCACTGGGTGAAGCAAGCATCGGCGATGCGCTGATTCAACTGCAGCAATGGCCCCTTCCCCCGGCCCTGAAACCAGGCCAGGTGTTCGAAGGCTGGCGGATCGAAGGGCTGCTCGGCCAGAGCCAGCAATCGTTGCTGTATCGGGTACACGACAGTCAGGGCCAGCCGTGGCTGTTGAAAACCCTGCCTGGGCACCTGCGGGACGACACCCGGGCCGGGCAGGCGCTGCTCTCCGAGGAATGGTTCCTGCGCCGGGTCGCAGGCCGGCAGTTTCCGGAAGTCCATGGGGTTGCCCAACGTCAGCACCTGTACTACGTGATGCGTGAATACCCGGGCATCACCCTGGCCGAACTGTTCGACCGGGGCGGCACCTTGCCGTTGGCCCGATGGCAAGACCTGGCGCAGCGGCTGGTACGGGCCGTGGGGTTGCTGCACCGACGGCAGATCTACCATCGCGACATCAAGCCGGAAAACCTGCACCTGGGGGACGATGGGGAACTGCGCCTGCTGGATTTCGGCCTGGCGTATTGCCCGGGACTGTCGGAGGACCAGGCCAATGTCTTGCCGGGAACCCCAAGTTATATTGCCCCGGAAGCCTTCGGCGGTATCGCCCCCACCGCACAGCAGGACCTGTATGCGGTCGGCGTGACCTTGTACTTCCTGCTGACGGGGCATTACCCCTACGGTGAAATCGAGGCCTTCCAGCGGCCGCGCTTTGGCGTGCCGGTCAGCGCCAACCGTTACCGGCCGGACCTGCCCGAATGGCTCGGGCAAAGCCTGGAGCGGGCCGTTGCCGCCGATCCTGGCCAACGCTTCGAAACCGCCGAGGAATGGCTGTTATTGCTGGAACAGGGCGAGCGCCGCAGCTTGAGCGTCAGGCCCCGTCCGCTGCTGGAGCGCGAACCGCTGAAAGTCTGGCGGACGTTGGCGCTGGTGTCGTTGGTGGTGAATGTCGTGCTGCTGTTTCTGGTGTTTCACAGCTGAGATCCGGTCGCGCCTGTCGCGCGCAAGCTCGCTCCCGCAGGGTGTGTGTGTCCACCGCAGATCCAATGTGGGAGCGAGCTTGCTCGCGATGGCAGCCCGATCGTCCATACAACTGCTCCTGCAAGACGCTCCATTACCGGGCAACACGCTTTGATTCGGTGCAATAAATCCCTCCAAAACCCGCTCAATCAACCCGCTGCTCAATGAATCCGCGCCTTCGAGCCAGTTGGCACAACCACTGCATAAATCCCTTTCAACAGACATAAGGCAACGCCTCCAACGATGAAGGCGGTGCTTCCCGAGAGAACGGGACCAGGACAAAGGCGTCCTCGCTAGCTTGCTAGCGGGACGCCTTTTTTTGTTTTCGTGAAAATTGCCGAGCCAGTCCGATCGCCGTGATGAAACGGACATGAGCTTGCGGAGAACCCTGATGAAAAAACTCAAACTGGTGATGATCGGCAATGGCATGGCCGGGGTTCGAACCCTCGAGGAACTGCTCAAGCTGAGCAACGAGCTGTACGACATCACGGTGTTCGGTGCCGAACCCCACACCAATTACAACCGCATCCTGCTCTCCCCCGTACTGGCCGGCGAACAGACGTTCGAAGATATCGTGCTCAACGACCTGGCCTGGTACCAGGACAACAACATCAACCTGCTGCTCAATCGCAAGGTGGTGCAGATCGATCGCGTCAAACGCCGGGTCATCGCCGAGGACGGCAGCGAAGCCGAATATGACCGCCTGTTGATCGCCACCGGCTCCACCCCGTTCATCCTGCCGATTCCCGGCAACACCCTGGACGGTGTGATCGGTTACCGCGACATCGCCGACACCCAGGCGATGATCGACACCGCCAAGACCCACAGGCACGCCGTGGTCATCGGCGGCGGCCTGCTGGGCCTGGAAGCGGCCAACGGCCTGAAGCTGCGCGGCATGGACGTGACCGTAGTGCATCTGGGCGAATGGTTGCTGGAGCGGCAACTGGACAAGACCAGCGGCCAGTTGCTGCAGACCGCCCTGGAGAATCGCGGCCTGAAATTCCGCCTCAGCGAGCAGACCCAGGCCCTGCACGACGCCGGCAATGGCCGGGTCGGCTCGGTGCAGTTCAAGAACGGCGACATCATTCCCGCCGACCTGGTGGTGATGGCCGCCGGTATCCGCCCCAATGTCGAACTGGCGGAAAAGGCCGGCATCCCGTGCAACCGCGGGATCCTGGTCAACGACACGATGCAGACCTACGACCCGCGCATCTACGCCATCGGTGAATGCGCCAACCATCGCGGCACCGCCTACGGTCTGGTCGCACCGTTGTTCGAACAGGCCAAGGTCTGCGCCAACCACCTCGCCCAACTGGGCTTCGCCACTTACAAAGGCTCGGTCACCTCGACCAAGTTGAAAGTGACTGGCATCGACCTGTTTTCCGCCGGCGACTTCATGGGCGGCGAAGGCACCGAAACCATCACCCTTTCCGACCCCATCGGCGGCGTCTACAAGAAGCTGGTGATCAAGGATGACGTGCTGGTCGGTGCCTGCCTGTACGGCGATACGGCAGATGGCGGCTGGTATTTCCGCCAGATCCGTGAAAACCATGCCATCAGCGAGATCCGCGATCACCTGATGTTTGGCGAGAACGCCTTGGGCGACGTTGGCCACCAAGGCCAGGACAAGGCCATGAGCATGGCCGACAGCGCCGAGGTCTGCGGCTGCAACGGCGTGTGCAAGGGCACCATCGTCAAGGCGATCCAGGAACACGGGCTGTTCAGCGTCGATGATGTGAAAAAACACACCAAGGCTGCCAGCTCCTGTGGCTCCTGCGCCGGCCTGGTGGAACAGATCCTGATCAACACCGTCGGTGGCGCAGCGGACGTCAAGCCGAAAAGCGAAAAGGCCATCTGCGGTTGCAGCGACCTCAACCACGGCCAGATTCGCCAGGCGATCCGCGACCAGCACCTGCTGACCATCGCCGGGACCATGAGTTACCTGAACTGGCGCACCCCGAACGGCTGTGCCACCTGCCGTCCGGCATTGAACTACTACCTGATCTCCACCTGGCCCGGCGAAGCCCAGGACGATCCACAATCGCGGCTGATCAACGAACGCGCCCATGCCAACATCCAGAAGGACGGCACCTACTCCGTGGTCCCGCGCATGTGGGGCGGCGTGACCAATCCTTCGGAACTGCGACGCATCGCCGACGTGGCCGACAAATACAACGTGCCCATGGTCAAGGTCACGGGCGGGCAGCGCATCGATTTGCTCGGAATCAAAAAGCAGGACCTGCCGGGGGTCTGGAAAGACCTCGACATGCCGTCCGGCCACGCCTACGGCAAATCCATCCGCACCGTGAAGACCTGCGTAGGCAGTGAGTTCTGCCGCTTCGGCACCCAGAACTCGACCCAATTGGGCATCGAGCTGGAGCATGACCTGTTCAACATGTGGTCGCCGCACAAGGTGAAACTGGCCGTTTCCGGCTGCCCGCGCAATTGCTCGGAAGCCGGTATCAAGGACGTCGGCATCATCGGCGTCGACTCCGGCTGGGAGATGTACATCGGTGGCAACGGCGGGATCAAGACCGAGGTGGCGGAGTTCTTCGTCAAGCTCAAGACCGCCGAAGAAGTGCGCGAATACAACGGCGCTTTCCTGCAGCTGTACCGCGAGGAAGCCTTCTACCTTGAACGCACTGTGCATTACATGCAGCGAGTCGGCATGGAGCACATCAAGAAAGCCGTGCTGGAAGACCCCGAGCGGCGCAAGGCCCTCCACGAACGCCTGAAGTTCTCCCTGTCGCTGGAACAGGACCCTTGGAAGCAACGCCTGGAACAACCTCAGCTCAAGAAAGAGTTCGAGGTCATTCCCGTGAAAAACCTGGAGGTGCCGGCATGAACTGGCTGGATATCTGCGCACTGGAGGAGATCAACATCCTCGGTTCGCGCATCATCAATGGTCCTGAAGGCGATATCGCGATTTTCCGCACCAGCGACGATGAAGTGTTCGCCCTCGATGACCGTTGTCCGCACAAGGGCGGGCCGTTGTCACAAGGCCTGGTCTACGGCAAGCGCGTGGCCTGCCCGCTGCACAACTGGCAGATCGACTTGGAAAGCGGTCAGGCCCAAGCCCCCGACGTGGGCTGCGCCCATCATCATTCGGCCCGGGTCGAAAACGGCCGGGTGCAGTTGGCCCTGCGGGACGCAAGCTGATGAACCGCCAGACCACTGCCTCGACCTGCTGTTACTGCGGGGTCGGTTGCGGCGTCCTGATCGAGCATGACGACGAGCGCATCCTCGGCGTCAGCGGCGATCCGGCCCATCCGGCCAATTTCGGCAAACTGTGCAGCAAGGGTTCCACCCTGCACCTGACCGGCGACCTGGCCGCCCGCGCCCTGTATCCCGAATTGCGCCTGGGCAAGGGCCTGGCCCGGGCCCGTACCGACTGGGACAGCGCCCTGGATCACGCCGCCAGCGTGTTCGCCGATACCATCGCCGAACATGGTCCGGACAGCGTGGCCTTCTACATATCCGGCCAACTGCTGACCGAGGATTACTACGCTTTCAACAAACTCGCCCGGGCGCTGGTGGGTACCAACAACATCGACAGCAATTCCCGGCTGTGCATGTCTTCGGCCGTGGTGGGCTACAAGCGCAGCCTGGGTGCCGATGCCCCCCCTTGCAGCTATGAAGACCTGGAACTGAGCGACTGCGTGATGATCGTCGGCAGCAACATGGCCTACGCGCATCCGATCCTGTTTCGACGCCTGGAAGCTGCAAAATCCCAACGGTCCCAGATGAAAATCATCGTCATCGATCCCCGTCGCACCGACACTTGCGACCTGGCGGACCTGCACCTGGCGATCCTGCCGGGCACCGATGTCGCCCTGTTCCATGGGATCTTGCACTTGCTGCTGTGGGAAGACTGGGTCGACCGCGACTTCATCAAGGCCCATACCGAAGGCCTGGCGGACCTGAAGAACCTGGTGCGCGACTACACTCCCGCCATGGTCGCCCAGTTGTGCGGCATCAGCGTCGAGCAATTGCATCAGTGCGCCGAGTCCATCGGCAACGCGTCGAGCTTCCTGTCGTTGTGGTGCATGGGCCTTAACCAATCCACCGCCGGCAGCGCGAAAAACAGCGCACTGATCAACCTGCACCTGGCCACCGGACAGATCGGCCGGCCGGGCGCCGGTCCTTTCTCGCTGACCGGCCAGCCCAATGCCATGGGCGGTCGCGAAACCGGCAGCCTGTCGAACCTGCTGCCCGGTCATCGCGAAGCCGCCAATCCCGAGCACCGGGCCGAAGTCGCTCGCTACTGGGGCGTCGAGCAGCTACCCGCCACCACGGGCCTGAGCGCCATCGAACTGTTCGAGCAGGTGCGCAACGGCAAGGTCAAGGCACTGTGGATCGCCTGTACCAACCCTGCCCAATCGATGCCGGACCAGACAGCGGTGCGAGAGGCCCTGCAGGCCTGCCCGTTCGTGGTCCTGCAAGAGGCTTTCCGCACCACCGAGACCGCCGGATTCGCCGACCTGCTGCTGCCGGCAGCCAGCTGGGGCGAGAAAGAAGGCTCGGTGACCAACTCCGAGCGGCGCATTTCCCACGTTCGTCGGGCCGTTGCCGCACCGGGCGAAGCCCGAGCGGACTGGGCAATCACCGTGGATTTCGCACAACGCCTGGAAAAACGCCTGCGCCCCGGCCAACCCAGCCTGTTCGATTTCGATGCGCCGGCCCAGCTGTTCGACGAATACAAGCAACTGACCCGAGGTCGCGACCTGGACCTGTCGGGCATCAGCCATTCGCTGATCGACCAGTTGGGTCCTCAGCAATGGCCGTTCCCGGAGGGCGCCACCGAAGGCACTCCGCGCCTGTATGTGGATGGGATTTTCCCTACCGACAGCGGCCGTGCCCGCTTCGTGGCCGACCCCTATCGCGCCGCCAGGGAGCTGCGCGATGCCCGCTTCCCGTTGACCCTCAACACCGGCCGGCTGCGGGACCAGTGGCATGGCATGAGCCGCACCGGAACCGCTGCGCAGTTGTTTGGCCATGTGAACGAGGCCGTGCTGAGCCTGCATCCCGACGAACTGCTTCGCCATCGCCTGCAGGCCGGCGACCTGGTCAGCCTCAAGAGCCGTCGCGGCGCCGTGATCGTGGCCGTGGACAGCGATGAAAGCGTGCGCCCCGGACAGGCGTTCCTGCCCATGCACTGGGGCGACCGGTTCCTCAAGGGCGGGGTCAATACCCTGACGCAACCAGCCTTCGATCCCTTGTCGAAACAGCCGGAACTCAAGCACAGCGGCGTGCGCCTGGAACCGGTGAACCTGCCCTGGCAGCTTTACGCCCTGGTCGAAGGCGATGTCCAGCTGCACCTGGAGACCTTGCGACCGCTGTGTGAGGCGTTTGCCTACGTCAGCCTGAGCCTTACCGGCCGTGAGCGTCCGGCGCTGCTGATTCGCGCCGCCAGCGCCCTGGCCCCCGAACCGCAATTGCTGCACGCGATTGACGAACAACTGGGCCTGATCGAGGGGCCGGTGCTGGCCTATGACGATCCGCGTCGCGCCATCGGCAAACGTGTCCGCATCGAAAACGGCCGTATAACGGCCATCCGCCTGGCCGGCGAAACCCTGGCCCGGCACTGGCTGCAGAACCTGTGGCTGGAAGGCCGTGCCGACGAGCAGTTGCGACGCTGGTTGCTGGCGCCCTTGAGTGCACCACCAGGCAATACCGGCGCCGCGCTGGGCGGCGGCAAGACCCTGTGCAACTGCATGAACGTCAGCCAGCGAGCGGTCTGCGCGGGCATCGAACGCGGCCTGGACCTGCAAGGGCTGAAACAGGAACTGGGTTGCGGCACGCAATGCGGTTCCTGTGTACCGGAAATCAAGCGTCTGCTGGTCGCCACTGCGCGACCAGTGGCGGCAGTCTCGTGAGGAAAACACTATGAACGCAAAAGTCTGGCTGGTGGGTGCAGGTCCTGGCGACCCGGAATTACTGACCCTCAAGGCCGTGCGCGCCCTGCACGAAGCCGACGTGGTGCTGATCGACGATCTGGTCAATGGCGCCGTGCTTGAGCATTGCCCCACCGCACGCGTCATCGCCGTGGGCAAACGCGGCGGATGCCGATCCACGCCACAAGCTTTCATCCATCGCCTGATGCTGCGCTATGCCCGCCAAGGCAAATGCGTGGTACGCCTCAAGGGCGGCGACCCGTGCATTTTCGGCCGGGGTGGTGAAGAGGCGCAGTGGCTACGTGAACACGGTGTCGACGTTGAGCTGGTCAACGGCATCACCGCCGGCCTGGCGGGCGCCACCCAGTGCGACATCCCGCTGACCCTGCGCGGGATCGCCCGGGGCGTGACGCTGGTCACGGCCCACACCCAGGACGGCAGCAGCCTGAACTGGCAGGCGCTGGCCCAGAGCGGGACGACCCTGGTGGTGTACATGGGGGTGGCGAAACTGAGTGAAATCCGCGAGCAACTGCTCAAAGGTGGCCTGGCGGCGAATACCCCGGTGGCCATGATCGAAAACGCTTCCCTGCCCCACCAGCGGGACTGCCGCAGCGACCTAGCCTCGATGGAAGCCGACGCCAGCACGTTCGAGCTCAAGAGCCCGGCAATCCTGGTCATCGGGGCAGTAGCGGCTGGCGCGCAGTTAACCCAGGCACAACAGACCTGGGTCCAGGCAGCAGCGTTGTAACCGCAAACAACAAACCTGTGGGAGCGAGCCTGCTCGCGATAGCGGTCAGTCAGTCAACCTCTCTGTTGGATGATCCGACGCATCGCGAGCAGGCTCGCTCCCACAATTGATCGTTAGCGCTCACAGAATCACCACTCACCGCAGCTATTGGTTCCTCATTTCATAAATCGCAGGCAAAGAAAAACCCGGCCTGAGCCGGGTTTTTCCACAAGCCTTGGGCTAATTACTTGCCTTGGGCTTCTACTTGAGCTTCTACGCGACGGTTTACAGCGCGGCCAGCTTCAGTGGCGTTGTCAGCGACTGGGCGGGATTCGCCGTAGCCAACAGACTGAACGCGGGACGATTCAACACCGTACTGGTTGGTCAGAACTTCCTTAACGGCTTTTGCACGACGCTCGGACAGCTTCTGGTTGTAAGCGTCAGTACCGACGGAGTCAGTGTGACCTTCAACAGTGGTGCTGGTCGATGGGTACTGCTTCATGAAGTCAGCCAGGTTCTTGATGTCGCCATAGCTGTTTTCTTTGACGACCGACTTGTCGAAGTCGAACTTCACGTCCAGCTCGACACGAACGACTTCAGCAACAGCTGGGCAGCCATCAGCGTCAACGGTTACGTTGGCTGGGGTGTCAGGGCACTTGTCGACGTTGTCGCACACGCCGTCATTGTCGCTGTCGGAGCAGACTTCAGCCGGAGCTGGAACTGGAGCAGCGGCAGGCTTGGAACCGCCACCGAAGTTCACACCGATACCGACGCTAGGAGCCCACTCGGTGTCGCCCTGGTCGATGTTGTACTGAGCTTCAACGCCAGCACGGGCGTAGAAGTTGTCGGTGAAGTACAGCTTGGCACCGCCGCCCACGTTGGCGAAGGTGGAACGGTTACGGCTGTTGCTGCCGTTCTGGTCGATGCTCTGGTCGGAGAAACCGGCCGAGACGTATGGACGCAGCATGTCACCTGGGTTGTTGAAGTGGTACAGGGCATCCAGAGCGGTGTTGGCGCCCTTGACGTTGGTACCGTCTTCAGTGCGTGCGTTGTGCACTTCGTCGTAGGCCAGACGCAGTTCTACGTCGTCGGTCAGGAAGTAACCGATCGAACCGCCGAAAAGGTTGCCGTTGTTTTTGAAGTCACGAGCGCTGTCGAATTGCTCTTTCTTGGCGAAGCCTTCGATTTCAACTGCGCCTTGGCCTTGTGCCAGCGCGCCGAACGAAGTAGCGGCAATAAGAGAACCAATGGCAAAGCCCAAGGTGTTTTTCAGTTTCATCCGTTAAATCCCCATCTGGTGATTGTGAAGCAGTCCCGCAAACCGGGGGACAACTCGGCGGCAAGTCTATCAGAACTTGCCTACACGTAAGAGATATTTGCGCCGAAGTTAAGTTTCAGCAATGCCTGCAAATTTCTCACGCAGCTTATCGAGAGCGCGCTTGTAACGCATTTTTGTCGCGCTCAAACCCATGTGCATTATGTCTGCGATCTCCTGGAACTCCAGTTCTGCGACAAATCGTAGCACCAGAATCTCCCTGTCGATCGGGTTCACATAAACCAGCCAGCGATCGAGTCCACCCTTTTCCTCGGGCTTGGGCGCCTTTTCATCAGACGCTTCCTCGAGAGGGTCCAGGCTCAACGCGTCCATCAAGCGACGCTTTCGCCGTTCCTTGCGATACTGTGTGATGCATTCGTTGTAGGTGATGCTATATAGCCATGTCTTGAACTTCGATTTCCCCTCGAAGTTCTTCAGGCCGTAAAGCACCTTCAACATCACCTCCTGACAGACATCGTCAGCATCGCGATCGTTCCCCAGATAACGTGCACAGACGTTAAATAATGTTCTCTGGTAACGGCGCATCAACTCTTCGTAAGCACGTGTTACGTGGAACAGCTCCGTATGCGCGCGCGCAACCAACTCCTCATCGGAGAGATCACGGGGGTCATAGCGCGTGGATAGCGATTGGGGTTTGTTCAAAACAAGTCGGGCCGACGGTCTAGGTCAATGTGCGCCGCAGCCTGCGATAGCAGGCATTTTGCGGCGGCATACATTAGCAGAGTTTGCCGGGTTAGCGGCTACTCACATGCTGCTCCAGCAGGATCCGATTGGAGAGCGACACCAGTTCGCCCTCATCGGTCAGCAATGTGGTCTTCACCGTGCCGATCTCCTCGATCTGGCCTTCGACCTCGCCAACACGCACTTGTTGTCCAACCTCATACAGCTCACGCACATAGATTCCCGCAAGAATCTGGCCGGCGATTTCCCGGCTTCCCAGTCCCATGGCCAGCGCAATCGCCAGACCAACGGTAATCAATACGATCACGATCACATGGTTGAGCAGGTCGGTCTTGACCTCCAACTGGCTGATCGCGACGGAAATGCTGATGATGATCACCAGGCCCTGGGCGATACGTCCAAGACCCGATGCATAATCCAACCCCACGCCTTCGGCCGCGCCGCGCACCAGGCCGTTGACCAGTTGCGCCAGCAGCACCCCTACCAGCAACACCAGCGCAGCGCCGAAAACCTTCGGCAGATACAGCGCAAGCATATCGAGCGTAGCTGAAACTCGTTGCAGGCCAAGGGATTCGGCTGCGGAAACCAGGAAAATAAGCAATACGAACCAATAGACGATCTTGCCGATCAGCGTCGAGATCGGCACCTGGATACCGCCACGGGACAGCAGCTTGGTCAGGCCGGTGCCCCCCATCAGACGGTCGAGGCCCAGCTTGGCGAGCAGCTTGGACAGCAGCGTGTCGAGCAGCTTGGCCACCACGAACCCCAGCAACACCACCACCAGGGCGCCGAACAGGTTGGGGATGAAGTTAGCCACCTTGGTCCACAACGCAGTCATTGCCGCGACAAGGCTCTGGGTCCAGAGATTCAATTCCATATTCAGTCAGCCTTATGAGCGGTGCGAGTAGCAGGTTTACGACGGGAAACCGGCGAGACATGGGCCGAGCCGTTGTTCAAGGCGATCATCAGCGCGGGCAACCAGCGGCCCAGCAGGCTGAAAAGATCGCCGGCGCCGACCTGGCGGTTGGCGGTTTTCAGTACACGTCCCAGGCAGGCATCGTCGTCGCGGCTGGACGGCGAGGCCTTGAGCATGTCGCGCAAAGACTGTTCAAACGGATCGTGCATATGCACCTCTCGTGATGTCTGTGGAAGACGCGATCAGAATTCTTCGGGTCACATGAAACCCATCACACCCAGCGCAAGCGGCGGAACAGCCACCATTGCCCCAACGCCACGCAGACCATCAGCAGGCAAGCGGCGAGGAAGCCGTACGGGCTTTCGGAGAACGGAATACCGCCCACGTTGATGCCCAGCAGACCGGTGAGAAAACTCATCGGCAGGAAAATCCCGGTGATGATGCCGAAGCGGTACATGGTGCGGTTCATGCGCACGGAAAGACGCCGGTCCTCGGCCTCCAGCACCAGCCCCACGCGCTCGCGGGCCAGTTCCAGCTCCTCGAGGTAGCGGGTCAGGCTGTTGTTCAGTTCATTCCAGTAGTCACCGTCGTCTTCGACGAACCAGGGCAACTTGAGCCGCGACATCTGGCCGAAAATGTCCCGCTGTGGAGACAGGAAGCGCTTCAGTCCGGCCGCCCGCCGACGGATGTGCAAAATGGCGTCGTGCTCGGGGGTGTACCGTTCGTCGGCATCGAGTTTTTCTTCCTCGCCGTCGACGATTTCCGAGAGATGGGACACCAGGTCCTGCACTTTGTCGGTCAGGTATTGCGCCATATAAAGGATGAGTTCCGAAGAGTTTCTCGGCCCCTCGCCCTCGGCCAGGTGCGCCAGCAGTTCATCGGTGGCGCGCAATGGACGAAGGCGCAGGGAAATCACCCGCTGGGCAGACGCGAAGATGCGCACCGAGACCATGTCTTCCGGCTCGGCCCCCGGGTTGAGGTTGATCCCCCTGAGAAACAGCAGCAGCTCGGCGTCGGGCAATGGCAGCAGGCGTGGCCGGGTGTTCTCCTCGAGCAGCAGGTCACAGTTGAACTCGCTGAGGCCGCTGGACTTGCGCAGCCAGGTGTGGGTCTGCGGATGACTGCGATCCCAATGCAACCACAGGCTTTCATGCGCCTGCAGTTGCAGATCGTCCAGTTCGGTCCGGGCTATCGAACGCGCACCACCTTTACCATCCAGCACCAGGGCATGCACCAGCCCCCATTGCGCGTTTTCTTCCTCGAACATCCTCATCCCTTACGGCTTTGACGCTTCATTCAGGCATTTGCAGCGGGCTGGGTGAAACGATCACGCCGTTATTGTCCGCATAGATATATTCGCCCGGACGGAAGGTCACGCCGGCAAACGTCACGGCTACATTGAGATCGCCGATACCGCGTTTATCGGTCTTCATTGGATGGCTGGCCAGGGCCTGGACGCCGAGGTCGGTCTGGGCAATGACATCCACATCGCGGATGCAGCCGTAGATCACAAGGCCCTCCCAACCGTTTTTCGCAGCCTTTTCGGCGAGCATGTCCCCCAGCAAGGCCCGACGCAGGGAACCGCCGCCGTCGACCACCAGCACCTTGCCGTTGCCCTTGAGCTCAACCTGCTCCTTGACCAGCGAATTGTCCTCGAAGCACTTGATGGTCACGATTTCGCCACCGAAGGAATCGCGGCCACCGAAATTGCTGAACATCGGCTCCACCACCTGAACCAGGTCCGGGTAGGCGTCGCACAGGTCGGGCGTGAGGTAATGCTTCATCGAATGACTCCCGCAAGGGCCCTGGAAGGGCTGAACGTCAGGCTGAATGAATAACCGTTTATGACCGAAACAGCGTAGCGCGTCATATCTTAGCCGTAAGCCGGGCAGAGCGGAATGCCCCTGTCAGAGCTCCCGCTTCAAACCGCCTCGGCCAGAATGGGCTGGCTCGCCGGCAATGGCGCGCATTGTTCCTCCAGCCAACGCACCACAAACGGCCATACTTCGGCCTGCGCGGCCTTGCTGACCAGCATTTCCACATGGCCGAAATCGTCGCTGAAGCCCTGCTCCCGGCCCAGGCAGACGAACTGCTTATGGGCGGAGCCGACCTGGTCGAAGAGCTTGCGGCAGGCCCAGGTCGGATCCTGGTGGTCGCCACTGGCACTGACCGCCAGTACCGGCACCTGCACATCGGCCAGGCCCGCCCACCAGTTTTTTTCAGCGTCGCCGAAACGCCCGAACAGGCCATACCAGCGCATGCTCTCCAGTGCCAGGCCGATGGGCTCGTCCTCCGGGCCACGCTTGAGCCTGGAACCGGAGAGTTGGGCAAACCGCTTGAGGATAAATCGACCGCCCCACTCCACTGGCGGGATCTTCAACGGCCAGTAGGTTCGACTGACCTGGGTCCCGAAAAACGCCGCCGACGCCACGGCCGGCTCCCCCAGGTAATGACCGCCAAGGGCCGCAGCCAGGGTAATGCCGCCCAGGGAGTGACCGATCCAGTGGGGCACCTGCCCGCTCTGCTCACGGACAAAGGCACCGATGGCCGGCAGATCGTAACGGGCATAATCGGCCACGCGGTTCTTGCGGTAGTCCAGGTTGCGCTGGGACAGGCCGTGACCGCGCATTTCGGGAATCCACACGTCGAACCCCAGTCGCGTCAGGTAGGCACCCAGGCCCAGGCCCTTGGGCGAATACCAGAAGCGCCGGTTGGAAAAACTGCCATGCAACAGGATCACCGGAACGCCACGGACCGCTTCGGTGGCATCGGCCATGCCCAGGCGCGTGACGGCCAGTTCGACGCTGTGGTCCGGACTGTTTCCAGGTTTCAAACGATAGACATCTTCGCTCAGATCGCCACGCCGCTCGGCGCTGATCAGGGCGACAGGAAAAAGGTCGCTGCTGCTTTGCATAATCTTCTTGCACAAAAAAAGACGACTGTGGGAGCGAGCTTGCTCGCGATTGCGGCGGATCAGCAAAATAATCTTGGCTGACACACCGCTATCGCGAGCAAGCTCGCTCCCACAAAGGTTACCCGGCTTACATTACCGGTGAGGCCCCTTCACGCGATCAGACCGCGCCTTGCCCCTCGGCCAGGAAGAACCAGGTTTCCAGCACGGAGTCCGGGTTCAGCGAAACGCTTTCGATGCCCTGCTCCATCAGCCACTTGGCCAGGTCCGGGTGGTCCGAAGGGCCCTGGCCGCAGATGCCGATGTATTTGCCGGCCTTGTTGCAGGCGGCGATGGCGTTGGCCAGCAGCTTCTTGACCGCCGGGTTCCGCTCGTCGAACAGGTGCGCGATGATCCCCGAGTCGCGGTCCAGGCCCAGGGTCAGCTGGGTCAGGTCATTGGAGCCGATGGAGAAGCCGTCGAAGAACTCGAGGAATTCTTCGGCCAGGATGGCGTTGGACGGCAGTTCGCACATCATGATCACGCGCAGGCCGTTTTCGCCACGGGCCAGGCCGTTTTCCGCCAGCAGGTCGACGACCTGGCTCGCTTCGCCCAGGGTACGCACGAACGGCACCATGATCTCCACGTTGGTCAGGCCCATGTCGTTGCGCACACGCTTGAGGGCGCGGCACTCGAGCTCGAAGCAATCACGGAACGACTCGCTGATGTAACGCGAGGCGCCGCGGAAGCCCAGCATCGGGTTCTCTTCTTCCGGTTCGTAGAGTTTGCCGCCGATCAGGTTGGCGTATTCGTTGGACTTGAAGTCCGACAGACGCACGATGACCTTTTTCGGCCAGAAGGCCGCTGCCAGGGTGCTGATGCCCTCCACCAGCTTCTCGACATAGAAGCCGACCGGATCGTCGTAGCCGGCGATGCGCTTGTCGACGCTGTCCTTGATCTCGGATGGCAGGCCGTCGTAGTTCAGCAGTGCCTTGGGGTGCACGCCGATCATGCGGTTGATGATGAACTCCAGGCGGGCCAGGCCCACGCCGGCGTTGGGCAACTGCGCGAAGTCGAAGGCGCGGTCCGGGTTGCCGACGTTCATCATGATCTTGAACGGCAGCTCCGGCATGGCGTCCACGGAGTTCTTCTTGATGTCGAAGCCCAGCTCGCCTTCGAAGATGTAGCCGGTATCGCCTTCGGCGCAGGAAACGGTCACACCCTGCCCGTCCTTGAGCAGCTCGGTGGCGTTGCCGCAACCCACCACGGCCGGGATGCCCAGTTCACGGGCGATGATCGCCGCGTGGCAGGTACGGCCGCCGCGGTTGGTGACGATGGCGCTGGCGCGCTTCATCACCGGTTCCCAGTCCGGGTCGGTCATGTCGGAAACCAGCACGTCGCCGGCCTGGACCTTGTCCATCTCCGAGACGTCCTTGATGATCCGTACCTTGCCGGCGCCGATGCGCTGGCCGATGGCGCGACCTTCCACCAGCACGGTGCCGGTCTCCTTGAGCAGGTAGCGCTCCATGACGTTGGCCTGGGTACGGCTCTTCACGGTTTCCGGGCGGGCCTGGACGATGTACAGCTTGCCGTCGTCGCCGTCCTTGGCCCATTCGATGTCCATCGGGCACTTGTAGTGTTGCTCGATGATCATCGCCTGCTTGGCCAGTTCGCTGACTTCGGCGTCGGTCAGGCAGAAACGGGCGCGGTCGGCCTTGTCCACATCGACGGTCTTCACCGAGCGACCGGCCTTGGCTTCGTCGCCGTAGATCATCTTGATGGCCTTGCTGCCCAGGTTGCGGCGCAGGATCGCCGGGCGACCGGCCTGCAAGGTGCTCTTGTGGACGTAGAACTCGTCCGGGTTCACCGCGCCCTGGACGACGGTTTCACCCAGGCCATAGGCGCCGGTGATGAATACCACGTCACGGAAGCCCGATTCGGTGTCCAGGGTGAACATCACACCGGCGGTGCCGGTTTCGGAACGGACCATGCGCTGCACACCCGCCGACAGGGCCACCAGCTTGTGATCGAAGCCCTGGTGCACGCGGTAGGAAATGGCACGGTCGTTGAAAAGGGAGGCGAAGACTTCCTTGGCCGCGCGAATGACGTTCTCCACGCCGCGGATGTTCAGGAAGGTCTCCTGTTGGCCGGCGAAGGACGCGTCCGGCAGGTCTTCGGCGGTAGCCGAGGAACGCACGGCGACAGCGATGTCGGGGTTGCCCTCGGACAGCTTGGCGAAGGCGGTGCGGATCTCGGTGTTCAGTTGCTCGGGGAACTCGGCTTCCATGATCCACTGGCGGATCTGGGCACCGGTCTTGGCCAGGGCATTGACGTCATCGACGTCCAGGGCATCGAGCGCGTCGTGGATCTGCTTGTTCAGGCCGCTCAGTTCCAGGAAATCACGATAAGCCTGAGCCGTCGTGGCAAAGCCACCTGGCACCGAAACGCCGGCGCCGGCGAGGTTGCTGATCATCTCGCCCAGGGATGCGTTCTTGCCCCCCACATGCTCCACATCATGGACGCCGAGCTTATCGAGGGAAACTACGTACTCTACCAAGGTGATCTCTCCACTAACTGTGTTGGAAAAGCTCAAGGCACCGGTGGCTCCGGGGGAGCGAGTGCCGGCGATATGGCCTGGACCTGGAAAATAAGTGAGAATGCGGGCCACTGGCGGCCGGCAAATCGCGCCTATCATATCCAAGAATCGTCATCAGCTTAAGGCCCAGGGCACAAATGAAACGATCTGCTTTCTTTATTTCCGATGGCACCGGCATCACGGCCGAGACCCTGGGCCAAAGCCTGTTGGCGCAGTTCGAAAACATTACCTTCACCAAGCTGACACGTCCGTACATCGATAGCGTCGACAAGGCGCGGGCCATGGTACAGCAAATCAATAAAGCCGCCGAAACCGACGGTTTCCGCCCGATCATCTTCGACACCATCGTCAATCAGGACATCCGTGAGATTCTCGCAACGTCCAATGGTTTCATGATCGACATTTTTTCCACCTTCCTGGCGCCTCTGGAACAGGAACTGAGCGAGCATTCCTCCTATTCGGTCGGCAAGTCCCACTCCATTGGCCATAACTCCAACTACATGGAGCGGATCGAGGCGGTCAACTTCGCCCTGGACAACGATGACGGTGCCCGCACGCATTATTACGACAAGGCCGATCTGATCCTAGTGGGTGTGTCGCGGTGTGGTAAGACGCCGACGTGCCTGTACATGGCGATGCAGTTCGGCATCCGCGCGGCCAACTATCCGCTGACCGAGGAAGACATGGAGCGCCTGCAGCTGCCCAGCGCCCTGCGCGCCCACCAGCACAAGCTGTTCGGGTTGACCATCGACCCGGATCGCCTCACCGCGATCCGCAACGAGCGCAAGCCCAACAGCCGCTATTCGAGCTATGCCCAGTGCGAATTCGAGGTGCGCGAGGTGGAAAACCTGTTCCGCCGGGAGAACATTCCCCATATCAACTCCACGCATTTTTCCGTGGAAGAGATTTCGGCGAAGATCCTGGTGGAGAAAGGGGTGGAGCGGCGGTTCAAGTGAACCCGCAACAACACAAAACCCCGTGGGAGCGAGCAAGCTCGCTCCCAGGGGGTTTGTAGTACTGCAGGCTACTGCGCCAGACGCTTGACCAACGCCTGCCCCACCGTCAGCGCCGAGGCCGGATTCTGGCCGGTGATCAATTCCCGATCCTCCACCACGTGGGCAGTCCACGGTGTGGTGTTGCTGCTGTACTGCCCGCCAGCCTGCTGCAACGCGGTCTGCGGGTAGAATTTCATGCTCCCACCGTCCAGCAGCCCCTTGGCCAACTCTTCTTCCTGATTGCTGATTACCGTCATCCTGTACCCGGCATAGATCCAGTCGGCCTTGGCCGATACCTGGCCTTTAGTCAACTGGCCAACAAAGCCCTTGGCATCAGGCAGGGTCGACAGCAACGCGATCGGCCCGTGGCAGACCAGCGCAGTGGTCTTGCCCTTGCCATGGAAATGGGTCAACACCCGCCCCAGTGAGGCACTGGTGAGCAGATCCTGCATCGGCGCATGACCGCCGGGGATATACAGCGCATCGAACCGGTCCAGGCCCATCTGCTCGACACGAGCCAGGCTGACCACTGGCGATTGCGCGACCGAGGTGATCTTCAGTTGCGCCAGCAGTGCCTCGTAGTGCTTGAGTTCCGCCGCGTCATTGTTGAAGTACATCTTGTCTACCGAAGAGCGATCCAGGGTGGGGGCCTTGCCTTGCGGCGTGGCGAATGTCACCTGGTGGCCCGCGTCCAGCAACAGCTTGACCGGCTGCAGCAGTTCGTTGAGATAGAACCCGGTGGAGAAGACCTTGCCGTCACGCAGGTCCAGGTGATCGGCATCCGACAGGACCACCAGCACGTTATCCGCCTGGGCGGCGATACTGGTGACCGCCAGTGCGGCGGACAAGGCCAGGGTAGTGAGCTTTTTCATGATGACTCCGCAAGATTGGGTTGGGATGCGCTCACTGTATTGATGCTGCTATCGGCGATAAACTCGCCACACAGAACATCACCTGGCCCCTGGAGGCAACAATGCCCCGTCGATTCGATTATCTGGCTGATGTCGAAGCCTTCGTCACGGTCGTGGAGAAAGGTACGCTCAGTGCCGCAGCGGTGGCGCTGGGCACCACGCCTTCGGTTCTCAGCCGCGCCATCTCGCGGCTCGAAACCCGGCTCGGGGTGCAATTGCTGCGGCGCACTACCCGGCGGTTGAACCTGACCGACGCAGGCCTCCTGTACCTGGAACAGTCACGCTCGGCCTTTGCCATGATCGACGACGCCGAGCGGCGGATCCAGGGCCAGGACGGGCCCCTCACCGGCCGGGTGCGTCTGAGCGTGCCCACCACTTACGGCCATTACCGCCTGCCGCAATTGCTGGCGCGCTTCGCCGAGGCTTGCCCGCAGGTTCGGATCGAGCTGAGCATCACCAATCGCAACGTCGACCTGGTCGCCGAAGGCTACGACCTGGCGATCCGTCTGGGCCAGTTGCCGGACAGCGGACTGGTCGGGCGTAAGCTCGAGGATGCCCGCCTTTGCCTGGTGGCCGCGCCACAGTACCTGGAACGCGCCGGAACGCCCCGCCACATCGACGAGTTGACGGCCCACGCCTGCCTGCCCTTCGTGATGCCCAGCAGCGGGCGTATCGCGCCGTGGCTGTTTCGGGAAAACGGCGAAGATCGGGAATGGGTGCCGACGGGCAAGGTGCAGGTGTCTGACGACGTACTGGGTATCGTGTCCCTGGCCCAGGCAGGGATGGGCATCTGCCAGACCTATGACTTCATCGTCCGTGAGCGAGTAGAGCGTGGGGAGCTGCGGGTACTGCTGGATGACTTTGGCGGACGCAGTCGACCGTTTTCAGTCATCTACCCGCCCCATCGACAATTGCCGGCAGCGGCGCGGGCGTTGATTGATTTTCTGATCGAGCAATAGCTGGCAACGCCGGCCGACCTCCGTGGGAGCGAGCTTGCTCGCGATTGAGGAGTGCCAGCCGGCATTAATGTCGCCGATCCACCGCTATCGCGAGCAAGCTCGCTCCCACGGTGGCTGATGTGACTGCAAGGTTTGTATGGTCCCGCAGCCTTCCTGTGGAACCCTTTCTTGCTGCCACAGGCTCTACGTTCAGTGGGCCGCAGCCGCCTGCTCGTCCATTTTCTTGCGCAGGCTCAGCGGGCGCATATCGGTCCAGACTTCTTCGATGTAGGCCAGGCACTCCTTCTTGAAACCGCTTTTGCCAACGGTACGCCAGCCCTCTGGAACGGCCTTGTAGTCCGGCCAGATCGAATATTGCTCTTCGTGGTTGACCACGACCTGAAAGAGGATGTCCTCGCGGTCGAATACTGAAGTCATGTGTGTTTCTCCATCGTTGCTCGAGGTTCGCTGCAGCACATGCGCAGCCGGGGTATATAAGGAACGTCCGGGATCTGGGGAAAATTAGGTATCCGCCACGGCAGCCTTCAAGGCCCGTCCGAAGATTTCGGCGACCCGGTCGACTTCCGCCGCCGAGATGATCAGTGGCGGCAGGAAACGCACCACCGCACCCTGGCGCCCACCCAGCTCCAGGATCAGCCCGCGCTTGAGGCATTCACGTTGCAGCCCGGGAGCCAGGCGGGCATGGGCCGGCGGATGTCCCAAGGCATCCGGGGCGCCAGCCGGGTCCACCAGTTCGACGCCGAGCATCAGCCCACGGCCGCGTATGTCGCCCATCTGCGGAAAATCCCGTTGCAGGCTGTGCAGGTGATCGCTCAGGCGCCGGCCCATGGCGGCGGCATGAGCCGGCAGGTCGTGTTCCACCAGATAGCGCATCACCGCCGAACCGGCCGCCATGGCCATCTGATTGCCGCGAAACGTCCCGGCATGGGCGCCCGGCAGCCAGGTGTCGAGCCAGTCGCGATAAACCAGCACCGCCAGCGGCAGGCTGCCACCGATGGCCTTGGACAGTACCACCGCGTCCGGAATGATTCCGGCATGCTCGAAGGCGAACATCTTGCCGGTACGACCGAAACCGCTCTGGATTTCATCGACGATCAGGGCCACGCCGGCCTGCTCGGTGATCCGCCGCAGGCCGCGCAACCAGTCGACATCGGCCGGTATCACCCCGCCCTCGCCCTGCACCACCTCGACAATCACCGCCGCCGGCAACTGCACACCGGCCTCCGGATCGTTCAGCAGATTCTCCAGGTAGTGCAGATTGGCCTTCACCCCCTCGGCGCCGCCCAACCCGAACGGGCAGCGGTAGTCGTAGGGGTATGGCATGAACTGCACGCCGTTGGCGAGCAAGGCCCCCAGGGGTTTCTTCGGCCCCAGGCTGCCCATCAGGCTCAGCGCCCCCTGGCTCATGCCGTGATAACCACCCTGGAACGACAGGACCGTGCTGCGTCCGGTGGCGGTGCGCACCAGCTTGAGCGCTGCTTCCACTGCGTCGGTGCCGGTGGGTCCGCAGAACTGGATCTTCGCTTCGGCGGCAAACGCCGTTGGCAACAGGCCGAACAGGTCCTGGACGAAGCGGTCCTTGACCGGGGTGGTCAGGTCCAGGGTATGCAGGGGCAACTCGTCGGCCAGCACTTGCTGGATCGCCGCGATCACCACCGGATGGTTATGCCCCAGTGCCAGGGTGCCGGCACCGGCCAGGCAGTCGATGAAGGTCCGGCCCTCGACGTCCTCGACGTACAGCCCCCTGGCACGCTTGAGGGCCAGGGGTATCCGTCGCGGATAACTGCGGGCGTTGGATTCCTGCCGGCTCTGGCGGGCCAGCAGCGGCGATTCGTTGAACTGATAGAGCATCTCGGCCGGCACGGGGCTGACCCGCGCCGGTTCTGCTTCGATAAGGCTGTTGGCGACTGACATTTCTCGACCCCGCAATACACTCAAGTAGTGACCCAAACGGCATACCGCACAGATGCGCATCCGGTCGGGCGCATAGGCAGGTTTTCCTGTCATGGGAAACGCATCAGCACGGTGCGGATTTACCCTTCAGGCAAAGTTGATTGCACCGCCCCCGTCAGTGGCTTGTGCATGGCAATGGCCGCGATTCCGCCGATGGCAAAGGCCTCGGCACTCTGCTCGAAGCCCAGGTGCCGATAGAATCCCTGACTGGTGCGCGTGCTGTTGAGCCGCACCCGGGCGACACCGAGGTCCCCCAGCCACGCCTCGATGTCCCGCACCAGCGCCCGGCCGGCGCCGCGGCGAAACCATTCCGGTTGCACATAGCAGAATGCGATCCGGCCATTGACCGAAGCCATCGCGGTTCCTACCGGACGCCCCTGCAACCGCGCCAGGGTCAGGCGCAACCGCGGATCGGCCAGCCAGGGCTGTATGCGCGCGAGGGTGCTGTTGCGGGTCCAGGCCGCCACGAGGCGCGGGTCGTTACGGTGTTCGGCGGCACAACCGATGCGGATGCAGCGCTCGGCGATCCGGCTGATGATGCCTGCATCGCTGGGCGTGGCTGTGCTGATTTCGATGGGAGCTTGCATAGGCGCGGTCTTCCTCAGTCCTTGAGTCGAGCTGAAAAAAACATAGCCCCGCATGACCCGGGGGCGCCAATGGCAGGTCGTTACCGCAGATGTACGCTCGCTGTTCGTAGGGACACAATCGATCCGCTCAACCGGGCAATGCCTGCACCGGCATCGTCAATTCAACCCGCAGCCCATCCGGACGACTGTCGAAATGCAGGCCACAGCCACAACGCTGGACAATGGCCTGGACGATCGCCAGGCCCAGTCCGCAGCCGGTGCTCTGGCCGCTGCGCCAGAAGCGCTGGGTCAGGTGCTGGAGATCGTCGGCGGCAATGCCGGGGCCGTGATCGCGGACCTTGAAGCGTACCCGCTGGCCGATCATTTCCAGGCTCAGTTCCACGTCGGTATCGTCCGGGGTGTGGCGCAGGGCGTTATCCAGCAGGTTGCGCAACGCGGCGATGGACAGTACCGCCGGCATCTGCACCGGCGCATCGGACAGGCCCGGGGCTACGTGCAAGCGAATTCGCCGGGAAGCGCCACCGCCCGCGTCCTGGATCGCCAGTCGCGCGACCTGCTCGGCGCTGCACTGCACGCCATCGTCGAACGACAGGCTGCCTTCGACCCGGGCCAGCAGCAGCAACTGTTCGAGCGTGCGGTGCAGGCGGTCGGCGCCCTCCTCGGCCCGGGCCAGGGATTGATCGCGGGCAGCGCCGTCGGTCATGCGCGCCACTTGCAGGTGCGTCTTGATGGCCGTCAACGGGCTGCGCAGTTCATGGGCGGCGTCGCCGGTCAGCCGGCGTTCCCGCTCGATGGTCTTGCCGATGCGCTGGAACAGCTGGTTCTGGGTTTCCAGCAACGGTCGCAGCTCGCTGGGCAGCGGATGAATCTGCAAGGGTTCCAGGGAGTCGGCACTGCGCCGCATCAACGCATCGCGCATGCGATTGAGCGGTGCAAGGCCCTGGCCGATCCCCAGCCACAGCAGACACAGGCACCCCAGCAGCGCCACGCCTACCGGCACCGAGGCGGCCAGCAGCACAGACATGTTCAAGGCTTCGCGCTCGATCTGGCGGTCGGCGGTGGTGATACGCACATCGCCTCGGGCCAGGGTGAAGCTGCGCCACGGCGCACCGTCGATCATCTGGTCGTGGAACCCCATTTTCTCGGCTTCCAGGGCCTGTTCCGGGGTGCTGTGGCTACGGGCCAGGATCTCACCGCGCAGGGAGCTGACCTGGCAGGCCATGCCCCCCGGGATGTTCAACTGTTCCGCGCTGAAATGTGTGCCCTCGCCCTTGCTGGGCATGGGCGGCAGCTGCTCCAGCAGCCCGGCCACCATCCGCGCCGACGCCACCAGGCGCTGGTCAAGGGAAAACATCATCTGGTTGCGCAGGTCGCTGAGCATCCATGCAGCAGCCAGGGCCCAGATCAGGATGAACGCGGCGCCAAGGGTCAGGCTCAGGCGCAATCGCAGGCTCATCATTTGGAAGTCTTCCCGTCGCCGGCCGGCCCCAGCCGATACCCCAGGCCACGTACCGTCTCGACAATCCCGTTGCCCAGCTTGCGCCGCAGGTGATGGATATGCACGTTCAGGGCATTGCTTTCCAGTTCGTCGCTGAAGCCGTAGACGCTGTCCTTGAGCTGTTCGGCGGACAGCACCCGGCCGCGGTTATGCAGCAAGGCCTGCAACAGCGACTGCTCCCGGCGGGACAGGTCTACCGGCTGGCCCGCCAGCATCGTTTCGCGGCTGCTGGGGTCGTAGGTCAGGCTGCCATGCTCGATCAGGTTTACGCTGCGCCCCGCCACCCGCCGCAACAGCGTGTGCAGGCGAGCGGCCAGTTCCCGCAGGTCGAAAGGCTTGAGCAGATAGTCGTCGGCGCCGGCCTGCAGCCCGTCGACCCGATCGGTCACCGAATCGCGCGCCGTGAGGATCAGCACCGGAATCTCCAGGCCTTGCTGGCGCAATTGCCGCAGCAGCTTGAGACCGTCTTCGTCGGGCAACCCCAGGTCCAGCACCATGACGTCGAATTCGGCCACCGCGAGGATCGCCCGCGCCGCCGATGCCGTTGCCACGTGTTCGACGACCAGGCCCTGGGCCGTCAGGCCGGCGACGATGCCACTGGCGATCAACTCATCGTCTTCGCAGACCAGTACGTGCATGGTAAGCCTCGTGGAAAAAGGTACATTAGGCCGCCGGCCGATTAAGCCGACATTATGCGACGAGTACCGCCCCATGGGCGATCATTGCTGTTGACCCGTCGTCGCCGGGTTAATCGACGGTTAATCGCCGGTCGCCATTGTGCCCTCACTCGCTTCGTTCTAAGGCTTCTCTACATGCGTCGATTGTTTTTGCTGTGGCTGCTCCTGATCTCGGGCCTGGCCCAGGCCGCCAATCCCTTCGAGACAAAACCCGACTTCCTGCCGGTGGAAAAGGCCTTCGTGTTTACCGCCGAGCGCCTCGATTCCGGTGAGACCCAGCTGTTCTGGCAGATCGCCGACGGGTATTACCTGTATCAGCAACGGCTCAGGTTCGACGGCCTGGCCGAGGCGCAGAAACCGACGTTGCCCGAAGGCGAGGCCCACAGCGATGAGTTCTTCGGCGATCAACAGGTCTATCGCCAGGCGCTGGAACTGAAGATCCCGGCGGGCGCCACCGGCAAGATCAAGGTGGGTTTCCAGGGCTGCGCCGACGCAGGCCTGTGCTACCCACCCCAGACCCAGGTAGTCGACCTGGGCGGCGACGCTCCCGCGGCGGCCAATGGCGAAGCGGCGGACCAGGCCCTGGCCAGTGGCCTGCAGCAGCGGGCCCTGGGCTGGAGCCTGCTGGTGTTCTTCGGCCTGGGGCTACTGCTGGCATTCACGCCGTGCTCCCTGCCGATGCTGCCGATCCTTGCCGGGCTGGTGGTGGGCAGCGGCGCGGGTCCCCGGCGGGGCCTGGCCCTGGCCGGCAGTTATGTGATCAGCATGGCCCTGGTGTATGCCGCCATGGGCGTGCTCGCCGCGCTGCTGGGAGCCAATCTGCAGGCGCTGTTGCAGCAACCGTGGCTGCTGGGCGCCTTTGCGACGGTGTTCGTGCTGCTGGCTTTGCCGATGTTCGGTTTCTTCGAACTGCAATTGCCGGCCGCCCTGCGGGACCGACTGGAAAATGCCGGCCGCCAGCGGCGTGGCGGCAGCCTGCTGGGCGCCGGCGTCCTCGGCGCACTGTCCGGCCTGTTGGTAGGTCCTTGCATGACCGCGCCACTGGCCGGCGCACTGCTGTATATAGCCCAGAGCGGCAATGCACTGCACGGCGGGCTGATCCTGTTCGCCATGGGCATCGGCATGGGCCTGCCGCTGTTGCTGCTGGTGACCGTGGGCAATCGCTTCCTGCCCAAGCCCGGGGCCTGGATGAACGTGCTCAAGGGCGTGTTCGGCTTCCTGTTCCTGGGCACTGCGCTGCTGATGATTCGTCCGGTCATCGATGATTCGCTGTGGATCGGATTGTGGGGCGTGCTGTTGCTGATCGCCGCCTACAGCGCCTGGCGCCAGACCGAAGGTTTCGGTCGTACCGCCTACGTGTGCGGTAGCGCGTCGCTGTTGCTGGGGCTCTGGGGCAGCCTGCTGGTCATCGGTGCGGCAGGCGGCAGCGACGATTTCTTCCAGCCCTTGAAAGTCTACAGCGGCGGCCAGGGCGGCGCGGTGGTCGATGCCCGGGATGCCTTCGTCACGGTCAGCGAACCCGCGGCCCTGCAGCGGGAGCTCGACGCCGCCCAGGCCCAGGGCCAGTGGGTGCTGCTCGACTACTACGCGGACTGGTGCGTGTCCTGCAAGATCATGGAAAAACAGGTGTTCGGCCGTCCCGAAGTGCTGGACGCCCTCAAAGGCGTACGCCTGCTGCGCCTTGACGTGACTGCCGATACGCAGGCCAGCCGTGAGCTGCTGGGGCGCTATCAAGTGCCAGGGCCACCGAGCCTGCTGTGGATCGGTAGCGATGGCCAGGAGCGTCGCAACCAGCGGATCACCGGGGAAATCGATGCCAAGGGTTTCCTGGCACGCTGGAACGCCACCCGGGATGCTCGCTGATGCTGACGTTAACCCTGGGGACCTTCGCCATTGCCCTGAATCACCTGCTGTTGATCAGCGCCCTGGCATTGGCGACATTCGTTGGCTGGCGAGTGGCCCGGCGCGGTGGCGAGAACCCCGAATCGGTGCTGTTCGTGCTGTTCCTGCTCGGGCTCCTGGCGGCGCGGGTCGGCTTTGTCGTGGCTTATTGGGGCCATTACCGGGACGACCTGTGGCAGATCGTCGACCTGCGCGATGGCGGTTTCCTGGCCTGGCCCGGCATCGTCGCGCTGCTGATCGGCACAACGCTGTGGGCCCTACGTCGTCCGCCCCTGCGCCGGCCACTGGGCTTTGGCGTCGGCAGCGGCCTGTTGTTCTGGCTGGTGGCCACGATGTCCCTGACCCTCTATGAGCAGGGTACCCGCCTGCCGGACATCAGCCTGCGAAACGCCGAAGGCGAGACGGTAAAGCTCACCGATTACCAGGGCGGCCCCCTGGTCATCAACCTCTGGGCCACCTGGTGCCCGCCCTGCCGGCGTGAGATGCCGGTACTGGAAGAGGCGCAACAGCAGCGTCCCGACCTGACGTTCCTGTTCGTCAATCAGGCCGAAAGCATGCAAAGCGTCAGCACCTTCCTCGAAACCCAGGGCCTGAGCCTGGACAACGTTCTGTTCGATGGCAGTGGCCGACTCGGCCAGGCCGTCGGCTCCATGGCCCTGCCGACAACCTTGTTCTATGGCGCCGACGGCCGCCTGCTGGACAGCCACCTCGGTGAACTCTCGGAAGCGAGCCTGGCCCGCGCCCTGGAAAACTTCGAAACGCCGGGCTCGACCGCGGCGCCCCACCCCGTCACAAGGAAATCGCCATGCCCCGCCTCCGCCCTCTGCTGACACTGGCCTTCGCCACAGCGCTGTCCCAAGCCCCCCTGCTCCAGGCCGAGGAGTTGCCGGCAGCCATCAAGAAGATCGAAGCCAAGGGCGCGAAAATCGTCGGCACGTTCCAGGCACCGGACGGACTTCGCGGTTACGCCGCGCAATACCAGAACCGTGGCATGGCGCTTTACCTGACGCCCGACGGCCAGCATGTACTGCTGGGCAACCTGTACGACGCCGACGGCAAGGACCTGAGCGCCGAGCCGCTGCAGAAGCTGGTCTATGCCCCGATGGCCAAGCAGATCTGGAGCAAGATGCAAGCGAGCCACTGGATCGCCGACGGCAAACCGGATGCACCACGCACCGTCTACCTGTTCAGTGATCCCAACTGCCCGTACTGCAACATGTTCTGGGAACAGGCACGGCCATGGGTCAACGCCGGCAAGGTGCAGCTTCGCCACATCATGGTGGGCATCATCCGTGAGGACAGCCCGGCAAAATCCGCCGCGTTGCTGGCCGCCAAGGATCCTGAAAAAGCCCTGGAGAACCATGAGAAGGCCGGCAAGGGCAGCCCCCTCAAACCGCTCAAGGACATACCGCCGGCCATCCAGGCCAAGCTGGATGCCAACTTGCAGCTCATGGACGAACTGGAACTGTCCGCCACCCCGGCGATTTTCTATCTGGATGAAAAAGGCGACCTGCAGCAACAGCAAGGCGCGCCATCACCGGACAAGCTGGTGAAGATACTCGGGCCGAAGTAACTGGCGGCCACCGAAACCGCGCAGGAGCGGCAAGCCCGCTCCCACAGGTTTTTATCGTCGTCCACGACATCGGTTTTCGCCCCCCTCCACGGGTCGCGATGGCGGGGTCAGCGGCGTAGAAACTCCAACAGCGCGGCGGTCACGAACTCCGCGTTCTCCAGGTTGGAGATATGCCCCGCTTGCGGGATCAACCGACAGGGGCAACCGATCAGCCCGGCCATCTCCTGGGCCTCGGACGGCGGCCGTGGCTTGTCCTGGTCGCCACACATCACCAGGGTCCGGCCGGCGTCCAGCTCCGGCAGGCGCGACAGAATGTCGTCCCGACCGAAGATGATCCGTCCCAGCGGCACGATGCTGTCGCGCAGACGGTCGGCCGGCAAGGCGGCCAGCGTGGCGCGGAACTGCTGGTACAGCGGCGACTGCGGCTCGATGCCCGGCCGGAAGAAAATCGGCACGATGATATCCAGCAAAGGTTCGGCAATGGCCCCGTTCGCCTCGATCTTGTCGAACAACGAGAAATAATACTGGCGGGTCGGCTCCGGCTCGACGCCCACATAAGTGTCCATCAGCACCAGTGCCTGCAGCCGCTGGGGCGCCGCCAGCGCCAACCGGGTGCCCCACATGCCGCCCACCGAAAGCCCCACCAGGCTGAAGTCATCGACGTCCAGTTGGTCCATCAGCCCCAGCACCTGGCGAGCCAGGTCGTCCAGGGAGGTCATGTCCTGCGGCAGACGCCCGGATTGGCCGTGGCCCCACAGGTCCGGGGCGATCACCCGGTAATGCCGGGACAAGGCCTCGATCTGCGGCGCCCACATGCCGTGGTCCCACAAATAACTGCTGCCCAACACCACCACCGGGCCCTGGCCCTGGTCGAGGTAGTGAAGCGATTGTCCATCAAGGGTTGCAAAGGGCATCGAGGACCTCCTTGTGAATATGGAAAGTTTGAATGCGCAAAAACCTCGGCAGCCTGCCGTGGCGTGCAGCGATCCGTCAATGCAAGGGATGATCCCGTCCGTAGGGTACCTGTCAGCTATGACAGTAGTTTTGCCCGGCCACTGGCGATAGGGTGAGGACTCGATCAACCATCACCGGATGGAGAACCGCCATGACCAAAGCCGAGCTTCAGGCGTTCGCCCAGGCACAAGTGGATCTTTTGAAGCCCAAAGCCGCCGATACCCAGAAAGCTTCCGGACAGCGGGCCAAAGGAAAACTGATGTTCTACGAGGCACTGCTGGCCGTTTACGGCAACACCCAGACCCCGGAAGAATTCGGTTTGCTGGATGCCGTCAACGATACCTTCCAGGAAATCGGCGCATTCGCCTCCGGCGTCACCTTTTTCAGCAAACCGGAAGAATGCTGCCGCACCCCATGACGCGCCCACAGGGATTTAAGATCGCTGGATACCTCGCGACAAGAGGCGCAGGCCCCGCTCACACAGGGGCCTGCACAGAGATCATGCCATTTACAGCCCCTCCAGCTCGGCCATCAAGTCATTCAGCCGGTCCACCTTCTCCTCGGTGATTTCGCTGGCAGCCAATCCTTCGATGTAGTCGGCCAGTTCCTGGACCGTGCTGCATTCGAACATGGCCCGCAGCGGTACGTTGCGTTGCAGGGCCTTCTGTACCCGAGAGGCGATTTGCGTCGCCAGCAACGAATGACCGCCCAGTTCGAAGAAGTTATCCCGTACGCCCACTCGCTCGACGTTCAGCACCTGCGCCCAGATATCCGCCAGGGTCTGTTCCAGCGCGGTGCCCGGTGCCTGGTAATCCTGGCTTTGCAACTGGCCGATCTCCAGGGCCGGCAAGGCGTTGCGGTCGAGCTTGCCATTGGCGTTCAGGGGCAGCCGGTCCAGCCATAGCCAATGCAGCGGCACCATGTATTCCGGCAGCTCGGCCCGCAGGCGTTGCTTGATGCGCTCCAGGCGTTCGGTCGCCGGCAGCGTCGAATCAGAAGCGACCAGGTAGCCCACCAGATGCTTGCCGTTGATCCCCGCCTGCACGCCCACCGCGGCATCGCGCAACTCCGGCTGCTCATGCAGCCGCGCCTCGATTTCACCCAGCTCGATACGATAGCCACGAATCTTCACCTGATGATCGATGCGGCCGACGTACTCCAGCACGCCATCGCTGCGCCGCCGCGCCAGGTCCCCAGTGCGGTACAACCGCTCCCCCGGCGCGCCGAACGGATTGGGCACGAATACCGGGGCAGTACGCAGCGGATCGCCGACATAACCACGTCCCACCCCGGTGCCCGCCACGCACAGCTCACCCACGGCACCCAGCGGCACCAGCTCCAGCGCGCCGTCGAGCAGGTACAAACGGTTGTTGTCGGTGGGCGTGCCAATGGGCAGGTAAGTGCCACGGGTCGACGCCATGTCGACACGGAAGAACGCCACGTCATCGGAGCATTCCGCCGGGCCGTAGGCGTTGACCAGGCCGATGGCCGGGTATCGCAACAGCCACTGGTGGGCCAGCTCCGGGGGCATCGCTTCGCCAGTGGGCAACATCCAGCGCAGTCCGTCCAGGCTGACACGATCCTGGGCAAGCATGCCCTGGATCAGGGACGGCACGCTTTCCAGCACCGTGATGCCCTGGCGCTGCACATGTTCCAGTAACCCTTGCGGATCATGGGCGATGGTATTCGGCACGATGTCGACCCTGGCCCCGAACAACGGCGCGGCGAGGAACTGCCACACCGAGATGTCGAAACTCTGGGACGCCGTCTGGGCGATCACATCGGCCTCGTCCAGCGCCAGGTACGGCACCTTGCTCAGCTGATTGTTGAGCATGCCCCGCTGCTGCACCATCACGCCCTTGGGCTGCCCGGTGGAACCGGACGTATAGATCACATACGCCAGGTTGTCCGGCCCGCTATGGACTCCGGGGTTTTCCTGCGACGCATCACTGGCCTGGATGTCTTCCCACACCAGCAGCTTCGGCCGCGCCGAACAGGCATGCTCATCCAGCAGCGCCAGCGCCTGGGCATGGCAGGCCTGGGTGCAGACCAGCAGCGGCGTGCGGCTCAGTTCCAGGATACGCCCCAGGCGCTGGCTCGGCAGGCCCGGGTCCAGCGGCAGGTACCCGGCGCCGGCCTTGAAGCTGCCGATGATCATTGCCAGCAGGTCCAGCCCCCGTTCGGCCAGCAGCGCCACCGGCTGATCGAGGCCTACGCCGCAGGCGATCAGTGCATGGCCCAGGCGGTTGCTGTGGGCGTTCAACCCGGCGTAGGTGTATCGGTTGTCCAGGCAGCTGGCCGCGATCCGTTGCGGATGGGCCGCAACCCGGGCCTCGAACAATTCCACATAGCTCTGGGCCAAGGGATAGTCGCGCTCACTCTGGTTGCAGCCATGGACCAGGAAGTCCTGCTCCTGCGCCGCCATCAGCGGCAGCTCGGCCATGTCACCGTGCAAGCCCTCCATCAGGGCCAGCAGCAATCGCTTGAACTCACCCAGCAGCCCCTCGACGGTGGACGCTTCGAAGTAGCGTCGGTCGTAAGACAGATGCAGCCCCAGGTCGTCCCCGGGATAGCAGACCGCCGTCAACGGGAAGTTGGTGTGGGTGCGACCCGAATCCGACGTGGCGTTGAGGCTGCGGGCGCGGTCCAGCACCGAGACTTGCACCGGAGCGTTCTCGAACACGAACAGGCTGTCGAACAGCGGCTGGCCCTTGGGCAGTTCGCTGACTTCCTGGATGCTCACCAGCGGCAGGTACTCGTATTCGCGCAGTTGCATGTTGCTGTCCAGCAACTGGCCCAGCCACTGGCGCACCGTACAGCGCTGCTGGTCCTCGGGCATCCGCACCCGCAACGCGACACTGTTGATGAACAGCCCCACCGTGCGCTGCATCTGCGGCAATTCCACCGGGCGGCCGGCCACGGTGACACCGAACAGCACGTCCCGGTCACCGCTCACTCGCCGCAGCACCAGCGCCCACGCTGCCTGGGCGAAGGTGTTGACCGTCAGTTGGTGAGCCTGGGCCAGTTCGCGCAGCCGTGCGCCGTCCTTTGCCTCGAGGCGGGTGTAGCAGTCGCCGACGATCATGCCTGCGCTGTCACCGGCGTGTTCACGCAGGAACGGGCGGTCGGCGGGGATTGGCGTGGTCCGTTCGAACCCTTCCAGGTTGTGCTTCCACCACTGGCGGGCCTCGGCCAGGCTCCGATGCTGCAGCCAGCCGATGTAGTCGCGATAGCGGGGTGGAACGGCCAGCCGGGGCTCGCGGTTTTCGCCAAGGGCGGTATAGATCTCGAAGAAATCGTCCATCAGCAACGAGCGGCACCAGGCGTCGATCAGGATGTGGTGATTGCTCATCATGAACCAGTAGCGCGCCTCGCCCACGCGGATCAGTCGCAGGTGGAACGGTGCCTGGTTCAACAGATCGAAGCCGGCCTCGCGTTCGCGCTTGAGCAGCGCCTGGAGCCGGTCTTCCTGCTGGTCCCCGGGTACCTCGCGCCAGTCGAGATAATCCACTGGCGTGTTGCCGGGCTTGTGGATGATCTGCAGCATCTCTTCGCCGACGTTCCAGCAGAACGAGGCGCGCAAGGCTTCGTGACGGCTCACCACCGCCTCCCAGGCTTGGGCGAAACGATGCGGGTCCAGTTCGCTGTCGATGCGGTAGCGGTCCTGCATGTAGTACAGACCGGTGCCCGGTTCCAGCAAGGTGTGCAGCAGCATGCCTTCCTGCATCGGCGTCAGTGGATAGACATCCTCGATCTGCGCAGCCGGCACGGGCAAGTGGTCGAGCTGCTCCTGGGACAGTTTCGCCAGCGGGAAATCCGACGGCGTCGGGCCGCCCGCCTCGTCCGTCAGGCAGTGCTCGACCAGGCGCTGCAACTCATCGAGGTACGCCGCGGCCAAGGTGACGATCGTCTGCCTGTCATGGCGTTCGCCGCTGTAGGTCCAGCGCAGCACCAGCTCACCACCACTGACCTGGCTGTCGACACTCAGCTCATTGGGCAGTGGCGCATCGGGGTCGTGGATCGCCCCCAGCGCTGCGTCCAGTGGCCGGAACAGGGCGTCATGCCCCAGGGTCTGGTCAAGCTGGCCCAGGTAGTTGAAGGTGATCGACGCCTGCGGCAGGTCAGCCATCGCCTGGCGAGTGGCGTCGTCGGCCAGGTAGCGCAGCACGCCATAGCCCAGCCCCTTGTGCGGTACGGCGCGCAACTGCTCCTTGATGGCCTTGATCGATGCGCCGATATCTTCGGCCGACGGGCTCAGGCGCACAGGGTAGACACTGGTGAACCAACCCACGGTGCGGGTCAGGTCCAGATCGTCGAACAGCATCTCGCGGCCGTGCCCCTCGAGCTGGACCAGGGCCGACTCATGACCGCTCCAGCGGCACAGGACCCGGGCCAGTGCCGTGAGCAACAGGTCGTTGACCTGGGTGCGGTAGGCACTCGGCGCCTGTTGCAACAGCTGCCGGGTGCGCCCGGCATCCAGGCGCACACTGACCGTCTGCCCATGACGCTCCTGGAGAGCACCGTCAGGATGCGCGCAAGGCAACGCCACAGCCGGGCCGCTCAACCGGCGTTGCCAGTCGGCCAGTTCTTCGCGCAGGGACTCGCTGCCGGCATAGGCCTGCAAGCGCGCCGCCCAATCGCGCAATGGGCTGGTCTTGGCCGGCAGCCCGATCGCTTGCCCGGCCGTGATCTGGCGGTAGACGGTTTGCAGATCGTCCATCAGTACCCGCCACGACACCGCGTCCACCACCAGGTGATGGATGACGATCAGCAGGCGCTGCCCACCGTCGGGCAACCGGGCCAGCACTGCCCTGAGCAACGGACCGCCAGACAGATCGAGGCTGCGCTGGGTCTGCTCGAACAAGGCCTGGCAATGCTCCACGGAGTCGACGGACAGCGACTGCACCAGCGCGACGTCCGACAGCGGCCGATGCTCGGCGCGCCAGTGTCCGGCGGTCTGTGCAAAGCCCAGGCGCAGGGCGTCGTGCTGCTGCAGGACAGCCTGCAGCGCCTGTTCCAGATGTCCCGGGTCCAGGGTCATGGCCGGCTCCAGCAACAACGCCTGGTTCCAGTGGTGTCGATTGGGGATCGGGCACTCGAAGAACCAGTGCTGGATCGGTGTCAGCCCCGACTCGCCGCTCAGCAAGCCCTGCTCGGCGCTCAGCTGTTCGCTGCGGGTGGCGACAGCGGCCAGGGTCTGCACGGTCTGGTGCTGGAACAGGTCGCGGGGCGTGAAGTGGATGCCCTGCTGCCGGGCCCGACTGACCACCTGGATAGACAGGATCGAATCGCCGCCCAGCTCGAAGAAATTATCGTTGAGGCCGACCTGTTCCACGTTCAGCACCTCGCACCAGATGGCCGCCAGGGTCTGCTCCAGGGCATTGCTCGGCGCCACATAATGTTGCCGGTTGAGCTCAAGATCCGGCATCGGCAAGGCGCGACGGTCGAGCTTGCCGTTGGCGGTCAGCGGCATGCTCGCCAGCAGGATCAGGTGCGTGGGCACCATGTAGTCCGGCAGCTGAGCCTTGAGATGATGCTTCAAGGCTTCGCGCAGGACGCCTTGTCGTTCGGCGTCCTGGGTGGCGACGTCGGTCACCAGGTAGCCTGCCAATTGCTTGCCGCCCGGCATATCGAGGGCCAGTACCACGGCCTCGCGCACCGCGTCGTGTTCCAACAGGCGTGTTTCGATTTCCCCCAGTTCGATACGGAAGCCACGGATCTTGACCTGATGGTCGACCCGACCCAGGTATTCCACCAGGCCATCGGCACGCTGGCGCACCAGGTCGCCGGTGCGATAGAGCCGCCCACCTTCGGTGCAGAACGGATCGGCGACGAACCGCTCGGCCGTCATGCCCGGCCGCTGGTGGTACCCCTGGGCCAGGCCCGCGCCGCCGACGTACAACTCGCCTGTCGCGCCTTGCGGCACCAGGGCCAGGTCGGCATCGAGGATATAAGCCACCCGCTCACCGACCACACTGCCGATGGGCACGCTGGCCACGCCCTCCTCCAATTGCTCGGGTGCCAGGCACGCCAATGGCATGACCACGGTTTCCGTCGGGCCATAGGCGTTGAAAAACCGTGCCGGGCTGAACGCCGCGCGGATGCGCTGCAGATGCTCCCCGGTCAGGGCCTCGCCCCCCGTGATGCACATGCGCACGGGCAGGATCTGCTCCTGGGTCGCCAGCCATTGCGCCAGTTGGCTGCCATAGCTGGGCGTGAAACCGAGGACGTTGACGCCATGCGCGCGGATCAATCCGCAGATTTCCTCGGCGTCCCATTGCCCCTGGGCCCGCAGCACCACATGGGCGCCGCTGAGCAGCGGCACCAGCAGGCGCTCGGTGGCGGCGTCAAAGTTGATGGAATAGAAATGCAGCTCGCAGTCGTCCGGGCGCATGCCGAAACGCTGGATCACCGCCTGGCAGTGCATGGCGATTTCGCCGTGGGACACCACCACCCCCTTGGGCTTGCCGGTGGAGCCCGAGGTGTAGATCAAGTAGGCCTGGTGCTGCGGCAGGTTGATCGACGGCAATGGATGATCAGGATATTGCACCAATGCCGGACCATCCTCCTCCAGGCTCCAGCGTCCGACGCCGTCTGGCAGCGCACCGAGAGACTCGAACATCGCCCGGTCGCTGAGCAACCACGCGATGCCGCTGTCTTCGATCATGTAGTGCAAGCGGTCCAGCGGGTATTCGGGGTCCAGCGGCACGTAGGCACCGCCGGCCTTGAGAATCGCCAGCAGGCCGATGACCATTTCCAGGGAACGCTCCAGGGCCAGGCCCACCCGGACCTGTGGCCCGACGCCGCGCTCGCGCAGCATCCAGGCCAGGCGATTGGCGCGGCGTTCGAGTTCACCGTAGGTCAGGGTCTGTCCGGCAAAGGTCAAGGCCGGGGCATCGGGACGGGCCTGGGCCTGCTCGCTGAACAGCGGGTGCAGGCAGTGGTCCAGGCGATGCTCGCCGGGCTCGACACCCAGGTTGTCGAGCAACTGTTGCCGCTCGCCAGCGTCCAGCAGCGGCAGCTCGCTCAAGCGTCGGCCCGGATCGCTCAGCAGCGCCTCCAGCAGGTTGCGCCAATGCCCGGCCATGCGGGCGATGCGGGGGTCATCGAACAGGTCGGTGCTGTAGGTCAGGCAGCAACCCAGGCGATGATCCAGGTCGGTGACCTCCAGGTTGAGGTCGAACTTGGTGGCCCGGGCATCGTTCACCAGGTACTGCACGGTCATGCCGGCCAATGTGCGGCTCTGCTGGAATTCCCAGCGCTGGACGTTGCACATCACCTGGAACAGCGGATTGTAGGCGGCGCTGCGCGGCGGTTGCAGGGCTTCGACCAGATGATCGAACGGCAGGTCCTGGTGGGACTGGCCTTCGATGACTGTATGGCGCACCTGCTCGAACAGCTCGCCCACCGACATCTGCCCGTCGAGCTGGCAACGCAGCACCTGGGTGTTGAGGAACGCACCGATCAGCCCTTCGCTTTCCGGTCGGATCCGGTTGGCCACCGGCGCGCCGATGCGAAGGTCGGTCTGGCCGCTGTAGCGATAGAGCAGCACGGCCAAGGCGGCGGTCATGGTCATGAACAGGGTCAAGCCGTGTTGCGCGTTGAAGGCACGCACCCTGGCGGCCAGGTCATCGCTGAGGTCGAAGCGGAACAACTCGCCGCGATGGCTTTGCACCGGTGGCCGCGGACGGTCGGACGGTAGCTCCAGCAATGGGTGTTCACGGCCCAGTTGCGCGGTCCAGTAGTCCAGTTGCCGTTGGCGCTCGCCGGACTCCAGCCACTGGCGCTGCCAGACGCTGTAGTCCAGGTATTGCACCGGCAAAGGCTCCAGCGGCGATTGGCGGTCATCGACGAAGGCTTCGTACAACGCGCTCAGCTCCCGGGCGAAGATGTCCATCGCCCAGCCTTCGGTGACGATGTGATGCAGGGTCAGCACCAGGTAATGCTCCTGCTCCGCGGTCTTGACCAGGCAGGCCCGCAGCAACGGCCCGGTTTCCAGGTCGAAAGGCTTGTGGGCCTCGCTGTCGGCCAGCGCCTGCACCCGTTGTTCACGGACATCGGCGGCCAGCGCCGAGAAATCCTTCCAGTCCATCCGCAGGCCCACGTCATCGTGCACCTGCTGCCAGGCCACGCCGTCGGCACTGGGGAACGTGGTGCGCAGGGTTTCGTGTCGCAAGACCAATGCCTGCAAGGCCGCCTCGAAGCGCCCGACATCCAGCACCCCGCGCAAACGCGCCATGCCGCCGACGTTATAGGCCGGGCTGTCCGGCTCCATCTGCCAGAGGAACCACATGCGCTGCTGGGAATAGGACAGCGGCACCGGTTGGCTGCGATCGACCTTTTCGATCGGTGGCTGCCGGTTGGTCTGGCCACTGGCCTGGATCAAGCGTACCTGTTCGGCAAACGCCCCCAGTTCACTGTTCTCGAACAAGGCTCGCAGCGGCAACTCGACGTCGCAGGCCTGGCGGGTGCGGGAAATGATCTGGGTCGCCAGCAGCGAGTGGCCGCCGAGGGCAAAGAAATCATCCCGCAGGCCAATCCGGGACAGCCCCAGCACGTCGCGCCAGATATCGGCGAGCTGGCATTCGAGGGCGCTGACCGGCTCCACGTGGTCACGCCCCTGCCACTGCGGTTCGGGCAAGGCGTGGCGGTCGAGCTTGCCGCTGGGGCTCAGCGGCATGGCATCCAGGCGCAACACCTGCGCGGGCACCATGTAGTCCGGCAATTCGGCGGCCAGGGCGGCGAGGAGCCGCTGGTCCAGGTCGTCCCCGGTAAGATCTGGCGCTGTGTAGTAGCCGATCAATTGCGGACCGGCGGCGGTGTCGCGCACCAGCACGGCCGCCTGGGCGATGCCCTCCTGGGCCAGCAGCCGCGCTTCGATTTCCTGCGGTTCGATACGGAAACCGCGCAGTTTGACCTGCTGATCGAGGCGGCCGAGGTATTCGATCACCCCACCGGCGGTCCAGCGCGCCCGGTCGCCGGTGCGATACAGGCGCGCGCCCGTGGCGGCCAGCGGATCCGGTACAAACCGCTCGGCGCTCAGGCCCGGCCGGCCGAGGTAACCCCGGGCCAGGCCCAGGCCGCCGATGCACAGTTCGCCCGACACTCCGGACGGTACCGGGTTGAGCTCACTGTCGAGCACGCGACACAGCACGTTGCCCAGCGGACGGCCGATCGGCGAGCGCTCGCCATCGGCATCGCTGCAATGCCAGTGCGTGACGTTGATGGCGGTTTCGGTCGGACCGTAGCGATTGTGCAGTTGCGCCGTCGGCAGTTGCGCCAGCACTCGGCTGCGTAATTCGGCCGGCAAGGCTTCACCCCCGGAGAACACCCGGCGCAGGCAGGTGCAACCGGCGCTCAAGGGTTCGTCGACGAACAGGCTGAGCAGCGGTGGCACGAAGTGCAGCGTGGTCACGCCAAACTGTTGGACCAACTGGGCGATGCGGTGCGGGTCGCGATGTTCGCCGGGGCCGGCCAGGACCAGCGGGCAACCTGTGATCAAGGGCCAGAAGCATTCCCACACCGACACGTCGAAGCTGATCGGCGCCTTTTGCATCAGCACATCGGTTTCGTCCAGGCCATAGGTGGCCTGCATCCATTGCAAGCGTTCGGCCAGGGCCGCGTGGGTGTTGCCGACCCCCTTGGGCTGGCCGGTGGAACCGGAGGTGTAGATCACGTAGGCCAAATGATCGCCGTGCAGATGCAGGCCTGGCGGATTGCCCGGCCATTGCTCCAGATGCAAGGCATCCAGGGCAATCACGCTGATGCCTTCGCAGACCGGCAAGCGTTCGAGCAACGCGGTCTGCGTCAGCAGCAGATCGACGCCGCTGTCCTGGAGCATATAGGCCAGGCGTTCGGCCGGGTAATCCGCATCCAGCGGTACATAGGCGCCACCGGCCTTGATGATCGCCAGCACGCCGATGAGCAACTGCGGCGAACGCTCGGCGGCGATTGCCACGCACACATCGGGGCCAACGCCTTTGTCCCGCAGGTAGTGGGCCAGGCGATTGGCCTGGGTGTGCAGTTCGGCGTAGTCCAGGCGACCGCCCTCCCACAGCAGCGCGGCGCGTTGCGGCGTACGCCGGGCCTGCTCGTTCAGCAGCTCCGGCAACCATCGTGCCGCCGGTTCGCAAGGGGCCACACTCCATTGCTGCTGTTGCGCCTGCTCATCGGCGGACAGCAAAGGCACGTCGCCGATGGCCTGCTGCGGATCGGCGCATACTGCCCGCAGCAGGTTGCAGAAATGCCCGGCCAGGCGCGCGATGGTCGCCGCCTCGAACAGCTCGTCGGCGTAGTCGAACGACAGCGTCAACCGCCCGTTGCGGTCTTCCTCGCTGTGCAGTTGCAGATCGAACTTGGCTTCGCGGCTGTGCCATGGCAGCTCATCGGCCAGCAATCCCGGCAAGCGTCGCAAGGCGCCCAGGTCGCGTTGCTGATGGTTGAACATCACCTGGAACAGCCCTTGTTCGCGAGCCTGCGGGAAGGCTTCGAGCAGTTGTTCGTAGGGAAGGTCCTGGTACGCCTGGGCGCCCAGCGTGGCCTCCCGGGCCTGGGCCAGGAGCGCGGCGAAGGACTGGCGCGAATCGACCTGCCCGCGCAGCACCTGGGTATTGATGAAGAAGCCGATCAGGCCTTGGGTTTCCAGGCGTGGACGGTTGGCATTGGGCACGCCGATGCGCAGGTCGGACTGGCCGGTATAGCGTTGCAACAAGGCCTGGAATGCCGCCAGCAGACACATGAACGGTGTCGCGTCGTGGGCCTGGGCGAGCTGGCGCAAGGCATCGCCGAGGCTCTTGTCCAGGCGCAGGCTATGACGCGCGGCGCTGCGAAGACGCTGGGCGCTGCGAGGATGATCGGTGCTCAGCGCCAGGACGGGATGTTCGTCTCCCAGTGTCTGTTTCCAATAGGCCAGTTGCCGCTCGGCTTCTCCCTGGGCGAGCCACTGGCGCTGCCAGCGGGCGTAGTCGGCGTACTGCAACGGCAGCGGCGCCAGCGCGGCGACCTGCCCCTGCGTCGCGGCGGCATACAGCCGCGAGAATTCGTCCACCAGCACATTCATCGACCAGCCGTCGGCAATGATGTGGTGCATCGTCACCAGCAACTGGTGATCGTCCTCATCCAGGCGCACCAGCGTGACCCGCAGCAGCGGCCCCTTTTCCAGGTCGAACGGCGTAGTCGCTTCGGTTTCCCGGATCTGCCGGGCGCGGGCCTGGCGCTGATCGTTGGGCAAGTCCGCCAGATCGATTGAGCGCAGGTCGAATCCCGCAGCCGGATCGATCTGCTGCATGGCCACGCCATCGCGCTCCAGGAAACGCGTGCGCAGGGATTCATGGCGTTCGATCAGTTGCTGAAAACTGGCGCGCAGTGCGTTTTCGTCCAATTCGCCACGCAGGTGCAAGCCGCCGGGAATGTTATAGGCGCAGCTTGCGGGGTCCAGTTGCCAGGTGATCCACAAGCGGTTCTGGGCCAGGGACTGCGGCAATGCCTCATGGCGCGGCAACAGGCTGATCGTGTCCTGTGACGGGTTGCCGTCCTGTTGGCTGGCGGCCACTGCGGCCGTGAAAGCGCTGAGGGTCGGGGCTTCGAACAGCAGGCGCAGCTCCAATGTCACGCCCAGGGTTTCGCGCAGCCGCGCAACCACCTGGGTGGCGATGATGGAGTTGCCCCCCAGCAGGAAGAAATGATCGTCTCCCTGCACTTCGTCAACCTGCAACAGCTCGCGCCAGAGCTGGGCAATCTGCGCCTGCAACGGCGAGGTCGACGCCTGCGCACGGACACCTGCGACCTCGGTCGACGGGAACTGCGCATAGCTGTCGAGGCTGCCGTCGGCCAGGCGAGTGCGGCACGCCGAGCGTTGCAACTTGCCGCTGGACGTCTTGGGCAAGGCACCGGGATTGAGTAGCACCACCACGCTCGGCGCTTGCTGGCAGGCGTCGGCCACCACCTGGCGAAGGGTCTTGATCAGCGCCTCGGGCGGCAGGATTTTCTGCACGCTGCGGCTGATTTCCGCCGCAATGCCGATGCCTTCCTCGGTGCCATCGTTGACTGCGAAGGCCGCCACCCGGCCTTTGCGCACCACTTCCACCTCACGCTCGATGGTCTGCTCGATGTCCTGGGGATAAAGGTTGTGCCCGCGCACGATCAGCATGTCTTTCAAGCGACCGGTGATGAACAGCTCGCCGCCATGGACGAAGCCCAGGTCGCCGGTGCGCAGCCAGGTACGACCGTCATGCTGGACGAAGGTCTTGGCCGTGGCCTCGGGATTGCGCCAGTAACCATGGGCGATGCTCGGCCCGGTGGCCCAGACTTCGCCCACCTGCTGGTCGGCCAGCGGCTGCAGCGTATTGGGTTCGACGACCAGCACCCCGTGTCCGGGCTGGCCGAAACCGCAGCTCATCACCGCGCTGCCTTGCCCCGGCTCGGCGCGGTTCTGCGCCAGCGCCGCGTCGTCTATGCGCAATGAAGCAATGCCATGGCTGCGGGGCGTGCCGGCGACGAACAGGGTGGCTTCCGCCAGGCCGTAGGACGCCATGAAGTTTTCAGAGGTGAAACCGCACGCCGCGAACTTCTCGGCGAAACGTTCCAGGGTGTCGAGGCGGATCGGCTCGGAGCCCGAATAGGCCACCCGCCAGCCGCTCAGGTCGAGGCGCTGCAAGGCCGAGTCGCTGATCCGCTCGCTGCACAACCGATAGGCGAAATCCGGGCCGCCGCTGATGGTGCCACCGTACTCGCTGATGGCTTCCAGCCAACGCAACGGCCGGGCCAGGAAATACCCCGGCGACATCAGCACGCATGGCACGCCACTGAAGACCGGTTGCAGCAGGCCGCCGATCAAGCCCATGTCGTGATACAGCGGCAGCCAGCTGACGATGACGTCGTCGGGATTCAGGTCGATGCCGAAGCCATGGCGGATCAACAGCTCGTTGGCCACCAGGTTGCCATGGCTGACCTGCACCCCCTTGGGCAATGCAGTGGAGCCGGAGGTGTATTGCAAAAAGGCAATGTCATCGTCCTGCAAGGTCGGCGCGACCCATTGTCCGGCACGTGCCGGGTCGAGGCTGTCGACGCATAGCAACGGTGGTGCGGACTCGATGGCCTGCAAGGCTTCGCGCAGATCGCTGCTGGTGAGCAAAAGGCGCGGCTCGGCGTCGGCGATGATCGACAGCAGACGTTCCTGGTGATGACGACGGGCCGACTCCGGTGGATAGGCCGGCACGGCGATCACACCGGCGTACAGGCAACCGAAAAACGCCGCGACATAATCGGGGCCGCTGGGAAACAGCAGCACCGCGCGATCGCCGACTGTCGCCTCGGCCTGCAAGGCGGCGGCAATGGTGCGGGCGCGCAGGTCCAGATCGCGATAACTCAGCACCACGCTCTGCTCCGGCGTGTCGGCAAGGAAGCGCAAGGCCACGCGATCCGGCGTCGAGGCGGCGCGGCGCTGGAGGGCATGGGCCAGGGTGCTGGGAAGTTCGAACGCGTCGGTCATGAGGTTTCCTGCCTGAAATTCGGCTTGCAAGTGATATCCAGTCTTCTTCCATCGCACGCCATCGACGGCATGCGGGACGCGGTCATGGCCGACCGCGCGAGGCAATGGAAATGCGTTGCGGCATCCGGGCTGCCGCCCGAAACCGTCACCCATGAGAACGGATCACGCCGGCAAATAATTAGTCAGCGAGCAGGCCCACCGAGCCATTGGCAAGCGATCGCCCTGCGGCAATGGGTCGCGGCGGCCCATCTTGAACAATCGCCATCAATAATTCTTCTTCTCAATTGACAATCATTATCATTCAGCCTAATTTGGCGCTCGATGTGCAGGACGCCGCCAGTCAACCGCTTGTCCTGCTAACTTTTTGCAGCAAGGTGAATTCCATGACGGAACAAGTATCCACAAGCAGGTGCGACTCACCGTTACTTCAGGCGTTCGTCGATAACCGGATGATCCTGGTCAAGATCGCGGCGCGCATCACCGGTTGCCGGTCTCGTGCCGAAGATGTGGTGCAGGATGCGTTTTTCCGGCTGCAATCGGCGCCCCAGATCACCTCTTCCTTCAAGGCTCAGCTCAGTTACCTGTTCCAGATCGTGCGCAACCTGGCGATCGATCACTACCGCAAGCAGGCGCTGGAACAGAAATACTCGGGGCCGGAAGAGGAAGGACTGAACGTGGTGATCCAGGGTGCTTCGCCGGAAACGTCTCACATCAACTTTTCCACGCTGGAGCACATTGCCGATGCGTTGACCGAGTTGCCCAGCCGCACCCGCTACGCCTTCGAAATGTATCGCCTGCATGGCGTTCCACAGAAGGACATCGCCAAGGAACTGGGGGTCTCGCCCACCCTGGTGAACTTCATGATCCGTGACGCCCTGGTGCATTGCCGCAAGGCGTCGGGCGTGCGCGCAGACACCTTCGCCCGGCGGTAACACACGCCGTTTTCTTCGGCCTTGCCGCAAACAGGCTCGCTTTCACCAGGTCACCGACCTGGTGAAAGCGAGCCTGTTCATGATGACGGACTGATGACCGCCACCTGGTCCGTGCCAAACCTCACATCAACGCGCACCGGTCGAAGAACCGCTCGCGCCCCAGGATCATCAGCGCCGCGCGCTTGTGAGGGAAATCGAATTCCTTCTCGCAGTGGAAACACTGGTTGTGCAGGTGTCCGATCATCCTTGCATTGTCGGCCCGGGGCTCGGCCACCACGCGCTGGGTGCGCGGGTCGTCCAGGAACAGGTAGTGCACCAGCGCCGATAGCCAGCTCGCCACCTTGTGGGGCCCCCGATGCTGCTCCTCGCCCACCAGCATGTGGATGCCACGATCGTAGTTCTCGGCGTCATAGAACGGCGCGATCCGATCCTCCTTGGCCCAATAGGCTTCGAAGTAGGCAAACGGCTGATCGTCGAAACAACCGATCAGGGTCAGGACCCGTGGGTCGCGCTGCAGCGTGTCCAGGTATTGGCGGTGCTGTTCGAGGCTGCCTTGCTCCTGCCAGAAACTCGCCACCCGGGGGCTGTTCTGCCAGCGATTGAAACGCGCCAGGTCGTGCTCGATCTCCAGGGTGCGCAAGGACACCCAGGCCCCCAGCCGCGCATCGAAACGCCGATACACTTCGCCGCGAGGCTTTATCGGCCGACGCGGATGGCGCTTGCCGTCCGTGATGATCATCTGCTGCGGATAACTGCCATTGAACGACTCGCCTAGCCAGGGTTGCGGCAGTTGCCAGAACTGCGTGCGCTCGCAGGCATATTCGTCAGCCTCCCCGGTGGCCGTCAGCAGGCCGCTGAGCAAGGCGTCGCCGGGACGCTCAGCAAGGTGCCAGACCAGGCGCTGGCACTGCGGCTCCCGGGCAAACAGCCAATAGCAGGCGGCCCAGAGGGCCGGCCCAACTGGCCGGTCGTTGATTTCCTGCAGATGCACCCGCAATTCGGGGCCACGCTCCAGGCGCAGCCGGATCAGCGGTGCGCCTTCCAGCATCAGGCTCAGATGACGTTCGGTTTCATCGGCGCCCAGACGGCGCCCTCCGGGCAAGGGCAGAATCGTCGGGTGGTTGAGGTCGGGCATGGCAGAGGCTCGCGTATTCGTCGGTAGTCAACGTGGGACGTGAGCCAGGGCGGGAAATTTAGGGCCGGTCAATGACTGTGGGTCGGCACCAGGGCAATCTGGTAAGGCGTGAAAATGGCCAGCAATTGACCGTTGTCCCGAAGCGTTTGCAATAACCGGGCGAAGGTTTCGCTGGTGATCGGCGCCTGGGGCCGGATCAACGCATAGTGGTGATAGACCTGGTCGATACGCTCGGACACCAGCAACTGGGGGCCGACCTGAGGATTGCGCAGGACATAGTCGTTGAGGTACGAACGCGTCACCAGCGCGATGTCCGCGCGACCGCGCAGCACCATCAACAGGTTGCTGTCATGGGAATACGTCAGCGTGGCGTTGTATTGGCCGATGAGAAACTTGGGATCGGCGTTGAATTCGGCAAAGGCATAGTGGTAACCGCTGAACAGGGCCAGGCGCTTGCCCCTGAGGTCGGCGAAGTAGCTCTGCTGGCGATCCGGCTGGCGCTGGGCGACAAAGATCTCCGCATCCTCCAGGCCCATGTCCACCACGGTATGCGGCACGTCCTTCCACCCCCAGTCGGGGTTCTCGAAGATCGCCATATCGACCCGGCCTTGCTTGAAATCATTGAAGCGACGCGGGATCGATGTAGGCACCAGCACGAACTGGTAGTCGGTCTGGGAGCGATTCAGGGCCTCGACCAATTGCGGCAGCAGGCCGGTGTCGGCGCCATTTTCGGGGCGCACCGTATAGGGTGGGAAATGCGCGGCCCCGATACGGACCAGTTGCGCCGCCGAAGCTGGCAAGGCCAGGAAAATGGCCAGCACGGCCAGTAGAACACGCGAAGTCATCCCCATCGGCGAACACTTCAAGGTCACCCACTCCCCCATAAGTCATACATTCAAGCTAGGCGGTTTCAGCCCGATTAGCCAACCACGCGGCAACCGGAGGAAAACGGCCCGATTATTGTTTTTCTTCAAGCACCAGGATCAATGCCTGTTCGGCCAGGTCATCGAGACTCAGGCTGCCTTCGGCGCGAAACCAGGTGGTGGTCCAGGACAATGCGCCTGTGAGGAAACGCCGGGTAATGAACACGTCCCCGCGAATATACCCGGCATCCTTGGCCTGGCCCAGCACCTCCAGCCACAAGTCCTCGTAAATATCGCGCAAGGCCAGCACCTGCTCCTGCCCTTGCTCGGATAACGAGCGCCATTCGTAGACCAGCACCGCCATCGCCTCGCCCGTACCGCCCATGATCGACTGCAGTTCGCAGCGGATCAGCGCCAGTACCTGCTCACGAACATTGCCCGCCTCGGCCAGGGCCGCGCGCATCAGGGCGGTGTTGTAGCGGATGGTTTCTTCCATCACCGCCCGCAGGATCTCGTCCTTGCTCTTGAAGTGATGAAAGATGCTGCCGGACTGAATGCCCACGGCGCTCGCCAGGTCGCGCACCGTGGTGCGCTCGAAGCCTTTGTTGCGAAACAGGTGGGCGGCCGTCTGCAGCAACTTGCCGCGGGCGCTGTCCGGGTCGGTCAGTTGACCGAGCTCCACCAGCTCTTGCATGACCCTCAAGGCTTTTTGCTCGTCCACCCTTTCTCTCCTACAGTCGTTCGACGTGGCGCCGGCAATTTAAGCCCAGCGGGACAACCAAGCAAGCGCTCGGGCAGAAGAACCAGCGGTCGTTTACAAACCAAGCGCTTGCTTGGTAGTCTCGAATCCCGTTTACCGGAGGGCCCTCCATGCCAAGAGCGATCCGTATCGGTTGCGCCAGCGCCTTCTGGGGCGACACCCCTACCGCCGCGGCCCAGTTGGTGGACGGCGGGAACCTGGATTACCTGGTGTTCGATTACCTGGCCGAGATCACCCTCTCGATCATGGCCGCTGCGCGCATGAAGGATCCCCAGGCCGGTTATGCCACCGACTTTGTCGAAGTGCTGGCCCCCCTGCTCCAGCGTCTGCATGAAGGCGCCATCCGCGTCATCAGCAATGCCGGCGGGGTCAATCCCCAAGCCTGTGCCGCCGCCCTTCGAACAGCTTGCGACGAGGCCGGCGTGCCGTTGAAGATCGCCGTACTGCTGGGCGATGACCTGCAAACTCAATGCCAAGGACTTGCCCAGCAGGGCATCCGCGAGATGTCCAGCGGCGAGCCCTTGCCCTCTACGTGCCTCTCCATCAACGCCTACCTGGGCGCACCAGGCATCGTCGAAGCCCTGCGCCTGGGAGCCGATATCGTGATCACCGGTCGCGTGGTGGACAGTGCGGTGGTCAGCGCCGCCCTGGTGCACGAATTCGGCTGGGCCTGGCACGACTACGACAAACTGGCCCAGGCTGCACTGGCCGGACATCTCATCGAGTGCGGGGCCCAATGCACGGGCGGTAATTTCACGGACTGGCAAGACGTGCCGGATTACGAGCACATCGGTTTTCCCATCGTCGAAGCCAGCGCCGACGGCCAGTTCATTGTCACCAAGGTGCAAGGCACTGGCGGGCTGGTCACACCGCTGACCGTCGGCGAACAGCTGTTGTACGAAATCGGCGACCCGCAGGGGTACCTGCTACCGGACGTGATCTGCGATTTCAGCCAGGTCAGGTTGATCCAGCAAGGCAGGCATGCCGTGCGAGTCCAGGGCGCCAGGGGCCTGCCCCCCACCGATCGGTACAAAGTGTGCGCCACCTGGCCGGACGGCTTTCGCTGCACCGCCCTGTGCCTGATCGCCGGCATCGATGCGGTGGCCAAGGCCGAACGGGTCAGTCAGGCGATCATTGCCAGGACCTCGCAGATGTTCAGCGAGCGAGGCTGGGCTCCCTACAGCGAAGTGAACATCGAGCTGTTGGGCAGCGAAGCCACCTACGGTCACCACGGCCAACGCCGGGACAGCCGCGAAGTGTTGATCAAGCTGGCGGTCCGGCACCCGGACCGACAAGCGCTGGCGCTGTTTGCCCGGGAGATCGCCCCGGCCGCCACCGGCATGGCACCTGGACTGACCGGCCTGCTGGGCGGCCGACCGACGGTGCAGCCGCTGATACGTCTCTTCTCGTTCCTGATCGACAAAAGTGCCTGCCGGCTCGACATCCAACTGGACGGCCAGCTCCACGCCTGCGTCCTGCCTGACGTCGAACCGCTGGACACCAGCGACCTGCCCACCGCCCCGGAACTGCCCAGGCCCCAGGGTCGGGCCGATGCCAGCGTCCCCCTGATCAAGCTGGCCGTGGCCCGCTCCGGTGACAAGGGCAATCACAGCAACATCGGTGTGATCGCCCGCGAGCCCGAGTACCTGCCGTGGATCGCCGAAGCGCTGACGCCGCAAGTGATGGTCGACTGGATGAGCCATGTACTCGATCCCGTGCGCGGACGCGTCGAGCGTTGGTACCTGCCCGGTACCCAGAGCCTGAATTTCCTGTTGGAAAACGCCCTCGGCGGCGGTGGCGTCGCCAGCCTGCGCATCGACCCCCAGGGCAAGGCATTCGCCCAGCAACTGCTGGAAATCCAGATCCCGGTGCCCCAGGACATCGCCGACCGGGTCAACTGAAGGACGCTCGTTGGAAAGGAACAGTCGCCATGCCAGTCATCGAATCGCAGCTCGATCCGCACAACGCCGACTTCGCCCGCAATCGCGCGGCGATGCTGGCCAGCGTCGGACAACTTCGGCAGATCGAACAGGCCATGCTGGAGAAGGCCGCCCAGGCCCAGGCGAAATTCGACAAGCGGGGTCAACTGCTGCCACGCCAGCGCCTGAACCTGCTGCTGGACCCCGGCGCGCCGTTCCTCGAACTGGCGAGCCTGGCCGGCTACAAGCTCCATGACGACAAGGACGGCAGCGAGGCCGGCGGTGGCTTGATCGCTGGCATCGGCCATGTCAGTGGCGCGCGGGTGCTGGTGGTGGCCAACAACAGTGCGATCAGGGGCGGAACCATTTCCCCCAGCGGCCTTGACAAGACCCTGCGCCTGCAACAGATCGCCATGGAAAACAGGCTGCCGGTGATCACCCTCGCCGAAAGCGGCGGGGCCAACCTCAATTACGCCGCGCAGATTTTCGTCGAAGGCGCGCGCAGCTTCGCCAACCAGGCCCGGATGTCGGCCATGGGGCTGCCACAGATTACCGTGGTGCACGGCTCGGCCACCGCTGGCGGCGCTTATCAGCCGGGGCTGTCGGACTATGTGGTGGTGGTACGTGACAAGGCCCGGCTGTTCCTTGCCGGCCCGCCACTGCTCAAGGCCGCTACCGGCGAAATGGCCACCGAGGAGGAACTGGGTGGCGCGCAGATGCACGCGCAAGTAGCGGGCACCGCCGAATACCTGGCCGAGAACGACGCCGACGGTATCCGCCTGGCCCGGGAAATCGTCAGCCTGCTGCCCTGGAACGCACGACGACCGCCACGCCCCGATCACACCTGGCCGGAACCGCTCTACCCCATCGACGAATTGTACGGACTGGTGCCCGACGATCCCAAAAAGCCCTATGACGTGCGGGAAATCATCGCCCGCATCGCCGACGGCTCCAGCTTCCTCGACTTCAAGAACGAATTCGACCCACTGACGGTGTGCGGCCACCTTCGGATTCACGGCCATGCCTGCGGCCTGATCGGCAACAACGGTCCGATCACACCGAAGGGCGCGAGCAAGGCGGCGCAGTTCATCCAGCTTTGCAACCAGAGCCGCACACCGCTGTTGTTCCTGCACAACACCACCGGGTTCATGGTGGGCACCGAAGCCGAACAGCAAGGTGTGATCAAGCACGGCGCCAAGATGATCCAGGCGGTGGCCAACGCCCGGGTGGCGAAGCTGACAATCGTGGTGGGCGGTTCCTACGGTGCCGGCCATTACGCCATGTGCGGTCGCGGACTGGATCCGCGTTTCATCTTCGCCTGGCCCAACAGCCACACTGCGGTGATGGGAGGCGCCCAGGCCGGCAAGGTCCTGCGCCTGGTCACCGAGGCCACGCAGGCCAGGAACGGCGTCACTGCCGATCCACAGATGCTCGACCAGCTGGAACGCAGCACCGCGCAGAAACTCGACAGCCAGTCCACCGCCCTCTACGGCAGCGCCAACCTGTGGGACGACGGCCTCATCGACCCACGGGATACCCGCACCCTGCTGGGCTACCTGCTGGACATCTGCCATGAAGCCGAAGGCCGGTCGCTGCAACCCAACAGTTTCGGAGTGGCCCGCTTCTGATCCGGCGAGTGCCTCGATCGCCGTTCAAAGGAGAACACTGAAAATGATCTTCACCCAGGAACACGAAGCACTGCGGCGCACTGTTCGCCAGTTTGTCGACCACGACATCAACCCTTACGTCGACGAATGGGAAAAGGCCGGGCGGTTTCCCATCCACGAAGTCTTTCGCAAGGCGGGCGAGCTGGGGTTGCTGGGAATCTCCAAGCCAGAACGTTTCGGCGGCATGGGCCTGGACTACAGCTATTCGATCGTCGCGGCCGAGGAATTCGGCACCATCCACTGTGGCGGCGTGCCCATGTCCATCGGCGTCCAGACCGACATGTGCACTCCGGCCCTGGCGCGTTTCGGTTCCGACGCACTGCGCGAAGAATTCCTGCGCCCGGCCATCCGCGGCGAACAGGTGGGCTGCATCGGCGTCTCGGAAACCGCTGCCGGCTCCGACGTGGCCGGCCTCAAGACCACGGCGCGCAAGGACGGCGACGACTACGTCATCAACGGCAGCAAGATGTGGATCACCAATTCACCGAGCGCCGATTTCATCTGCCTTCTGGCCAACACTTCGGACGACAAGCCGCACCTCAACAAATCCCTGATCGTGGTACCGATGCACACGCCCGGCATCAGCCTCGGCGCGCACCTGGACAAGCTCGGCATGCGCAGCTCGGAAACCGCCCAGGTGTTCTTCGATGATGTGCGGGTGCCGCAACGCAATCGCATCGGCCAGGAGGGCGCCGGGTTCATGATGCAGATGCTGCAGTTCCAGGAAGAACGGCTGTTCGGCGCGGCGAACATGATCAAGGGGCTGGAGCGCTGCGTCGACAGCACCATCGAATATTGCCGTGAACGCAAGACCTTCGGTACAGCGCTGATCGACAATCAGGTGATCCACTTTCGCCTGGCGGAACTGGCCAGCGAGATCGAATGCCTGCGTGCGCTGGTCTATCAGGCCACCGAGCAGTACATCAACGGCCAGGATGTCACGCGCCTGGCGTCCATGGCCAAGCTCAAGGCCGGGCGCCTGAGCCGTGAGGTCACCGACAGTTGCCTGCAATACTGGGGCGGCATGGGGTTCATGTGGGACAACCCGGTGTCGCGGGCCTACCGCGATGTACGGCTGGTGTCCATCGGCGCCGGTGCGGACGAGATCATGCTGGGGATCATCTGCAAGCTCATGGGCACGTTGCCGGGAAAGAAAAAATGAGCAGCTACCCGCCCGCCATGTCCGCCTTCAGCAAGATCCTCGTCGCCAACCGCGGTGAAATCGCCTGCCGGATCCAGCGCACCGCGCAGGCCCTGGGCTACCGCACGGTCGCTGTGTTCAGCGAGGCCGATGCCGACGCGTTGCATGTCCGCATGGCCGATGAAGCCGTTTCGATCGGACCGGCGGCGGTGCAACAGTCCTACCTCAACCCATCGGCCATTCTCGAGGCGGCCCGCAGAAGCGGCGCCGATGCGATTCACCCCGGCTACGGTTTCCTCTCCGAGAACGCCGATTTCGCCCGGGCCTGCGAAAAAGCCGGGCTCGTTTTCATCGGCCCCAGCCCCGACGCCATCGAACTGATGGGCAGCAAACGGCGTTCGAAGATCGCCATGCTTGCCGCGGGCGTGCCCTGTATTGCCGGCTACCAGGACGCGGCCCAGGACGACGACACTCTTTGCCGCGAAGCCGAACGCATCGGTTTCCCGCTGATGATCAAGGCCAGCGCAGGCGGTGGCGGCCGGGGCATGCGCCTGGTCCAGCGGGCCGACGACCTGCTGGAGCAACTGCACGGTGCACGCTCCGAGGCACTGCATGGCTTTGGCAGTGACGAGTTGATCCTGGAACAGGCGCTGATCGATCCACGGCATGTCGAGGTGCAGATTTTTGGCGATCGCCATGGTCACTTGATCCACCTCGGCGAACGGGACTGCTCGATCCAGCGCCGTCACCAGAAGATCATCGAGGAGGCACCCTGCCCGGTCATGACCGCCGCGCTGCGCCACGCCATGGGCGAGGCAGCGCTCAAGGCCGGTCGCGCGGTGAACTACGTCGGTGCCGGCACGGTGGAGTTCCTGCTGGCCGCCGATGGCCGGTTCTACTTCCTGGAAATGAATACCCGGCTGCAGGTGGAGCACCCGGTGACCGAACAGATCACTGGCCAGGACCTGGTGGCCTGGCAGCTGGACATCGCTGCTGGCCTGCCCTTGCCCCTGCGCCAGGATCAGTTGCAGCTCAGTGGCCATGCCATGGAAGTGCGGCTGTATGCCGAAGATCCAGGCGAGCATTTCCTGCCCCAGACCGGACGCCTGACCGGCTGGGAACCGCCGACCCGGGGCGAGGTACGCATCGACCACGGTTTGCTGGAAGGCCAGGCCATCACACCGTTCTATGATCCGATGCTGGGCAAGCTCATCAGCCACGGCGCTACTCGCGAAGAGGCCCGGCGCAAGCTGTTGCACGCCGTGGAGGATTGCGTGTTGCTGGGGGTTCGGAGCAATCAGCGAATGCTGGCGGGTCTGCTGGCGCATCCGCAATTCATCGTGGGCGATTTCGGCACCGACTTCATCGCCCGGCATTTCGCCGACCACATCGCCCTCCAGCCTCATATCCCCTCGACTGAACAGCTGGCCATCGCCACCGCCCTGTTCTACTGGGCGGCAGGCGCACCCCACTCCGGCCTGGCGGGCTGGCACAACAACACAGGCGCGGCGCTGCACTACCGGATCGGTGCGGCCGAACGCGACTGGACACTGAGCCTGAACGCCGAAGCGGACGGCACGCTGCGGGTTCTAACCGCCGGCCAGGTGTTCGAACTGATACGGCTCGATACCGACCAGCGCGGCACAAGCCTGGTCATCAATGGCATCCGGCAACGCTACACCTGGCGCCTCCACGGCACCGACCTCTGGCTGTTCGCCCGCCCCGGCAGCCTGCACCTGCAGGATCGGACCCACGCTGCTGTCATACCAGACTGCGTGGTGGGTGATGGCATGCTCAGGGCGCCAATGGATGGGGCTATCGTGCAATTGCGGGTCAGGGAAGGCAGCGTGGTTTGCCAGGGGCAACTGCTGGTAGTGCTCGAGGCGATGAAAATGGAGCACTCGCTCAAGGCCGACAGGGACGGCGTGGTGCGGGCGTTGCAGATCAGGCTAGGCGACCAGGTGAGGAACCGGCAGGTTTTGTTGCAGGTGACCACAGACGACCCGGCTCTGTACGAAAAGTCTTGAGACGAAGGTCAGGCAAGGCGAAAACAGCCGATCAAGCGGAATGTACTTGAGTACACGAGCATTGCGAGGCATTTTTCAACGCAGCATGAACGAGTATCAAGGCTTTTCGTACAGAGCCTAGGCGGATGCGCCGGGTTTGACTACGCTCAACCCCATCTGCATGCCGCTACCCGGGAACCCGCGATGCCTAACTGGCTGGTGATTGATCTGGAGGCCACCACCGATGAAGGAGGCTGGCCGGTAACCGAAATGGAAATTATCGAAATCGGCGCCACGCTGGTGAATCGTGACGGTCACGAGGTGGATCATTTCCAGCGTTTCGTCCGCCCCTTGAGACGCCCCCTGCTCACATCGTTCTGCCGCGAGCTGACGCACATCACCCAGGCCAATATCGACAGCGCGGCCACCTTGTCCGAGGTCTGGCCGGCATTCGAACGCTGGCTGACGCCCTACCAGGCGAACCTGGGCGGCTGGGTCAGCTGGGGCGATTACGACCGCAAGCAGTTGCTTCAGGAGTGGCAGCATCAACGGCTGCAAAGCTTTCTCAGCCAGGTGCCCCACATGAACCTCAAGCAGCGCTTCGCCAAGGCCCGACGGCTGGAGCGGCCACTGGGGCTCAATGGAGCCCTGCAACTGGCCGGCCTTCAGTTCAACGGTCAACAGCACCGGGCCCTGGAGGATGCGCGCAACACCGCGCGATTGCTGCCCCTGGTGCTGGCCGACTGAGCAACCCGCCACCGTTTCGCAGATGACGTGTGTCGAAGCCTTGTGCATACTGGCCGGCCTTTTTCAGCCCTTTTACGAGGAATCGCCCATGTTCAAAGTCAACGAGTACTTCGACGGCACCGTCAAGTCCATCGCCTTCGGCACTGCCGAAGGTCCTGCGACCATCGGCGTCATGGCACCGGGCGAATACGAGTTCGGAACGGCCCAGCGGGAGATCATGCACGTGGTCTCCGGCGCCCTGACCGTGAAACTGCCCGACAGCGCCGAATGGGAAACCTTCGCTGCCGGCAGCCAGTTCAATGTTCCGGCCAACAGCAAGTTCCAGCTCAAGGTGGCCGTCGACACTGCCTACCTGTGCGAATACCGCGGCTGAACCTGCTGCATCAAAAAAAATGCCCGTGTCCAGCGACACGGGCATTTTTCATTGCGAACGCGGTGTTTATTCGAGCACCTCGACCGGCATGCCGACTTCGAGCCGACCGTTGCCGTCGTTGACCAGGTTCTGGCCGAACATCGCCCCGTCCGGCGTCGATCGATACTGCTGCAACGTGGCGAAAGGCTCGCGGTTCGGATCGCGTTCACCGGTTTGCGGGTCGACCGTGATCATGATGCAGCGCGAGCACGGCTTGACCACCCGAAATTCCACATCGCCGATACGAATACGTTTCCAGCCATCCTCGGCGAACGCGTCGCTGCCCTCGATCACCAGATTGGGCCGGAAACGCAGCATCTCCAGGGAGCGACCGACCCGATTCGACAGATCCTGCAGGGAGGCCTGGCCGATCAGCAGCAATGGAAAACCGTCCGCGAAGGCGACCTTATCGTCGTCCTTGCCGTAACCGGCCGCCGTGGTACGCGCCAGCTCCACCGGTACATGCACCAGCCGGGTGGCATTGCCAATGAACTCGCTGACCCAGTTGCCCGCCTCATCGCCAGCATCCGGTACACGCAGGGTGTCACGCCAGATAGTCACTCCCCGGCGTTGCTCTTCGGCGGTCGAAGGCAGCGGCACCTCGATACTGCCATGGCCCGGCGCACTGAGCGTCAGGCCTCCGGCATCGTTCCACAATGCCGAGAGCTGGCTCATCTTCGCCACGGCCCGCTGAGTCAGGAATCGCCCGCTGGCCTCATCCACCAGCATCCAGCGCCGGTCACCGTCCAACCCCAGTTTGTCCAGGCCAATCCCTGGCAGGGACTGGCCTTTGCCGGACTTCAACGGATAACGGTACAGCGCGCTCAGCCGCAACATGGTCAGCTCCCTGATGGCGAAAAAATGCCACCTTATACGAGCCGGCCATCGATGCAAACCATGATCGGCCTCAGCCAAGCATCAGTCGCTGGCGCACCACATCGACCAGTTTGTCGGGCTGGAATTTGGAGAGGAAATTGTCGCAGCCGACCTTCTTCACCATCGAGTCGTTGAAGCTGCCGGACAGCGAGGTATGCAGGACCACGTAGAGCCCACGCAAGCGCGGGTCGTTACGGATCTCGGTGGTCAGGCGATAGCCGTCCATTTCCGGCATTTCCGCGTCGGTGAAGATCATCAGCAATTTGTCGGTCATCACCTCACCGGTATCGGCCCAGGCCTTGAGCATGTTGAGGGCTTTCAGGCCGTCGCTGGCGATGTGCATCTTCACCCCCAACTGACCCAGGGTGTCGCGCAGTTGCGAGAGCGCGACATTGGAGTCGTCCACCAGCAATACTTCGCGTCCGCGAGCCTTCTCCAGCACCGGGTCTTCGAGCTTGTCCCGGGAGACCTTGGCGTTGTAGGGCACGATTTCGGCGAGGACTTTCTCCACGTCGATGATTTCCACCAACTGGTCGTCCACCTTGCTGATCGCGGTCAGGTAGTGTTCCCGGCCGGCGCTGGTCGGCGGCGGCAGGATCGCTTCCCAGTTCATGTTGACGATGCGGTCCACGCCACCCACCAGGAACGCCTGGACCGACCGGTTGTACTCGGTGACGATGATGGTGCTGTTGGCTCCCGGCACCAGCGGCCGCATGCCGATGGCCTGGGACAGGTCGATCACCGGCAGCGTCTGGCCCCGCAGGTTGACCACGCCGCACACGAATGGGTGGCGTTGCGGCATCAAGGTCAGCTTGGGCAGTTGCAGAACTTCCTGGACCTTGAACACGTTGATGGCGAACAATTGCCGCCCCGCCAGGCGAAACATGAGAATTTCCAGGCGATTCTCACCCACCAGCTGGGTTCGTTGGTCTACTGTGTCGAGAATGCCGGCCATTGATGACTCCTGGGATTGTTCGGATGAATCCAATAAAGCAACTATCGGCCGTGGACGCCGGATCTTGACCCCCTGATGAAATACACTTGCGGGGCATTGATATCACATTAACATCATGCTTTACTGGCTTCACCCTTCAGATCCGACACTTTCCCCGCTGCGCGACCATGTTTTGCGCACAAGGTTCCCCTGCCTAAGGGATTCCCCTAGCAACAATCAGGTCCAACCTGATATTCCCAATATCCAATAGCCATTAATGTGACGCCATTCTCATTGCTGAACGGAGTCAGGCCTTTGTGCGCGACAGCAGGACATCGGACTTCCAGCCTTTCGGCCGATCCCACCCGAGCAACTTTCCGTCTGCCTGTCCCTGGCACGCGGCAAGGGTGTGCCGACGCACTTTCGTTCGTAGCCGGCCGTGAGGCCCAACCGTTTGCCACTCGCGATTTTCTTTCGTCTGACATGATGTTGTGGAGATAAGCATGCCGAACGATCGTAAGAACTGGTCTCAGCGCCTACCCGAATTCCTGACCGAGGCCGAGACACTGCTGGCCAAGTCGGAGGAATGCCTGAGCCATCTGCAGCTGATCAACAATGACAAGGATGCAATCGATTGCATGCTCAGTACCTTGTTGAAGCTGGCAAACAAGGCCGATGCCCTGGCACTGGAAGCCGTATCGGAATTCTCCCTGCATATCCATGGCCTGCTCAGCCATGCGCAGAACAACATGGATCTGCACGACCAGGCCCTTGAGGCCTTGAAGGATTGCTTCACCCTGATGGCCTGGCAGCTGGAACTGGTCGATCCCACCACCGGCCAGCTCAGCCTGGACAACAGCGAACAGACCTCATTGATCGAGGCATTCGCCTTCCAGGTGGGCCAAAGCCCTTGCGACGCACTCCACGCAGCACACCGGCTGGCCCTGGTGCCCTTCTCCCAGAAGCAGGCCTGACACCTCACGGCCGACCTCCGATGCACGGCGCTTCAGGGCACCATGCCAGGCGCGACCAACGCTGGATGAAGTGGTACTATGTCTCGCGTCAGTCGCTTCGAAAGCACGGTGTGGAAAGCCTGCCACCGAAGCCGCCCTCGACCTGAAACGTTTACCCGACCCGGCCTGTCAGATGCGCTGACCGGCCAGCCCGCAGCGAACCTTCATTGGCTCCATCCGCTATGTACGCCAGCCTCAAGTCATCCCTCACCTGGCCACCTTCCCGAGAAAACGCCCGCCGGTTCACCCTGTTCCTGTGCATTTGCTCGACCCTCGGCAGCGTGCTGGTGTACCTGTCCGGCCAGGTCGTGCCGGTGAGCCTGCTGGTGTTGGACATCGCAGCCTTGACCTGCGTCTGGATCCACTATCGGCTGTCGCGAAAGTCCATCAAGTTCCAGCCACAGGAACTGGCCGACCGGTTGCTCGAAGTCCAGGAAAACGAACGTCACCGACTCAGCCGTGAGCTGCACGACGATATCGGCCAGTTGCTGACCGCGGCCAAATTGCAAAGCGAATGGCTCAAGCGCCGGCTCCCCGAGGACTTGCAGGGCCAATGTTCGGTCCTCTGCGAAACGCTGGACGAAACCCTGCACAAGGTCCGCGATGTGTCGGCAATCCTCAACCCGCGCCAATTGACCAGCCTTGGACTCGAAGCCAGCCTGCGCGCGCACCTGCTCAAGACACTGGCCAATACCCCGGTGAAATGGAGCCTCGATTGCCAGCAGCGCATGGCGGGGATTCCCGAGGAGATGACTGTCGCTGCCTTCCGGATCACCCAGGAAGCCGTCACCAATATTTTGCGCCACGCCCAGGCCCAGAACCTGCTGGTGCGCCTGCAACGCCTGCCTGAAGGGCTGTTCCTGCTGATCAGCGACGACGGCCAGGGGTTCGTCCCGGCAGACCACCCCGCCCGTGAAGGGCAACGGGGCATGGCCGGCATGGCGGAACGGGTCGAACAACTGGGCGGCACCCTCAAGGTCATCAGTGAAGCCGGCAAGGGCACGCATATCGAAGCACGTTTTCCCTGGGCCCCTCGTACCCTGGCGCGGGCCAGTAAGAATAAGGTTCTCCATTGACTTGTAATTTGCTTCTCGTAGATGACCATTCGCTGATCCGCGCCGGCGTGCGCGCTCTGGTCACGGATCTGCCCGGTTATGCCGTCATCGGCGAAGCCAGTGATGGCACGCAGTTGCTGGAACTCGTGGAACGGCTGGTCCCCGATATCGTGCTGCTGGACATCACCATGAAAAACACCAGCGGCCTGGATGCCTTGCAGCAGCTCAAGCAGGTGCGCCCCCACAGCAAGGTGCTGATCCTGTCGATGCACACCGATCCGGCGCTGATCATGCAGGCCCTTGAGTCCGGCGCACACGGCTACCTGCTCAAGGACACCACGGCCACCGAGCTGGAGCACGCCCTGGACGCGCTGCGCAACAACGAACGCTACCTGAGCCCGGCCATCGCCCACACGGTGATCAACCAGGCGCTGACGCGCGTCCAGAAGCATCAGCCCGATCCCGTCCAGACCCACAACCTGACGGCACGCCAGCTGGAGATTTTGCGGCTGATCGTGCGCGGCAAGTCGACCCGGGAAATCGCCAACGGCCTGAGCCTGAGCATCAAGACCGTGGAGACTCACCGGGCGCAGATCATGAAGCGCCTGCAGATCCATGACGTGGCCGGACTGGTGCTTTTCGCGGTACGCGAGCAGATCATCAGCCTGGACGATTGAGTACCGCGGAAGCCGTCAGCAAAGGCGAGTCGAGCGGCAGGTGTACGCGTATCGCCTTCTCGCGCACCGTGAACCTCAGGTTGTCGACCTGCAGCGGCTCGCCGTCGAGATTGATGTCCAGGCCCTGGGCCACCTTGATCTCCACCCAGGGCAGGCGTGCGCGCACGAACATGTTATCGATGCCCAGGCCACCGGCCAGCAGATCCCTGAGCGTGCTGACCACTTCCTGAGGGGCCGGCAGGATGCTGATGTCCAGCAATCCATCATCCACCAGCGCCTGCGGACTCAACTGATGGCCTCCCCCGGCCTGACGGCCATTGCCGATGCCCAGCGCCAGCAGATCGCCCTGCCAACTGAAACCGGGCCCCTGCAACTCACCATAGGCCGCGCTCAGCTCACTGAACCGCGTCAGGCCGGTGAATAGATACGCGGCCCCGCCTAGCACCTTTTTCAGATCCTCGGAGGTGTTTGCCGTGACCTGGCTGCCGAAACCGCCGGTGGCCATGTTCAGAAAGATCCGTCCGCCGACTTCGCCCAGGTCGATTGCCCGGGGCTCCACCTCCAACAGTTCCAGGGCCTGGTCTGGTTCCAGCGGGACTCCCGCCGCCCGGGCAAAATCATTGGCGGTGCCCAATGGCAACAGCACGAGGCTGGCATCGCTGGATTGGCGGGCAAGCGCTTCGGCAATGTCCCGCAACGTACCGTCACCGCCACCGGCGATCAGTCGCGTGTAACCAGCCTCCAACGCCTCGTCTACACAACGCTGGGCATCGCCGGCCTCCCAGGTCAGCCGTACCGCCAGGTCCCAGCCCTGCTTGCGCTTGAGCATCACTGCCGCGCGAACCTCTTCGTTGAGCGCTTGCTTGCCATGTAGAATCAACAGCGCCTTGCCTTTGCTCATCGTCGTCTCCGTCATTGGAAGGTTCCAGGAAATGGGACCGCTCATTCGGCCGAAAAAGCCCTCCGCCTATCAATTTCGCTCAAAAGCCCGCTGTCCTCCGTGAAAAGGCTGGGGTGCCCGGCTCCCGGACAGATACTTCTTCACTCGAAGAGTTTTCTTACAAGAACTGGCGAATCCACTCAATTGACCCTCCAGCTGTATTGAGACACCTTGGCATTCTGTTGTCTGGACCATCAAAAACACTCATTACACAAGGATGTGCAACCCCATGGATGGATATGTCACGGCCCGCAGGCGCCGTATCAGTGGTTCGAACCGTTGTGGCCGAAGGGACGAAACATCCCATGCATAGCCACGAGTACAAGCTGTCACCCCGGCATCTCGCGTCCATTGGAAGCGAGCGAACCGAAAATCAGAACGAATGCAAAAGTTGCAGCAATCCCGTTGGAGGAATCGATTTGGAACCGCGCGTCGTTGAACTGGAAACTCACCTCAAGTACATCCGTAGGGATATGGATGAAATCCGTACCGACGTAAAGGTCATCCGCCACCGGCTCGCCTATTCGGCCGGCGCGGCAGCGGTGATCCTCGGCCTGCTGGGCTGGCTCGCGAACAGTCGCTTCGACCAGTTGGTCATGCTGCTCTCGCGATAACGACGGGGACGCAGGCAGGCCCAGGGACCTGGCTCGGGCCGGAGCACACCCCCGCTGTCACGGCTTCAGTCCAGGACCTCGCTCAAAGGGATGAAGCCCACTTCATCACCCTCGACATGGGTCTGCCCTTCGAGCACTTCGACCAGCCCATCAGCCCAGGCCGCGCTACGCAGGACCCCGGAGCTTTGGTTCCGATAAAGGATGGCCCTGCCGTTCTCAAGGCGCCCTCGCAGATATTCCCGCCGGTTGCCGGCCTTCCCCCAGACAAAACCGGCCGGCACCTTGAACTTCAACGGCATCACCGATTGGACACCCTGGCGTCGCAGCAGGTAAGGCCGGGCCAGCAGCGCAAAAGTCACCAGTGTCGAGGCAGGGTTTCCTGGCAACCCTATCACCGGCACGCCACGGAAGTGCCCGACCGTCAGGGGTTTCCCTGGCTTGATGGCGAGTTTCCAGAGCGTCAGTTCGCCCTCCTCGCGCAATGCGGTCCCCAGGAAGTCAGCCTCACCCACCGATACGCCACCAGTGGACAGGATCAGGTCGACATCCGACAACTGGGCCAGGCGCGCACGGGTGGCGGGCAAATCGTCAGGCAGGATGCCCGCATCGACCACATGGCAGCCCAGCCGCCGCAGCCAGCCGCAGAGCACCACACGGTTACTGTTGTAGATCTGGCCAGGGCCCAGTGGCTGGCCAGGTTCGACCAGTTCGTCGCCAGTGGACAGGACGGCAACACTGACCTTGCGCACCACTTCCAGCGTCGCGCATCCCAGCGATGCCGCCAGTCCCAACTCGATCGGTCCCAGGCGAGTCCCCGCCGAAAGAATCTTTTCGCCAACGGTGGTTTCCTGCCCCTGTGGGCGGATGTTCTGGCCGCTCACCAGGGGTTCGGTGAACCGGACCCGCTGATCGTCTTCCACCACGGCGTTTTCCTGCATTTCGACGCAGTCGGCACCGGCAGGCACTGGCGCTCCCGTAAAGATCCGCGCGCAGGTTCCCGCAGCCAACGGTTGCGGGGCCTGCCCGGCAAAGATGCGCTGGCTGACCGTCAGCGGCTCGCCGTGCCAATCGGCCAGCCGCAAGGCATAGCCATCCATCGCACTGTTGGGCCATGGCGGCAAGTCCAGGGTCGACACCAGATCTTCAGCCAGCACCCGCCCTTGCGCCTCGCCCAGGGGCAGCCGTTCACGCTGGGTGATCGGAGCGGCGGCGGCCATTTCGAGCAGGCGCTCCAATGCAACCTCGACGGCCATCAAGGCGCCGGCCTTGCCCGGTTTACCCACGGGATTCACAAGGAGCTGCCTGTTTCAGGTGGGGCACGAAGTTGCAGGGGCGATGGCGCGCATCCAGTTGCTCGGCCAGGATAGCGTCCCAACCGGTACGCACTGCATTGGTGGAACCTGGCAGGCAGCACACCAGCGTGCCATTGGCCAGGCCTGCCAGTGCCCGGGACTGGATGGTGGAGGTGCCGATGTCTGCCACGGAAATCTGGCGGAACAGTTCACCGAAACCATCGACCTGCTTGTCCAGCAGGCAGGCAACCGCTTCCGGCGTGCTGTCGCGACCGGTAAAACCGGTACCGCCGGTGATCAGCACCACCTGCACCACCTCGTCGGCGATCCAGGTCGCCACTTGCGCCCGAATCTTGTACAGATCATCTTTGAGCAGAACCCGTGCAGCCAGGTTATGACCCGCCGCCATGAGCCGGTCGACAAAGACCTGGCCGGAGGTATCGGTCTCCAGGGTACGGGTATCACTGACTGTCAGTACCGCGATATTGAGCGGCACGAAAGGTACATCAGCCTTGGCTTTCATAGGCTCGTCCAGTTGTGAGAGAAACAGCCCGGTGTTATATCACAGCGCTTCATTTTTCCGCCTGTGGGGAGACACACCATGACCTCGAATATTTCCCGGCCACCGTGCTCCATCCTGCTGCTGGCCGGTGGACGCGGACAACGCATGGGCGGACAGGACAAGGGCCTGGTGGAATGGCGGGGTGAACCGCTGATTGCCCATCTCCACCGCCAGACCCGTGCTCTGAGCGATGACCTGATCATCTCTTGCAACCGTAACCTGGAACGTTATGCGTTGTATGCCGATCAATTGGTGCACGACGATGAAGGGGATTTCCCCGGGCCGCTGGCGGGTATCCGGGCAGGCCTCAGGGCGGCGAGGCATCGGTTCTTGCTGGTGTTGCCGTGCGACGTGCCGAACATCGACTCGAACCTGCTAGAGAGCATGCTTGAAACCGCCAGCCAGCACCCCGACAGGCCGCTGATGGTGCGCCATGGCGAACACTGGGAACCGTTGTTATGCGTCATTCCCCTGGCGCTGGCCGCCGCCTTCGAACAGGCCTGGGGCGAAGGCGAACGCAGCCCGGGCCGGATCATGCGTACCTTGCACGCGGTTGCCTTGCAATGCCCGGCCGACGATCCACGGCTGGCGAATCTGAATACGCCCGAACTGCTGAACCGACACACAGGACATTGACGCAGGGCATTCAAATTAACCGTACAGGCCCCTAGCCAGGAACTTGCGCACGTTGTATACGTCTGAAGGTCAGTAACTTGAAGAATTCCATTTCGGAGAAACACCATGACTCAACGGACCCTCGCCACTTTCATGCTCGCACTGGGCCTCGCCACTCTTGCCGGGTGCGCATCGCCAACAGTGATCACCTTGAATGACGGTCGCGAAATCCAGGCCGTCGACACACCCAAGTACGACGAAGACACCGGTTTCTATGAGTTCGAACAACTGGACGGCAAGCAGACCCGCGTGAACAAGGACCAGGTCCGCACCGTCAAGGACCTCTAAGCCTCAGCGCCGCACCCGATACACAAAAGCCCGCAAAATTGCGGGCTTTTTCATGCCGGTCCGAAAGCCGAAGCGATTACCACTGGAGCTCGATAGCGCTCTCGAAAATACGTTCCTGAGCTGTGACCGGATCGATGAAGCTCAGCCCCTGGGCCAGCAATTTGAGCGGGTTGGCATAATCGTCCGGCGCATCGCGCAGCACATCGGGATAAAACGGATCATTGCAGATAGCAGCCCCGAGGGCATTCATATGCACCCGCAACTGATGCTTCTTGCCGGTGACCGGATACAGACCGTAGCGCCACAACTCGCCATTTTTTTCCAGTACCTCGATGGCTGTTTCGGTATTGGGTTCGCCCGGCCCTTCCTGCATCCGGAAAAACGGCTCGCCATCGACCATCCGGCTTTTGTGCACCCGAGGAAACGTCAGACCAGGCAACGCTGGAGCAATGGCCTGGTAGCGTTTTTCGATCTGCCGCGCAGGAAACAGCGATTGGTAAGCCGATCGGCTGAGGGGGTTGGCTGAAAACAGCACCAGCCCGGCGGTATGCCGGTCGATACGGTGCAGGGGCACCAGATGAGGATTGTCCAGCCGCCGGATCAGTCGTCGCAACAAGGTCTGCTCGACATATTCACCCGCGGGGGTGACTGGCAGGAAATGCGGTTTGTCGGCCACCACCAGATGCTCGTCGGCATACAGGATCGTCTCGACGACCGGGATCGGTTTCTCGTCGGGCACTTCGCGGAAATAGTGGATGCGCAATCCCTCACGGTACGGCAAGTCGACCTCGATCGCCTTGCCCTCCCCATCCAGCACACGACCTCGGGCAATCCGGTCCAGCCATTGCTCGCGACTGATGGCGCTGAAATGCTCGCACAGGCATTCCAGCACTGTCTGCCATTGGCCGGGCGGCAGATACAAGGTGCTGGCCTGGTGGTGCGCGGCGGAAAACGATGAACCAGACATTGAAAACTCTTGGGCAATGTTTACAAGCCGGCATTATCCGACAGTCGCGCAAGCCCGCCCAGCCATGATTGCCTCATACCGTGACCGGGGCGGAACCTGCCGTCGCTTCGGTGAACTCCTTCAGCCAGCGCAGCACCTCCACTGCCTCCCAGCGGCCCGGGTCGTACAAGGCGTACAACAATCCCTGGTAACCCACGACATCCAGCTGCTTGTGATAACCGGCACGCTGGAACAGTGCCTCGATCTCAGCGAAACAGGTGTTGAAATGCAGCTTGTTGAAGGGTGTCTTGCCTTCGGTAACCAACCCGTCCAGGCGCAACTCCAGGACGGCCTCGCGCACGACATCCACGGACATCCTGTTCACGCTGTTCTTCAATTGTTCGACATTGAGCAAGGTGCGGCACTCCAGATAGCTGTATGGACATACAGTAACCGAAGACATCCATTTTCGCCAACGCCAATGCTCGGACAACGCCGGCCTTAAAGCGCTCAACGCAGGAACGAGGCCACCCGGTCGGGATTATCGAAAGGCCAGTCCAGCTCCTCACCAGTATCGTTCCTGCGCAATACCGGGATGCGCAATCCATAGGTTTCCGACAGTTGCTCGTCTTCGGCGATGTCCACCAGCTCCACCAGCAACCCGTGTTCAACGAAATGCATCAATACCCCTTCGGCCACCTCACACAGGTGACAACCCAGGGTACCGAACAGCTGGCATTCAGGAAGCGTGCTTTCAGGAGGCATGGCAGGTAGACCCACAAAAGATAGACGGTCATTCTAGGCTCGCTCCGGAAAACCGTCGAGCCGGGTGCCGTATCAGGCCATATTGGCAAAACGCTGATGCAAATCACTGACCGGACTCGCTTTCCGATGCTTGCTTGTCTTCTACGCTATGTGCCACAAGCCATGAAACGGAGTTTCCCTTGTTTGCCAACCTGCTGATCATTCTCGCCTCCTCCCTGGTGGTCATTGCCCTGTTCAGGCGACTGCGGCTGCCACCGGTGCTGGGCTACCTGTGTGTCGGGCTGGCGGTCGGGCCCACTGCGCTGGGCTGGGTAAACGACAGCGAGGAACTGCCGGACCTGGCTGAGCTCGGGGTGGTCTTCCTGCTGTTTTCCCTGGGACTGGAATTCTCCTTGTCCAAGATGCTTGAGCTGCGCCGTGTCGTATTCGGCCTCGGCAGCCTGCAGGTAGTGTGCTCGGGGGCGCTCCTGGGTGGCGTACTGGTGGCGTTCGGCGCTCCGGTGCTGGCCGCGATGCTGCTGGGCGCGGGATTGGCCCTGTCATCCACCGCCATCGTCAGCAAGGAACTCACCAGCCTGGGGGAAATCTTCAGCAGCCACGGCCAGAATGCCATCGGTGTGCTGCTGTTCCAGGACATCGTCGCGGTATTGCTGCTGACCCTGGTGCCGGTGTTCGCGGGTAGCAGTACCCAGGCATGGTACTGGGCGCTGCCCCTGACGCTGGGCAAGACGCTGCTGCTGTTCGGCGGGCTGCTGCTGGCCAGTCGCCTGCTGCTGCCACGGTTGTTCCATGAAGTGGCCGCATCCCACTCCGCCGAACTGTTCGTGCTGCTGGCCCTGGTCATCGTCTTGCTGACGGCATGGCTGACCCACCTGATGGGGCTCTCGCCGGCCCTTGGCGCGTTCCTGGCGGGCATGTTGCTCGGAGAGAGCCATTACCGACACCAGATCGAGGCCGATATACGTCCGTTCCGCGACATCCTGCTGGGACTGTTTTTCGTCAGCATCGGCATGCTGATCGACCTGCGGTTGTTCGTGGATGACGGCTGGTTGATCCTTGGCCTGACCCTGGGGCTGATGCTCATCAAGGGCTGCGTGGTCGCCCTGCTGGTGAAATGGCGCGGCAGCGACGGCGAAACCGCCTGGCGCAGCGGCCTGGCCCTGGCTCAGGGTGGAGAATTCTGTTTCGCCCTGATGGCATTGATGCAGCAGAACCGCCTCATGCCGGCCGAACTCGTCAGCCTGCTGCTGGCCGCGACGTTCTGTTCGATGCTACTGACGCCCTTGTTGCTGCGCGCCGCGCCGGGCATCGCCGCCCGCCTGCACCGCAAGCCTAACGAAGCGGCCCAGCTGGACCAGATCAGCGCACTCAATGCCGGCCTGTCGGGCCATGTGATCATTTGCGGATACGGTCGCGTCGGCCAATCCATCGGGCGCTTCCTGCGTCGTGAAAACCAGGCCTTCGTTGCCCTGGACGACGATCCCGTGATCATCCAGGAAGCCACCGTTGGGGAGAAATGCGTGTACTACGGTGATTCACGTCGAGGGGACCTGCTGGCCGCCGTGGGCCTGGGCCGCGCCCGCTTGCTGGTGATCGCCGTCGACAAGACCGACATCGCCATCGACGTGCTCAAGGAGGCCCGGCGGCTCAATCCCCAGGTCCCGATCCTCGTACGCACCCGCGACGACAGCCAGCTGGCGGAGTTGCAGGCCGCCGGGGCCAGCGAGGTGGTCCCGGAACTGTTGGAGTCGAGCCTGATGCTGGCTTCCCACGCCCTGATCATGCTCGGGCTGGCGGAGCAGCAAGTCCGCCAGCATGTGGATCAGGTGCGCCATGACCGCTATCGCCTGCTGCACGGTTTTTATCCTGGCAACCAGGACAAGGAGCCTTGATGCCTCGCTCAATCCTGGCTGACGGCGCCAATCTTGTGGATGGACAAGTCCGCGCCGTAGTACTCCTCTTCCTGGGTCAGCCGAAGCCCCAGCACGGCCTTGATCAGGCCATAGACCGCGAAACCACCGGCCAGGGCAATGGCCACGCCCATCGCGGTACCGATCAGTTGGCTGACCAGGCTGACCCCACCCAGGCCGCCCAAGGCGCCCTGACCGAAAATGCCGCAGGCAATGCCCCCCCAGACGCCGCACAGGCCATGCAATGGCCAGACACCCAGCACATCGTCGATCTTCCATTTGCCCTGGGCCGCGGTGAAACACCAGACAAACAGGACTCCGGCAATGGCACCGGTGGCCAGCGCCCCAACCGGATGCATCAGGTCGGAACCTGCACATACCGCCACCAGCCCGGCCAGTGGGCCGTTATGCAGGAAGCCCGGGTCGTTGCGACCGACAACCAGTGCCGCCACGGTTCCGCCGACCATGGCCATCAACGAATTGACCGCCACCAATCCACTCACCCCAGGCAGCGTCTGGGCGCTCATGACGTTGAAACCGAACCAGCCGACAATCAGGATCCAGGAACCCAGGGCCAGAAACGGAATGCTCGATGGCGCGAACGCCACCAGTCGACCGTCCCGGTAGCGGCCGTTACGCGCACCGAGCAGGAGCACGGCGGCCAGCGCCAGCCAGCCGCCCATGGCATGCACCACCACGGAGCCGGCAAAATCGTGGAAACTGGCACCGAATCGGGCCTGCAACCAGGCTTGCAGGCCAAGATTGCCATTCCATACCAGGCCCTCGAAGAAGGGATATACGAATGCCACGATCAACACCGTGGCGCACAACTGCGGGGCGAATCGGGCGCGTTCGGCAATACCGCCGGAAATGATGGCAGGGATCGCAGCGGCGAATGTCAGCAGAAAAAAGAATTTCACCAGGCTGTAGCCATGATCGGTACTCAGCACCGCTGCAGGCTGCAGGAACGTCACGCCGTAGGAAACCCAGTAGCCCACGAAGAAATACGCCAGGGTCGAGACCGCGAAATCGCTGAGGATCTTCGACAGCGCGTTGACCTGGTTTTTCTGTCGGACGGTGCCTACTTCCAGGAACGCAAAACCGGCATGCATGGCCAGGACCATGACCGCACCGAGCAGAATGAACAGCGTGTTGGAGCTATGGACCAGACTGTCCACAGCGCTTTGCATATTTTCCATGGTATTGGCAGACCTGAAAAAGTTTTAAGAGCATCGACGCGACTGGCGCCGTCCCAGCGCACCAAGTTGAATCAATCCGACTACCGATCGAAGGCAGGCGAACCGCTTTGGTGCACCAGGAGGAGCAAGACGCAGTGATGTTTCGCGAGTTCTGATTATTTGGGTTAAGGTTCCGCCAGCCTGCGCCCGACTTCAGCGCATCGACACGCCCGACGCACCAGTACATGGCAAAACCTTGAGCCAATGCCGAGCAAAAGTTGTACCAGCCACTTTCACTGAACCTTCCGGCAAGGCTTACACTCGAACGCTTCAGACGTCATTTACGGAGATCCATCCATGGCCAGACCCCAGGCAAAGACTGCTCAAGAAATCCTGAAGGAAGACTTTCAGACGCTGGTCAGCGACACCGAACGCCTGCTGGAGCACACCGCGACGCTGGCGGGCGACCAGGCCGATGAACTGCGCAGCCAGATTCATGAGACCCTCCTGCGCGCCCGCGACACCCTCAAGCTGACCGAGGACTCCATGCGCGAACGCGGCCAGGCTGCGGTGACCGCCACGGAGGAATATGTACAAGCCAACCCTTGGCAATCGGTCGGCATCGCCGCAGGGGTGGGCTTCCTGATCGGCCTGCTGGCGACACGACGCTGATGATGGACATGAACGAACCGGGCTCGTCCGAAGCGGGCACAAAATCTTCGGCACGCCGATTGGGAGCTGCGTTTCTCGGGTTGCTGCACAGCCATGTCGAGTTGTTCGGCATGGAGCTCCAGGAACAGAAGGCCCGTACCGTCAGCCTGCTGCTGTTCGCCGGCCTGGCACTGGTGTTTGCGCTGTTGCTGTTGGTAGGCCTGTCGACACTGGTACTGATCCTGGTATGGGATACCTATCGCATGGCGGGGATTATCGGCCTGTGCCTGTTCTATCTGCTGGCGGCGCTGTTCTGCGGTCTTCGGCTCAAGGCGGCGATCTACGATGAATCCTCCCCCTTCCATGCCACCCTGGAAGAATTGTCCAATGACCGGGAGCGCCTGTTGCCATGAGCCTGCCCGATATCCCTCAAGCCCGTACACGGCAGGAAATGCGCAAGGCGCTGGTTCGCTTGCGCATGGAGATGCATCGCCAGGAAATCCGTCAGGAAACACGCCAACTGCTGCAACCGTTGCAGCGGGTGCGTGGCTTTAGCCAGACCTGGCATGAAGGCTTTGGCATAAAACACGCGCCCCTGTGGGGTATGGCGGCAGTGACCCTGCTGGGCTTCATCACCGGCAAGCGGACCCGCAGTGGACGCAGCGGTGGCCTGGCACGCCTGGTCCGACTGGCTACAACGCTGCTGCCGCTGATCAAACTGGCCAAGAGCGCACGCAAGCCTTGATGGGCTTGCGGGACGCTGCCCGAACAGGGAAGCTAGTGTCGAATACTCAACGGAGCAACCGGCCTTGGACTGGCACACCCTGCTGACTCGCGAACGCCTCGGGAAACCGCTGCACAGCCCGCAAGAGCTGGGCCGAAGCCCTTTCCATAAAGACCATGACCGCATCATCTTTTCCGGTGCCTTCCGACGCCTGGGCCGCAAGACCCAAGTGCATCCGGTTTCCAGCAACGACCACATCCATACGCGACTGACCCATTCCCTGGAAGTCAGTTGCGTCGGACGCTCACTGGGCATGCGGGTGGGAGAAACCATCCGCGGCGCCCTGCCCGACTGGTGCGAGCCAAGCGACCTGGGCATGGTGGTGCAATCGGCCTGCCTGGCCCACGACATCGGCAACCCACCCTTCGGCCATTCCGGCGAGGACGCCATCCGCTACTGGTTCCAACAGGCGGCAGGCCGTGGCTGGCTTGACGCCATGAGCGAGGCCGAACGCAACGACTTTCTCAATTTCGAAGGCAACGCCCAGGGGTTCCGGGTCCTCACGCAACTTGAATATCACCAGTTCGACGGCGGCACCCGCCTGACCTATGCCACCCTCGGCACTTACCTGAAATACCCCTGGACGGCTCGTCACGCCGACTCCCTGGGCTACAAGAAACACAAGTTCGGCTGCTACCAGAGCGAACTGCCCCTGCTTGAACAGATTGCCCACAAGCTGGGCCTGCCGCAGATCGAAGACCAGCGCTGGGCGCGGCATCCGCTGGTGTACCTGATGGAAGCCGCCGATGACATCTGCTACGCCCTGATCGACCTGGAAGATGGCGTGGAGATGGATCTACTGGCGTACTCACAGGTGGAGTCGCTGCTCCTGGACCTGGTGGGTGACGATCTCCCGGAAACCTACCGTCAGCTCGGGCCGCTGGATTCGCGCCGACGCAAACTGGCCATCCTGCGGGGCAAGGCCATCGAGCACCTGACCAATGCCGCTGCCCGGGCATTCGTGGAACAGCAACAGGCGTTGCTGGCCGGCACGCTGTCGGGCGATCTCGTGGAACATATGCATGGTCCGGCCAAACGTTGCGTATTGAATGCCAAGGACATGGCACGCAAGAAGATCTTCCAGGACAAGCGCAAGACACTCAATGAAATCGGTGCCTACACCACCCTGGAAATCCTGCTCAACGGGTTCTGTGGCGCTGCGCTGGAACAGCATGGAGGCCGCACCCCTTCATTCAAGAATCGCCGCATCCTCGACCTGCTGGGAAACAACGCGCCCAACCCCAATGGGTCCCTGCATGCAGCATTCCTGCGGATGATCGATTTCATCGCCGGCATGACCGACAGTTACGCCAGCGAGATGGCCCAGGAGATGACGGGCCGCATCCGTCAATAGATTCTCTTGCGCGCGCCATCATCTTTCAGCCACGGCCTGTAAAGGGGCTTTTGCTGAGTTTTTTCCATAATAAACCTTGGAGCTGTTTGTCATTAAACCCATGACAAACAGCTCTGAATATGACGCCCACAAATAAAACCCACACAACTTCGCGCCTATTACCTACTAAAAACCTAATTACCTCGTAGTATCCAACCTCTTTTTTTGTAGGAAACTTCTGAAACTAAGGATGAATGCCTGTCTCCTCATACGGCACGGCCTTTAACTGGGCTAAGGTGCGCGCTTTATTTATGCTCGCATGGGACTTTTATTCATGAACTCCGTTTTCATTGTCGACGATCATCCGGTCATCCGCCTCGCTGTTCGCATGCTCCTGGAGCATGAGGGCTACAAAGTGGTAGGGGAAACCGACAATGGCGTCGATGCGATGCAAATGGTGCGCGAATGCATGCCGGACCTGGTGATCCTGGACATCAGCATTCCCAAACTTGACGGGCTGGAAATCCTCTCGCGCTTCAATGCCATGACCACGCCGCTCAAGACCCTCGTGCTCACGGCGCAGTCACCCACGCTGTTCGGTATCCGCTGCATGCAATCCGGTGCCTCCGGTTACGTCTGCAAGCAAGAGGACCTCAGTGAACTTGTCAGTGCAATCAAGGCTGTGTTGTCGGGCTACAACTATTTTCCGAGCCAGGCGCTCAACCCGGTGCGCCCCGATGATCCGCGAAGTGTGGAACTGGACCTGTTCAAGAACGTCAACGATCGAGAGTTGATGGTATTGCAACTCTTTGCCCAGGGGCGCACTAACAAGGAAATTGCCAAGGGCATGTTCCTGAGCAACAAGACTGTCAGCACTTACAAGAAACGCTTGATGCAGAAACTCAAGGTCAAGTCCCTTGTGGAACTTATAGAAATGGCGAAGCGCAACGCACTGGTGTGAGAAAACAGGATGTCCACAGGCATGAAAGGATTTCTCCTGCTATTGATCGCAGGGCTATGTGCAGGATTTCTCGCGGCAGCGACTGCCGCTCCCGAGCCATACACACTTCTGGGTCGCTCGGGCGCGCCCCCTGTCGAGGTCGGCCTGGATCAGGCCCAGCGTGCCTGGCTGCGTGAACGGCAGGAACTGAGACTGGGCACTTCCGCACCGGATTATCCGCCCTTCGATCTTTCCACCAGCGGACGCGACTATGAAGGCATGACGGCCGACTACGCCGCGATTATCGCCCAGGCGACCGGGCTGCCCGTGAAAGTCCTGCGCTTCGGCTCCCGCGGCGAGGCCATCGCTGCGCTCAAGCAAGGCCGTATCGATCTGTTGGGAAGCGCCAACGGTTTCGAAGCCCGCGATCCCGAACTCGCCCTTTCGACACCCTATGCCGTGGATCAGCCCGTCCTTGTCACCCGAACCAATGAAAGCCGCTCCCTGAGCGAGGATCTCGAGGGGCTGCGTCTCAGCATGGTCTATCACTACCTGCCCGAGCAGGACGTCGAAAGGCTGTACCCAAAGGCGCGTATCACCACCTACCCCTCCTACCAGAACGCCATAAATGCCGTCGCTTTCGGCCAGGCCGATGTCTTTCTCGGCGATACCATTTCCACCCACTACATGATCAACAAGGGCTACCTGAACAACATCCGCATGGCCAGCTTCGGCAAGCATGAGTCCCATGGATTCGGTTTCGCGGTACGGCGCCATGACACCCGCTTGCTGGAAATCATCAATGCCACGCTCAACCGGATCCCGATCAGCGAACAGGTGGCGATCTCCAAACGCTGGAGCGCGGGCAGCGACCTCTATCTCACCGAGCATCGAATACAACTGACCGACAGGGAGCAACGCTGGCTGGCCAGCCATCCGGTGATCCGGGTGGCCGTGAACGAAACGTTCGCCCCGTTCACCTTCTTCGATTCGGACGGCGATTTTCGCGGAATAGGCGCCGACTTGCTGGAACTGATCCGGCTGCGCACCGGCTTGCGCCTGGATATCCAACGCCATCGGGACGACAGCGAAACGATTGCAGCCATCGCGAACGATCGGGCCGATATGATTGCCGCGCTCCTGCCCAGCAGCGAACGGCAACAGCAGCTTAAATTCAGCCGCCCTTACGTCGACAGTTCCTTCGTGCTGCTGAGTCCCAAGCATTCCGCTGCGCCGACGGTGCTCGACCAGTTCGGCGAAAGAAGCCTGGCGATCGCCAAAGGCAATCCGATCATCGAGTGGCTACACCGCCAGTACCCGCGCATCAGGATCATCGAAACCACCGACTCCGCCCATGCCGTTGAAATGCTTGCCCAAGGCAAGGTCGACGGCAGCGTGCACTCCCTGGTCATGGCCAACTATTTCCTTTCGTCCCACGCGTTCCGGGACACGTTGCAGATCAGCAGCACCGTGGGCACCGAGCAGGCCATGTTCTCCCTGGCCACGGCCAGAAACGCCACCGAACTGAACGCCATCCTCGACAAGGCCCTGACCAGCATCGACCCCGACGAACTGGGGGTCATCAACAACCGGTGGCGGGGCTACGTCCCGGCATCGGAGCACACCTGGCGCACCTATAACCGCCTGTTCTTCCAGATCGTCGCGGGGGTCGGCCTGCTACTGCTGCTGTCCCTGGCCTGGAACGCCTACATGCGGCGGCAGATCCGCCAGCGCCAGCGAGCGGAACTGGCGCTCAACGACCAGCTGGAGTTCATGCGTTCGCTGGTCAACGGCACGCCACATCCCATTTACGTCAGAGACCGCGACGGCGTCCTGCAGAGCTGTAACGACAGCTATCTGGAGGCCTTCGATGCACGGCGCGAAGACGTCATTGGCAAGAACGTGATGCCCGGCTCCATGAGCAATGCCTTCGAGGCCAGGGAGTACCAGGCGGACTACCAGCGGGTCATGGAGGAAGGCACCCCATTGATCGTCGACAGGCCGCTGCACATCGGCGACAGGCAACTGACGATCTATCACTGGATCCTTCCCTACCGCAACGCCGCCGCCCAGGTACAAGGCATCATCGGCGGCTGGATCGACATCAGTGAACGACGGCAGCTTTTCGATGAACTGCGGGCCGCCAAGGAGCGGGCCGATGATGCGAACCGGGCCAAGAGCACCTTCCTGGCGACCATGAGCCACGAAATCCGCACCCCCATGAACGCGGTGATCGGCATGCTTGAACTGGCCCTCAAGCATGCCGACAAGGGCCAGGTGGACCGGGCCGCCATCGCCGTCGCCTACGAATCGGCCTCCGGCATGCTGGAACTGATCGGCGATATCCTGGACATCGCTCGCATCGAGTCGGGCCACCTGAGCCTGGCTCCCGAACGGGTCAATCTCAGGGCCTTGCTGCAATCGGTCATCCGAGTGTTCGAAGGTGTGGCCCGACAGAAGAACCTGGCGCTGACACTGCAGCTCGACCCGGCAGACGACAACCCGGACGTACTGATAGACCCCTTGCGATTCAAGCAGGTGATTTCGAACCTGATCAGCAACGCCCTCAAGTTCACCGAGCAGGGCTGGGTAAGGGTTGATGTCCAGCTGTCTCGAACCGAGCGTGACGATCTCCTGCAAATGCGCCTGGATGTCAGCGACAGCGGCATCGGCATCAGCCCCAGCGACCTGAACCGACTGTTCGAGCCTTTTGCCCAGGCCGACAATACCAGCCGCATGGCCCGCAAGGGCGCCGGGCTGGGACTGGTGATCAGTCGCAACCTGTGTCGCATGATGGGGGGCAGCCTGCATATGAACAGCCAACCGGGAGCCGGTACCCAGGTCCGAGTCTGCCTGCAATTGAGCGTACTGCCTACGGTGACGGCCTGCGCTGTGCCTGAGCCGGTGATCGAAACGGCGGCGGCCGCCCTGAATGTGCTGGTGGTGGACGACCATCCGGCCAATCGCCTGTTGATGTCACAGCAACTGGAATACCTCGGTCATCGCTACCAGGTCGCCGACGATGGCGCACAAGGGCTCACCGCCTGGCAGCATGGGGATTTCGACCTGGTCATCGTCGACTGCAACATGCCGGTCATGAGCGGCTACGAGCTGGCCCGGTCAATCCGCAGGTACGAGTCCGGACAGAACCTGCCGCCCTGTACCCTCCTGGGATTTACCGCCAATGCACAACCCGAAGAAAAACAGCGCTGCCTGGACGCCGGGATGGACGACTGCCTGTTCAAACCGATCAGCCTGAATGTCCTGAGCCAATGGATGAAAGGCGTCAGGTCCGTGAGCCGTCCACAGACCTTCACTGTACACAACCTGCGGGCACTGACCGGCGGCGATCCTTCATCCACCCGGCGGCTGTTGGCGGAGCTGCTGCGCAGCAACCGCTCGGACCGCCAGGAATTGCTCGCTGTCGCCCGGGATGGGAACCGGCAGGCGCTGACCGAAACGGCACACAAGATAAAGGGCGTAGCCCGGATCGTGCAGGCGACCGATTTGATCCAGCGATGCGAGGCATTGGAAAACGCTTGCCTTCAAGCCCAGGCACCCGAGCGGATCCAGGCATGCGCCACGGCCCTCGAACGTGCCATGGCGGAGCTGGAGCAGGTGCTGGAAAACGAGGTCGCCAAGGCAAAATAGCCCGGTATTTACTATGATGTCCGCTCAGCAGTGCGTACCCACACTCGGAGTGATTGCAATGCCCAGCGCACCGCGTCCGGAACAACGCCGGTTCCCCCTCCACGTACACATCAGTGTGATGTTCACCCTGCTCCTGCTGCTCACCGGCGTGGTGCTGGGCCTCTTCAACTACCGACAGACCACGCGGATCATCCTCTCCAGCAGCGAACAACTGTTCAACCGCATTGAACGGGACGTGCGCCTGGACCTGTACGACACCTACGAGCCGATCCGCCATGTGCTGAGCCTGCTGGCCGACTACCCGGCAACGCGGGCCTCCGGCCTGGACCAACGCCTGGCCCTGCTTACCCCTTTCAGCCAGGCACTGCGGGACAACCCCAACCTGGCATCGTTGTACCTGGGCGACCGCCAGGGCAATTTCCTGATGGTCCGGCCACTGCGCACCCAAGCACTGAAAACCGCGGTGAGCGCGCCAGACGAAGCGGCTTATCAGGTCTGGACCCTCGAACGAACAGGCCTTTCGGGCCAGGTGCGCTCCCAGTCACTGTTCTACGATCAGGCGCTGGCATTCATCAGCGCCCGGGACAATGCCGATGGCACCTTCGATCCACGCACGCGTGACTGGTTTCGCAGTGCACTGGACACTGCCGGGCAGATCACGACCGATCCCTATGTCTTCTTTTCCACCCGCAACATCGGCACGACCCTCGCCCGGCGAAGCGGCGAGGAAGCGGTCATCGGTGCCGACCTGACCCTCGCGGCCCTGTCCCAGACGCTCGCCAAGCACAAAGTGACCGCCGGCACTGAAATCGTGCTGGTCGATCCCCAGGGCAACGCGGTGGGCTATCCCGACAGCGACCGGTTGCTCGCTGATACCGGATCGGCCCAACTGATCAAGGCCCGCGACCTCAGCCCGTCCATCGCCGTCGCTCTCGACGCCAGTGGCGACGCAACGCGCCTGGAGGCAGCCGGACGCCAATGGATCGTGTCCCGCAGTCACATGCAGGAAGGCGGGCCCCGGGGCCTGGAGCTGGCGTTGCTGGTGCCCGAGGATGAACTGCTGGCCGATGCCTATCGCATGCGCTGGCAAGGCGCCCTGATTACCCTGGCCACGCTGCTGCTGTGCCTGCCCCTGGGCTGGCTGACTTCCAGGCTGCTGGTCAAGCCCCTGAGCGCGTTGGTCCGGGAAGCGGATGCGATTCGCAGCTTCGACTTCGACTACCCGGTGTCGCGCCACTCCCTCGTACTGGAAGTGGATCAATTGAGCCTCTCGATGGCCCGGATGAAAGAGACGCTGGCCAGCTTCTTTGAAATCACCGCCAGCCTGCGCGCCGAAACCCGCTTCGCCCCACTGTTGGAACGAGTGCTGTTCGAGACCGTGAAAATCGGCCAGGCCCAGGCCGGGCTGATCTACCTGCGCGAAAATGACACCGACCAGGTCAAGCCGTATGGGCTGGTCATCCATGGCACGCCACAGCCACTGGAAGCGTTCGAACTGCAAAGCCATGCCCTGGCCAGTGGCGACAGCCCGCCCTGGCTCCAGCAACTGGCGCTCTCGGACAATCTCGTCACCTCCCTGGGATACGAGCAGGCCGCCGACCTGCAGCGTGTCCTGCAGGCACTGGACGCTCCGCGCGTGCACCTGATAGGTATCCGCCTGCGCAACCGTCATCAGGAAACCGTCGGCATGCTGGTGCTGTTGATCAGCGATACCGGCACCGAAGCCGATCTGGAAAAACTGCAGCCGGACCGCATCGCTTTTTTGCAAGCCGTTTCCGGCACCGCCACCGTGAGCATCGAAAGCCAGCGCCTGCAGGCCCGGCAGAAGCAATTGCTGGACTCGTTCATCCAGCTGCTGGCCGGCGCCATCGACGCCAAGAGCCCGTACACCGGCGGTCACTGCCAGCGGGTACCGGCCCTGACCCTGCTGCTTGCCCAGGCCGCCGCCGCGAGCAACGCGCCGGCCTTCGAAGCCTACCGGCCTACCGAAGACGAGTGGGAAGCGCTGCACATCGCCGCCTGGCTGCACGATTGCGGCAAGGTCACCACGCCGGAATACGTGGTGGACAAGGCCACCAAGCTGGAGACCCTGAACGACCGGATCCACGAAATCCGCACGCGCTTCGAGGTGCTCAAGCGCGACGCCTGGGTCGACTACTGGCAGGCCATGGCAACCGGGGGCGAAGCCGCCGCCCTGGCGCGCAAGCGTGATGAGACGCTGGCCAGCCTCGATGACGACTTCGCCTTTGTCGCGCGTTGCAACCTGGGCACCGAAGCCATGGCCGACGCCGACCTGCTACGTTTGCGGGAAATTGCCCAGCGTCCCTGGACCCGGACACTGGACGATCGCCTGGGCGTATCGTGGGAAGAGAACCGGCGCCAGGCACGGACTCCCGAGCCGACGCTCCCCGTGGTCGAAACCCTGTTGGCCGACAAGCCCGAACACCTGGTTGAGCGGCACGAGGCCGAACTGATCCCGGCGGACAACCCATGGGGCTTCCAGCTCGATGTGCCAACCTGGAAATACAACCGTGGCGAACTCTACAACCTGAGCATCCCACGGGGCACGCTGACCCGGGAGGAACGCTATGTCATCAATCACCATATGGTGCAGACGATCCTGATGCTCAGCCAGCTGCCCTTCCCCAGCCACCTGGAGAACGTTGCGGAGATCGCCGGCGGCCATCATGAAAAGATGGATGGCACCGGATACCCCAAGCGGCTCAGGCGCGCGCAGATGAGCCTGCCGGCACGCATGATGGCGATCGCGGATATCTTCGAAGCATTGACGGCGGCCGACCGGCCCTACAAGAAAGCCAAGAAACTGAGCGAGGCCCTGGGCATCATGGCGACGATGTGCCGTAACGCCCATATCGACCCGGAACTGTTCAAGCTTTTCATCGATGAACGGATCTACCTGAGCTACGCCAACCAGTTTCTCGACCCGCACCAGATCGATGACGTCGATGCGGACAGCCTCCTGGACCAGGCGGGCGTCTAGCCATGGGCGCCGTCGCTACCGATCCAGGCGTGTGGTCGGGCACCGAGCCTGCCCGCCACAGGCCCGCAGGCATTGCCAGCGCCCGCGCAAAGGGCTCAGCAGTCGGTCAAGCGCAGGAAAATTTCGCTCAGGCGCTCGATAGCAGCCTGGTCATGCTCGCTGAAGCGCGCCAGTTTCGGGCTGTCCAGGTCGAGCACTCCGATCAGGCGCCCGTCCTTGAGCAGCGGCACCACCAGTTCGCTGTTCGACGCACTGTCACAGGCGATGTGCCCCGGGAAGGCATGCACGTCCTCGACACGCTGGGTCTGGCCGGTCGCCGCTGCCGTACCGCAGACACCCCGGCCGAAGGGAATCCGCACGCAGGCGATCTGGCCCTGGAACGGGCCCAGCACCAGTTCTTCATTGCGATTGAGATAGAACCCGGCCCAGTTCAGGTCGTCCAGCTGACTGAACAGGAATGCCGAGAACTGCGCGGCGTTGGCGATGAAATCGCGTTCATCGGCCAGCAGGGATTGCAACTGTGCCGATAACAGGTCGTAGCCGTCGAGGCCTTGGCCGGTGTTCTTCAGATCGATCATGCCTTGTGCTCCAGCAGTTTGAGGCCAACCCAATAACGGGCAAATTGATAGGCGCAACGGCCGTTGCGGTTGCCCCGCCCGGTGGCCCAGCGGACCGCTTCTATATCCAGCGCTTCATCACGCTGCCAGGCCAGCCCGGCCTTGGCCGCCAGCTCACCGATCCAGTGCTCCACCACATTGAGAAAATGCTCCTGGGTGAAGGGATAGAACGACAGCCACAGGCCGAAACGGTCCGACAGCGCGATCTTGTCCTCCACGGCCTCGCTGGGATGCAGCTCGCCATCGACCTGCTTCCAGTTCTCGTTGTCGCTTTCCTTTTCCGGCACCAGGTGACGGCGGTTGGACGTGGCATACAGCAACACGTTATCCGGCGCCTGTTCCAGGGAGCCATCCAGCACGCTCTTGAGTACCCGGTAATCACCCTCACCGGATTCGAACGACAGGTCATCGCAGAACAGCACGAAGCGCTGGGGCAGCTTGGCGACCTGCTCCACCACCCGCGGCAGGTCGGCCAGATGATCGCGTTCGATCTCGATCAGCCGCAGGCCCTCCTGGGCATGCTCGGCCAACAGGGCGCGCACCAGGGACGATTTGCCCGTACCACGCGAGCCCCAGAGCAATGCGTGGTTGGCCGGCATGCCGTCGATGAACTGACGGGTGTTGCGGCCCAGTTGTCCGACCTGGCGCTCGACGCCGATCAGGTCCGACAGGCGCATGTCGAGGCTGACCTGCAACGGCAACAGATAACCGCTGCGTCCGTCGCGCTGCCAGCGGGCAGCCAGGGTTGCGGTCCAGTCGATGTCGGGCCGGGGCGCGGGCAGCAACGGCTCGATACGGGCCAGCACCGCATCGGCGCGCTCAAGAAAAGCAATCAATCGCGAGTCCACGTCTTCTCCTCGGGCAGGTTCACAGTAATGATGACGCTACGGCGACGAAACGCCGTATTCAATGGCGGGTCTATCCCACACAACATAAACCGGCCAGGCCGGTATCCAGAGATGATCAGCTATGCTTGAGCGGCGAAGGGAAACGTAAGTGGTTCACCATTCCATGGACATCAGATTCACCCAACGGCTGTCTTACAAGCAGGCCCGACTGACCGTTCTGGTGGGTTTCGTGCTGGGCACATTGCTCAGCCTGATGCAGATCGGCATCGATTATGCCAGCGAAGACGCCTCGATCAACCGCGAGATCCTGTCGCTGATGGAAATCAGCCACAACCCGGCCTCGCGCATCGCCTACAACATCGACGCCGAACTGGCCCAGGAGCTGTCCCTGGGCCTGCTGCGTTCACCGGCCATCATCGGCGCCGAACTGATCGACAACAACAATACCGTGTTGGCCAGCGTCAAACGCCCCGAACTCCAGAGCAACTACCGGTTCATCAGCGACTTCCTGTTCGGCGCCCAGCGCCAGTTCGAAGATCGGCTTTACCTGGACCATTTGCCCGGCGAATCCCTCGGAGTGCTGCGCCTGGAGGTCGATACGTACGCTTTTGGCAGCCGCTTCCTGCGCAGGGCCGAGGTCACGCTGCTCAACGGGTTCGCCCGCAGCCTGATCCTGACCGGGCTGTTGCTGGCGCTGTTCTACGTCATGCTGACCAAGCCCTTGGTACGGGTCATCCGCGAGCTGGCCGGCCGCGACCCCAGCAGCAGCGAACAGAGCCGGCTGGAATGCCCTTCCGGCCACCAGTACGACGAGATCGGCGTACTGGTCTCGGTCGCCAACCAGCAGTTCGAAAACATCTCCACCGAAATCCAGCAGCGGCGCACCGCCGAAAATCGCCTCACCGAATACCTGGCGCAACTGGAAAACATCGTCTCGGCACGCACCGCCGAACTCAAGGCCATCAATGCCCGCCTCAGCCAGTCCAACGAAGAGCTGGAAGTGGCCAGGCGTACCGCCCTGGACATGGCCGACGCCCGTTCCGCCTTCCTGGCCAACATGAGCCATGAAATCCGCACGCCCCTCAATGGCCTGCTGGGGATGATCGCCTTGTCTTTGGACGGCCCTCTCACCGCCGAGCAGCAGCAGCAATTGTCGATTGCCCATGACTCGGGCAAGGTGCTGGTCGAACTGCTCAACGATATTCTCGACCTGTCCAAGTTCGATGCCGGCCAGCTGGAGCTCGAACGTATCCCGTTCGACCTGGCTTCCCAGATCGAAGACACCGCCAACCTGCTCTCCCAGAATGCCGCCCCCAGTGTCGAACTGGCCTGCCTGATCGATCCTCGTTTCCCGGCCCAGGTGCTGGGCGATCCGACCCGCGTGCGCCAGATCGTCAGCAACCTGTTGTCCAACGCACTCAAGTTCACCCGCTTCGGCCGTGTCGATGTGCGGCTGAGCGCCTACGAAGGCGGCGTGCGCATCGAAGTTTGCGACACCGGCATCGGCATCCCCCAGGATGCCCAGGCGCGGATCTTCCAGCCGTTCACCCAGGCCGGCGCCGGGATCACCCGTCAGTTTGGCGGCACCGGGCTGGGCCTGGCCTTGACCCACAACCTCTGCGAAGCCATGCAAGGCCGCCTGACGATCAGTTCCGAAGCCGGTTTCGGCAGCCAGTTCTGCGCCGACCTGCCCTTGCCCTGCCATACGCCGGCGGCGGTGGTCGAACCGTTGCGAGGCAATGTCGTAGCCATCACCGCCGCCAGCAGCGGACTGGCCGAATTGCTGCACATGCTGCTGCCCGTCTGGGGCCTGGATTACCAGCGACGCTCCGTCGATGACTCCCTGCTGGGCCTCAAACCGGATGTGCTGATAACCGACTGCCCCGAATGCCTGTTCAACCTGCGACCGACCTTCAGCGCCCCCATCCTGCTGGTGACCGCCTACGGCAGTTTCATGCCCAGCGAAGAAGCCGCTACCCTCGCCCCCCTGTTGCAGCAGGCCCGCCCGCTGGCGCGCCATGCGCTGTACCAGATCCTGCGTCGTGCCCTGCAAAGCGAGGCGGCCGCCATCGACGACAAGCAGATCGAGGCACAGCCGCCCTCCAGGCGCGCGCGGGTGTTGCTGGTGGAGGACAACCCGGTCAACCAACTGGTGGCCAAGGGCATGCTGGTGAAACTGGGGTGCGAGGTCATCGTCGCGGCCCATGGTGCCGAAGCACTGGATCAGCTCGAACAGCGGGATTTCGACCTGGTGCTGATGGATTGCAACATGCCAGTGATGGACGGTTACGAAGCCAGTCGGCAGATTCGTCGCAGCGGGCGCTGGCCGAACCTGCCGATCGTGGCATTGACCGCCAATGCCATGCCCGAGGAGCGCGAACGCTGCCGGACCGCCGGCATGACCGACTACCTGTCCAAGCCGTTTCGCCGCGAAGAACTGGCGACGGTTCTGGACCAGTGGGTGCCTACGACGTCAGCGCCCTGATCTGGCCCAGCAACTGGTCGAGCCCGGCGCGCAACGTTCCCAGGCCATCCAGGTCGATGCCACTGTCGCACAACAGGCGGGCCTTGAGCGGCGCCACTTGTTCTCGCAAGACCCGCCCGGTGTCCGTCAGGCTCAGGTGGACCTCCCGCTCGTCCCGGGCCGAACGCTGGCGCTGGACCAGGTCCAGTTGCTCCAGACGCTTGAGCAAGGGTGTCAGCGTTCCCGAGTCCAGCAGCAGCCGCTCCCCCAGTGCCTTGACCGTGGGCTGCTCGGGCGCGGTGTCCTGCCACTCCCAGAGCACCAGCATCGCCAGGTACTGCGGATAGGTCAGGCCGAGCTGATCGAGCATCGGCTTGTAGCCACGGATCACTGCCCGCGACGCAGCATACAGCTTGAAGCACAGCTGGCTGTCGAGCGTGAGCGCTTCGATGGGTTTGTCCTTCATTTGAGCAGGGCTTCGATCTCGGCGGTCAGGTCCTCGGGCTTGGTGGTCGGGGCGAAACGCTTGACCACCTGACCGTCCTTGCCGATCAGGAACTTGGTGAAGTTCCACTTGATGCCCTTGGAACCCAGCACGCCGGGGGCGCGTTGCTTGAGCTGGACGAACAGTGGATGTGCGTTGGCACCGTTGACCTCGACTTTCTTGAACAACGGGAAGCTCACGCCGAAATTCAGCTCGCAGAACTCGGAAATCGCCCCTTCGTTACCCGGCTCCTGCTTGCCGAACTGATTGCAGGGAAAGCCCAGTACCACCAGGCCGCGGTCCTTGTAGGACTGCCAAAGGGTCTCCAGGCCCTTGTACTGTGGTGTGAAACCGCACTGGCTGGCGGTGTTGACCACCAGCACGGCCTTGCCGGCGAAATCGGCGAGGGTCTTTTGCTCACCCTTGATGGTGGTGCAGGGAATGCTCAGCAGGTTGTCGCTCATGGCACGGCTCCAGCGGGAAGGAAGGAGCCGAAGATAGCGAGCAATTAAATTGTGTGCAATTTAATTCGAACCCAGACAACCTTCGGCGAGGGGATTCCCCCTCGCCAGGCTTTCATCACTGGCGATCAACCAGGTCCAGGCACACCGAATTGATACAGTAACGCAACCCCGTGGGCGGCGGGCCGTCAGGAAACACATGGCCCAGGTGAGCATCGCATTTGGCGCAGACCACTTCGGTGCGGATCATGCCGTGGCTGACATCGCGCACTTCCACCACGGCACTGCCCTCGATCGGCGCGTAGAAGCTCGGCCAGCCACAGCCGGAATCGAACTTGGTCCGCGAATCGAACAACGGTTCGTTGCAGCAGATGCAGTGGTACACACCGTCGGTCTTGGTGGTGTTGTACTTACCGGAAAACGGGCGCTCGGTGCCCTTCAACCGGCAGACGTTGTACTGCTCCGGGTCGAGCATGGCACGCCATTCTTCAAGGGTTCTTTCCAACTTTTCCATCGTCTTGCCTCGGCAATTGAAAAAGCCCGATCCGACGCTTTTCCGCGGGTCGGGCGGCACGTATGATTGCGCCTCGTCAGACGCCAGTCTGGCAGTCACTCCATGCGTATTCAAACGGATTGTGACGCCTGTGCCATGTCCGGGCACGGGTACAGACGCAGGATCACCAGAACGGTCGTCGAGACGCCCGCCTGGATCGTTCATTTTCGGGAACACATCGCCATGCAGGTCAGCAAATCGAACAAGCTCGCCAACGTCTGCTACGACATTCGCGGCCCAGTGCTCAAGCACGCCAAACGCCTGGAAGAGGAAGGCCATCGCATCCTCAAGCTGAACATCGGCAACCCGGCCCCCTTTGGTTTCGAAGCGCCCGATGAAATCCTCCAGGACGTGATCCGCAACCTGCCCACCGCCCAGGGCTACAGCGACTCCAAGGGCCTGTTCAGCGCCCGCAAGGCGGTGATGCAGTACTACCAGCAGAAGCAGGTCGAAGGCGTCGGCATCGAGGACATCTACCTGGGCAACGGCGTATCCGAGCTGATCGTGATGTCGATGCAGGCGCTGCTCAACAACGGCGACGAAGTGCTGGTGCCGGCCCCCGACTATCCCCTGTGGACAGCCGCAGTCAGCCTGTCCGGAGGCAACCCGGTACATTACCTGTGCGACGAACAGGCCAACTGGTTCCCGGACCTGGCGGACATCAAGGCCAAGATCACGCCCAACACCAAGGCACTGGTGATCATCAACCCGAACAACCCGACCGGCGCGGTGTACTCCAGGGAAGTGTTGCTGGGCATGCTGGAGCTGGCTCGCCAGCACAACCTGGTGGTGTTTTCCGACGAGATCTACGACAAGATCCTGTACGACGACGCCGTCCACATCTGCACCGCCTCCCTGGCTCCGGACCTGTTGTGCCTGACCTTCAACGGCCTGTCCAAATCCTACCGGGTGGCGGGTTTCCGCTCCGGCTGGATTGCCATCTCCGGCCCCAAGCATCATGCCCAGAGCTATATCGAAGGCATCGACATGCTGGCCAACATGCGCCTGTGTGCCAACGTCCCGAGCCAGCATGCCATCCAGACGGCGCTGGGCGGCTACCAGAGCATCAACGACCTGGTCCTGCCCCCGGGCCGGCTGCTGGAACAGCGCAACCGTACCTGGGAACTGCTCAACGACATCCCCGGCGTCAGTTGCGTCAAGCCGATGGGGGCGCTGTATGCCTTCCCACGGATCGACCCCAAGGTCTGCCCGATCCACAACGACGAGAAGTTCGTACTTGACCTGCTGCTGTCCGAAAAGCTGCTGATCGTCCAGGGCACCGCGTTCAACTGGCCATGGCCGGATCATTTCCGCGTCGTCACGCTGCCACGGGTCGACGACCTGGAACAGGCCATTGGGCGGATCGGCAACTTCCTCAAGTCCTATCGCCAATAAGCCGGACAAGCGCGCGAGGTACCTCGCCTCGCGCGCTGTCTAATTCAGCAACATATCCGTTCCACCGATTTTGACGCCCCTTCTACACTGACTGCTCGGCAACTGATGGGCAGCAGGCCTAACATTCAAGGGGCCAGAGAGGCATATTTCATTTCTCTGGTACTTTCAGAAAAGTCCTTCAATCATTTGGGAAGCCTGTAGGACACAGTTTGAAATAGTCGGTGAGTTGAATAGCCTGCGGCAGCACCTTATATACCCCGCATAACGCTACATCTTTAGCATGAGGAGTTTGCTACCACCATGATGCGCATCCTGCTGTTCTTGGCCACTAACCTGGCGGTCGTGCTGATTGCCAGCATCACCCTGAGCCTTTTCGGCTTCAACGGGTTCATGGCGGCCAATGGGGTTGATCTCAACCTCAATCAGCTGCTGATCTTCTGTGCGGTGTTCGGTTTCGCTGGCTCCCTTTTCTCGCTGTTCATCTCAAAGTGGATGGCGAAGATGAGTACCGGCACCCAGATCATCAGCCAGCCGCGCACTCGCCATGAACAATGGCTGCTGCAGACCGTCGAGCAGCTGTCCCGCGAAGCCGGCATCAAGATGCCGGAGGTCGGGATCTTCCCGGCCTACGAGGCCAACGCCTTCGCCACCGGCTGGAACAAGAACGACGCCCTGGTCGCGGTGAGCCAGGGTCTGCTCGAGCGGTTCTCGCCCGATGAAGTCAAGGCCGTGCTGGCCCACGAGATCGGCCACGTCGCCAACGGCGACATGGTGACCCTGGCGCTGATCCAGGGCGTGGTGAACACCTTCGTGATGTTCTTTGCCCGCATCATCGGCAACTTCGTCGACAAGGTGATCTTCAAGAACGAAGAAGGCCAGGGCATCGCCTACTACGTGGCGACCATTTTCGCCGAGCTGGTACTGGGCATCCTCGCCAGCGCCATCGTCATGTGGTTCTCGCGCAAGCGCGAATTCCGCGCCGACGACACCGGCGCCCGCCTGGCCGGCACCAGTGCGATGATCGGTGCCCTGCAGCGCCTGCGTGCCGAACAGGGCCTGCCGGTGCACATGCCCGACACCCTGACTGCCTTCGGCATCAACGGCGGCATCAAGCAGGGCCTGGCTCGCCTGTTCATGAGCCACCCGCCACTGGAAGAGCGTATCGACGCACTGCGTCGTCGCGGCTAAGGTAGATCTCGATAAAAAGCCCGCGCAATGCGGGCTTTTTATTTACACGTGGGCAACCACGATGTCCCCTGGTTCAGCGTGCGGAAATCCGATAGACCCGCTCACCCAGTCGCTTTACCCCCGCCTGGAGAAACTTCCAACTTTCCCCCAGCACGTCCTGCTCCTGCAGCACGTCCAGCCGCCAGGCCTTGCCCAGCAACCGCTGCACCTCTTCGTCGCCAACCGAAAACGGCGGCCCCGGCATCTCTTCCTGGTTGTAATCCAGGGTAATCAGCAATCCGGCCCCCTCCGGCAAGAGCGCCTGCAAATGGCCTGCGTAACGTTCGCGCATGGGCGCCGGCAGGGCGATCAGCGCGGCCCGGTCGTACAGCGCGGCACAATCGGCGACATCACCCGGCTTCAAGGCAAAGAAATCGCCGCAACGGATTTCAATGTCACCGGCGCGAAATACCTTGAAGTCCCCCTCCTCGCTCACGCTCGGCTCCAACTGATGCTCCTGGAAAAAATCGGTGATGGCCTTTTCCGACAACTCCACCCCCAGCACCGGATACCCTTGATGAGCAAGCCACACCAGATCCAGGGTCTTGCCGCACAACGGCACCAGCACCCGACTGCCTCGCTCCAGTCCCAACAGCGGCCAGAATACTTGCAGATAAGGGTTCACTTGCGGCAAGTGAAAACCGATCTGATCCGTCGACCATCGCTTGTGCCAAAACTCAGGCTCCATGACTCGCTCCAAAAATTCGATCAAAACGGGTTAAAACTTATATTAGATTCCGATCATAGACCTGACGGAAGATGGCGGCATCTTAACGCTCAGGAGCCCGTTCATGCTGCCCAGCCTGTTTATTTCCCATGGCTCTCCGATGCTCGCCCTGGAGCCTGGCGACAGCGGCCCGGCACTGGCGCGCATCGCCGCGCAATTGCCCAGGCCACATGCCATCGTCATTGTTTCCGCTCATTGGGAAAGCGATGAGTTGGTGGTCAGCGCCAATCCGCAGCCTCGCACCTGGCACGATTTCGGAGGCTTTCCGCCCGCCCTGTACAACGTGCAGTATCCCGCCCGGGGCAATCCCGGCCTGGCGGCAGAAGTCGCAGAATTGCTCGACACCGCGCATCTGCCGGCGCGCCTCGACAGCCAACGCCCCTCCGATCACGGCGTCTGGGTGCCGTTGTCCCTGATGTACCCCGAAGCGGACATCCCGGTGGTTCAAGTATCCCTGCCCAGCCACCAGGGGCCAGCGTTGCAGACCAGGGTGGGCCGGGCGCTCGCGCCGCTGCGCCAGCGCGACATCCTGCTGATCGGTTCCGGCAGCATTACCCATAACCTGCGGGACCTGGACTGGAGCGCCGGGCCTGAAAGCATCGAGTCCTGGGCAAAGGCATTTCGTGACTGGATGGTGGAAAAACTCGAGGCCGACGACGAAGCCGCCTTGCATGATTACCGCCACCAGGCACCGAACGCCGTGCGCAGCCATCCCAGCGACGAGCATCTGCTGCCGCTGTATTTTGCCCGGGGTGCCGGCGGGAAGTTCAGTGTTGCCCATCAAGGCTTCGCAATGGGGACGCTGGGGATGGACATCTACCGGTTCGGTTGACAGGCGGACCGAGCCTGCTCGCGATTGCCTTCACAACGACTGTCCTTGAGGAAACACCCAGCCACAGGCAAAAAAAATCCCCGAACCAGTCGGGGATTTTTTATGTTCGATCAGTCGACCCTGGGGCCGATCAATCTTCGCGATAGCGACGCAGCTTGAGTTGCTTGCCGGCCACGCGAGTGTCCTTCAGCTTGGTCAGCAACTTCTCCAGGCCATCTTCCGGCAGCTCTACCAGGCTGAAGCTGTCACGCACCTGGATGCGACCGATGGCTTCACGAGCCAGGCCACCTTCATTGAGGATGGCGCCCAGCAGGTTCTTGGCAGCAATGCCGTCACGAGCACCCAGTGCGGTACGGCAACGGGCACGACCTTCGGCCAGCGGGATCGGAGCACGACGCTCACGGTCGCCACGGTCAGGACGGTCACCGCTACGCTCAGGACGATCGCCACGAGGCGCGCTGTTCGGCACCAGTGGACGCTCTTTCTCGATCGCAGCCAGGTCCAGTGCCTGTCCATTGGTCGCCTTGCGCAGCAGGGCGGCAGCCAGGGCACGTGGGGAGCAACCGATGTCGGCGGTCAGGCGATCGAGCAGATCACCGTGGGTCGACTCAGCGTCAGCCACCAGCGGCGACAGGCTATTGGTCAGTTTCTTGATGCGGGCATCGAGAACGGCCTGGGCATCCGGCAGACGCACTTCAGCCACTTTCTGACCGGTCACACGCTCGATCACCTGCAGCATGCGGCGCTCACGAGGCGTCACCAGCAGCAGTGCGCGACCTTCGCGGCCCGCACGACCGGTACGACCGATACGGTGAACGTAGGACTCAGGGTCGTACGGCATGTCCACGTTGAATACGTGGGTGATGCGCGGAACGTCCAGGCCACGGGCAGCAACGTCAGTCGCCACGACGATGTCCAGGCGACCATCCTTGAGGGAGTCGATGACGCGCTCACGCTGGTTCTGGGCAATGTCGCCATTCAGCGCAGCGGCCTTGTAGCCTTTGGCTTCCAGGGCGCTGGCCAGATCCAGGGTCGCTTGCTTGGTGCGAACGAACATGATCAGGGCGTCGAAATCCTCGACTTCCAGCAGGCTCAGGACGGCAGAGGTCTTCTGGTCGGCGTGGACCAGCAGGTGGGCCTGCTCGATCGCGGTGACGGTCTGGGTCTTGCTCTGGATCTTGACGTGTTTCGGGTCCTTGAGGTGACGCTCGGCGATCGCACGGATCGACTGCGGCAAGGTGGCCGAGAACAGTACGGTCTGGCGGGTTTCCGGCATGGCCTTGAAGATCACTTCCAGGTCATCCATGAAGCCCAGCTTGAGCATTTCGTCCGCTTCGTCGAGAACCAGGTGGTTCACGGTGGCCAGGACTTTTTCGTCGCGACGCAGGTGGTCGCACAGACGGCCCGGGGTGGCGACAACGATCTGTGCGCCATTACGGATTGCTTTCAGTTGTGGGCCCATCGGCGCGCCGCCGTAGACAGCCACAACAGTCACGCCCGGCATCTGCTTGGCGTAGGTTTCGAAAGCGGTTGCAACTTGCAGCGCCAACTCACGGGTTGGGGCCAGGATCAGAGCTTGCGGCTCGCGCTTGGACGGATCAATGCGGTGCAGGATAGGCAGGGCGAACGCGGCGGTCTTGCCCGTACCGGTTTGCGCCTGGCCAATCATGTCGTGACCGGCGAGAATGATCGGGATCGACTGCTGCTGAATGGCCGAAGGCTCTTCATAGCCGGTAGCGACTACTGCAGCGACAATATTGGGATGAAGTTCAAGAGCGGCGAAGCCGCCGATTTCCTGGGTCATGGGTCTGCCTCTAAGTGCATCCGCAAAGACCCATGCTCCAAAGCTGCGCATGCCGTGTTGAGACTCAAGAGTCGCCCTGGCAGCTTTGTCGGCGGGGATTTGCGAAAACGAATGAATGAAAAAAGAACGTCGAGAGAGCATCCGTTGTGCGGACATGCAACCGAAGCTGGCTTCAGAAAATTGCGCTACCTTGACGCGGCCCGGCTAAAGGCCGGCGCGCACTATACCGGAATTTGCCCAAAAAGGGAGCTTTTTTTATCGCTGCGCCGCAGTACGGGCTTGCCATACACCCAATGCGGCGAGGGGATTTATCCCGCTGGGCTGCCAGGCAGCCCCGATGTAATCCGACGCATTCCCGACAGGATGAGCACTGGAGGGGCGCGCTGCGCGCACCAGCCAGATGAATCCCCTCGCCACAGGGATTCCTGGCCCTTGATCAGGTCGCGGGCCGGATCGCCTTGATCAATGACTGCAACGAATAGCCCAGTCGTGGCGCCAACCCTTCGGCCCGGGCAATCAGGCCTTCCATATCCAGTGTCTGCTCCAGGTCCGCCGGCACGATCAGGATCACATTGCCCTCCTTCACTGGCAATTCCCAGTAGTGGCGGTGGTACAAACCGCGCAGCAACGCCGCACCCAACGGCTTGCCGTCATCGGTGGCCCATTGGTTGATCACCAGCCAGCCGCCCGGATTGAGACGCTTCTGGCAGTTTTCCAGGAAACCCCAGGCCAGATGCCCGACGCCCGGACCGACGTCGGTATAGAGGTCGACGAAAATCAGGTCCGCGGGTTCGGCGGTTTCCAGCAGCTGCAGGGCGTCGCCGACCCGGATATACAGGCGGGGATCGTCATCCAGCCCCAGGTATTCGATGGCCAGGCGCGGCACATCGGGGCGCAATTCGATAGCCTCGACATCTTCCAGCGGCAGGAACTTGAGACAGGCCTGGGTCAGCGTTCCGGCGCCCAGCCCCAGGAACAGCGCGCTTTCCGGTTGCTCATGGCACAACGCACCGATCAGCATGGCCCGGGTGTAATCGTATTCGAGCCAGCTGGGATCTGCCGTGAACACACAGCTTTGTTCGATGGCATCGCCGAATTCGAGGAACCGGTAATCGGCCACCTCGAATACGCGGATCATGCCGAACTCATCGTGCACTTCGGCGAGCAGATGCTCGACACGCTCCTCTGTCATTTCAACTCCCGATAGCAACCAGGCCGCTCATGACCGGTTGGGCCGGTGCCTGGGCAAAAGCGCGATTGTCGACCAGGCGACGGCAGCAGGTCACGCACTAATTTGCTGGTAACATGGGCGTCCGAGCGTAATCCATTAGAGACCATGATGAGCCAACCCTGGAGCCCTGACAGCTGGCGCGCCTTGCCGATCCAGCAACAACCTCGTTACCCCGACGCGGCGCACCTGCTGCAGGTCGAGCAGACCCTGGCCAGCTATCCGCCGCTGGTGTTTGCCGGAGAGGCCCGGGAACTGCGCCGTCAGTTCGCCGAGGTGACCCAGGGCCGGGCCTTCCTGCTCCAGGGTGGCGATTGCGCCGAAAGCTTTGCGGAGTTCTCGGCGGCGAAGATCCGCGACACCTTCAAGGTGCTGTTGCAGATGGCCATTGTCATGACCTTCGCCGCCGGCTGCCCGGTGGTCAAGGTCGGCCGCATGGCCGGGCAATTCGCCAAGCCGCGTTCGGCCAACGATGAAACCATCGACGGCATGACCTTGCCGGCCTACCGGGGCGACATCGTCAACGGCATCGGCTTCGACCAGCAGAGCCGCGTGCCGGATCCGGATCGACTGTTGCAGGCCTACCATCAGTCCACCGCTACCTTGAACCTGCTGCGGGCGTTCGCCCAGGGCGGTTTTGCCGATCTGCACCAGGTGCATAAGTGGAACCTGGACTTCATCGCCAACTCGGCCCTGGCGGAAAAATACAGCCACCTGGCCGACCGCATCGACGAAACCCTGGCGTTCATGCGCGCCTGCGGCATGGACAGCTCGCCACAATTGCGTGAAACCAGCTTCTTCACCGCACATGAAGCACTGTTGCTGAACTATGAAGAAGCCTTCGTGCGCCGGGACAGCCTGACCAATGACTATTACGACTGCTCGGCACACATGCTCTGGATCGGTGACCGTACCCGTCAACTGGACGGAGCCCATGTCGAATTCCTGCGGGGCGTGAACAACCCGATCGGGGTCAAGGTCGGCCCGAGCATGAAGCCCGATGACCTGATCCGCCTGATCGACGTGCTCAACCCCGACAACGATCCGGGTCGCCTGAACCTGATCGCACGGATGGGCGCGAATCAGGTTGGCGATCATCTTCCACAGCTGTTGCGTGCCGTGCAGCGTGAAGGCAAGCAGGTGCTGTGGAGCTCAGACCCTATGCATGGCAATACCATCAAGGCCAGCAGCGGCTACAAGACGCGGGACTTCGCGCAGATCCTCGGGGAGGTGAAACAGTTCTTCCAGGTCCATGAGGCGGAAGGTACCTATGCGGGCGGAATCCACATCGAGATGACCGGACAGAACGTCACCGAGTGCATCGGCGGCGCCAGGCCGATCACCGAGGATGGCCTGTCGGACCGCTACCACACCCACTGCGACCCGCGGATGAATGCCGATCAGTCGCTGGAGCTGGCGTTCCTGATTGCCGAAACGTTGAAGCAGGTTCGGCGCTGAATCATTCAGCTTGTCGCGACTGAACGACATCTTCGCGGGCAAGCCCGCCCCCACGGTAGGCCGGCGATGAACATGATTCTTGTGTTCGACCCGGCCCGATGTGGAAGCAGGCTTGCCCGCGAAGGGACCGACTCAGCCAGCACCGATTCCGGCCAACGCCACCGCCAAGCGTACCCCACCCATTCGCCGGCAATTGAGCTGAACCCGTTCCAACCCCAACCAATCGGCCATGCGCCGCAGGCTCATCGCCAACGCCAGCATGCCCTCCTCGTCCAGCCCTGGCTCTTCCTCGTGCACCGCATGCACCGCCAACCGGCCCTGGGCGCGTTCCGCCCGTAGATCGATCCGGGCGGCGATACGTTCGTCGTGCAGGAACGGCAGGACGTAATAGCCGTAAACGCGCTTGTGGGCCGGGGTGTAGATTTCCAGTCGATAACGGAAATCGAACAACCGCTCGGTACGACTGCGTTCCCATACCAGCGAATCGAACGGCGACAACAGGGCACTGGCCGCTACCTTGCGAACAATCTTCACATCAGGTCGGCACCAGGCGGGCTGCTTCCAGCCTTGCACCTGGCAACGCAGCAACTGCCCGCCCTCTTCCAGCTCCGCCAACCGTGCGCGGCTGTCAGCCGGGTCGAGACGGAAGTAATCTCGCAGATCCTTTTCGGTCCCCACTCCCAGCGCTTCGGCTGCGTGCAGCAATAATGCGCGCTGGGCCTGGGCCTCGTCCGGCAGCGGCTGTTGCAGGACCGAGGCCGGGAACACCCGCTCCGGCAGGTCGTAGAGCCGCTCGAAACCGCGGCGCCCCGCCACCGTGACCTCCCCGGCCGCGAACAGCCACTCAAGGGCATGCTTCTCGGCGCTCCAGTCCCACCACGGACCGGCCTTATCCTGGCGAGTGGACAAGCTGCCCGCCCCCAGTGCTCCCCGCTCCCGGACCGACGCGAGGACGCGGCGAATGACCTCCTGGCGCTCCCGGCCGAAACGCGCCAACTGTTGATAGATGCCTTCGCCGCGAGACGCGCGGATCATGCGCCAGCGCATCAGCGGGTACATCGACATGGGCAGCAGGGACGCTTCGTGCCCCCAGTACTCGAACAATGTCCGGCGTCGCCCCTGGCTCCAGGCCGCCTGATCGAGCAAATCGAGATTGTAATGGCCGAGACGGGAGAACAGCGGAAGGTAATGCGAGCGCACCAATGCGTTGACGGAATCGATCTGCAGCACGCCGAGGCGTTCGATCAGACGGTTGAGACGCGAGGACTGCACCGAAGCCGGCGCCAGCCGCCCATTGAATCCCTGGGCGGCCAACGCCAGGCGCCGGGCCTGTTTGAGGGTAAAGGATACAGTCGCGGGCATGGAGATCTCCTTGTCTGCTCGCAACCTACCTCACCGGGAATCGATTTGTGTAGGGAGGGATGGCTCATTTGTGCAATGGATCATCCCAGAATGGCCGAACCACTTCCTTTTCGACATCCGCTCGACTGACACCGATGTCCTTGAGCGCCTCGTCGCTCAATCCGGCGAGCAATTCACGCTCATGGTGCAATTCATACCAGCGGCTAAACTTGTGCAACAGATCGCTGAGGGAAAACCGATGGAATGAGTGCTTATCTATCGATACGTATCCTTTCTGACCTTTCATCGTGATGTCCTCCGTTGGGGGTGGCTCAAGTCTCGCGCCACCGCTAAGATCAATCCAACGAATGTTTCTTATGCAATACATCTCGGAGATTGATCCATTGTCGAGTTACCCGAGCATCGATACGGAAGTGCTGCGTACCTTCGTCGCCATTGCCGACCAGGGGGGATTCACCCGGGCCGGTGAACTGGTCAACCGCACCCAGTCCGCCGTCAGCATGCAGATGAAGCGCCTGGAAGAAGATGTGCTGCAGCGGCGCCTGTTCGAGCGTGACGGGCGCCAGGTCAAGCTCACCGCCGAAGGCCAGGTGCTATTGGGGTACGCCCGCAGGATCCTCAAGCTGCACAGCGAGGTGTTCAATACCCTGCGCGAACCGCACATGGTCGGTACCGTGCGCATCGGCACACCGGACGATTACGTGATGCGATTCCTGCCGGGTATCCTGCAGCGCTTCGCCCAGTTCTATCCGCTGATCGAAATCGAAGTGCATTGCGAATCGTCCAAGCAGCTGTTGCTACGCCAGGACCTGGACCTGTCCATCGTCACCCGTAAACCCGGGGATGAAATCGGCCAGCTATTGCGCAAGGAACGCTTCGTCTGGGCCGAAGCGGCGTGCTTCAACGCCCATGAAAAAACACCACTGCCCCTGGCGATGTTCAACAGTGACTGTTTCTGCCGACAGTGGGCCTGCAATGCGCTGGATGCCATGGGCCGCGAGTATCGCGTGGCCTACAACAGTTCCAGCCTGTCGGCGCTCATGGCCGTGGTGGGCGCGGGCCTGGCGATCACCGCGCAACTGGAAAGCCTGCTCACGCCGGACATGCGGGTACTGGGCGAGGCCGAGAACCTGCCGGAACTGCCCGAGGCCAGCATCATGCTGATCCGCAACCTGCACAATCCGTCGCCGATCACCGAATGCCTGGCCGAGCACATCGTCGAAGGCTTCAAGCTTTAAAGGCGAGCAGGATCGCGCAAACCACCAGGAAGCCGCAGAACAAGGCGCGCAACAGGCGCTCCGGCATGGCATGGGCAACTTTCACGCCCCAGCTGATGCTCAGCAAGCCGCCGGCGGCCAAGGGCACGCCGATGCTCCAGTCCACCTGGTGGTGGAACGCGTAGGTAGCCAGGGTCACGCCGGTGCTGGGCAAGGCCAGCGACAGCGACAACCCCTGGGCCACCACCTGGGTGGTGCCAAACAGGCTGGTCAGGATAGGCGTCGCGACAACAGCCCCGCCGACACCGAACAGACCTCCCATGGCCCCGGACACCGCCCCCAGCACGCCGAGCCACGGCCAGCCATAGCGCATCTGTGCCGAGGCCGGCGCGCTGGTGGCGAACATACGGATCAGGTTATAGGCCGCCAATACGATCAAGAACGCCACGAAACCGATGCGCATGCTCTGGGCATCGATGCCGACGGCCCAGATCGAGCCAAGCCAGGCAAAGCAGAACCCCATGGTCGCCAACGGCAGGACATGGCGCAGCTCGATGCGATTACGCTGGTGGTAACGCCACAGGGCCAGCATCACATTGGGAACCACCATCACCAGCGCCGTCCCCTGGGCGATCTGCTGGTCCAGACCGAACCAGACCCCCAGAACCGGAATCGCGATCAATCCGCCGCCAATCCCGAACAATCCCCCCAGGGTGCCCAACGCAGCCCCGACCACCAGATACAGAAAACTCTCGATCACAGACGATTCTCCCCTCATCAAGGGCGCATATCCTACGCAGTCGACGCCTTCGGCGAAACGTGACATCGGTGCAACACGTCAGAATTGTCTGGCGCACGAAAGATTTGCCCGCTAGATTTATCCCAATCATTGATTGAAGGTTTTGCCATGAGTACTCAGCACGCCACCCCCGACCCTTGCGAAGCCCTGTTGCTCGACAACCAGGTTTGCTTTGCCCTGCACTCTACGTCGCTGATGATGACCAAGGTCTACAAGCCACTGCTGCAAGCCCTGGGCCTGACATACCCCCAATACCTGGCGATGATGGTGCTGTGGGAAACCGACGGTTTGACCGTAGGGGAGATCAGCAGTCGCCTGCTTACCGACCCGGGCTCGTTGACCCCGCTGCTCAAGCGCCTTGAGGCCGAAGGCCTGCTGAGCCGCACCCGCAGCCGAGAAGACGAACGCGTGGTGGTTGTGGAACTCACCGAGAAAGGCCGCGCCTTGCAGAAAAAAGCCCTCGATATTCCCCAATGCATCCTCGCCGCCAGCGGCCAGACCCTGGAGCAGTTGAAAAAACTGCAACAGGACCTGCAGGCACTGCGCAGCCATCTGCAAGACAGCCTCTGATTCCACCTCCTCAAAGCCTGGCGATCCCGCGATGGCGGTATGTCGTCATACCGCCAGGGACTGCCACCGCGCCATCGTGAGCAAGCGCGGCCCCACACACGCTCCCCCGCCCTCAGCCTTCGCACCCCGCATATTCCTGCCTGCGCCCCCCATTTCATCCTTACCCGACTTCCTTATGTAGGCCAGGTCTGTCCACAAAGGCCTACTCGAAGCCGGCGTATCAAATTTTTTTAACCGCTTGAAACGCTCTATATCAAGGGTTCAAGACCTTCCGATCTAAAAAAATCCATCCGCCTCGAAAATTTATCTTGCGCGCAAAATGTTTGCGCTATACATTCTCTTCACACCTACTTAGCGCACAAACATTTAGCGCAAATCATCAACCAGAAACGAGGCTCCCATCATGAAAACTCTCTACACCGCAATCGCAACTTCCACCGGCGGCCGTGATGGTCGTGCGATCTCCAGCGACAACATCCTCGACGTCAAGCTCGCCACGCCCAAGGAACTCGGCGGCGCTGGTGGCGCGGCAACCAACCCGGAACAACTGTTCGCTGCCGGTTACTCGGCCTGCTTCATCGGCGCCCTGAAATTCGTCGCCAGCCAGAGCAAGCGCAAGATCCCGGATGATGCCTCGATTACCGCCCATGTCGGCATCGGCCAGATCCCCGGTGGTTTCGGCCTCGACATCGACCTGCACATCAGCCTGCCAGGCCTGGATCAGGACGAAGCGCAAAGCCTGGTGGACGCGGCTCACCAGGTCTGCCCCTACTCCAACGCAACTCGCGGCAACGTCGATGTCCGCCTGCACGTAACCATCTGATCACCGACCCTACTGACCTCAAGGAGACGAACATGAACACATTCAGCAAAGCCCTGACCGGCACCCTTCTCGCACTCAGCGTCAGCAGCGCCTTCGCCAACGGCATTGTCGAGCACAACACCCAGACGTTCCTCGATGCACTGAACGCCGGCACTGGCAAGCCGCTGGAACAGCTTTCTCCCAAGGATGCCCGTGCTGTACTGGTTGGCGCCCAGGCGGGGGTTAAACTGACCCTGCCCAAGGCCGATGTCAGCGAGAAAACCATCCAGGTGGATGGCCAGTCGATCAGCCTGACCATCGTTCGTCCGGCCGGGGTCAAGGGGGAATTGCCCGTGTTCATGTTCTTCCATGGCGGCGGCTGGGTGTTGGGGGATTTCCCGACCCACGAACGACTGGTTCGTGACCTGGTGGCGGGATCGGGAGCCGCGGCAGTGTTCGTCAACTACACGCCGTCCCCCGAAGCGCATTACCCGGTGGCGATCAACCAGGCCTACGCCGCCACGAAATGGGTGGCCGAGCATGGCAAGCAGATCAATGTCGACGGCAAGCGCCTGGCAGTGGTGGGTAACAGCGTTGGCGGCAACATGGCAGCCGTCGTGGCATTGATGGCCAAGGACAAGGGTACCCCGGCGATCCGGTTCCAGGCGCTGTTATGGCCGGTGACCGACGCCAGCTTCGAAACTGCGTCCTACAACCAATTCGCCGAGGGACACTTCCTCAGCAAGAACATGATGAAGTGGTTCTGGGACAACTACACCACCGATGCCGGACAGCGCAGCGAGATCTATGCTTCGCCGCTGCGGGCGACCACCGCGCAACTCAAGGGGCTGCCGCCAGCACTGGTGCAGACCGCCGAGGCCGATGTATTGCGCGACGAAGGCGAAGCCTATGCTCGCAAACTGGACGCCGCCGGTGTGCCGGTCACCGCAGTGCGCTACAACGGCATGATCCACGACTATGGCCTGCTCAACGTCGTGAGCCAGGTGCCGGCAGTGCGTTCGGCGATGTTGCAGGTGTCCGAGGAGCTCAAGCAACACCTTAAGTGAATGGGCTGCGCAGCCCTGATGGCGAGGGAGCCTGCTCCCTTCGCCACCAGGAATTGCTGTATGTTGAAATGAAAAAGCCCGACTCAATGGTCGGGCTTTTTCATGCACAAGGCGTCGCTTACTTGGCGCGGCCCTTGTAGGAACCGCCATCGCGGGTATCGATCTCGATCATGTCGCCGATTTCGATGAAGTCAGCAACCGACAGCTCGGTACCGTTCTTCAGTTTGGCAGGCTTCATGACCTTGCCGGAAGTGTCGCCGCGAGCGGAACCTTCGGTGTAGTCAACCTGGCGCACGATGGTGGTCGGCAGTTCCACGGAAACCAGACGGCCTTCGAAGAATACGGCTTCGCAGACGTCGGTCATGCCTTCTTCAACGAATGGCAGGACGCTTTCGATGTCTTCGGCGTTCAGCTCGTACATGGTGTAGTCAGTGGTGTCCATGAACGTGTAGGAGTCACCGCTGATGAAGGACAGGGTGGCTTCCTTGCGGTCGAGGATCACGTCGTCCAGCTTGTCGTCGGCGCCGTAGACGGTTTCGGTCTTGTAGCCGGTCAACAGGTTCTTCAGCTTGGTCTTCATGATCGCGCTGTTACGACCCGACTTGGTGAATTCAGCTTTCTGAACCAACCAAGGATCGTTGTCGATACGAATCACGGTACCGGGTTTGAGTTCTTTACCAGTTTTCATTGCGAATATCCGAATTTGGATGGGATTTACAAAAATCTAGGCCGCGTATCATAGCCAATTTCCGTAAAACTTCACCAGCGCCGTGGCAAGATCGGGTCGCGAAGCCTGTTCCAGGCACCACGCCTGGGCATGTTCGGCCAGTTCCTGCTGCCGCTCGCAGACGGTTTTCCAGTGTTCGGCCATGTCCTGGCCGGCATTCCACGCCCGCCAGAGACCGCTCATCGCTTTTTGCGCCGGCTCTGCAAGTCCTTGGGTGTAGAGCGTGAGGAAAGCCTCCAGTTTGTCCAGGTGTACGTCCTCTTCCTGCTGATAGATGTGCCAGAGCAGTGGCCGGCCGGCCCACTGGGCACGCACGAAAGAATCCTCGCCGCGCACGGCGTTGAAATCGCAGCACCACAGCAGCAGATCGTATTGATCCTGCCGGACGAATGGCAGCACCTGCACCGTCAGGGCGCCACGCCGATGCACTGCGCCGACCTCCAACGGGCCTACCGCGAACCAACGTTCGACGTCCCCCAGTATCCGCCCTTCCGGCACCAGCACGTGGGACGCCCGGGCGTCGTGCGCCATGGCATCGAACCAACTCGCCAGCCCGGCGTTTTCATAGGCGAACAGGGAGATCAGGCGCGCATCCGGCGCCCGCTCGACCCCCAGGCCCTGGAGGAACATGCGCTGCGCCTCGGCATCCTGCTGGAATTGCCGGCGCCGCTCCAACAGACCCGCTTCACGCAGCAAGCCTCCCGTCCCTTCACGGAAACCAGGGAAGAAGAAATATTTCTGCACGTGGCGGTACTTGACCGACGGTAGCCCGTGGCATCCGATGACCCAGTCCTCGGCGCTCAGGTAGTCGAGATTCATCCATAACGGCGTCTTCTGGCGCTCGGCCATCGCATCCATATAGGCACTGGGCAACTGGCAGGCGAACGCGGCGATTACCACATCGGCCGCTTCGGTGGCGGGCCAGTCCTGGGCCCAGTGACGCACCTCAACCCCTTGCTGCCACTGCTGCGCGAGGGTGGTATCGATGCCTGGGCACAACCGCTCGAAAGCACGCAAGTCGTCGACCCATAGCCGGACGGCACACCGATGCTCGGCCACCAGTTGCCGGGCCAGGCGCCAGGTGACGCCGATGTCGCCAAAATTATCGACAACGGTGCAAAAGATATCCCAACGCCCGGTCATTCCCGACTCCCTGTGACAAAGGTGCGATTGTCCCGAATAAACCGATGATGCAGAAGGGCCGACGGCGATTAATCTTCATGCGACAATCACCGCCCTACGAGCCCTGCCAGGAAGCAGCCATGCCTGATCATCCGCCCGCCCAGCGCCTCGGCGCCCTGCAATTGACCCTCAGCATTGCCCTGGGATTATGGCTTGGGTTTCTCGCCATCGTCCTGACCAGCTGGTTGCTGTCGAAATTCATCTTCGACGAACAACTGGCCCCGGTGGTCGGCGCCGTGCATCAACTGGCGCAACCGCCAGCCGTGCAGCCGCCTCCCGAGCCGCCCACGCCCATGTTCGAGCAGTATCAGCAGAACCTGCAAAGGAACGAGCAGCGCCAGGCCCTGGATCAGGCCCGCAGCGATCCGCGTAACCTGTCCAATCCCAAATGCCAGTTCTGGCTGCAGCAGGACCAGAACGCCCCCAGCGAAAAAAGCCGTGCCAACGTTCTACAGTTCTGCAATTGATCATGGATAAACAGACCGTCCACCGACTGATTCTCGACAAGCTCAAGGTCGATCTCGAGATCGCCGAACGCGCCGCGCAAACCGCCTACGAAGCCGCGACCCATGAAGAGAACATCGCCGAGAACAAGTACGACACCCTGGGCCTCGAAGCGTCCTACCTCGCCGCCGGACAAGCCCGACGCGTCGAGGAAATCCGCCAGGCCCTGGCGCTCTGCCAGAACCTGGCGCTCAGGCCATACGACGAACAACGCGGGATCCAGGTAGGTACACTGATCGGCCTGGAAGATGAGGAAGGTCGCGAGCAGTGGCTGTTTCTCGGGCCGGATGCAGCGGGACTGAAGGTGTCGCTGGTGGGCCAGCCGATCACGGTCATCACCCCTCGCTCCCCCCTGGGCCGAGGCCTGCTGGGCAAGTTCGAAGGCGATGAGGTGGAGATCGTGGTGGCGGGTACCCGGCAACAGTTCGCTGTCACCGAGGTGATCTAGGGCGTACGAAAAGGTACACGACACCTTTTCGTACGCTCTCTGGTATCAATGTACCGGTAGTTCGACGCCGTCGAACAGTTCCTCGAGTTCCTGCTTGTTATGGCACTGGATGGCCTTGGCCATGACTTCCCGGGTCAGGTGTGGCGCGAATTTCTCGATGAAATCGCACATGAATCCCCGCAGGAAAGTGCCGCGGCGGAATCCGATCTTGGTCACGCTCGATTCGAACAGCTCACTGGCGTCCAGCACGACCAGGTCGCTGTCGAGCTTGGTGTCGACGGCCATTTTCGCCACGATACCCACGCCCAGGCCGAGACGTACATAAGTCTTGATCACGTCGGCATCGGCGGCGGTGAACACCACTTTCGGGGTCAGCCCACGGTGGCTGAAGGCTTCGTCGAGTTTCGACCGGCCGGTGAACCCGAACACGTACGTCACGATGGGGTATTCGGCCAACGCTTCGAGCGTCAGCTTTGGCAGCTTGGTCAACGGATGGCCCTGGGGCACGGCCACACAACGGTTCCAGCGATAGCACGGCATCATCACCAGGTCGCCGAACAACTCCAGGGCCTCGGTGGCGATGGCGAAATCCACCGTGCCGTCGGCGGCCATCTCGGCGATCTGCATGGGCGACCCCTGGTGCATGTGCAGGGCCACGTCCGGGTATTGCTTGATGAAATTGCTGATCACCGGCGGCAGCGCGTAGCGGGCCTGGGTGTGAGTGGTGGCGATCGACAGGGTGCCTTTTTTCTCGTTGGAGAACTCCTGGGCGATCTGCTTGATGCTCTCGACCTTGCGCAGGATCTCGCCGGCCGTGGTGATGATGCGCTCACCGGCCGGGGTCACGCGGGTCAGGTGCTTGCCACTGCGGGCGAAGACTTCCACTCCCAGCTCGTCTTCCAACAGTCGGATCTGCTTGCTGATGCCGGGTTGCGACGTATAGAGGCTTTGTGCGGTAGCGGAAACGTTGAGGTCGTGGTGCGCCACTTCCCAGATGTAGCGCAGTTGTTGAAGCTTCATATGTATCCCTCAAAGCAGTTGGACGCCACGGGCATCAGCGACGGTATATAACTATATGAATGGTCACGACAATAAATCTAGAACTTTTTATGAAAAGCCATCATTTAGCCTCAAGCTTCTCCCTGGCGCCGACGCTGCACCAGCGGCACCAGGTACACCGGCACCCGGGATAACTGCAATACCCGCGCAGCGGTCCTGCCCAAGGGCGTCTCACCACTTGCCCCTTGGCAATGACTGCCTACGATCAGCAAATCGACAGAGAGTTTCGCTGCCTGTTCGAGAATGACCTGGGAAGGATCGCCCTGATACACCCTGACCGATTTGATCAGCTTCAAGTCCTGCTGCCCCTCCCCCAATTCTTCGCGAAAACTGTCGAGCACCCGCTGTTCGATATTGGCCATCACGGTATTCAGACCCTGTCGATGAAATTCGTTCAGCGCCTGCTCGTCGAGATAGCTTTGCAACACCGATTCGGCGAACAGCCCCATCGGCTCTACCGCATGCACCACATACAACTCGGCTTCAAACGTCCGTGCCAACGCCAAGGCATGCTGCATCACATAGGGGGCATACAGCCCCAGGTCTGTGGCATACAGCATCGAACGAATCATGTGACCTCCTCGCGTGCCAGAATGGCGGAGATTGATTCAGCTTAGCAGTGCCTCGGGGACTACGACGTGTGGCTTGACGTCCCGGACGACGGCTCGTCAGGGCTTGACTTCGTTACTGATGCCGTGGGGTACGTGACCTGTGGCGACCACTTCGCGAGCCAGTTCGCAGTGGCCGGTCTGGTCGTCGAAAAACACGTCGGCGGCAAAGGCTTCGAGGAATGCCGACTTGGTCAGGCCGCCGAGAAACAGTGACTCGTCCAGACGGATGTCCCATTCGCGCAAGGTGCGGATGACCCGCTCATGGGCGGGAGCCGAACGGGCGGTGACCAAGGCAGTGCGAATCGGGCAGGCGTCCTCGGGAAACTCGCGCTGCAGCGCATTGAGCGCCGCCAGGAACCCTTTGAACGGCCCGCCTCGCAGCGGCTCGCGGGCGGCCTGTCGCTCGCTGGCCTGGAAAGCCTCCAGCCCGCCGCTCTGGTAGATGCGCTCCGACTCATCGGAAAACAGCACCGCATCGCCATCGAAGGCAATGCGCAACTCTTCGCTGGCGGCACGGCTGGCACCGCCCGACAGGATGGTCGCCGCGGCGAATCCGGCGTCCAGGGCGCTGCGTACGTCTTCGGCATGGGTGGAGAGGAACAGATCGCAGCCGAACGCCTTGAGGTAAGGGTACGGGCTGCGACCACCGACGAAGGCCGCGCGCGAGATCGCCAGGCCGTAATGATGGATCGAGTTGAACACCCGAAGCCCCGTGTCGGCACTGTTGCGCGACACCAGGATTACCTCGACCCGGGCACGCCCCAGATGCTCGTTGAGGCTGAGCAGCTTTTGCACGAGGGCGAACGCATCGCCAGGTTCGAGGACCTCGTCTTCGTGCTCGATCTGGTACTGCCGATAGGCTTCGACGCCACTCGACAGATACACCTTGTGGCTTTCCCTCAGGTCGAACAGCGCCCGTGAAGAGATCGCCAGCACCAGCCTGTCATCGATGTTGTTTGCCATGCCTCCCCCTTCCGCCCGATCAGCGGTTGCGTCCGTCGATGAACGCCAGCGCCTGGTACAAGGCTTCGATTTTCGGTAATTCACAACCTGCCGCTTTCGCCGCCGCCAATGGCCGGCAGTAGATCGCATCCAGTTCCAGCGCACGCTTGTGGGAAAAGTCGTGATACATGCTTGGCCAGTAATCGGGCATCTTGTCGGTCATCGTAAACAGATACTCGGCGTAGCCTGGCGCGACGTGATGACCGCAGGCCTGGGCACCACGCACCACCTCCTCCATCAACGCCCGGATCAGCTCGCGGCTGCGGTCGTCAGCCATCAACGGGGTGGTGCTGGCCCCCAGCAGGACGGACAGGCCGTTGTACGGCACGTTCCACACCAGCTTCTGCCAGCGGGCCTGTCGCAGGTCAGGCATCGCCTGGGAGTCGATGCCGGCGGCACGAAACAGCGTCGCGGCCTCCTCGACGACCGCCATGCGCCCGGCCTGGTCAGCGCATGAACCGCTGTGATAACCGATATTCACCGAGCCAAGGGCCTGATGCGCGACGACGCCCGGGCCGACACGGTTCACACAGATCAGGCACAGGCCGCCCAGCAGATGCAACGATTCGGGCAACAGGGGCCGGAGTTCGTCTTCGACATCGAGACCGTTCTGCAGCAGCAGGACCTTCGCGCCATCGGCCGCCGCCTGGACGATGGCCGGGGCCAGGTCGGCATTGCTGGTGGTCTTGGCGCCGACCAGCAGCCAGTCGCAGGGCGGCATGTCGGCTGCGGTTCGATATGCCTGGACCGGGTTGAGTGTCAGTGGTCCGTGGACCGCGCTATCGATCCGCAAGCCGTGTTCAGCGACCGCGCCGAATTCACTGCGCAGCAGGAAGTGCACATCATGGCCGGCACGCGCCAGCATCACGCCGTAGAACCCTCCGATCGCCCCGGTGCCGATCACCCCGATCCGCGGTTTGAAGCCTGCCTGCATCATCGTCACTCCTCTGCTTGAAGGCCGAGCACATCATTACACAGGTGCCCTTCCCCGTGGCGAGGAGCCTTGCGTCCATCGGGCCGATCCTCGCCCTGGCGCAGGCGCTTTTCGCCAATGCCACGCCTTCAGGTCGGATCAAGCGCTCCCAGCACCATTAAACCGGCCCTTGCCCATTGTCGAGCAGCCTCGTAACGCGATAAGGTTCGGCTCCCCGACGCGCTTAAATCCGCTGTGCACCGCCGCGCGGGGATCGCTGGCGGCCGGCACCCGTGACCTGACGAGTAACACGATGGCTGATTTACCGATCAATGACCTTAACGTCGCCTCCAACGAGACCCTCATCACGCCTGACCAGCTCAAGCGCGATATTCCCCTGAGCGACGCTGCCCTGCGCACCGTGACCAAGGGGCGGGAAGTCATCCGCAATATCCTCGACGGCACCGACCATCGCCTGTTCGTCGTCATCGGGCCCTGCTCGATCCATGACATCAAGGCCGCCCACGAATATGCCGAGCGCCTGAAGGTCCTGGCAGCGGAAGTCTCCGATACGCTGTACCTGGTCATGCGGGTGTATTTCGAGAAACCCCGGACCACCGTCGGCTGGAAAGGCCTGATCAACGATCCTTATCTGGACGACTCGTTCAAGATCCAGGATGGCCTGCACATCGGTCGTCAGTTGCTGCTGGACCTGGCGGAAATGGGCCTGCCCACCGCCACCGAGGCCCTGGACCCGATCTCCCCGCAATATCTGCAGGACCTGATCAGTTGGTCGGCCATCGGCGCGCGAACCACCGAATCCCAGACACACCGCGAAATGGCCTCGGGCCTGTCCTCGGCCGTGGGCTTCAAGAACGGCACCGACGGCGGCCTGACCGTGGCGATCAACGCATTGCAGTCGGTCTCCAATCCTCACCGGTTCCTGGGTATCAACCAGGAAGGCGGCGTGTCCATCGTCACCACCAAGGGCAACGCCTACGGTCATGTGGTACTGCGCGGTGGCAACGGCAAGCCGAACTACGATTCAGTCAGCGTCGCGCTGTGCGAGCAAGCGCTGAACAAGGCGAAGATCAAGCCGAACATCATGGTCGACTGCAGCCATGCCAACTCCAACAAGGACCCGGCGCTGCAACCCCTGGTCATGGAGAACGTGGCCAACCAGATCCTGGAAGGCAACCAGTCGATCATCGGCCTGATGGTCGAAAGCCACCTCAACTGGGGCTGCCAGGCGATTCCCAAGGACCTCGCCGACTTGCAGTACGGCGTCTCCATCACCGATGCCTGCATCGACTGGGGTACCACGGAAAAAACCCTGCGCGGCATGCACGCCAAGCTCAAGGATGTGCTGCCCAAGCGTCAGCGCGCTTGATCGCTACTTTCTTCTAGCGCATGAAAAACGCCGGGCTTTGGACCCGGCGTTTTTCATTGGAAATCGTTGGTGTCAGAGCTTCGCCGCGTGTCGCTGGTGACGCTCCATGTAGCGTTCCACATAGGAACAGGACGGGATCACCGTGTAGCCCATCTCTTCCGCGTATTGCAGCGCCTTTTCAGTCAGCGCCGCCGCAATGCCCCGACCGCGCAAGGCATTGGGCACGAACGTGCGATAGATATCCAGGGTCTGCTTGCCCAGATCCATGTAAGTCAGATAGGCACGATGACCGTCCACAGTGGTCTCGAACTGATGACCAGCCTGGTCATGGTGGATGGACAACGCCTCGCTCATCACTACTCCTCGCGGGTCTGAATGCTGACCCCTACCTTACCGATGTTTTTCCGGCGAAGGAACATCTACGCCACCCCGTGCCTGTCCGGTCACCGAGCGCTAAAAAAGCCAACCGCTCAAACCCGAGCACGTCATGAATAGTAGGCACCAATGACGCAAATGCTCAAGGCACGCCTGTCATTGAAGGGAAAACCCGCCAGGTCGAGGGATTTGAACGCCAGCGTCACGCTGAAGTCAGCGAAGGTGCAATAGCTGAACATCGCCAGTTGTTGAGTCTTGAGACGAACGCCCGTAGTTAAAGTCACCGGCAATACCAATAAAGATGCCTGGGGCCTGCACAAAAAATGAACAAAAGTGTAGGCGAATCAATAAGCAGCGACTTTAGCGGTCGCCCCGGAGTTCCTCTCGCAAGCGGAACTTTTCTACCCTTGCACACTCCATTCAAGGGCTTGGCGCTGTGTATTTTTTAAACAACCGCAAGAAAAGTTGCTCGAAAAAGAATCACCGCCTACAATTTTTTTGCTTCTTGCGCTACGTCAGTTTACTTACTACAAGTAATGGGTAGTATGTACGCCGGCTAACTCCTCAGTCTGGGGAGACAGTCACTAATAGAAAGTCCTTGAAGGGGAACACGATGAACAACGTTCTGAAATTCTCTGCTCTGGCCCTGGCCGCAGTTCTGGCTACCGGTTGCAGCAGCGCATCGAAAGAAACCGAAGCACGTCTGACTGCTACCGAAGACGCAGCAGCTCGCGCCCAAGCTCGTGCAGACGAAGCTTACCGTAAAGCTGATGAAGCTCTGGCTGCTGCTCAAAAAGCACAACAGACTGCTGACGAAGCCAACGAGCGCGCTCTGCGCATGCTGGAAAAAGCCAGCCGCAAGTAATAGTCCTTCGGGATTGTTATCGAGCCGACCCATTCTTGGGTCGGCTTTTTTATGCCCGGGTATTTTTCCAGGCGATAAAAAACTCGCCGACGTCGCGAAACGTCGGCGGGTCCTGAAGAGCGTTCTTACTGTTGCATGTCGATCGGTGCACTCGAGACCATGGGCGCCGACGCGTTCGGCACGGCGACCTCCACCGGCAGGCCATCTTCGGCGGCCACCACATCACGCACCATATCCCAGTTCATGCGCAGGTTGCTGGTGATGTCTTCACGCTTGAGCATCGCATTGATCACCGCGGTGTGCTTGTCCACCACCGACGGGTTGCCCTTGTCGTCCACCGGGGTATGGGCTTCCAGGTAAACCTTGCCACCACTCAGGCCCAGCTTGTAAGGGTCGTTGATGATACGCACCGGCGTTCCCACCGGCACCATGCTGGCCATTTCCAGGACGTTGTTGTTGAACATGCGGAAACAGCCGTGGCTGGTGCGCATGCCGATGCCGAACTTCTTGTTCGAACCATGGATGAGGTACCCCGGGGTACCCAGGGTGAACTTGAACGGCCCCAGCGGGTTGTCGGGACCGGCCGGTACCACGCTCGGCAGGATGTCGCCATCGGCGGCATGTTCGGCCCTGATCGAAGCCGGCGGCGTCCAGGTCGGGTTCGGCGTCTTGGCGATGATGCTGGTCCGGGCGATGGGCGACCCCCAGCCTTCACGACCGATCCCCAACGGGAAGGTGTAAACCACGTTCCGGCCCTTGGGGTAGTAGTAGAGGCGATACTCGGCGAGGTTGATCACGATGCCTTCGCGCGGGCCCGGCGGCAGGATGAAACGGGTCGGCAGCACGATCTCGGTGCCGGCGCCCGGCAGCCAGGGATCGACACCCGGGTTGGCGGCGACCATTTCGGTATAGCCCAGGTCATAGGTCGTGCCCAGGTCGGCGAAAGTGTCCTCGTACTTGGCCTTGATCACTTGCACCTGGCCGACAATGTCTTCGCCGGGTGGTGGCAGGGGCAATTCCAGGGCAGCAACGGGCCCGGCCATACACAGGGCGGCAAGAGACAGGCAGCGGGCGACGGCAGGCAAGCGCGGCAACATCCGGGGAATCCTTCGCAGATCGAACAGAGGGTATGAAGATCGCGATTGTACACCGTCCCCCGTTATTTCGGGGAGGGCAGGATGATCACAACTCGAACCGCAGTTCCGGCCAGATCGGCGAGGTGCCGCGCTTCTGGGACTCCAGGATCGCCCGGCATAACGAACACAGGCGATGGTCCTGGAAGATCTTGCGATCCACGCTCGACCAGCGAGGCTGGGCCGGCAGCAGGCTGCCGCAGAGCGTCCGGTCGGCCGAGCCGCCGAGCTCCAGCTGCCGGGTCACCAGGTGTACCCGCACTTCCTGGCAGGCGAACAGGTCCAGCTGTTCGTCAGGCTCGATCAGTTGGTAGGCAAACAGGGACCAGGCGGGACGCGGCATCGGGGGCTCCAAATCGGGGGCGCCACATTAGCCGAAAGACCGCCTGTAGAAAAGCGTCAAAGCAACGGTTTCAGGGTCGGCCAGACATTTTCCAGCAACTTGCCCTGGGCCGCGACGGACGGGTGCAATCCGTCGTCCTGCATCATCCCCGGCACCCCACCGACGCCCTGGAGGAAAAACGGCACCAGCGGTACTTTTTTCTCATCGGCCAGGGTGCTGTAGACCCTGGCGAAGGCATCGGTATAGCGTCGCCCGTAATTGGGCGGCAGTTGCATGCCGAGCAGCAACACCTTGGCACCGCTGTCACGGGCGCTGTCGATCATCGCTGCAAGGTTTTGTTGCAATTGTGTTGGCGGTTGTCCACGCAGGCCGTCATTGCCCCCCAGCTCGAGGATCACGAGGTCCGGTTTATGTGCTGCAAGCAGCGCCGGCAGCCGCGCCTGGCCGCCCGCGCTGGTGTCGCCACTGATGGAAGCATTGACCACTTTATCGTCAAAACCCTCGGCCTTGAGCCGCTGTTCGAGCAATGACACCCAGCCTTGCCGGGTATCCAGGCCGAAAGCCGCGCTGATACTATCGCCAACGATCAGGACTGTACCCGCCGCTGCGTTCTGGACCATGCACATCAAGGCCAGGCCGGCACTCAAAAACCACACACGCATCGGATTCTCCATGGGCTCAAGCATTCTCACCGCGAAGGACCTTAGCAAAGTGGTTCCCAGCGCGGAAGGTGAACTGACCATCCTGCACGAACTCAGCCTGGAACTGAACAAGGGCGACAGCCTGGCCATCGTCGGCGCCTCCGGTTCCGGAAAATCCACGCTCCTGGGCCTCTTGGCCGGCCTCGACCTGCCCAGCAGCGGTGAAGTGACACTGGCCGGCCAGGCCCTCAGTGCGCTGGACGAGGACCAGCGGGCCCGGATTCGCGCCGAGCATGTCGGTTTCGTCTTCCAGTCGTTCCAGTTGCTCGACAGCCTCAACGCCCTAGAAAACGTCATGCTGCCGCTGGAGCTTGACGGTCACAAGGACGCCCGGGAGCGGGCCACGGAATTGCTGCAGCGGGTCGGCCTCGGGCAACGCCTGACGCACTCGCCCCGCCAGCTTTCCGGCGGCGAGCAGCAACGTGTGGCGATTGCCCGTGCCTTCGCCGCCGAACCCGACGTACTGTTTGCCGACGAACCCACCGGTAACCTCGACAGTCACACCGGGGAGCGCATCAGTGATCTTCTGTTCGAATTGAACAAGGAAAGCGGCACCACCCTGGTGCTGGTCACCCACGATGAACGCCTGGCCCATCGCTGCCGGCGCCTGATCCGACTTGAAGCCGGCCAGATGGTCGCCCCCCTGGAGCCTTGATGGCACGCCTGCCGCTGTTGCGCCTGTTCAGTCTCGCCGTTCGCCAACTGCTACGCGACGCCCGCGCCGGCGAGTTGCGCGTGCTGTTCTTCGCCCTGCTGGTGGCGGTGGCGGCGAGCACCGCCATCGGTTATTTCGGTGCCCGCCTCAACGGCGCGATGATGATGCGCGCCACTGAATTTCTCGGTGCCGACCTGCTGCTCGAAGGCAGCTCGCCCGCCCGCCCCGAACAGATCCGCAGCGGCACCGACCTGGGCCTGGAACATGCCCAGGTGGTGGAGTTCTCCAGCGTGGTCGCCACGGACAACGGCATCCAGCTGTCCAGCGTCAAGGCAGTCGGCGAGCTGTATCCCTTGCGCGGGCAGTTGAAAAGCGCACCGACTCCGTTCGCCCCGGAAGAAGCCGGCGGGCGGCCGAAACCGGGCGAGGCCTGGGTCGAAGCACGCCTGTTGACGGCACTGGACCTGAAAATCGGCGACAGCATCGATGTCGGCAACAAGACCCTGCGCCTGAGCCGGGTACTGACCTACGAACCGGATCGCGCCGGCAATTTCTACAGCCTCACCCCCCGGGTCATGATCAACCTGGAGGACCTGGAAGCCACTGGCGTGGTCCAGCCCGGCAGCCGTGTCAGTTATCGCGAACTGTGGCGAGGCCCGGCACCGGCCTTGCAGACTTACCGCGACATGGTCAATCCCGGCCTCGAAGCCAACCAGCGCCTGCAGGACGCCCGCGACGGCAACCGGCAGATCGGTGGCGCACTCGGCAAGGCCGAGCGCTACCTGAACATGGCCAGCCTGGTGGCGGTGCTGTTGTCCGGCGTCGCCGTCGCGCTCTGCGCCAATCGTTTTGCCACCCGCCGCTTCGATGCCAGTGCCCTGTTGCGCTGCCTCGGCCTGTCACGCCGGGAAACCATGTTGCTGTTCAGCCTTCAACTGGCGGTACTGGGCCTGCTGGCCAGCATCAGTGGCGCCCTGCTCGGCTGGCTCGCGCAATTGGGACTCTTCGCCCTGCTGCACGACCTGCTGCCTGCCACCGTGCCGCCGGGCGGTCTGCTGCCCGCGATTGCCGGCACCGGCACCGGGCTGGTGGCCCTGGTCGGATTCGCCCTGCCGCCACTGGCGGCGCTGGGGCGAGTGCCGCCGTTGCGGGTGTTGCGCCGGGACATGTTGCCGATTCCCTCCAGCACCTGGGTGGTCTACGGTGCCGCGCTGGGTGCCTTGGGCTTGATCATGTGGCGCCTGAGCCTGGACCTGGTGCTGACCTTCGCCCTGCTCGGTGGCGGCGTCGTCGCCGCCCTGGTACTGGGCGGCCTGCTGTTGCTGCTGCTTCAAAGCCTGCGCCGGATGCTGGCGCGTGCCTCGTTGCCGTGGCGACTGGGGCTCGGCCAGTTGCTGCGTCATCCGTTGGCGGCAGCCGGGCAGTCATTGGCGTTCGGCCTGATCCTGCTGTCCATGGCCTTGATTGCGCTCTTGCGCGGCGAGTTGCTGGACACCTGGCAGAACCAACTGCCGAAAAATGCCCCGAACTACTTCGCCCTGAACATCCTGCCCAATGACAAGCAGGCCTTCACCGACAAGCTGCTGCAGTTGTCGGCACAATCGGCTCCCCTCTACCCTGTCGTACCGGGACGGCTGATCAGCATCAACGGTGAGCCGGCCAAGGAGTTCGTCACCAAGGATTCGGCAGGGGACCGCGCGCTGCAACGTGACCTGAGCCTGACCTGGGCCGCGGACCTGCCGGCGGGCAACGTCGTCACGGCCGGGACCTGGTGGCCACAGCAACCGCCGGATGACATGCCGGGGGTCTCGGTGGAGGGCAAGGTAGCCGAGAACCTCAAGATCAAGCTCGGCGATCGATTGCTGTTCAGTGTGGGCGGCGTCAACCGCGAAGCGAAGGTCACCAGCCTGCGGGAAATCAACTGGGACAACTTCCAGCCGAACTTCTTCATGATCTTCCAGCCCGGCACCTTGAAGGACCTGCCGGCCACCTACCTCACCAGTTTCTATCTGGCCGCCGGTCACGATCAGCAGATCGTCGAGCTGTCCCGGGCGTTCCCGGCGGTCACGATCCTGCAGGTCGAAGCCTTGCTCGAACAATTGCGCAGCATCCTGGCCCAGGTGACCCTGGCCGTGGAATACGTGCTGCTGTTCGTACTCGCGGCGGGCATGGCCGTGCTGTTCTCCGGCCTGCAGGCCACGCTCGATGAACGCATCCGCCAAGGCGCATTGTTGCGCGCCCTGGGCGCCGGACGACCGCTGCTGGTCAAGGCACGGCGCATCGAGTTCGGCCTGCTGGGCGCGGTCAGCGGCTTGCTGGCGGCCTTGGGTTCGGAAGTCGTGAGCCTGGTGCTCTACCGCTACGCCTTCGACCTGCCCTGGCATCCACATCCATGGCTGCTGGTATTGCCGCTGGTGGGAGCATTGCTCATTGGTTACGCCGGGGTGTTCGGTACCCGTCGGGCACTCAACGCCAGCCCGCTGACAGTTTTGCGCGAGGGTTGATAGACTTCGGTCTCATCGTCAAAAGAAGCCGCCATGAGTCGTTATCGCCCTCCCCGCACCGCCGGCACCGCCCTGATCACTCCCGAGGGCGAAGCGCGGATGCGTGCCGAATTCCATGAGTTGTGGCATGTGCGTCGCCCTCAGGTCACGCAGGCCGTCAGCGAGGCCGCGGCTCAGGGCGATCGCTCGGAAAATGCAGAGTACACCTACGGCAAGAAAATGCTGCGGGAAATCGACAGCCGTGTGCGTTTCCTCACCAAGCGCCTCGAAGCGCTCAAGGTGGTAACGGAAAAACCCAGCGACCCGAACAAGGTCTACTTCGGCGCCTGGGTCACGGTCGAAGATGAGGACGGCAAAGAGTCGCGCTATCGCATCGTCGGACCCGACGAACTGGATTTGAAACAGAACCTGATCAGCATCGATTCGCCCTTGGCGCGGGCGTTGATTGGCAAGGCCCTGGACGCCGAAGTCAGGGTCCAGACTCCTACAGGTGAAAAGCTGGTCTACATCGTGGATATCGCCTATCCATGACGCGTGCCTGCCCTAGGGCACGCGGGCGCGGAAACATCCCACCAAACTTGAAACTTTGACACGGCTGCTGTCCTGCGCAGAATGACTGGCGCAGGCTGTGTCACGCCTTTTGCTCAAAAAAATTATTCAAGGATGAATAATCATGCAGGTTACCCACCATGGACTGGATTGCTGGATGTACAACACCCCCGAGTTATACAAACTGCGCATCGACGAACTTATCTTGCCCGGCACGCATGACTCCGGAGCCGATAAAAAAGCCCCCAACCTTACGCTGCCTCAAGAGAAGACCCAGGACGTGCCGATCATCGAACAGATCCTGGCGGGCTTTCGCGTGCTGGACCTGCGCGTGGTGTGTTCTGGCAACGCTCCCCCCGGCAGCGACGGGCGCTTTCAATTGTTCCACCTCACCTCATCCGGGCGCACGGTGAGCGGCGATGTCCTGGATCAATTGAACAATTTCTACGACGACCTCGACCACAAGGCAACGCGGGCGAAGGAAATCATCATTCTGAATTTTCACAAGTTCAAGAACTTCACCCGCGCGACCCATCGGGAACTGCATGAGTTGATCCATACGAAAATCGGGCAACGGCTGATTCCCAGGAACTGGCGCAAGGCAACGGTGGAAGATATCTGGACGCATCGGCCGGGGCGCACGGTGGTCATCTCCTACAACCACCGCGTCAGGGCCAAATACTGGAAAGGCGTGGAACACCAATGGAGCGGCAAGAACCTGAATACCACCAGCGCCTTGAAGACGTTCATGGACGAACAATCCGCCCGGAAGAAACCGGACTTCGTCCTACGCTCGATACAATGCGCCAAGTATGTGCTGCCCCTGCATATTCCGGATGATTTCAGCGACAAGATCGATCTGTGGTTCGAGTCCAGGAACAGCGACAGCTATATACAACGCTTCCACATCATCAATACCGACTGGTCGACCCGCAGCCAGATCGTCTTCAACTGCATGCATGCCAATCGGCTTCGGGCAAAGGCAAAGAGCGCCTCCCTCACCGCCGCGTGATCAACCCTTGCCGCGCCACGCGGGTCAATTGCCGGATCATCTCCGGAGCATCCGCCGCACTGGGCGCCTGGATGACGGCCAGGTCGAAACTGTCGTTGGCAAAACGTGCCAGCGACTCGCCGTCTTCGACGAATTGAATCAGGAATGCCGCGGGGCCGTGGCTGCGTCGAGGCCAGCCATCGAGATAGCGCAACAATGTAGGCTGGTGGGTACCGCCCAGGAGGATTTTCGGATTACGCTGCAGAAGACTTGCCGTAATAGGCGCCAGACGGGCCAGGGAGTTGGGTGCGTTCATCGTGTCGTGTCTCTGCCTCGAAAGTCTGCATGGCAGGTGAGAGGCAACACCGAACCAGCGCTTTAGCGGTATTTCGAAGCCGTGTCTCTGGCTTCTGACGGCAACTCCCTGAGTCACCTGGCGCCCCGCAAGTAGCTGTTTAAATCGGCGCATGCGCAGCATCCTAGAGAAGCCGACCGGCCAGTGTCAAGAATCAGCGCCCACAAAAAAGGCCCGTAGCAGACGGGCCTCTTGCAATCCGCGAAAGCGATCAGCGAGCGACGGCACCGTCGACCGACAACTTGCCCGCACCTTCGATCAGTATCGCGATGCTACCGGCCAGCAAGGCCAAGGCAAACTCATAACCGTTGTTGGCCATGAACAGACCGTTGCCGATGTGCACCGAGAAAATCGCCACCAGCGACAGGAACGCCAGGCCCAATGCCGCCGGGCGGGCCAGCAAGCCAATGACCAGGGCCAGGCCGGCGAAGAACTCCGTACCGCCCGCCAATGTGGCCATCAGGTAACCAGGCGTCAGGCCGATGCTTTCCATCCATTGGGCCGTCCCCGCCAGACCGTAGCCACCGAACAGGCCGAACAGCTTCTGCGCGCCATGGGCGGCGAAAATGATGCCTACAGCGATGCGCAGAACAGTCAGGCCATAACCGGCACGAGTGGACAGGACTTTGTTGATGACAGTGCTCATAGGGTGCATTCCTTGGTGTGTGCGTTGTGTGGTCGCCATATTAATCGATTAAACTCATGATAAAAGCGGGAAAAAATCCGCTATACCATTCGAATTATTAGATCATTTCCGCAGAGCGACCTTTTGCTCCCTGGGCTCCAGCGACTCTCGCTCTCGATCAAACGCCAGATAGTACTTGTTCACACTATTAACGTAGCTGACGGCGCCCATTCCCACCTGCTCCATGGCAATGCGCTCGACCTGAAAGAACCACTGGTTGGGGTTCAGGCCCCGTCGCCGGGCCTCGGCACGCATGCCCTGCACCCGTTCCGGTCCCATGTTGTAGGCAGCCAGCACGAAGGCCATGCGTTCACGTTCGTTGAGTTTGGGGCTGGAGAAAAACTTGCGACGGATCAGGGCCAGGTATTTGGCGCTGGCCTGCACATTCGCATCCAGGTTCTGGATATTGCCCACCCCCACCCGCTGGGCCGCCGAAGGCGTGATCTGCATCAGTCCCGTGGGACCGCTGCCGCTGCGGGCACTGGGTTGCAGGGCAGACTCCTTGAACGCCAGGGCCGCGAGGTTCAGCCAGTCCATGTTCTGGGCCTCGGCGTGCTTCTGCAGCACCGGACGCAGCGTCTCCAGACGCTGGCGATTGGCCCGGGCCAAGGGATTGTGGACCTGGTACAAACGACGATAGATACGCAGGAACGCCGCGTCCTGGTTGGACGGAACCTTGTAGGTGGTCAGGAAGCCGTTGATGCTCGCACGCAGCATCGCGGCGTCGCGGCGGACAAACCAGTGCTCGCTCTGCGGCTCGCCAATGGGCACCTGTCGATCGAAACGCAGCTTGGGCAGGATCTTGCCCCAGCGCTCGGCAATGGGTTGTTCGACGATCGTCAGGTGAAAGATCCCGCCCTGGACCATCTCCAGCACATCTTCAACCGCCAGGCTGGGATCGACCCATTCGATCTTCACCGCAGGCAACTTGAGCAGCGCCAGTTTCTGGTTGATCTGGTTCACCGCGTCCCCCGCGGCACTGCCGTTGGGCAGGGCCAGGGTCTTGCCGGAGAGCTGCTCTACGCGTGTGTAACGTTTCTCGCCCTTGATGCCCACCAGCAGCAATGGCACATCGGACCGGATCGGATCGCTGGCGCTGACCGCCTGGCCGGCCTGGGGTTCGAGCAGTTCGCCCGGCGCCACGAGGTCGCCTTCGCCACGGTGCAAGGCGCCGAGCAACTGATCCTTGGCCGTGGGGATGATCTTGAGAGTGATTTGCTGGCCATCGCGGGCATGGCCGTTGAGGTACTGCTCGAAGGCTCGCAGCCGGTGATATTCGACACCGATGGATTGCCCCTGGACTTCACCGGAACTGTTACGACTCTGATTGACCAGCACCTTGAGCACGCGACTGCTGCGGATCTGCGCCAGATCACGCACGGTACCCGGCGCCACAGTTTGTACTGGCCCGGGCAGCCGTGCTTCGGCCGGCATCGGCAAAAGCAGCGAACAACACAGCAGTAACAACACCTGAGGACGTACCATCCACACTCCGGAAGGATACCGACGCTCGCCTTCCTCAGAATCGAGGCTTGAGCCGACGGAAACAGAGCGCCTGGGGCGCTGAAAAGTGCGCAAGACTGGCACAGCGCTGGCATTTATACCAACCCGACCTGTCTCGTGGCCTCAACAGACAGCCTCAACTCGTTGTAGTTCTTGGCTTTTCTTATAAATCTACAGCTCTGGTATGCTTTCGGGCCCTTGGGCCGAGGTAGCACCATGCAACTCATCGATATCGGCGTCAACCTGACCAACCCCAGTTTCGTCGACAAACACCAGGCGGTGCTCGAGCGCGCCTATGAAGCCGGGGTTTGCCAACTGATCCTGACCGGCACCAGCATCGACAGCAGCGAACAGGCGATCGAGCTGTGCCAGCGCCTCGATGAAACCGGCGAGCGGCTGTTTTCCACTGCCGGCATTCACCCGCACAGCGCCAGCGAATGGACCGACGACAGCGCCCGGCGTCTCAAGGATCTGCTCAAGCAAGGCCGCGCCCGGGCAGTAGGCGAATGCGGGCTGGATTTCAATCGGGACTTCTCCCCTCGCCCACAACAGGAGAAGGTCCTGGAGGAGCACCTCGCCCTGGCGACGGAACTGCAGCTTCCGGTCTTCCTCCACGAACGCGACGCCGACCAGCGCCTGCTGGAAATTCTCCGGGACTTCCGCGACCGCTTGCCCGCCGCCGTGGTGCATTGTTTCACCGGTGAAAAAAAAGCACTGTACAGCTACCTCGACCTGGACTTGCACATCGGCATCACCGGCTGGATCTGTGACGAGCGCCGCGGCACGCACCTGCACCCGTTGGTGCGCGACATCCCTCGCGGCCGACTGATGCTTGAAAGCGATGCGCCGTACCTGTTGCCGCGCACGCTGCGCCCCAAGCCCAAGAACGGTCGCAACGAACCGGCCTATCTGACAGAGGTCTTGCGCGAAGTCGCCTTGCACCGAGGCGAATCCCGGGAAGAGCTGGCGGTCCACAGTACCGCGTGCGCCAGGGCCTTTTTTGGTTTGCCTGTGATTTGTGGCTAGCCCTATCCAACGGCACACGGCATCCGTTGACCCATATCAAAATGCGCCGCGCTGAATAGCATCAGAATAATGGCACCTTGCCAAAACTGTTTCCGCTATCAGAGAAGACCTTCCATGGGTGCCTGGCTTAGCAATATCTCACTGAAATACAAATTCTGGGCGGTCAATGCGGTGGCCTTCGTGACCACCCTGCTGCTCGTCCTTTACGCGGTGCATCTGGAGCAACAGGCCCGCAACCACGCGGCCCTGGCGAATGCCCAGGCCCAGGCCCGGCTGCTCGATCGCTGGCCTGCCGGACAGGCCCTGCCCAAGACCGATTACCTGCTGAGCTTCCCCCGAGGCCAGGTGCCCGTTTTCGAGGACCAGCCATTACCGGCGTTGGAGGGGGCCGCAGGCCGGGTCGAATTCGACGCCAGTCCCTTGTTCGGTGAGCGGCCGCTGCTGGGCGCCGAAGTGATCCAGCGAAGCGACGGCCAGCAGCTCGCCGTACTGGTCCCTGGCGCAAGCCTGAGCCAGGTATTCAGAGAACGCTTCAGCCAATACGCGGTGGCGGTATTCGTACTGATGCTGGCGATGCTGGGGGCGTCGCAGTTGTTGATCCGCTTCCTGCTCAGCCAACTCAACACCCTGAAGGACGTGATGCTGCACGTCGAACGGACCGGCGACCTGTCCGCTCGTGTGCCTCTGGCCTGCCGGGATGAAGTGGGCCAGATGGCCGCGGCATTCAATGCCATGCAGGCCGGTTATCAACGCGTGGTCGATACCGTGGCCAGCACCGCACGCCAATTGGACAGTGGAGCGGCACGCCTGGCATCGAGCATGAACGATGTGCGCCACGGCATGCTCGGCCAGCAGAGCGAAACCGATCAGGCGGCGACGGCGATCAACGAAATGTCCGCCACGGTGTACCACATCGCTCAACATGCCGGCGCCACCCGCGACCTGTCGAAAACCGCCGATACTCTGGCGGGCAATGGCCGAGAGGTGGTTGGCCGTGTGCAGCAATCGATCACCGGGCTTTCCTCCGGTGTGCAGCAGACCGCCGAAATGATCCAGCGCCTGGCCGAAGACAGCCAGAAGATCAACGGCGTGGTCAGCGTCATCCACAGCATCGCCGAACAGACCAACCTGCTGGCCCTCAACGCGGCGATCGAGGCAGCGCGAGCCGGGGAAATGGGCCGAGGCTTCGCCGTGGTGGCCGATGAGGTGCGCAACCTCGCCAAGCGCGTGCAAACCTCGACGGACGAGATCACCGGCATGATAGCGGCCCTGCAGGCAGGCACCCGGGATGCCGTGGATTTCATGCAGGAAAGCTCCTACAAGGCTGACGATTGCGTACAACAGGCCCGCGAGGCAGGCGAGGCGTTGGAACAGATCACCGGGGCGGTGGCACAGATGCGCGAGAGCAATACCCAGATCGCCGTCGCCGCCGAGCAGCAGAGCCAGGTCGCCGAAGAAATGAACCGGGCGGTGGTCAGCATTCGCGACGTCACCGAAAACACCGTGCGCCAGACAGTGGACTCGGCCACCACCAGCCATGACCTGGCGACCCTGGCCGGCGAACTGAACAAGGCGATCGGGCAACTCAAGCTCTGAGCCCGCGATTCAGCGCCAGCCCTCTCCCGCACTGGGGGTCATGCTGTTCATTTAGCGAATTCGAAGGGCGGACGGCTTTACGCACTGGGGCGGGCTTTCTTGATTTTCAAGCGAGCCCAACAGTCAATCCCGCCATTGCCTTTTGATTCTATCGCCCCGATAAGCAACCTCGATTCGCCGGTCCAACGGTCGACGCCTATTCTTCACCCATATGTGTAGACGAATCGAGGAACAGCATCATGGGCAAACGTCACCCCAACCTTGCCGCCTGGCAATGGCGTGCCTACCCTGACAATCACCGTCACCCGACCAACCTGGTGCTGCACCTGATTGCCGTGCCGCTGTTCATCGTTGCATTCCTGCTGATCGTGTCGGGGGTGTTCGGCCTGAACCTGGCGAATATCGCCATCGGTGTGATCGGCGTGATCGCCGCGCTGGGCTTGCAGCGCCACGGCCATGGTCTGGAGGCACAGGCCTCCGAACCGTTCAGCGACCGCAAAGACGCGGTATCGCGGCTGCTGGTGGAACAGTTCCTGACCTTTCCCAGGTTCCTGTTCAGCGGTGGCTGGTGGCGCGCCTGGCGGGACCGCCACCGGCGCTGAGTCGCGAGCTCCCCTCAGCCGAAGATGGTCACTGTCTGCCGGCTCATGGCGATGAGGCGCCCATCGGCGCTCCAGAATTTCGCGGCGACATGACCGTAGCCGTCCTGGGCGTGCTCGATCTCGGCCAGGTACTGGCACCAGTCCAGCGTCGTGAGTTCCAGCACCGGCTGGACGAATTCGATGGTCCAGGTGAGTGTGCTGCCCGGAGCCATTTGCGTCAGGTGGGGCAACAATGCCGGAGGCCAGGCGTCCACCAACGCCAGGATGTGGGCCTCGTTGAGCGGCTCTTCCTTCACATCCCCCCGTAACCGTACCCAGCCGCCCATGCTCCGGGATTTGTTGCCCGTGAACGGCAGGCCGCCGACGCTCCAGCGCATTGCCAGATGCCGCATGAATTCCGGGGTGGCGCCCTTGACGTAGGGCAACTCCTGGCACTGCTCCACATTCGTGAAGGACGGCGCGGGGTCGGCCTGCACCGCCACCACGGAAGCACGAGAGGCGCCGAAACTGCCCTGGACCAGGGTGACCACCTGGCCCTTCTGCACCGCTCGCCCCACCACCTGGCTGACCGCCTTGCCTTCGCGCAACACCTCGACTTCGAAACTGACAGGTACGTCCGGCTCGACCGGACCGACGAAAGTGATCGCCAGCGAACGCACCGGGCGATCCGCCGGGACCCGCGCACGCATCGCCTCATACTGCAACGCCGCCACCAACCCACCAAAACTGGCGCGCCCCTGGCCCCATTCGGGCGCGATGGTCACTGCATCTGGCTGGCGACGCACGGCATCGATCAAATCGGAAAAGCGCATGACAACCTCGAAAGTGGGGAAGAACGATGAACGGATCTTAACCAGCCCGTGCGAGCGGCACAGCGCTCATTCCGGCCAAAGAAACGGACAGATAGGCCGCAGCTTTTCAAATCCACCCTCGATCGACCGCGGGAGCGAGTGTGCCCACGAACCCGTCATCCGTGACAAGAGGAATACGGGAGACAGCGCTCCCGTGGGAAAAATATGCAGGCAGGATTCAGGACTTGTCGAAGCAGTCCGCTATCAGCTTGTCGAGCACCTTGTCGGACTTGGCCTCGGCCTTTTCCATGGTGACCCGCCAGCTCGGCACGCAGGATTGCAGGTCGTGTTCCTGCTCGGCCCTGGCCAGCCATTGCCAGCAATCGTGCCAGTCCCCCAACGCGGCCTGGGCCGACTTGAGCCGTGGCATGGCCGCCTCGGGCAGGCGATCGAGTTCGGGATAGGCTTCGATGGCGTAGCGCACGCGTTTGATCAACAAACGCAAGCGATGACGGTCGTGAGCCGGATCGTCCAAGGCTTCACCGAGTTTCTTCCATTGCTTGTCCAGGCGCTTTTCGATGCGCTTGCGCAATCCCTTGAGCAACCCCTGGCGCTGGGCGGCACGAATGAAGCGTGGGAAGGCATCGAGGATCATCAGCAAGTGCCCCAGCTCCGGGCTCGCGGCGACGGCGCGATAGGCTTGGGCCATCTGCAGCTGGCGGTGCTGAGCGGCTTGCGGCTTGCCGTGCGCCTCCAGGTAGGCCGCCAGCACTTCCCGGTCCCGCAATGGCGTGGTCAGGGTGCCGACCGCCGAGGCGGCCGCTTCCAGCTGTTCGACCCCGGGTAACCCGCGCAACGGGCGAAGCAGGCTGCGCAGACGGCGGACCGTGGTGCGCAGGTCATGCAACGCTTCGCTGTCGGTACGGGCATTCAGGCGGGCCTGGCAGGCCAGCAGGCGGACTTCCAGGCCCAGTATCCGGGCCACCAGCCGATCGATCATGGGCTTACTCCGTTAGCAGCGCCAGGCTGCAAGCCTCACAGGCACAACGCCTCTCTTGAGGCTTGCAGCTTACAACGTGTCGCTGCTTTTATCGCCCCGCGCGGGACTCACGAATGTAGAAACGCGCTTTCTCGGCTTTCTTGGTGCAGCCTTCAAAGGCTTCGAATTGTTGCTGGGTCTTGGCGCCTGTCAGCAACGACAGGGCCTTGGAATAGCTGACGGTACCGGCAAAGCCTTCGGCCTTGGCCAGGTCGAGTTCACGCCAGGCACTGTCGAGCTGGCTGCCGCAACTGTCTCGGTACGCGGTCTTGCCGGCGCAACCGGCCAGGGCCAGAACCATCAGGGATGCCACCAGGGGCAGGCAGATCCGGGCTTTCATCGATAACACCTCAAGGTCAACAGTCATGCTGGTAAGACGGTCCCGCCGGCAAAAAGTGCCAAGGCCCGACCGCGTTAATTCAAGTGTGGGCGAGCATACAAAAATGCCACACCGGTGTGTCAAAAAACGACGCTCGCGCCACAACGATTGAGCCGGGCCGTCGATGAGTGCATTGTTGAAGCCTGTTCGACAAGAGGCCAGGTCATGACAAAACGTGTCGCATTGGTATTGGGCTCGGGTGGTGCACGGGGCTACGCCCATATCGGGGTGATCGAGGAGATCGAACGGCGTGGCTACGACATCGCCTGCATTGCCGGTTGTTCCATGGGGGCCGTCGTAGGCGGGATCTATGCCGCGGGCAAGCTCGACGACTATCGCAACTGGATCGAGAGCCTCGACTACCTGGATGTGTTGCGGCTGGTGGATGTCAGCTTTCGCCTGGGGGCGATTCGCGGGGAAAAAGTCTTCGGGCAGATCCGCAAGATCGTCGGCGAACTCAATATCGAAGACCTGCGCATTCCCTATACCGCCGTGGCCACCGACCTGACCAACCAACAGGAAATCTGGTTCCAGGAAGGTTGCCTGCACCAGGCGATGCGGGCCTCGGCGGCCATCCCCAGCCTGTTCACGCCGGTGATGCAAGGCAATCGCATGCTGGTGGATGGCGGCCTGCTCAATCCGTTGCCGATCGTGCCGGTGGTGTCCAGCCACTGCGACCTGATCATCGCGGTCAACCTCAATGCCACGAACCAGAGGCAATACCGCCTGCCAGTCATCCCGCGACCCGCAGCATTCAGGCGTCGCTTCGACACCCTGGTCAGTTCCCTGGGCTCGCGCCTGCCGTTTCGCCGCAAACAGGCCGAACAACTGCTGTTACTGGAGCAGGAAGCGCTGAGGGCCGAGGCCGCCGACATCAACCCCTGGCTAGAATCGGCCGAACCCGAAGGCCAGCAACCGGCCGCGGCGCCGGAATCCGAAGGCGCCCCGAAATCCGCCACCGGCTCGTTCATCATCGATAACGTCGGCCCGGCCTCGCTGCTGGACCTGATCAACCAGAGCTTCGAGGTCATGCAGACCTCCCTGGCCCAATACAAGATCGCCGGCTATCCGCCGGATGTGCTGATCAACGTGCCCAAGCGCGTGTGCCGTTTTTTCGAATTCTACAAGGCGCCGGAACTGATCGCGCTGGGCAGGGAAATCGCGAGTGACACCCTGGATCGGTATGAAAGTGAACAGAGCTGAAGCAACAATTGTGGCAAGGCTTGGCTGAAGACCGAGGGGTTAAAAACCACCCTCTCCCAACAACCGATACCCCACCCCCGCCTCGGTCACGATGAATCGGGGACGGGTCGGATCATCGACGAGCTTTTGCCGCAGGTGGCCGACCACGATCCGCAGGTAATGGCTGTCCTCGATATGGGTTGGCCCCCAGATGTCCTTGAGCAACTGCTGTTGGGTGATGACTCGCCCCGGATGGCGCGCCAACTGCGCCAGCACTGCATATTCCTTGCGGGTCAGGGCCACTTCGGCGCCGTCCAGCAGCACGCGGCGATAAGCCAGGTCCACGGTCAGCGGTCCGATGGTCAGCGCCGCTTCCCGTGCTTCCCCCGCCGGGACCTGGCGCAGCAGGGCACGGATCCGGGCCAGGAATTCCTGGATCCCGAACGGCTTGGTCACGTAGTCGTTGGCTCCGTTGTCCAGCGCCTCGACCTTCTGCGCTTCGCTGGCGCGCACGGATAGCACCAGCACCGGAACCGTCGACCATTGGCGGAACTCACGCAGTACCTGCTGGCCGTCCATGTCCGGCAGGCCCAGGTCGAGCACCAGCAGGTCCGGCTTGTTCAACGCCGCCTGGGTCAGGCCGTCGCTGCCCGTGGCGGCCTCCAGCACTTTGTAGCCCTGGGAAGCCAGGCTGATGCGCAGGAACTTGCGGATCTGCGGTTCATCGTCGATGACCAAAAGTGTGGCGGTCTGGTTCATGGGGTCCGTTCGGTACAAATAGATGGCAGGAGAATATCCCAGTCCGGCTCAGGCTTCATCGTCCATGCCCGGTTGTGCCTGCAAGGGCAGGTGCAAGGTGATGCAGGTTCCACGCCCGTCGAGCCCGTCATCCACACTGATTCGCCCACCGTGGGCGCCGACCATGCCCTGACAGATCGCCAACCCGAGCCCGGTGCCCTGCCCGCCTCGATCGCCGCGCGCAGCGGTGTAGAACATGTCGAAGATTTTCTCGCGCTCTTCAGCCGGAATGCCCGGCCCCTCATCGGCCACGGCAAAGAACACTTCGCGGTCCGTCGCTCCGGCGCTCAGCAACAGACGCCCCTGGGCCGGCGAAAATCGCGCGGCGTTCTCCAGCACATTCACCAGGGCCTGCTCGATCAGGGCCGCATGGATATGCAGCAGCGGCAGTTCGGCAGGTACCTCGACGCTGACCGCCAGGGGTGCCAGTACCGCCCGAAGTCGATTGAGCGCACTGCCCACGATATCGGCCGGCGCCACCCAGTCCCGCGCCAGCTTCAAGGCGCCATGGCCCAGGCGGGTCATGTCCAGCAGGTTCTGGATATAGCGATCCAGCCGCTCGGCTTCATCCCGGGTGCCCTCGAGCAATTCGCGACGATCCGCCAGCGGGATCGCCTCCCCCAGCGCCAACAGGCTGTCGATGCTGCCGCGCATCGCAGTCAGCGGCGTACGCAGGTCGTGGGACACCGAAGCCAGCAAGGCGCTACGCAATTGCTCGGTCTCGCCATGCAGGCGCGCCGCTTCCAGATCCTGGGCCAGCTGGGCCCGCGCCAATGCCTGGGCCAGCGGCTGGCTGAGGGCAGCCAGCAAACGACGCCGCTGGCCATTCAACGGCTTGCCGTCCTTGGGGCATGCCCCTAGCAACGCCAAGGGCCCTCCTTCCACCGACAGTGGCCACCACCACCAGCGTCCGGATGGCAGCGTCCCGGTGCCGGCGCCCGCTGGCTGGTCATGCTGCCAGGCCCAGTCGGCGGCAGCGCGCTCGGCCTCGGTAAAGGTCAGCGGCTCGCCGGTCTCGACTTTCCAGCCAGCCTGGCCATCCCGGTTGAGCAGACACAGTTGCAAATCGTGCCAACCGTCGAAGTGCTGCACGGCGGCACTGATCACCGCCTGCCTGTCTGTGGCGGCGGTGAGTTTGCGGGACAGGTCGAGCAATACCCCGGTTTCCTGCTGGGTGTCGCGCAGGGCCTGCAACTGGCGACGCTGGCGGGCGGCGAGATTGCCGGTCAGGGCCGCCATCAGCAGGAAGAACACCAACGTCAGCACATCTTCTTCGCGCTGGATGGTGAAGGAAAAATTCGGCGGGATGAACAGAAAGTCATAGGCCAGGAACGACAGCGCCGCGCAGGCCAGCGCCGGGCCAAGGCTGCTGCGCACCGCCACCAGCAATACCGCCATCAGAAACACCAGGGAGATGTTGGGCAATGCCAACAACCCGGAGACACCCCAGGCCAGCGCACTGGCCGCCATGGTTGCAATCAGCGCCAGCGCGTAGTCGAATCCGCTGCGCGCGGCGTCCGAGCGCACATGGGCGGGACGCGGCTGTTCATCGCTGTCCAGCACGTTGATCTCCAGCCCCCTGGCGTCTCGCAGCAACCGCGACGCCAGGCCGCCGCCGAACAGTCGCCTGCGCAGACGCGGTCTGGACTGTCCCACCAACACCAGCGTAGCACGACGCTCGGCGGCATGCTGGATCAGGGTCCTGGCCACTTCGCCGGCCCGCAGCAACACCACCTCTCCTCCCAGGCGTTCGGCCAGTTGCTGGGCCGTTTGCAGGCGCTGGCGCGAGGTTTCGTCCCGGGCGCTGCCGTTGTCCACGTGCACCAGGCTCCATGGCAAATGCCGACGTTGGGCGACACGGCTGGCATGGCGCACCAAGCGTTCGGCCTGGACGTCGCCATCCACGCCCACCAGCAGCCGGCCCCGCACCGCCGGAGCGGCCTGGCCCATCTGTCGGTAGCCCTGGGTCAGGTCCTTGTCCACCTGGGCCGCGGCGGTCTGCATCGCCAGTTCGCGCAAGGCGGTAAGGTTGGTCTGGCTGAAGAAGGCATCGATGGCTGCCCTGGCCTGCTCCGGCACGTAGACCTTGCCATCGCGCAGCCGTTCCAGCAGCTCACGAGGAGGCAGGTCGATCAGCAGCAGCTCGTCGGCCTCTTGCAGGACCCAATCGGGCAAGGTCTCGCGAACCTGCACGCCGGTAATGCCACGCACCTGGTCGTTGAGACTTTCCAGGTGCTGGACGTTCACGGTGGTATAGACATCGATGCCGGCGGTGAGCAGCTCCTGGATATCCTGCCAACGCTTGGCATGGCGACTGCCAGGCGCATTGGTGTGGGCCAGTTCGTCTACCAGCACCAGGGTCGGCCGCGCGGCGAGCAGACCGTCGAGGTCCATTTCTTCGAGCATCACACCGCGGTATTCCGAGCGCACCAACGGTTGCTGCGCCAGGCCACCGAGCAACGCCTCGGTTTCAGTCCGACCGTGCGTCTCCACCACACCGGCGATCACCTTCACGCCCTGGCGCAGTTGGGTGTGGGCCGCTTGCAGCATGGCGTAGGTCTTGCCGACTCCGGGGGCCGCGCCAAGAAAGACCTTGAGTCGACCACGATCATGACGGGACAGATTGGCTAACAGTGCGTCGGCACGATCGGAGTCGCTCATAGCAAAGGGATCTCTTGTCTCTGGATAGTGATGCAGTGAATTCTCCCGGCGCCTTCGCAGGCAGGCCCGCTTCGACAGGTTCAGCACAATCCCCTGTGGGAGCGGGCCTGCCCGCGAAGGCGGCCTGGCCGGCTAGAGCTTTTCCAGCGCCAGGTTCAATGCCAGGACATTGACCACCGGCGGCCCCACCAGGGGCTGCTCGATGTGTGCCTCCAGCAATTGCTGCACTGCGGAAACCGGCAGGCTGCGCGCTGCGGCGACACGCGCCAGTTGATAGGCAATCGCAGCCGGTGGCAAGTGCGGATCGAGGCCACTGCCGGAAGTGGTGAGCAGCGCCAGCGGGACCGGCCCCTGGCCGGTCACCTGGAGCTTGCGAGCCTCGTCGGTGACACGCGCCGCCAGGGCCGGGTTGCTCGGGGAAAGGTTGCTGGCGCCACTGGCGACCGTGGCGAAAGCGCCGGCCGATGGCCGTGGATGGAACCAGGCATCGCCCTGGAAATCCTGGGCGATCAACATCGAACCGCGCACCTTGCCATCGGCATCCCGGACCAGGCTGCCATTGGCCTGGGCGGGAAAGGCCACTTGCGCGACTCCCGTCACCACCAGCGGATAAGCGACACCTGTGATCAGGGTCATCAGCAATAACAGGCTCAAGGCCGGGCGTATCAGTGTGGACATCTCAGAATCCTCGAATTGGGACAACAACCTCTAGCGGCGTGCAGACCGGTTGGCCGGCATCAGGCTCAAACCAGGTTCAACGCCGTCAGCAACATGTCGATTGCCTTGATGCCTACGAAGGGCACCACGATCCCACCCAGGCCGTAGATCAACAGGTTGCGCCGCAGCAGCGCCGCGGCACTGGCCGCCTGCACCCGCACGCCTCGCAGCGCCAGGGGAATCAGCACCACGATGATCAGCGCGTTGAAGACAATGGCCGAGACAATCGCGCTTTGCGGACTGTTCAGGTGCATCACGTTCAGCACACCCAGCTGTGGATAAATCGAAGCGAACAACGCCGGCAGGATCGCGAAATACTTGGCGATGTCATTGGCAATGGAAAAGGTGGTCAGTGCTCCGCGGGTCACCAGCAATTCCTTGCCGATCTGCACCACATCCAGCAACTTGGTCGGGTCACTGTCGAGGTCGACCATGTTGGCCGCTTCCCGCGCCGCCTGGGTGCCGTCATTCATCGCCATGCCGACATCGGCCTGGGCCAGGGCCGGCGCATCGTTGGCGCCGTCGCCGCACATGGCGACCAATCGACCGTCGTTCTGCTCGTGACGGATACGCGCCAGCTTCTTCTCCGGGGTGGCTTCGGCCAGCACATCATCGACACCGGCCTCGGCGGCGATCGCAGCGGCCGTCAGCGGGTTGTCGCCGGTGACCATCACGGTACGGATACCCAGCTTGCGCAGCTCGGCAAAGCGTTCGCGAATGCCAGGCTTGACCACGTCCTTGAGGTGGATGGCCCCCAGCAGCCGCCCATCGACACACACCAACAACGGGGTGCCGCCACTCTGGGCGATCTTGTCGATCTCCCGGGCCAGCACCGTGGGCAATTCGCTGCGTGGCAGGCCGACGAATTCCAGCAGGGAATCGACGGCACCCTTGCGATACTTGCGCCCTTGATAATCGACACCGGACAAGCGAGTCTCAGCGCTGAAGGGGACGGCTGTCAGCAGTTCGACGGCGGGCTCGGGCTGTGGATGCAGGCCGCGCAGGTACTCGACGATAGACTTGCCCTCGGCGGTTTCGTCGGCCAGCGAGGCAAACAGCGCGCCTTCGGCCAGCTCCTTGGCGCTGACGCCCGGAGTGGCATATACCGCGGCACAACGACGATTGCCGAACGTGATGGTGCCGGTCTTGTCCAGCATCAGCACATGGACGTCCCCTGCCGCTTCCACCGCGCGACCGGACTTGGCGATCACGTTCAGGCGCACCAGCCGGTCCATGCCGGCGATGCCAATGGCCGACAGCAATCCGCCGATGGTGGTGGGAATCAGCGTGACCAACAGCGCCACCAGAAACACCAGCGGCAGGCTGCCGTTGGCGAAATGAGCGAACGGCTGCAACGTCACGACCACCAGCAGGAAGATCAGGGTCAGGCCGATCAGCAAGATATCCAACGCCACTTCGTTGGGCGTCTTCTGGCGTTTGGCGCCCTCCACCAGGGCGATCATGCGGTCCAGGGTGGATTCACCGGGGTTGCTGGTGATTCGCACCAGCAACCAGTCGGAAACCAGGCGAGTGTTGCCCGTGACGGCCGAGCGGTCCCCACCGGATTCACGAATGACCGGTGCCGACTCCCCCGTGATGGCGGCCTCGTTGACCGCGGCGATCCCTTCGATCACCTCGCCATCGCCCGGAATCATCTCGCCCGCCTCGACGCGCACCACATCGCCCTTGCGCAAGCCACTGGCGGGAATCACTTCAAAGCCAGCGGCAACCTGACGACGAGCACTCAGGCCCTCGCTACCGGCCTTGAGGCTGTCGGCCCGGGCCTTGCCACGTCCTTCGGCCAAGGCTTCGGCGAAGTTGGCGAACAGCACGGTGAACCACAGCCAGAGCGCGATCTGCGCCGCCACGAAGACCGGCACGACACTGTCGGGAATGAAGCACAGCACGGTGGTGAAGACTGCGGTCAGCTCCACCACCAGCATGACCGGGGCCCGATACAATTGCCGCGGGTCGAGCTTGACGAAGGCTTGCTTCAGCGCAGGCCGCCACAGTGTAGCGACCGAAGTCTTCGGTGATTGGGTGGCCTTGGTGGCGACCGTTTCGGTTGCAGGCATATTCATCATCGGTTCCTCAGAAGCCCATGCTCAGGTGTTCGGCAATCGGGCCCAGGGCCAGGGTCGGCAGGAAGCTCAGGCCGCCTACCAGCAGGATGGTCACGGTCAACAGGGTCACGAACAGCGGCCCGTGGGTGGGGAAGCTGTTCTGCCCGACCGGCGCGGTCTTCTTGAGCGCCAGGCTGCCAGCCAACGCCAGTACCGGCAGGATGTAGCCGAAACGACCAATCAACATGCCCAGGCCCAGCATCAGGTTGTGAAACGGCGTATTGGCGCCGAAACCGGCGAATGCCGAACCGTTGTTCGCCCCTGCCGAGGTATAGGCGTACAGCAATTGGCTGAAACCGTGGGCGCCAGGGTTGCTCACTGCGGCTGATGGTCCCGGCAGGCTCGCGGCGACAGCACCGAGCACCAGGACACTGACGGGCATGACCAGCAAGGTCACCACCAGCAACTGCACTTCCCTGGCACCGAGTTTCTTGCCCAGGTATTCAGGCGTCCGACCGATCATCAGGCCTGCCAGGAACACCGCGATCAGCACGTTCAACAGCATCCCGTAGAGTCCGGCACCCACGCCGCCGAAGATCACCTCTCCCACCATCATGTTCACCAGCGCGACCATGCCGCTGAGAGGGTTGAGGCTGTCATGCATGGCATTGACCGAGCCGTTGGAGGCCGCCGTGGTGGTCACCGACCACAGCACCGTCGCGGTGGTGCCCAAGCGCGCCTCCTTGCCCTCCTGTGGCGCGACCTGCTCCACGGCGGCGTCAGCCAGTGCCGGGTTGGGCTGGTATTCAGCCCACAGCGAGGTAGCACCGCCCATCAGGAACAGCACGAGCATGCAGGCGATGATCGCCCGGCTCTGACGCAGGTCCTTGACGTAGTGGCCGAAGGTAAACACCAGCGCGGCGGGGATCAGGATGATCGACGCGACTTCGAACAGGTTGCTCCAGGCCGTCGGGTTTTCGAACGGATGCGCCGAGTTGACACCAAAGAACCCGCCACCGTTGGTACCAAGTTGCTTGATCGCGATCTGGCTGGCCGCCGGCCCCAGGGGGATCACCTGGTCCGCGCCCTGCACCGTCACGGCGTGGACGTAATGCGCGAAGGTCTGCGGCACGCCCTGCCATACCAGGAACAAGGCCAGTAACAGACACAACGGCAAGAGCCCGTAGAGAGTGGCACGGGTCATGTCGACCCAGAAATTACCCAGCGTCGAGGCGGACCGGCGCCCGATGCCACGACACAGTGCCACCAGCACCGCCAGGCCGGTGGCGGCGCTGACGAAATTTTGCACGGTCAGGCCGGCCATCTGGCTCAAATAGCTCAGGGATGCCTCGCCGCTGTAGGACTGCCAATTGGTATTGGTCATGAAGCTGACGGCCGTGTTGAAGGCCTGGGTCCACTCCATGCCGGGCAATTGCTCGGGGTTGAGGGGCAGGTAACCCTGTAGCAGCAGGATCGCGAACAGCAACACGAACCCCGCCAGGTTGAAGGCAAGCAAGGCCAGGGTGTATTTCTGCCAGCTCTGCTCGGTGCCGGGGTCGACTCCGGCCAGGCGATAACAGCCGCGCTCTACCGGGCCGAGAACGGGTGACAGCCAGGTCCGCTGCCCCTCCATCACTCGATAGTAGAACCGCCCCAGGAACGGTGCCGGAATCAGCACCAGCGCGAAAAAGGCAAGCATCAATCCGTAGTCATAACCGTGCATGGCTGCTCCTAGCTCCGATCTGCGCGCAACAGCGCAACCAGCAGATAAATGAACAGCGCCACTGCCAGGAGCAGTGACACCCCGTCCAGAACACTCATGGGATTTCTCCGTGTTACGGCGTCGTGCCGTGATGGAGTCATTGTCTGCAGGGTGGCTGTAAAGGAACGAGATCGAGGGTGGGGTTGGGGGATAAAGAATTTGTAAAGATCGGGACTTGTGGAGAGTCATGGAGCGCGTTCGTAACCAGGCTTGCCATACGTGGGGACCCCGAACCTGCCCGCGAAGAGGTCCGCCCAGGCACCGACGCTCCTAACTGGGGCACAAAAACAGGTAATCCGGCGGCTAACATCCCCGATACGACACGATTTCCCTCATTACGACCGGCCGAACCATACTGGCACGCCCACTGCACTGCCCCATCCCAGCGCTTTTGCTACTGATCGAGGGGGAGCCACCGATGAACACACAACTCAAACCCACCCTGGGCACCCTGCATCTATGGGGCATTGCCGTCGGGCTGGTGATTTCGGGCGAGTATTTTGGCTGGAGCTATGGCTGGGGCGTCGCCGGTACACTGGGTTTCCTGGTGACCTCATTCATGGTCGCGGCCATGTACACCTGTTTCATCTTCAGTTTCACCGAACTGACCACCGCCATCCCCCATGCTGGCGGTCCGTTCGCCTACAGCCGCCGGGCCTTCGGCGAGAAAGGCGGCCTGATCGCCGGGCTGGCGACGCTGATCGAGTTCGTCTTCGCGCCACCGGCCATCGCCCTGGCCATCGGCGCCTACCTGAACGTGCAATTCCCGGCCCTGGACCCGAAGCATGCGGCGGTCGGCGCCTATATCGTCTTCATGATTCTGAACATTCTCGGGGTAAAACTGGCGGCCACCTTCGAGCTGATCGTCTGTGTCCTGGCGGTAGCTGAACTGCTGGTCTTCATGGGCGTCGTGGCGCCAGCGTTCAGCTTCAGCAATTTCGCCCTGAACGGCTGGGCCGGTTCGGATGTGTTCGGGGCGCCGGCCATTGCCGGTATATTCGCCGCAATCCCCTTCGCCATCTGGTTCTTCCTGGCGATCGAAGGCGCCGCCATGGCCGCCGAAGAAGCCAAGGATCCAAAACGGACAATTCCCAAGGCCTACATCAGCGGCATCCTGACCCTGGTGTTCCTGGCCATGGGCGTGATGTTCTTCGCCGGTGGCGTGGGGGACTGGCGCACCCTGTCGAACATCAACGACCCACTGCCCCAGGCAATGAAAGCCGTGGTCGGCGATAACTCCGGCTGGTTGCACATGCTGGTGTGGATTGGCCTGTTCGGCCTGGTGGCGAGCTTCCACGGCATCATCCTGGGCTACTCGCGCCAGTTCTTCGCCCTGGCCCGGGCCGGTTACCTGCCCGCCTCCCTTGCCCGGCTGTCCCGCTTCCAGACACCGCACCGAGCCATCATCGTCGGAGGTGTGATCGGCATCGCAGCCATCTACAGCGACGGCCTGATCAATCTCGGCGGCATGAGCCTGACCGCGGCAATGATCACGATGGCCGTGTTCGGCGCCATCGTCATGTACATCATGAGCATGCTCAGCCTGTTCAAGCTACGCAAAACCGAACCCAACCTGGAGCGTACTTTCCGCGCACCGGGCTATCCGATCGTGCCGGGGATCGCCCTGGTGCTGGCGGTGGTATGCCTGGTGGCGATGGCCTGGTTCAACATGCTGATCGGCTTGATCTTCGTCGGCTTCATGGCAGTGGGCTTCGTCTATTTCATCCTCACGGCGCAACTGCGCGCCGATGCGCCGGCCGATGCAATGCTGACCGGGCTATGAAAGCGAAACAGGCATAACGGGCGTAGTATGGAACCACTGCGAACAGCCTTCGCTCATAAGTGGTAGGACATTGGCCGGCGAATACTCGTTTGGCCACTGCCCCTCAAGGAGAATCCTATGCCCTGGTATGCCTGGTTGATCCTGATCGTGGCAATCGGCTCGATCGTTGGCGGCCTGATGCTGCTGCGCGACACTGCCAACAAAGTCGAGTTGACCGATGAGCAACGCAAGCGCGTTGCCGAGCGCAATGCGCAAATGGATGCGAAAGAAGCCAAGGACCGTTGAATCCGAAATGAATAGAGCCTCTGTGGCGGGGATTTATCCCCTCACCACAGAGGGCAGTGCATTGCCGCGCCTGTCGTGTTACTTCTCCCAATCCGCCTTGGCAATCTGCAAGCCATGCAACCCTTTGTATGCCGCCCGCTCAGGTTGGCTCCAGCCCTCCAGCAAAGAATCCTCCAACCGATAGATCTCAACCCCCAGTGGACGACAGACGCCAAGGGGATCCTGCGCATCCGGCCCCCACATCGCCACGGACAAATCCCCACCAGGGCACGTCGATAACGCACATAGCAGATCGATCTCGGCGAAGAACTCCAGGTAATCGCCCTGCCGCGCCGGGCAGGCCTTCATGAAATACATGTCGTCATGGTTGAGTCCGGTGCACTGGAAAATATTCAGCACGTCGTGCACGTCGAACTCGGTCAATCCATGGGGCAACACCGCACGGGTCAGGTTCGAGTGGCAATGGTGATGGAAGTCCTCGCCTGTGAGCATTTTGTTCACGTACGGATCACAGCGTGTCCCCAGCAGATCATGCAGCCGTCCACCATGCTCGTCGATGCCATAAGCGGCCAGGCTGTCATCGGTGATGGTCACCAAAGGACGCAGGAATGGCAGGTTCGACCACAGCCGGTCATGGGTACTGACATGAGCGCCCTGCAACTGACGGGTACGTGCCGCCCACAGGCGCTCCCGTGGATCATGAGCGTTCCAGACGTTGAAGTCCCCTACCTGCGGCCCCACCGGCGTAGTGACCCGGAACACGTGCCCCGCCGGGACGTGCCAGGCTCGACCGGTACGGATTGGCACTTCGAACTGTTCGATCAGGGTGCGTTTGTCCTGCTGAGCGCGGATGCGGTCGTAGAAGGGCTTGTCCACTTGCAGGGCTGAGCCTTTGCTGACCTGATAGGCGGCTGGATAGTCTTTGTACATGACAGGAGTCCTTGATCAGTTCTTTGAGGTGGAAGACAGCAGCTGCAAGAGCATCTGCTCGGAGTCGTCCAGGTAGACGCTCATCGCTTCATGTGCCCCATGCTTGTTGCCTTCCGCCAGCCAGTCATGGATCTGCCGGTCGCGGGCCAGCCAAGGTGCCTGGAAGCGCGGCTCATCGGGGGCGCAGAAGAACGCCAGGCGCAATTGCGCAACCACGTTGGTAAAAAAATCATCAAGCAGGGGGCTGCCCAACAACCCAACGATGTGCTGGTGAAATGCCAGGCTGTGCGTACCGACCGCCCGCCAGTCTTCACGTTCCCGGGCCAGCTCGGCGGCGTCAAGCGCGTCGAGCATCCGGTCGGACCGATACGTGGCAAGTGGCTGGCTGTTCATGATCGCCTGGAGCTCCAGGGTGCGCCGAACCTTGAAGAGGTCCCGCACATCGTCACTGTCCAACCTGCGAACCATCACACCCTTGTTGCGCACGTAACGGGCCAGCCCTTCCTGCCCCAGGCGATGCAACGCTTCACGAATGGTATTGCGCGACGCGCTGTAGGCGGACACCAGGTCGTTCTCCACCAACGCCATGCCGGGCAACAAGCCACCGCCGATGATATCGGCGCGCAGCTCGAGGGTGATCTGGTCGGCCAGGGAAAGACCAATGTTCATATTCGGAGCCTCAGGATTGTTCAACAATCGGTTGCAAATGAGTAATCACAATCCATGCCAGGCAATCGTGTACCCGCCACAGTGGATGCAGCTACTCATCGTTGCCTCGTCTTCCAGACGCAAAAAGGCCAGTCATATGACTGGCCCCTCTTCTACCTCACTTCAGTTCACGTCCAGCTTTTCGCGATTTCTGTCCAGAATCGCCTTGCCAATCCCCTTGACTTCCAACAACTCTTCAACCGAGGAAAAGGCTCCATTCGTTTCCCTGTATGCAACAATTGCCTTGGCCTTGGCCTCGCCTATACCCGCCAGCTCACGTTGCAGCGTAGCAGCGTCCGCCTCGTTGAGATTCACTTTGGCGCCTTCCGGCCTGGTCGATACCTGTGTGACCTGCGGCGCTGCCGTTGTCTCGGGCTTGACCGCTGGCGCAGCGATTGCGGCAATAGAGGCGCTGGTCAGCAGGGCAAAAACCAGGGAATAGAAATAGCCTGTACGCATAAGTGACGCTCCATGACATCGTTAAGAGAGAAGCAGCTTTTCCGAAGCTGCTTCTCAAACTTAGGCGATGATGGGGTGGTGTCAAAAGCGTGTACGTTACAGCGTGTGTAACAATCAGGGTTCGAGGCGACGCTGCTGATAGATCCAGTCGACAATCTCTCCGTCCGGCGCGTAGCCACTGACGGTATCGCGAAGCAACTGGCGGACCCTGGCGTAATCATCCTGTTCGATCGCTGCCAGCAGTTCGGCCAGCCTGGCCTTGAGCACATCCCAGGGCAGGTAATCCTCGTTGGCGCTCATGATCATCGGATGTTGGGTGGCAACCACGTTGTCACCTATCAACAACTCTTCATACAGCTTCTCGCCAGGGCGAAGACCGGTGAATTCGATGGAAATGTCTCCGTGGGGATTTTTCTCCGAACGAATGCTCAAGCCAGACAGATGGATCATTTTCTCCGCCAACTGGACGATTCTTACCGGCTCCCCCATATCCAGAACAAACACATCGCCCCCCAGCCCCATGGAGCCTGCCTGGATCACCAATTGCGCAGCCTCGGGAATGGTCATGAAATAACGCGTGATCTTCGGGTGAGTAACGGTCAACGGTCCGCCGGACTTGATTTGTTTATGGAACAGAGGAATCACCGAACCGGACGAGCCCAGCACATTGCCGAACCGAACCATGGTGAAACGGGTTTTATTAACCCTCGAGACATTGGCCTTATCGCCGAACAACACTGGCGCCAATTCACGACTGAGGGCCTGCAGAGTCAGCTCAGCAAGCCGCTTGGTACTACCCATCACGTTGGTGGGCCGTACTGCCTTGTCCGTCGAAATCAATACGAAGTTCGATACCCCAGCCTGCAGCGCTGCTTGCGCCGTATTAAGCGTACCCATGACGTTGTTGAGCACACCTTCGGCAATGTTGTGCTCAACCATGGGGACATGTTTATAAGCCGCGGCGTGATAGACCGTATCGACATTCCAGGTCTTCATCACATCCAGTAACTTGCCCTGATCCCGGACCGAACCCAGGATGGGTAACAGGCGAACGGATAGAGACTCACGTGTGATCCGTGGTTCCAACTCAGACAGAATACTGTACAGGTTGAATTCGCTATGTTCATACAACAATAACGTTGTGGGCTTGAGTGCCAGGATCTGCCGGCACAACTCCGAGCCGATCGATCCGCCCGCTCCGGTCACCAATACCGACTGCCCTGTAATACAGTGCTCGAGCAAGTCAGGTTGGGCGGGGACCGCATCTCGCCCCAGAAGGTCGGCGATGTCCACCTCCTGGATATCGTCGACCTTGACCCGGCCACTGGCCAGGTCCATGAATCCCGGAACACTGCGTACATGCAGCGGGAACTGTTCGAGCAACGCCAGTATTTCCCGACGACGCCCGCGGGATGAAGACGGGATAGCCAGCAAAATCTCCTGGGCACCGGTGGTATCGATCATCTTCTGGATATTCTTCGGTTCGTAGACCTGCAATCCGGCGATTACTCGGTCGGCAATACTGCTGTCATCGTCAATGAATGCAACCGGTCGCATGACACGTCCCATGCGCAAGGCGGCCACGAGTTGATTACCGGCGGCACCTGCACCATAGATTGCTACTCTGGGCAGGCCATCTGCGCGGTTGGTAAAGGGGACATGCTGCGCGGCGGAGAACCAGTCCCCCAGGAAATACTGCCGCATCATCAGACGCAGGCCGCCAATCATGATCAGGCTGAGCCACCAATAATTGAAAATGATGGAGCGCGGTACCACGGTCTTGTGGTTGCTGTACCAATACACCACAAGAGCCAACAATAATGCCGAAAGGCTGACGGCCTTGCAGATAGTGATCAGCGCGTCGTTACCGAAATAACGCATGACAGCACGGTACATGCCAAAGCGGATGAAAATCGGAATGGCAACCAGCGGTGCGGAGCCGAATAGCCACAAATGCGTTTCAATCGGGCTGGCCAATGCCTCGATACCGAGCCGAACGACGAACGCCAACCAAAGAGCGAGCCAGACAAGGACGATGTCTGTCGCCACCTGGATCGCCCGCTTATGGCGCCTTGGCAATCCGAGCAAGGTTATTCTTAGCTTATCCATGAACCCCTTACCCAACTTGGGCTACTCCCGTCGCGAATGCGCTCGCATAGAACGTATAGGCGCCGTGCATCATCGATAAAACGTTCATCAGAAACGTACCCGTACCAGTACCAGAAAATAGACCCGATCCAGCGCTCCGGCTTGTTCAGCAGTCCTTATGCTTTGGTATCAAGCGACGCTGTTGGAATATCCAATCGACAATTTCTCCCTCAGGGGTATAACCGCTGACCACTTCACGCAAAAGCATGCGGACTCGTGAATATTCGTCCCTGTCAACGGCAGCCATCAGTTCGTCCAACTTTATCTTGAGTTGCTCCCAAGGCAGATGGTCCTCATTGGCACTCATGATCATCGGATGCGGGGTCGCGACTACATTATCCCCGATCAGCAACTCCTCATAGAGTTTTTCACCTGGCCGCAGTCCGGTAAATTCGATCGCGATATCACCGTGCGGATTTTTTTCAGAGCGTACACTCAAGCCGGACAGAAGAACCATCTTCTGCGCCAACTCGGCGATCTTCACCGGCTCGCCCATGTCCAATACGAATACGTCCCCTCCTCTCCCCATCGAGCCCGCTTGAATCACCAACTGGGCGGCCTCCGGGATGGTCATGAAATAGCGTGTAATATTGGGGTGGGTAACGGTGATGGGCCCGCCGGACTTGATCTGCAAGCGGAAGCGCGGGATAACCGAGCCTGACGATCCCAGCACGTTACCGAAGCGCACCATGACGAAACGGGTTTTATTGACCCGTGCGACATTCCCGCTGTCGCCGAACAGCACCGGGGCAACCTCCTGACTCAGGGCCTGCAAGACCATTTCCGCCAAACGCTTGGTACTGCCCATGACATTGGTCGGGCGCACGGCCTTGTCCGTGGAAATGAGCACGAAATTTTCAACCTGAGCCTTCAACGCTGCTTGTGCGGTATTTAACGTACCGATGACATTGTTGAACAGGCCTTCGGCGATGTTGTGCTCGACCAGAGGCACATGCTTGTAGGCTGCGGCGTGATATACCGTCTCGACCTTCCAGGAAATCATCGTGTCGAACAATTTATTCGCGTTGCGCACGGATCCCAGGATTGGCAATACATTTACAGAGATCGATTGTCGGGCAATGGTCTCTTCCAGTTCGCTCAAGACACTGTAAAGGTTGAACTCACTGTGGTCGAATAGTAACAATGTGGAAGGCTCCAGGGCGAGGATCTGGCGGCAGAGCTCGGAACCGATCGACCCACCCGCGCCCGTGACCAGAACTACCTTGCCCTGAATACAGCGCGACAGCAGGGCAGGTTGTGCAGGGACCGCATCCCGTCCCAGCAAGTCCGCGATGTCGACCTCCTGGATGTCGTCGACTTTCACACGACCGCTGGCCAGGTCCATGAAACCCGGAACACTGCGTACGTGCAGCGGATAACCTTCGAGATACCCCAGGATCTCACGTCGCCGCGCACGGCTCGCCGAAGGAACGGCTAACAGCACCTCCTGGGCCCCGGTGAGTTCAATCATCTTCTGAATATGTTTGGGCTTGAACACCTGCAAGCCGGCAATCATGCGATTCGCGATACCGACATCGTCATCAATGAATGCCACCGGTTGCATGTCTCGCCCAATGCGCAAGGCAGCCACCAACTGATTACCAGCGGCACCGGCACCATAGACCGCTACCTTGGTAAGACCGGTGGTACGGTTTACAAAAGGCACGTGATGGGCGGGGATGAACCAATCGCCCATGAAGTACTGGCGCATGAACAGTCGCAGGCCGCCGATCATCACCAGGCTGAGCCACCAGTAATTGAAAATGACCGAACGTGGCACGGGTGCCATGTAGGAAGCCCCCCAATACACCACGAGCGCCAATACAAGCGCGCTCAGGCTGACCGCCTTGATGATCGCGACCAGGGCATCGTTGCCCAGGTAACGCATGACTGCCCGATACATCCCGAATCGTACGAACAAGGGAATGGCAATCAACGAAGCGCTGACCAGTAGCCATGGATGATGGACGAATGGATTGACCATGTCGTCAAAGCCAAGGCGCACCACGAATGCCAACCACAAAGCGAGCCAGACCAACAGCACATCGGCCACAACCTGCAGCAGGCGCTTCTGCCGACGTGGCAGCTTCAGCAATGCGACGCGAAGTCTATCCATGAATGTTTCCAACACCTGTCCTTCCTATCCCTTCTCATGAAGACTGCACGGCTACAGCCTTCCCTTACCATTATCTGCTTCTCTACTTGAGGATTCAGGCACTCTCCAATTGACCGGCCTTGAACTTGAAGGCCAACAACACCAGCGGCACGTAAGCCAGCAACAGGCCTGTCAGCCCATCGAGCTTCACCATCACGACGCACCACGCCACGGGGAACAACCACAGCACGTTGATTGCAGCCACTGCCAGCGTGACCGGACGATGGCGACCGTAGTGGCGCGAGGCAAACTGATAAGCATGGCTGCGGTGTGCCTCGTAGACCTTGTCACCCCGTAAGAACCGACGAATCAGCGTGACCGTCGCATCGACGATAAACACCCCTAACAGAATCAGCCAAGCCCAAAACAAGGCTGGTGAAACCCAGGCCGCTTGCAGCGACATGATCCCAAGCGCAATACCCAGGAAGCCACTGCCTGCATCCCCCATGAAAATTTTTGCCGGTGGAAAATTCCAGAACAGAAAACCCAGTACCGCAGCAGCCAGTATCAACGGGGGCCAGATCAGGTCGGTGAAACCCGACAAAACGTAGAGCACGCTCGCTCCGACACAGGCCAGCACCGCCTCTATACTGGCGATACCGTCAATGCCGTCCATGAAGTTATACAGGTTGAGAAGCCAGACTAAATAAAAAGCAGCGAGAACATGTCCAACCCAGGAGAGGTCGAAGCGGACGCCAAACAGGTCCAAGGGCGCCAGCCCCTCAAGCCATACCAGCGCCCAAGCAGCCGCGCTGAAATGCCCAAGCAATCGCCAACGTGCGGCAATGTGACCATGATCGTCCATGAATCCCACGATAGCGACCAACGCACCGCTCCCCCCCAACGCCACCAGATAGTCGAGCGACACCAGACCCAGTTGTCCCAGCAATGGCAATGTCACCAGGAACGCAACCACGATCGCCACGCCCCCTCCCCTTGGGGTCGGGATGCTATGTGAGCTGCGTGCGTTGGGTATATCGATGATGCTGCGTGCCAAGGCATAGCGACGAAGGCCAGCCGTCATGAGCAGCGAAGCCATCGCGACAGAGAAAAACAACCAGAAGTACATCATTTCGCTTGATTCATCCTGAAGTGCCGTGCGGTCCTGGCCAAGGCGTCATCGACACTCACGGGTGGGATCCAACTCAAAAGTGTCCGGGTTTTCTCAATATCGACTTGCAATGAACCACACAGGCGCTGAGACAGCGCTTTTTTACCTAACAGGCTGGCTCCACGCTCGAGCATCCAGCTTGGGACCGGTATCAATCGGGCCGACTTGCCCAGTGCACAAGCCATCCGACTGAGCAACGCAGTTGTCGACAAGTCTTCACCATCACTGACCAGGAACGTTTGGTTCGCCGCCGCCGGATGGTCGATGCATGTGACAATCAGGTCCACCAGATTATCGATACTTACCAGGCTGCGCCGGTTATCAATGGCACCGAATGGCAATGGCACACCTTTGTCCAGCCAACGCATCATGCTCAGGAAGTTCGCCTTCACCCCCGGGCCATACACCAGAACAGGCCGGATGATAACCACTTCCATTCCTGTCGCTTGCGCAAGCTGGCGCAGACCTTCCTCGGCCTCCTGCTTGGAGACGCCATACGGGTCGGCCGGGGCAGGCAGATCGTCCGCATGATAAGGGCGGCCGGGCGAAGTGCCTTCCCCATTGACCTTGATGGAACTGATGAAAATAAAGCGGCGGACACCGGCTTGCGCCGCCTGCCGCGCAAAGTTGAGCGTGCCCACGACGTTAACCTGCCGAAAAGCAGCCAGTGGATCGGCTTCCTTGTCATTCATCACATGCACACGCGCCGCACAATGTATGACGGTATCCACATTGGTCAGGTGCGATAGCCATTGGGTCTGCGGAGAAAATGCCTCGATCCGTATGGTGTTTACCGGCGCCGGTAAACGCCTGTCACCACGAACCACCGCAATCACCGACTTCTCGGGCTCCGTGTGCAGGCGCTCGAGCAATGCACCGCCGACAAACCCGCTCGCTCCGGTCATAAGAATACAGTGCTGCATCAGCGGTCTACCTTCCGTAGCGTGGCGTTTCTGAAGATGTCTTCCAAGCGCGCCAGTAAACGCTGCTTGGAGTAGTGCTGGAGGTAATAGTTGCGGCCCCTCTCACCCATCACCTTGAGCTGAAGGGGCGACGTTTCGGCTAGAGCCTTAGTGATGCGGGCCAGCCCCTCTGCGTCACCGGATGCGCATGTGAAACCCGCACCCGACTCATTGATGACGCGTGCGGCTTCACCATTGATCATGCCCAGCAGAGGTCTGCCAGAAGCCAGGTAGGCCTGGACCTTGCCCGGAATGGTCTTTTCAAATACATCGTTGGTTTTTAATGAGACCAACAACGCATCGGCGTTGGCGAACAGCGCAGGCATGGCTTCCAGTGGATGTCTGCCCAAAAGCAGTACGTTATCCAGGCCGCGTGCGCTGACCTGTTGTCCCAGCCACTCACTCATTCGACCATCCCCCACGATGGCCCAACGCACAGCTACTTTCCCGCGCAGTCGTTCAGCCGCGTCCAGCACGGCAGGGAAATCCTGGGCTTCGCCCAGATTCCCAGCAAACACCACCGTAAATACCGACTCGTCACGTGCAAGTATCCCGGTCGAGAGAGCCGCCGTCGTCGAGAAATCGTCTTCAGCCCAACTGGGGAAATAGACCAGGCGTTCCAGACCTATAGGCCGCGTACAGTAGCCTTTGACGTTTTCAAGGAAGCCATTGGATTGCAGTAGCAAATAGTCTGCGCGGTTGTAGATCCACGACACCATTCGTCCCACCAGAGCCAATAACGCCGGCTTTTTCAATACGCCCACCGCCCGCAGCGTTTCAGGCCACAGGTCCAAAACCCAGATGAACACCGGAGCTTTCTTCAGGCGACCGATGACCAAGGCAGGAATCGCCGCCATGATGGGGGACACGGCGTAGACAAATACGGCATCGAAAGCACGACCCCGCAGTGCATAGGTGCCGACGGTCGAAGCGCTGGTAAAAAAACTGAGGTAGTTGATGATCAACTGGATGCTGCGCTTTCCACGCGGGATCATGGGAACCCTGACAATGCTCGCACCATGGTAGTCGTCGAACTGATGCGGTGCGGACTTGTAGGCTTCAAATACCTTCCCTTCCGGATAATTGGGTACCCCGGTGAGCACCGTGACCGAATGCCCTTTTTCGGCGAAATCACGAACAAGATCGTTGATCCGCATGTTTTCCGGCCAAAAATACTGCGTAACAACCAGGATGTTCAGCTTACTCTCAGACATATTCACAACTCGACTCAATACCGCTTCCAGACGACACGGTTCACGTAGTCGGTGTAACTGTGAACGATCCTGGCAACCTTTTCAGAAACGTTGGGCATGCTGTAGTCCGCCACCAGACGCAGACTGCGCTCGGTACCTGACAGCTGTGTCTGGAGAATATTCAGCCCCTGTAGAACACGCTCGACCTCCAGGCCCACCATCATCACTACCGCTTCCTCCATTCCTTCAGGCCGCTCATGAGCTTCACGCAGGTTTAAGGCAGGAAAATTAAGAATGGACGCTTCTTCGTTGATGGTGCCACTATCGGATAGAACGGCATGGGATTCGAGTTGCAGCTTGTTGTAGTCCATAAAGCCCAGGGGCTTGAGCAGTCGAACGTTCTCATGGAAGACGATACCCATTGCATCCACGCGTTTCTGAGTACGCGGATGGGTAGAAACAATCACGGGCTGGCCGAACGTGATGGCAATGGTATTGAGTACCTTGACCATCTTGAGGAAGTTCTTATCCGAGTCGACGTTCTCTTCCCGGTGTGCGCTGACCACAAAGAACTTGCCCGCTTCCAGGCCAAGCCGTTCCAAGACGTCTGACGCCACGATGCGGTCACGGTAATGGTTGAGCACCTCGAACATCGGGCTGCCCGTCTTGATCACACGATCGGCAGGTAACCCCTCGCCCAGCAAATAATCACGAGCGATGGTGCTGTAGGTCAGGTTGATATCTGCTGTGTGATCGACGATGCGCCGATTGATTTCCTCGGGAACACGCATGTCAAAACAGCGGTTCCCGGCTTCCATGTGGAAAGTAGGGATTTTGCGGCGCTTGGCAGGAATGACCGCCATGCAACTATTGGTATCGCCCAGGACCAGCAAAGCCTCCGGCTGGATAGTCGCCAACACCCGATCCACCGCGATGATCACATTACCGATGGTTTCGGCACCGGTACTCCCAGCGGCATTCAGGAAGTGATCGGGCTTGCGAATGCCCAAGTCCTGGAAAAAAATCTCGTTCAGTTCATAGTCGTAGTTCTGTCCTGTATGCACCAATACGTGTTCACAGTACTTATCCAACGCAGCCATGACCCGGGACAAACGGATGATTTCCGGACGAGTTCCTACGACGGTGACGATTTTCAGTTTTTTCACTGCAGTGTTCATTACTAATCCTTCAGGCCTGGGTGCCAACAGCCATGGTGTAGGTATCTGGCCGTTCACGATCAAATATCTCGTTGGCCCACAGCATTACGATCATTTCGGTTTCGCCAATGTTGGTGATGTCATGCGTCCAGCCTGGCACCGTCTCGACCACTCGTGGGGTATCGCCGTCCGTGTAGAGTTCATAGAACTCACCGCTGACGATATGCCGGAAACGGAAGCAGGCACGGCCCTTGATAACCAGGAATTTTTCGGTTTTGCTGTGATGGTAATGCCCTCCCCGCGTAATACCTGGATGGGCAGTGAAATAGGAAAATTGACCCGCATCCGGGGTTTTGAGCATTTCGACGAATACGCCCCGCGCATCACCATGCTTGGGCAATTCGTAGGTGAATACTTCAGGGGGAAAGTAACTTAGATACGTCGAGTATAACGCACGGACCAAACCAGTCCCGACCCGTTCGGTCACCATGGTTTCCCGGCTGCGCTTGAACGCCTGCAATTGTTCCGCCAGCGCTCCGACTGTAGTGTCGTAGACCGGCTGGACATCCAGATAAGGGCCCTGAGCGGCATTGCCATCCATTACGTCGATGAAGCTTTTGATCACATCGTCGATATACACTAACTGCAAGGGGGCGAGTGGGTTATTGACGGTAATCGGCAAGTCACGAACGATGTTATGGCAGAACGTCGCTACAGCCGAGTTGTAGTCAGGCCGAGCCCATTTTCCGAAAACGTTGGGCAAACGATAGAGATAGACCGGTGAGCCTCGCTGTTCTGAAAGTTCAAGCAGTGCGCGCTCTGCCTCTCGCTTGCTCGCTCCATAGGGATTGTCCACCTCGGCTTGTATGGACGAGGTGTAGATCACGGGAATCGACCGACCGGTGGTTTTGATTGCCGCGCACAATGTTGCGGTCAGGCCGCTATTACCTTCGCTGAACTCCTCGACACGCTGCGGTCGATTGACGCCGGCCAGATGAAAAACGAAGTCCACGCCGTCCAGCATCGACGCCAAGTTACACGCGGCTTGCTCGCGACCAAATCGGACTACCTGAACATCTCGACGCTCCTGCAGGTGTGCAACAAGATTCTTGCCGACGAAGCCGTTGGCGCCCGTAATAAGGACCTTCATAGGCTCACTCCTCTGGAGTGGCATGCTCGCCACGCTGGATGGCCCGCATGAATTCCAACTTCAACAACAACTTCTGCATGCCCTCAACGTCGAGGCGCTCAGTGTTATGCGAGTTGTAATCCTCAGTATGGGAAATTTTTTCCTCACCTTGCTCCACGAACTTGCTGTAGTTCAAGTCACGCAAGTCCGGCGGGACACGGAAATAGGCGCCCATGTCTTCCGCACAGGCCATTTCCTCACGACTGAGCAACGCTTCATAAAGCTTTTCGCCATGGCGTGTGCCAATGATCTGGATCGGGTGATCGGGCAGGCCGAGCATGGCCGTCAATGCCTGCGCCAGGGTCTCCACCGTAGCTGCAGGCGCTTTCTGTACAAAAAGATCGCCATTGTTGCCATGTTCGAAGGCATAGAGCACCAGGTCCACCGCATCGGACAAGGTCATCATGAACCGAGTCATGTTCGGGTCGGTGATCGACAATGACTTCCCTTCACGAATCTGCTCGACGAACAGAGGGATGACCGACCCCCGAGAAGCCATGACGTTGCCATAGCGTGTGCCGCAGATAACCGTCTTGCTCTCATCGACGTTACGCGACTTGGCGACCATGACCTTTTCCATCATAGCCTTGGAAATGCCCATCGCATTGATGGGGTAGACAGCCTTGTCGGTACTCAGGCAAACCACCCGCCGGACATCATTTTGAATAGCAGCCTCGAGCACGTTATCAGTGCCGATAACGTTGGTTTTGACCGCTTCCATGGGGTGGAACTCGCAGGACGGAACCTGTTTGAGGGCCGCGGCATGGAAAATATAGTCAACACCGCGAGTGGCATTCAGCACGCTTTGGTAATCACGCACATCACCGATGTAAAACTTCAGCTTGGCGTTACTGTAACGCTTGCGCATGTCGTCCTGTTTTTTTTCATCGCGGCTGAAAATGCGTATCTCCGCGATGTCGGTATCCAGGAAACGCTTGAGCACTGCATTACCGAAAGAACCAGTACCGCCGGTAATAAGAAGTTTCTTGCCGTTGAACATATGACCTGACCCTTGCCGCGAACCCGGAGAACTACCGAGCTCGTAGAGCTGAATAAATAATTTCGTTTTTCTGCTGAGCACTCGGATAGCTGATCAGCACAGCCCGGTATGCGCCCTTGAACACAAAGAAGCTGCCCGCCGCCACGCCGACTACGCCACAAGCTGCCACGACGTCGCGCATGTCCTCAAGCGAACCGCCGCCACCCAGGATGGTAATGGGGATGCGTAAGGTCTCCCGAAGCTTAACGGCAAGCTCAACATTGTAGCCTTTCATCCTGCCGTCGTTTTCAATGGAATTAAGCACGATTTCTCCGGCTCCGAGTCTTTCAAACTCTTGAGCCGCTTCAAGAACGCTGCGCTTGGTGTTCCGCGTGCCGTTGTGTGTCCAGACCTCCTGCTGTTTACTCAACAGGCGGGCTTTATGGTCCAGGACCACTACAACACTTTGGCTACCGATCTCTTCAGCGATCTGACCGATCAACTGAGGGGTTTCAAACGCTGCCGAGCTGATGGCGACCTTCTCAACGCCCAACGCGATGATGTCCTTGGCTTGCTGCGCGGTACGAATGCCCCCGCCATAGCACAACGGCATGCGGCACTCCGCTGCCAATTTGGCAATCTGAGCGTAATTAGGCTCGACAGCGTTCACCGTGGCGTCGATGTCGATCACGATCAATTCGTCGGCCTCTTTCTCGTTGAAGATTTTCACCGCGTTGATCGGGTCCCCAACGTACTTGGGATCCTTGAACTTCACTGTCTTCACCAGCCCGCCGTCTTGAATCAGCAAGCAAGGAATGATCCTGGGTCTCAACATGTCATAGTTCCGCGAAGTTTTTCAGTAGTCCGACGCCGAAATGGTGGCTCTTTTCAGGGTGAAACTGGACGCCATAAACGTTTTCAGCGCGCACGGCGCAGCTGAACGCTAAACCGTAGGAAGATGTAGCCTCGCTGTGCCGAGCCTCTTCGCATTCAAAAAAGAACGAATGCAGGAAATAAAAACGCGCATCGTTCTCAAAACCGCTGAATAACGCGGAGTTCCCAGCCGGACTGACATCGTTCCAGCCCATGTGCGGCAGAGGTAACTCGGTCAGGCCCGGAACAGACTTGAATGATCGAACGCAACCGGGCACCCAGCCAAGGCCAGGCAGGGAGCCCTCGTCACTACTGTTCGCCAGTATTTGCATGCCTACGCAGACACCCAGTACCGGGACTTTGTGTCCCAAGACCAATTCTTCTAGCGCGGGACGCATGCCCGAGGCACCAAGCCGTTGAACGGCGTGGTCGAACGCGCCGACCCCAGGAAGGATCAACTTGGTCGCACCGTCCAATTGTGCAGTTGTCTGAGCGACGGTAACGGGGATGTGCAAACGTCGATAAACGTTCACGAAAGCCTGGATATTTCCGAGACCATAGTCAATGATGGTAATCATCTGAACAGCCGTTTTTCCAATCCGATTGCACTGAGTATCCGGGCACCTATTCCGATCAGGAAGCGCTTGTTTTTGTAATCACGGTAGGTTTTATTTTCGCCCTCGAAAATGCGCTGAAGTTCAGGTACAGTCAAGTCTAACTTGTGCGCAACATATTCAAACTCAGACGTCAGAAAATTTTCATCCAGTTCCGGCTTGGCGATGCGCTCCAGGGCGGACTCGCGAGTCATCTGTCCGGTCATGATGAGACTGGAGAAATGAGCACGACGCTTTTCATATCCAAACTTGCGCGGCATCCAGTAATCTTCATAGAAACGTGTGAATCTGGATTCATGATGCTTGTGTTGAAAACGCTTCCAGCCAAACAAGCGCTCCAGCGTATTTTCCGCATCGCTCTTTATATAAGGCAACAAATTTAACGGGCGCACAACCTGCATACCCAAGACATATCGATAATATAATTTGTAGGATAGTATATCGACGAGAGGGAACGTCTTGAGCTTGCGAGTCCCAAATTTACCGTGGATATCATTGATCAGTATTTTGTCGATACCGGGGTAGCCTCCCCATTCCTCCGGTTCGCGGCAACATTCCGTAGAGTAGTTGGCGCCTGTCAGTACGTACTTTATTTTGTTGGCTTTTGCAAACCGGTAAAGCCCCGAAAAAAAAGCTGCGTCTTGCGGGATATCCTGATCCGGGATTTGCGCTTTTAGGAAAGCCACTTGCAAACTCTTCATTTCTTCCCAGTTGACAACGTCGGTGTATAGCTCCAAGCCAAGACCGTCAACCAGCTTTTCAATATTTCCCACCGCCTGGTCAGTATTCCAGCCTGCGTCAACATGAAACAGGAGGGGTCGCAACCCCATGATTTCCTTGGCGACATAGCACAAATAAGAACTGTCAAGACCACCACTAAGGCCTATGATACAGTCGAAATCACGACCAACGCCGTCAGCTTTAATTTTATCAGCCAACGCCTCAAGCTCAGCTTGGCCACGAGCATCAGTGTACCAACTAGGCTTGATAACGTTCTCAAAATTATTGCAATACTCGCAAACACCCTGCTCATCAAATTTTATATTAGGATCACTCGTATCCATAATACATCTAGAGCAAATTTTGTATTCTCCAGCGTAGCTCATCCCCCCCCCTCCCACTCAACACTACTTCGCTGACTGCAGCTTATTGGTTATTTTAGACAAAACCGATTCGTATTCCTCGGGCTGAATAGCCAACGGGTGCAAAATCGCACCTATTCCGCTCCCCTCATATTCAGCGACCAAGGTAGAGGGGTAGGATATTAGCAAATCGACCCTGGGAAAGAAATCAGCCTGCTCGATCATATGCCACCCCCTCGCCCTAACCTCCTTGCTCGGAGATACCGTCGGGTGCGGCTTGTAAAAAAAGTCAATAGAGGAATCCGACATTATTCGGTCATACAGAAACAAGTGAAAATTTTCACATATAGCATGTCCGACAATCAGCACGCTGAAACCCGAAGACACAGGGGTCAATGAAATTTTGGGTTTGAAACATTCAATATCAAGATCACGCTTGAGATTGCCGCAGAATATAATATATTTGCGAAACACCTCGGCAGATGCCTCATTGTAAACATATAGCTTATCCACACTCCTCAACCGGGTGGGAATTTTTACTGAGAAAGTGGCCTCCATACTTGTTGAAGACAACCCTACAAGGGAACCATGCTGAACAATTATTAGACCTGACTGTGCCTTATTTTCAGCGACCAGACGATCAATGAGAACAGCCCATCGATCGTAATGATCAGTTATGACAAATTTATGCGAAGGTATTTTTTCAATTGCCAAATAAAATACAATCCACTTGAATGCAGTGTAACTTTGTAGCCTCCAGACTTTAAACGCAGCCTTATGCCCCATTCGACTGGAAATAAAAAAGGAAAGTCTTAACGCCTGAACGCAATCCCACCAGGTCAGAAGAGACGAATAATCCAAAAGTGTTAATTCTGGATTCGCCACTAGTCCGTCACTGCCAGGCCCCTTAACCAGACAACTGGAATGATTTAACGCATCAACTGACTCGAGCACACTCAAAGCCCGCGGAGAAAAAGCTAGCGCAACAGGCTTGTCCGAAGGCAAACTCAAGAACCTTAAATCAAACTTTTCCTTCCCGATCAATAACCTTAAGAAGTCAAATAGAAACCAACATTTATCGAGCCCCATGCGCCACAGCAAGGTTACGACCTGAATAAAAATTCGAGCGAAGAAAGAACTTGACCGTATGAAACTTAAAAATTTTGCGGGACGAGGCGCATACGCCAGCTTACTTGGATCGCACGCGCACAGCGAATAAACACTCTCATCAACAGCTATTTCATTTTTTGTAGCGGCGAGATAATGGGCAAGCAACCTCAATCGTTTGCGAATTTTATTATCCATTATATATTCCCCCTTGACTCTCCGAAAAAAATGCCTCTCTCAGGCAAAAAACATCTGATCACGGGCAGAAATTCAGTGCATTCTCAAAAATCAGTACAAACGAGGCAATATAAAATCATCGCCACCGTCCAGAATACCTCATAAAGATACATAACATATCGAAGAAACCAGACACCCAATTTCGTTGCAATGAAAACACATGACAACTTCAACTTGCCTCATGGAAAGCCCTGCTAGGCTTTAGCACCACAACCTTCCTTCTTAATCAAGCGAAAGCCAAAACCATAAGCCAAAGATTTCCATAGAAATATCATCGCAAAAGCATTACACATACCCCAGAGCACGGCCGAGACCCCATCAACGTTTGCCATGCGCATCGAAAAATAAGATACGAGAAAAACCACAAACCCACCGACTTGACTAAAAAATATATGCGAGTCCTTATGAAGCGCATAGAGCCCCACATGGGGAATCATGCTGAAGGCATATAGAGCCATAGCCAAAATCAACCACTTCAAAATATAGAAATACTCAACATAAACAACGTTATCCAACCATAGCGCCATACCCCACCCAAAAAAGTAACAGGCAACAGACAAAAACAAGGTAAAGCCAATTACGTTAAAACTAAGTCCACGCATACTGATCGAGAATTGATGATAATCGCTAGACTTGGCGAAAAGAATAAGCTTCGGATAAAAAAACACTATTACGGCCGCATCTAAAAACGAAAGAACAGCTGTCGCCATACCTATGTACAAAACATACGCACCCAAGACATCCAGACCAGCCACCCGCTCTATCCAGTAACGGTCAATTGTAAAAATGCCACGAATACAAAGGCTGGCGATCAGCAACGGCCATACCAACCTTAGCCCTTTTTTTATCCACAGCCAATTCACCGGCTTGAAAAAAGAACGGCTGCTGTATGATCTCAAACCCCAGAAACCCATAAACAGCGCTAACACGCATCCCGAAAACCAGAGCGCAAAGACAAAGTTCAAATTTCGCGAAGTGGGCGATAGAAACATGACCAGTATGGCAAGCAGCCCCCAGACACCACTGCGGACAAACAGGACTGCACTGGCCAGCATCTGCTGCGAAACAGCAACCAAAACTCTGTTCAGCTCTTGAGCCAGATGCTCAACGACCAATAGAAAACCAAACCAATAAATATACTTTATCGAGATAAATCCACTCGAAAAGAAAAAAACTATCAGCGGAAAAACAAGAACATACGCCAGGGCATAAAGCACTACTTGATCTTTAAGATAGCCAAATAAAAGATCTGGATCGGAACCTATTATCTCCCGCGTAGAATAATTGTAAAACTCAAATCCAACCAGATAAATTGCATATCCAATAGTAGCCGCTACCAGGCCGTAGACACCGACATCTTTAGCGTCAAGGTACTTAGCCATAAAAAAAATAAGGGCAAATTTACTAACGAGCGTAGCCGCCCTTAAATTTAAATTGATAATACGCTTAACTTTCTCGCGCCCCACCAACGTCAGCATTCTATTTAACAACCGAGTCAATGCTCCCAAACAAAAAATCCGCTGCCTTGGACAGGAGAATAATGCAAACTGGATTCTCCCGCCGTGAGGTAGTGTCATATACTACGAATTAATACACCACATGCCTCGGCATTAGGCGTCTAGTTCCTTGTTCAGATTTTCATCATGGACGAACATTTCCGCCATTTTAAAATCATAGATATCATCCACATCGACAGCGCGCATCCGCGGGATCACAACAGATTTCAACCGACCACCAAACAGTCCTGTTGACGCTTTGATGTAAGAAGGCCGCGTTACATAAGCAACTCCGGTCATATCATAGACAGCCGGAGCATCCTGCCTCCGAGTAATGGTGCCATCTCCACATACCAGTTTACTTAACCCAGCATCATCCCGAATCAACATTGCAAAATACGGGTTGGTTGCCGCCGGAGTCACAGTCACAACAACATCAGCGTCTTTGATTGAATCCAGGCATTTGCGTACATCATCGGCGTTTCGCAATGGACTGGTAGCAGGGAGGCTCAAAAAAATATCAAAAGGATCACCGCGCTGCTCTAAAGTTTCGATCGCATGCTGCCAGGATTTCCACTCGGCCGATGTATCCGCCGCCAATTCTTCTGGTCGTTCAATAACCTCTGCGCCGTACTGTTTCGCAATGGCAGCTATCTGGGGACAATCCGTTGATACAAATATTTTCTCTATACTTTCTACCTGCTTGGCCACATTGATTGAATAGGCCAGCAAAGGCTGACCTGCCAAGTTTCTAATATTCTTACCAGGCAGGCCCTTAGAGCCACCTCTTGCAAATATAAAAGCGTACGTTTTCATGAACCCCCCAGTGACAAAAAATCAGACAAGCAGAAAACTACAAACTTAAAAATTCACTTTGAGCACGCTGGAAGTCCTCCATACGACCTATATCAAGCCAATACTCATGCACAGGAAACATATTCACATTTCGATTGAGCTCAATCTCTCGTTCCAATAGCGTAGGCATATCAATGCGCTCACCAGCCGGAACGCTTTTCACCAGCTCTGGTGACAGCAAATAGATACCAGCGTTGATGAAAAAGTGCTGGACCGGTTTCTCGACCATCGAGATTATTCTGTGCCCTTCGCTCTGAATAACGCCATAAGGGACGCGATATTCAAACTCTCTTACACACATAGTGGCAACGCCATTGTGCGTTTCATGAAATTCCAATAGGTTCAGAAAATTCAAGGTAGTCAACAAATCTCCGTTCATCATGAACAATGGCATATCTATCTCATCGTGAGGAAGAAGTCCTAGTGCCCCCCCCGTGCCCAGGGGGGCCTCTTCATGAATATAAGTAATGCTGACACCCCATTGACTACCGTTGCCAAAATAGTCTCGGATCATCTCCGGCATGTAATGAGTGGAAATATAAAACCGATGAAAACCAGAGCTGATGAAGCGCTCTAAAATCAGTTCCAAAATTGGCTTATCCCCAACCTTGAGCAAAGGCTTGGGACAGTTATGAGTCAGCGGTCTCAATCGAGTTCCAAAACCACCAGCCATGAGAAACACAGGATTATCACGGCGCGGCTTATCAAGAAGATCATGCAAGGTCTCAAGGCCAATCACCTTGCCCTGATCATCCAAGATCGGAAGTTGAAGAAGTTTATATTGCTCCATTATGGAAAGGATACGCGCCTTCGTCCAACCCATTCGAGCAGTTTTCGGCGACAAGCACATGATATCCTTGATAGGACCGTTGAGCGGCAGTTTTTTCAGTAGCGCCCGGCGTATATCTCCGTCAGTCACTGTACCTAAGAGATTTTGTTGGTCATCTACCACCAGTACTATACGCATCGCAACGCGATCCAGCGTAGCGATAGCCTCTTCCATAGCGATGTCTGGACTAACAAGCGTTAACTGCCACTGTTTCATTCTTGCCTCTTAATTCTTTAGTCGTCGGGTAATATGAGGTTTGGCACCTAACGATATGCGATCAGCTGGTAACGATCTCACCAGTACCGAACCGGCTCCAATCACAGAGTTTTTTCCCACGGTCAACGACTGAACGATGGTAGCACCAGCGCCAACGAAAGCCCCTTCGCAAATAGTACAACCCCCACAAACCACTGCACCGGGGGCAATATGTACGTTAGCGTAGACATTACAGTCATGATCAATGCTCGCACGGGTATTGATGATTGTATTTTCACCGATGTCGCAGTCAGCCTGTATGGTAGCACCCGCCATGACTTGAACGCCTTGGCCAAGGTTCGCAGTGGAGTCGACTGAAGCACAGGGATGAACCAATACAGGAAAACTAAATCCCTTGGCTCGGTAGTGCTTGAATATTATTTCTCGAAAATTATTATGAGTGACCTGGCCAATTCCATTGATAAGTCCAACTTCTGCGGGATCTAATTGCTCAATACAACCGTCATCACCAAGCACCTCGACGCCACGCCACTCCTTCACTTCTTTGGATTTAAATTCAGGAGCACATACACCAATGACATCAAACCCCGCCGATGTCGCTAATGAAAGAAGAACCTTAGCATGGCCTCCTGCGCCGATTAGCACTACGGACTTTACAGTCTTTACAAGTTTCACTGCTCGAGAGCCTCGCCCACGGCATATTCACGCGGGCTGACTTTTCCGATCAAACTCCATAGTTCAACAGCCGGTACGCCACCGCCACTGCGCGCCGTTGTAAGGTCTTCACGGGACAACACAGTTCCTTTTGCTATTTGACGATTTGCTACGACCTGCTGCCGGGCGGCCTTGCGTGTATCCCACTCGCTTGCTTGCGGAGCCTTGCACGCACTACCAATAGCTTGTTCTAAGGCCCGGATATCATTGATCATGCCTTTAAGCTCATTCGGCTCAAGGGATGCCTTGTGATCAGGCCCTGGCAGAGTCCGATCAAGCGTAAAATGCTTTTCAATGACCTTGGCTCCCCTTGCCACAGCAGCAATAGAGACCAACGCACCTTCCGTATGGTCCGAATATCCAACCTCGAGACCAAAAGCGTTTGCGAGCGTATCCATCGCCCTTAAATTGACCTCGGACCAAGGGGTGGGGTACTGCGATGTGCAGTGAAGCAAGGTCACGTGTCCAAGCAATTTATGCCTGTTTTCTGCAACGCTCCAGGAACGCCAAACGTCATCCATGTTCTCTGGCTCACGCTCATGGACCAAGGCATGCGCAACAATAGCCAAACCCTGCTCAACCTCACTGAGCGTGGCCATTCCAGTGGAAAGCACCAGGGGCTTCTGCGTCCGGGCAAATTGCCAAAGCAATGGACCATTGGTCAATTCGCCGGAGGGCACCTTGAAAAAAGGCATCTCCAAGCGGCATAGAAAGTCCAAGCTCTCCGCATCAAAAGCGGTTGAAAGGAACTCGATTCCGAGATCTCGAGCGTGTCGTTGGATATCCTGATGCCACTCCTTTGGCAACTCAAGCCTCTTCAACATTGCAAGCTGAGATTCAGCATTGTCGGTATTCCTGACTTGGTAGGCAGCCTTGGGGGCACTCTTGGAAGCCAGCTTAGCAGCATCAAACGTCTGGAACTTCACCGCATCAGCGCCAGACGCTGCAGCTGCTTCAACAAGTGCCAACGCCATGTCCCGTTGACCGTTATGGTTAACACCAGCTTCTGCAATTACGTACACACCTTGCGAGCAACTTTTCATAGTAAATCCAGATCATAGAATTTTTTTGAAGTATTGCCGTCGAAACCTATCAGCTGCTGTACGATTTTCCGACTGGCATCGCCTTGCCCATAGGGATTTTCTGCATGTTTGCACATATCGGAGAAGCCCTCGGACAACGCTAGGGAAATAGCTTGGCGAATTGAGCTGGCGCTAGGCTCACAAGGGATAACGGTTTCGGCAGCCAGCCGGCCTTTCTGACGCGAGCCAATATTGACAGTCGGCAAACCAAATGAAGGCACTTCGATAATTCCGCTTGACGAGTTACCGACTACGACACTCGCATATTGCAATATACTTAAATAGCGTTTGAACCCAAGCGATGGCACGGCGAGCACCCTGTCAGGGTTGAGTGCTGCATATTTTTCAATCAACGATATTATGCTACGGCCGCCGTTGTCTGCATTGGGGTAAGTAATAATCACTTGATGATCTGGAAATGAATCCAACGCACCCAGCAAAGCACAGAAGCTCTGCTCAGGATCCTCTTCAGCAAGGGTGACCGGATGATAGGTCACCAACATGAAAGGCCTTTCTATCTGGAAATCGAGGCTTTGAGACAACGCCTCGAGAGACAAAAACTCTCCCCGCTTCACATGATCTAAGCCAACGGCACCAACGTTAAATACTCGTGCAGGATCTTCGCCCATTTGAATGACACGTTGCCTATAGGGTTCCGCGGCCACAAAATGCAGGGCGGCCATTTTACTTATGGCATGCCGAATAGCATCATCATAGGCCCCTTCCGTTATTTCTCCACCATGGATATGAGCCACTGGAATTTTCATGATGAGTGCAGCTTGCACTATCGCTAGTGCCTCGAACCGGTCCCCGAGCACCACCAGTATATCTGGCGCCAACCGCTCCAAGGCTTCGGCAAATCCCAATAATCCCAAGCCCATGGATTTGACAACGCCAACCGCCGTGTCAGATGACAACAGCATTTCGACTTTTGCATCAATCTCAAATCCATCATGAGCGATCTGTTTCCAAGTCTCTCCGAACTCTGGGGACAGATGCATACCACTCACGATGACTTTGAGGTCCAACGAAGGATTATTTTCTATATCCTTCATCAACCAATACAAAAGGCCATATTCAGCCCTGGTACCGGTAAAAACTGCAACCTTACTGGCCACGCTGAAACTCCGGCAACACGCTGCTCGGCAAATTCACTACTCGGGATTCCAGCCACAGCGAGTTGGTCAAGTCGCCTTTAATGCATTTATTGTAAAGCGGAAGGTGACACATTAACTTCCAGATAGGTCGAGTCATAACGCCTTTATCGTTAGTTGCTTTAAGAAGAGCATCACGACGCTCAACAGATTCGCAAATCACCGTATTCAGCCAGTAATTCGAGCGACATTCAGGAGGCTCTTTGAAAAAAGTCAGCTCGCTATTAGCCAACAACGAGGCGTAGCGGGACGCCAACTCACGCTTGGCTGAAACAAATGTGTCGATCTGCTCCAGCTGCGCACATCCCAAAGCAGCATTCAGGTTGGGCAATCTATAATTGAAACCCAATTCGTCATGAACATATTCATAGGGATGAGGTTGCTTCGCCGTTGTGGTCAGGTGTTTGGCTTTTATGCCAAGTGTCTCGTTAGAAAGAATAGCCCCCCCGCCACCCGTGGTAATAATTTTATTACCATTGAAGCTGAGGACTCCCAAAGCACCAAATGTTCCAGTATGCTGCCCTTTATATAGACTTCCGAGCGATTCCGCCGCATCCTCGATTAAGGTTATATTCCAAAGCCGGCAAACTTTTACCAAGTGATCGATATCTACTGGGTGCCCAAACGTGTGCATCGGCAAACAGGCTCGGATAACCTGATGCGTCGTTTTGTTGCGACAAAGCCCATTATCGTCTAGATAAGCATGCTCTTGAAGCCACTTACTCATGGCCGAAGGGGAAAATCCAAGTGTATGCAGATCAACGTCAATGAAAACTGGCATCGCCCCGCAATAAGCGATTGCATTGCAGGTCGCGACAAAAGTTAACGCTTGAGTCAAGACCAGATCGCCGGCCTTTACCTCAGCTAAAACAAGCGCCGTGTGAAGAGCTGCCGTGCCGTTTACCGTCGCCGTCGCCCGAGGACTCCTAGTATAGGACGCCATGTTTTTTTCGAAACGATCGACAAAGGCACCTACGCTCGATACGTATGTAGATTCGATTGTTTCCACTACATAATCACGTTCGCGACCATTGAAGACCGGTGCATGCAGCGGAATGTAGTCATTGGTAGCGTATTCTTCACGCACGAATTTAATTAACGAATCGAACATACCCCCCCCTCTCAGACGTTATAAATATCAGCTTTATACTTAGCCAAATTTTCGGGAACGAGAAGCCAGTCGATTGTTTGTTGCAGGCCTTCAGAAATAGAATAACTCGGAACAAAACCGGTCAGTTTATTTATTTTGGTATTGTCACACCACAATCTGAATACTTCCGATTTTCCTGGACGCATGCGCTGATCGTCAGTCAAGAATTCCACATCACTGTTCATCAGCTTTTTGATAAGCTCAAGCGTATCACGTACAGATATTTCGTAGTTGGAACCAATATTTACCGTCTCGCCAATGGCTTCCTGGCAACGCGCCAACTGTAAGAATCCCCGGCAGGTATCAGCCACGTAGTTGAAATCTCGGGTTGGGGAGACATCGCCTAGCTTAATCTGCTTCTGACCGCTTGCAATTTGAGTGATGATGGTTGGAATAACCGCCCTGGCCGATTGTCTAGGCCCGTAGGTATTAAACGGCCTGGCGATGGTCAACGGCAAATCGAAAGCATTGAAGAAGCTCATGGCCATCGCGTCGGCACCAATTTTCGAAGCGCTGTAAGGTGATTGAGCTTGTAGGGGGTGTTTTTCGTCGATAGGCACATACTGAGCGGTGCCATAAACTTCACTCGTAGAAGTATGGATCACCCTGCTGACATTATTTTCAAGGGCGGCCTGACAGATATTCAATGTACCTTTTACATTGGTGTCTACGTAGCTATCCGGAGCAACATACGAATATGGGATAGCAATCAATGCCGCAAGATGGAAAACAACATCAACTCCCTTTGTAATGTGCTTACAAAAATGCGGATCCCTGACATCGCCGCTAACGACTTCCACTTGATCAAGACAGTTGATATTTTCTAACCAACCCCAATAATTGAATGAATTGTATTGAGACAGCGCTTTTACTTGATAGCCTTCTTTCACCAACAACTCAACCAAATGGGAGCCAATAAACCCATCCGCACCCGTTACTAAAACTTTATTCAATTTCCACCTCAGTACTGGTTGAGTTTTTAAATTCGAACTGGCAATTTCAAGCTTGCCAGCTCTATTAATTCGTTAGTCAAATTTCACACCAATAGGTATGTCACCGACCCGGAGATTCAATTTTTCTCAATGGCACATTGACATTACGACTCGCACCGCCCACCATAAAATGCGATTGAGCCACCTCAATAGTCTTAGGGGACAAGATGAAAGCACAGATCCTTTGCGGAGCGTGGAAAACTACCCAAACTTTCTCAGTATTCATGATGCAACTCCCTCCGCTTCGTAGCCTATCCATTGCCTTGGAAAATTTGTACCTATGTCCACCCTACCGAGCAGTGCCTCAGCAGTCGATGAGTGAGCCGACAAGCCCAAATGGAACCTACAGGCTTTTCAAGCCTACGCAAATTTAGCCAAGCCTGCCCAGCGCAGCAGCGCCCATGAGCTCACGGTTCGCTCCTTACCCGACATGCCCCCCCCTAAGAGAGCATTCAGACGTGCGCATCAGAAACAATCTCGATTTTGTACCAAAATTAGACCTATTCCGTAGCCAGCCCTGCTAAATACCTGCCGCTCATTGCTGCATTGCTTGCCAGCAGCCCTAATGATAGCGAGGCCAAGCCACAGGGGAAAATGGTTTTTACCAGCCCCCCTCCTCCAGACTCACCTGGAAACTATCCTGGGGGCGGAAAGAGAGTCGACGTGCCGGGCGTAAAGCCGAACTGTTGGAAATGCTGCCCCCCCACCCAACCTGACAATGACCGAGGTTACCCGACGGGAGGAGTGCTGCTGCATGCCCTTGTCAGCCTCGCTCAAGCGAGCCAGTGCCAAAGGATGTGTGTTGGCGACCGATTCCAAACAACCAGGCGACATTTGGTTGGCGGAAATGAAATCCCTGATCGCCGCTGAATGTGCGAGCTTGTTCATGATTAAGCTGAGCGAGAAACGATGGCGGATTGCCTGAGCAACAAAAGTTCAAGCAGTCCCGGCCAAAGCGCTGAATGAACACAGGCGGCAGCGTTTCTTCACCTGTACAACGGCACCAAGCATGCCCACCTACCGCCCAGCCAGATCGAACCGAGATAAGCGGATAAATAACTGCCTGGCCTCGGAGTCGTCGCTATATCGCGCACTCCGAGTTACCGACAGCGTCAGCATCGAGATATGCCCAGCGCTCTGTGCGCCATGCAGAGCCTACGACATGCGGCGCACGCGCCGACCGAGTGTGGTTGAGGGACATTACGTATCTGCCGTCTTCGGAACAGGGCAAGCACGATTTGCCCTGAAGATTCCGAGCAAATACGTCTTATACATATGGATCGAAATAGGGCTTCAGCTCGGGACTTTCCCCCATCCTATAGTTCAACTCACCAATACCGCTCCGAGTAAACGGAATAATAAAAAACTTACTTAAGAAATTTGTAAGGAACGAGAAAGCAACCGCACTGATCAAAGTCAGAGAATTTTTGATAGTGACCCAAGACTCCCGGGCTTACACATCCATTATTTCAGGAGTCGACTCTTCCCCATGAACCAAGACAGGAACGGTCCAAGCATCATGCCAGCGAGCAGCGCCAGGAGGACGCAAATCGAAACGGGTAGCTCGGGGGCAGGCCAGCCCAGGAACAATAGCGTGGCAGGCTGATTATTTTCCAGCACAAACAGGACAATCACCAAGGCCACGAGCAGCGCAGCTACGAAAAACGCCAAGCGCCTAAAGTTCCGCATTTATCTTCTTCCCCTTTGTCAAAGCTCATCCCCCTCCTCTTCGTTAACTCGATCCCTGAGCTCTTTACCTGGCTTGAAATGGGGAACGAATTTGCCGTCCAGGCTTACCGATTGCCCGGTCTTGGGATTACGCCCCACCCGCGGAGCACGGTAATGCAGGGAAAAACTGCCAAAGCCACGGATCTCGATTCGATCCCCGGTTGCCAGGCACTGGGACATTTGTTCAAGCATGGTCTTGATGGCCAGCTCCACATCCTTGGATGAGAGTAGCCCTTGATGGGTGACAATTCGTTCGATCAACTCCGACTTCGTCATATTTTTCCCTTCTTTATCAAGCAGCTAGATCAGTGCTTCGAAAGGTTTTAGCATGCCCGGAAGGATTTGAACAGCCCAAGTATTGACAAATCTTTTGCACATCTGACCATCCCTTTTTGGTGCAGACACTCCAAGCTCTTCCAACTATCGACAGATGACCAGCATGGTACGGGTCAAGTACCCGGCGGGATTGAAGCCGAAGGGATACCAGTCCTCATCCTTGGCATCGTCAGATCGAGTTATTACCTTGTAGCCCGCCCCCTTGCACTCCCTGCCAGCGCGCTTGTGGCACTTCTCCCACCCGGAACCCAACCCCGAGCAGTCGACTTCGATGCCGCTTACACCGCGCACCGCATGGGTCTTGGCGCTGGTAGAACAACCCGCCATAACCAGAACAGCCACTATCAGCAAAAGCTTTTTCATCCGAATCCTTGAGCCAGGATCCTGAGCCCAATCATTTGGGCCAGGCTCGAATCAGATCCTATTGATGATTGATCCGCTTGATAAAGAGACAATTTGAAGAGCGGGTTGGTTTCCCAAGTGCCGTCCTGACAGCGATCATTCTGAAACGCCAGGAAAACCGAGAATACAACAGGCACAAAAAAGGGCGACCGAAGTCGCCCTTTTTTACAGAAAGCCAGAACTCAGTTCTGCTTTTCCGCTTGTGCAGCACGCAGCAGGTCACCCAGGGTGGTCGCTACTGGAGCATCCGCAGCAGGCTTGTCGCGCAGGCTCTGGATAGCTTCTTTCTCTTCCTCAACGTCCTTCGACTTGATCGAGAGCTGGATTACGCGACTCTTGCGGTCAACGCTGATGATCTTGGCTTCTACTTCTTCACCTTCTTTCAGGACGTTACGCGCATCTTCAACGCGGTCACGGCTGATTTCGGAGGCTTTCAGAGTCGCTTCGATATCGTCGGCCAAAGTGATGATGGCGCCTTTGGCGTCAACTTCTTTCACGATGCCCTTAACGATTGCGCCTTTGTCGTTCTCTTGAACGTACTCGGAGAACGGATCGCTTTCCAGTTGCTTGATGCCCAGGGAGATGCGCTCGCGCTCTGGGTCAACCGACAGGATAACGGTGTCCAGCTCGTCGCCCTTCTTGAAACGGCGCACGGCTTCTTCGCCCACTTCGTTCCAGGAGATATCGGACAGGTGAACCAGGCCGTCAATGCCGCCGTCCAGACCAATGAAGATACCGAAATCGGTGATCGACTTGATGGTACCGGAGATCTTGTCGCCCTTGTTGAACTGGCCAGAGAAGTCTTCCCACGGGTTCGACTTGCACTGCTTGATGCCCAGGGAGATACGACGACGCTCTTCGTCGATGTCCAGAACCATGACTTCCACTTCGTCGCCGACTTGTACGACTTTCGAAGGGTGGATGTTCTTGTTGGTCCAGTCCATTTCGGAAACGTGTACCAGGCCTTCAACGCCTTCTTCCAGCTCAGCGAAGCAGCCGTAGTCGGTCAGGTTGGTAACACGAGCGGTGACGCGAGTGCCTTCTGGGTAACGGGCTTTGATAGCAACCCATGGATCTTCGCCCAGTTGCTTCAGGCCCAGGGAAACACGATTGCGCTCGCGATCGTACTTCAGAACCTTGACATCGATTTCGTCGCCAACGTTGACGATTTCCGAAGGATGCTTGATACGCTTCCAGGCCATGTCGGTGATGTGCAGCAGGCCATCGACGCCACCCAGATCGACGAATGCGCCGTAGTCGGTGAGGTTCTTGACGATACCTTTGACCTGCTGGCCTTCCTGCAGCGATTCCAACAGAGCTTCGCGCTCGGCGGAGTTTTCGGCTTCCAGGACACTGCGACGGGAAACGACAACGTTGTTGCGCTTCTGGTCCAGCTTGATGACCTTGAATTCCAGCTCTTTGCCTTCCAGGTGCGTGGTGTCGCGCACTGGACGGACGTCAACCAGGGAACCTGGCAGGAACGCACGGATGCCGTTAACGTCGACAGTGAAGCCGCCTTTAACCTTACCGTTGATAACGCCCTTGACCACTTCCTCAGCTGCGAAAGCCGCTTCCAGAACGATCCAGCATTCAGCGCGCTTGGCTTTCTCACGGGACAGCTTGGTTTCGCCAAAGCCATCTTCAACCGAGTCCAGAGCAACGTGAACTTCGTCACCGACGTTGATGTTCAGCTCGCCAGCGTCGTTGTAGAACTGCTCCAGCGGGATGAGGGCTTCAGACTTCAGGCCAGCGTGAACGGTTACCCAGCGAGCCTGGTAGTCGATATCAACGATAACACCGGTGATGATGGAGCCTGTCTGAAGGTTCAGGGTTTTCAGGCTTTCTTCAAAGAGTTCCGCAAAGCTTTCGCTCATTTTAATTCCTGTTGATTGGGACGAAGGATACGCCCGGCTCCACACCCCAGACGGTGTGGGTTAGTTTCATATAAAAGAAGACCGCAGGACTATGACTGGTCCCCTGCGGAGCTTCCTGGTCACCCGGCGATATCGCGAATGGCGATCTCACTCATGATGCGTTGCAACACCTGATCGATGGACAACTCCGTGGAATCCAGCTGTATCGCATCGGCCGCCGGCTTTAGCGGGGCTACTGCGCGCTGGGTGTCACGCTCGTCGCGCGCACGGATCTCACCTAGCAGACTCGACAGACTAACATCCTCGCCCTTGCCCTTCAACTGCAAATATCGGCGGCGAGCCCGCTCCTCCGCACTGGCAGTGAGGAAAATCTTCAATGGCGCGTCCGGAAACACCACCGTTCCCATGTCCCGACCATCGGCCACCAGCCCCGGTGGTTCCTGGAATGCCCGCTGACGCTGCAGCAACGCTTCGCGCACCGCCGGTAGCGCGGCAACCTGCGAAGCGCCTGCACCCACGCTCTCGGTACGGATGACATCGCTGACTTCGTCGCCTTCCAGGATGATGCGCTGCAACTGACCCTCGGTCGCGGCGATGAACTGCACATCCAGATGCGCCGCCAGGGCCTTGAGCAGTTCTTCGTTGGTCAGGTCCACGCCATGGTTGCTGGCCGCGAACGCCAGCAGTCGATACAACGCCCCCGAATCGAGCAGGTTCCAGCCCAGTTGACGGGCCAGGATCCCGGCAACGGTGCCCTTGCCCGAGCCGCTAGGGCCATCGATGGTGATGACCGGTGTCTTGATCTTCACGACTGCGCCTCTTGTGCTACTCGAATACCGACCTGCGCGCACAGCGCGAGGAAGTTCGGAAACGACGTCGCGACGTTGGCACAGTCGTGGATGCGGATCGGTGCGCTGGCACGCAAGGAAGCCACACTGAATGCCATGGCAATACGGTGGTCGCCATGCCCATGAACCTCGCCGCCTCCGATCTGGCCGCCGTCGATGATGATGCCATCCGGAGTCGGCTCGCACTTGACCCCCAGCGCCAGCAGGCCATCAGCCATCACCTGGATACGGTCCGATTCCTTGACCCGCAGCTCTTCGGCGCCAGTCAATACGGTACGCCCTTCTGCACAGGCCGCCGCCACGAACAGCACCGGGAACTCGTCGATCGCCAGCGGAACCAGCGCTTCCGGAATCTCGATACCCTTGAGTTTAGCTGCTCTTACGCGCAGGTCCGCTACGGGTTCGCCACCGACTTCACGCTGGTTTTCCAAGGTGATATCAGCGCCCATCAGGCGCAGGATATCGATCACACCGGTACGGGTCGGGTTGATGCCGACGTGTTCGAGCACCAGTTCGGAGCCCTCGGCGATAGACGCTGCCACCAGGAAGAACGCGGACGAAGAGATATCGCCTGGCACTTCGATGTGGGTGGCCGTCAGCTTGCTACCGGACTCAACGGACGCCGTGGCCCCGTCGACCGTGACCGGGTAACCGAAACCGCGCAGCATGCGCTCGGTGTGATCGCGGGTCGGGGCGGGTTCGGTGACGGTGGTCTTGCCTTCGGCATAAAGACCGGCCAGCAGCAGGCAGGATTTCACCTGGGCGCTGGCCATCGGCATGGTATAGGTCAAGCCCTTGAGCTTGTTGCCGCCACGAATGGTCATCGGCGGACGCCCGTCGGCCGCCGTCTCGATGACCGCACCCATTTCCCGCAGTGGATTGGCCACGCGATTCATCGGACGCTTGGACAACGAAGCGTCGCCGGTCAGGACACTGTCGAAGTCCTGGGCGGCCAGCAGGCCGGACAACAGGCGCATCGAGGTACCCGAGTTGCCTAGGTAGATCGGTCCAGGGGCAGGCTTGAGACCATGCAGGCCGACCCCATGGATGGTCACGCGGCCATGGTGCGGGCCTTCGATGACCACACCCATGTCGCGAAATGCCTGCAATGTCGCCAGGGCGTCTTCGCCTTCGAGGAAGCCTTCCACCTCGGTCACGCCTTCAGCCAGGGAGCCGAGCATGATCGAGCGGTGGGAAATCGATTTATCGCCCGGTACACGAATACGCCCACTCAGGGAGCCACCAGGTTGTGCCAGGAAAATCAGATCGTTGGAATTCATAGCGTCCACATAGGCCCGACGGGCCAGGATTTTACTGAAATGCTCGCGGGCCACCCTGGCGCGTGTGAAAACGCCCAGCAATTGGTGCCCGTCCCCTGCATCGACCGCGTCGCGCAAGGCGTCGAGATCGCTGCGAAATGTATCGAGTGTGCGCAGGACAGCTTCGCGATTGGCGAGGAAGATGTCGTGCCACATGACCGGGTCGCTACCAGCGATTCTCGTGAAATCGCGGAAACCGCCGGCAGCGTAACGGAAGATCTCGAGATTTTCATTGCGTTTGGCCAATGAATCCACCAGACCGAACGCCAACAGGTGCGGCAGATGGCTGGTAGCGGCCAGGACTTCATCATGCCGTCCGACCTGCATGTGCTCGACATCGGCCCCCAGCTCACGCCACAAACGGTCCACCACCGCCAGCGCAGCCGGATCGGTTTGCTCCAGCGGCGTCAGAATCACCTTGTGGCGGCGAAACAGTTCGGCGTTGGAAGCTTCAACGCCGCTCTGCTCGGAACCGGCAATCGGGTGACCGGGCACGAACCGTGCCGGCATCCCACCGAAAGCCTCGGTGGCCGCCCGCACGACGTTACCCTTGGCGCTGCCGACATCGGTCAGGATCGCCTCGCCCAGGTCCATGGTCGCCAGGCGCGCCAGCAATTTCTCCATGGCCAGGATCGGCACCGCCAGCTGGATGACATCGGCCCCCTGGCAAGCAGCGGCCAGGTCAACCTCGCAACGATCGACCACACCAAGCTCCACCGCCAGCTTGCGCGATTGCGGGTCCAGGTCGACACCGACCACCTCACGACACAGACCGCTCTCGCGCAGCCCCTTGGCGAACGAACCACCGATCAGCCCCAGGCCGATCACCACCAGGCGACCGATCATAGGCACGACAGGTTGCAACGCAGTGACATCAACCACAAGCCAGGACCTTGCTCAACGCCTCTAGGAAACGGCTGTTTTCCGCCGGCAAGCCAATGGTGACGCGCAGATGGTTCGGCAGGCCGTAGTTAGCCACCGGACGCACGATCACTCCTTCACGCAGCAACTCCTGGAACACCGGCGCGGCAACGCGCCCCAGGTCGACACAGATAAAGTTGCCCTTTGAGGGAATCCAGCCCAGGCCCAGTTCACGGAAGCCGGCTTCCAACTGCTGCATGCCGGCCTCGTTCAGGCGGCGACCCTGCTCGAGGTACTCCTCATCCTGGAGCGCGGCGCATGCGGCAGCCAGGGCAAAACTGTTGACGTTGAACGGCTGGCGTACGCGGTTAAGCACATCGGCCACCACGGCAGTGGACAGGCCATAGCCGACCCGCAGCGACGCCAGGCCGTAGGCCTTGGAGAACGTGCGCGAGACCAGCAGGTTTGGGTAGGCCGCGAGGAAATCCAGGCCATCGGGCAGTTCGCTCCCCTCGGCATACTCGATGTATGCCTCGTCCAGCACCACCAGTACATGCTCAGGAACGTCCTGCAGGAAGTCGTCCAATGCCTGGGCGTCGAACCAGGTGCCGGTCGGATTGTTCGGGTTGGCGATGAAGACCACCCGGGTATTGGCATCGATGGCAGCCAGCATCGCCGGCAGATCGTGTCCGAAATCCTTGGCCGGCACCGCATGCGCATCGGCACCCACGGCCTGGGTCGCGATCGGGTAGACCGCGAACGCGTGCTCGCTGAACACGGCATTGAGGCCCGGCGCGAGGTAGGCGCGCGCCACCAGCTCGAGAATGTCGTTGGAACCGTTGCCCAGGGTCACCTGGCTCAATTCAACGCCACAGCGCTCGGCCAGCAGGCTCTTGAGGGCATAACCGTTGCCATCGGGATAACGGGTCAGATCGGCCAGTTCATCGCGAATTGCCGCCAGCGCCTTGGGGCTCGCGCCCAGGGGGTTTTCATTGCTCGCCAGCTTGACGATGCGGGTCGGATCCAGATTCAGCTCGCGGGCCAGTTCGTCCACAGGCTTGCCCGGAACGTAAGGCGAAAGTTGTTGCACGCCTGGCTGAGCCAGGGCGAGGAAGTTGCCACTCATTTGCTATCCGCCCTTAAAGAACTGCCTTGGGGTAGGAACCCAGCACCTTGAGTGCCACTGCTTCCTGACTGATTTTCTCCAGCACACCTTTTACCAGCGGATCGCGGTGATGGCCGACGAAATCGATGAAAAACACGTAGGTCCATTTACCGCTGCGCGAAGGACGGGTCTCGATCCGGGTCAGGTCGATACCGTTGTCGTGGAATGGCACCAGCAATTCATGGAGTGCACCGGGCTTGTTGCTCATGGAGACGATGATCGACGTCTTGTCGTCGCCAGTCGGAGGAACCTCCTGATTGCCGATCATCAGGAATCGCGTGGAGTTGTCCGGGCGATCCTCGATTTTCTCCGCCAGACGGGTCAAGCCGTAGAGACCGGCCGCCATGTCTCCGGCGATGGCCGCCGAGTTCCACTCGCCCTTGACCCGCTTGGCCGCTTCGGCGTTGCTCGATACCGCCACGCGCTCGACATTCGGGTAATGGGCATCCAGCCACTTGCGGCACTGGGCCAGGGACTGGGCATGGGAATAGATCCGGCTGATGCTGTCGGTCTTGGTGTTTTCCCCCACCAGCAGATGGTGGTGGATGCGCAACTCCACTTCGCCACAGATCACCATGTCGTGCTCGAGGAAGCTGTCCAGCGTGTGGTTGACCGCGCCTTCGGTGGAGTTTTCCACCGGAACCACGCCAAAATTCACCGCGCCGGCCGCTACTTCACGGAAGACTTCGTCGATGGCCGCCATCGGCTTGCTGATGACGGCATGGCCGAAGTGCTTCATGGCGGCGGCCTGGGTGAAGGTACCTTCCGGCCCCAGGTAGGCGACTTTCAACGGCTGCTCGAGTGCCAGGCACGAGGACATGATTTCACGGAACAACCGCGCCATCTCTTCGTTGCCCAAGGGTCCCTTGTTGCGCTCCATGACCCGTTTGAGCACCTGAGCCTCACGCTCGGGACGATAGAACACCGGCGTTTCGCCCTCGGCCAGGGAGGCCATCTTCACGCGAGCGACTTCCTGGGCGCAGCGTGCTCGCTCGCTGATCAACTCCAGGACTTTTTCGTCCAGGGCATCGATGCGCAGGCGCAGCGCCTTGAGTTCCTGTTCTGACATCAGCCGTGTTCCTTCTCGAACTCTGCCATGTAGGCCACCAGTGCATTGACGGCATGGATGTCCACGGCGTTATAGATGGAGGCACGCATGCCACCCACGGAGCGGTGGCCCTTGAGGTTCAGCAGGCCGCGTTCTTCGGCGCCTGCCAGGAACGGCTTGTCGAGACGATCGTCGGCCAGGCGGAACGGAACGTTCATCCACGAGCGATCGGTCTTGTTGATCGGGTTGCTGTACAGGTCACTGGCATCGATGAAGTCGTAGAGCGTGCGTTGCTTCACTTCGTTGAGCTTGCCGATGGCTTCGACCCCGCCCTGCTCCTTCAGCCATTCGAACACCAGGCCGGACAGGTACCAGGCCAGGGTCGGGGGGGTGTTGTACATGGAGCCGTTGTCGGCCGCGACCTTGTAGTCGAGCATGGTCGGGCACAGGGCGCGGGCGCGCCCCAGCAGGTCTTCACGAATGATGCTGACCAGGATGCCGCTCGGACCGATGTTCTTCTGGGCACCGGCGTAGATCATGCCGAACCGGGAGATATCCACAGGACGCGAGAGAATATCCGACGACATGTCGGCGACCAGCGGGACATCGCCGGTTTCCGGGATCCAGTTGAACTCCAGGCCGCCTATGGTCTCATTCGGCGCGTAGTGAACGTAAGCGGCGTCCTTGGACAGGTTCCACTCGTTCTGCCCGGGAATGGCGAAGTAATCGTAGGGCTTGGCGCTGGCCGCAACGTTCACGTGACCATAACGCGAGGCTTCTTCGATGGCTTTCTGCGACCAGATACCTGTATCGATGTAGTCGGCCTTGCCGCTTTCCGGCAGCAGGTTCAGCGGAACCTGGGCGAACTGCTGGCTGGCACCGCCCTGGAGGAACAGCACCTTGTAGTTGGACGGGATGTTCAGCAGATCACGCAGGTCCTGCTCGGCCTTGGTGGCAATGGACACGAACTCATCGCTGCGATGGCTCATTTCCATGACAGACAGGCCCTTGCCATGCCAGTCGAGAAGTTCACCCTGGGCGCGCTTCAGGACCGCTTCAGGAAGCGCCGCCGGGCCGGCACAGAAGTTATAGGCTCTCTTGCTCACATCCAATCTCGCTCTGATCTGGTGGTCACTTAAATCTTTCGGTCTGCACGGAATCGTCCCCGTGCTCTGCATGGGAGTGCATCCAATGAAGCTCGGCGCCATGGGGCGCTGAGCATGGGAGCGATCCTATGCAGCATCACAAACAACAAGGGGGCGAATCTTCATCCGCCCCCTGCGTGTCCGCTTAGTCCTGCGGTTCTTCTTCGTCTGCGGCGGCATCGAGCGACTGCTCGTCGGCCATGTCGTCGACATTGGCGCCAAGGGTGCCGTCGAACGCCATGTCTTCCTCGCCTTCCTGCTCCGCGCCTTCGACTTCCGAAGGCTCTTGCACCCGCTCAAGCCCGACCAGCGTCTCGTCGTTGGCCAGCTTGATCAGTGTCACGCCCTGGGTGTTACGACCCAGGCTGGAGACTTCGTCGACCCGCGTACGGACCAGGGTGCCCTGGTCGGAAATCAGCATGATCTCTTCGCCATCAAGCACCTGCACCGCGCCGACCAATCGGCCGTTACGCTCGTTGCTGACCATGGCGATCACGCCCTGGCCGCCACGCTTGTACTCCGGGAACTCGCTGATGGCGGTGCGCTTGCCGTAGCCACGCTCGGAAGCAGTAAGGATCTGACTGCCCTCTTCCGGGATCAGCATGGAGATCAGCTTCTGCCCTTCCGGCAGGCGCATGCCGCGTACACCGCGGGCGGTACGGCCCATGGCACGGACATCGGACTCCTTGAAGCGGGTCACCTTGCCGCCGTCGGAAAACAGCATGACTTCACGCTCGCCGTCGGTGATGGCCGCGGAGATCAGCACATCGCCCTCGTCCAGTTCCAGGGCGATCAGGCCCACGCTGCGCTGGCGACTGAACGATTCCAGCGGGGTCTTCTTCACGGTGCCGTTGGCAGTCGCCATGAAGATATAGTGACCTTCGGTGTACTCCTCCACCGGCAGCATGGTGGTGATGTATTCGCCATCATCCAGCGGCAGCAGGTTGACCAGCGGACGACCGCGCGCGGCACGGGACGCCTCGGGGATTTCATAAGTCTTGAGCCAGTAGACCTTGCCTTTGCTGGAGAACAGCAGCAGCGTGGTATGGCTGTTGGCAACCAGCAGGTGAGCGATGTAGTCCTCGTCCTTGACGCCGGTAGCCGATTTGCCTTTGCCGCCGCGACGCTGGGCCTGGTAGGCGGCCAGGGGCTGGGTCTTGGCGTAGCCGCCATGGGAAATGGTCACCACGCGATCTTCTTCCGGGATCATGTCACCCAGGGTCAGGTCCAGGCGCGCATCGAGGATCTCGGTGCGGCGTACGTCGCCGTACTCGGCGCGGATCACTTCCAGCTCTTCGCGGATCACTTCCATCAGGCGCGTGGCGCTGTTGAGGATGCGGATCAGCTCGCCGATCTGGTTGAGGATCTCCTGGTACTCGGCCAGCAGCTTCTCGTGCTCCAGGCCGGTCAGGCGGTGCAGGCGCAGTTCCAGGATGGCTTGCGCCTGCTCCGGGGACAGGAAGTACTTGCCGTCGCGCAGGCCATACTGCGGATCGAGGTTCTCCGGCCGGCACGAGTCGGCGCCGGCGCGTTCCACCATGGTCATTACCGCGCTCGATTCCCAAGGCGTGCTGACCAGCGCTTCCTTGGCTTCCGACGGTGTCGGCGAAGCCTTGATCAGGGCGATGACCGGGTCGATGTTCGACAGGGCGACAGCCTGGCCTTCGAGGATATGTCCACGCTCGCGGGCCTTGCGAAGCTCGAATACGGTGCGGCGGGTCACCACTTCGCGACGATGGCGCACGAAGGCTTCCAGCAGGTCCTTGAGGTTCAGGATCCGCGGACGACCGTCGATCAGCGCAACGATGTTGATGCCGAACACACTCTGCAACTGGGTCTGGGCGTAGAGGTTGTTGAGGATCACCTCGGGCACTTCGCCACGGCGCAACTCGATCACGACACGCATGCCGTCCTTGTCGGACTCGTCGCGCAGCTCGGTGATACCTTCGAGCTTCTTCTCTTTCACCAGCTCGGCGATCTTCTCGATCAGTCGAGCCTTGTTCAGTTGGTACGGGAGCTCGGTGATGACGATCTGCTGGCGGCCGCCGACCTTGTCGATGTCTTCGACGGTGGAACGGGCGCGCATGTAAATGCGGCCTCGACCGGTGCGATAGGCCTCGATGATACCGGCACGACCGTTGATGATCGCGGCGGTCGGGAAGTCCGGGCCGGGAATGTACTGCATCAGTTCATCGACGGTGAGTTCGGGATTGTCGATGAGAGCCAGGCAACCGTCGATGACTTCACCGAGGTTGTGCGGCGGGATGTTGGTCGCCATGCCCACGGCGATACCGCTGGAGCCGTTGACCAGCAGGTTCGGGATACGGGTCGGCATGACCGCCGGGATCATTTCGGTGCCGTCGTAGTTCGGCACCCAGTCCACGGTTTCCTTGTGCAGGTCGGCCAGCAGCTCGTGGGCCAGCTTGGTCATGCGCACTTCGGTGTATCGCATGGCCGCGGCGTTGTCCCCGTCCACGGAACCGAAGTTGCCCTGGCCGTCTACCAGCAGGTAGCGCAGGGAAAACGGCTGTGCCATCCGCACGATGGTGTCGTACACGGCAGTGTCGCCGTGGGGGTGATACTTACCGATCACGTCACCGACGACACGGGCGGATTTCTTGTACGGCTTGTTGAAGTCGTTGCCCAGCTCGCTCATTGCGTACAGCACGCGCCGATGCACGGGCTTCAAGCCATCGCGCGCATCCGGCAGTGCCCGCCCGACGATTACGCTCATCGCATAGTCGAGGTAGGACTGTTTCAGCTCGTCTTCGATATTGACCGGGAGGATTTCTTTGGCCAGTTCGCCCATGAGAAGCCTGATTCCTTTTTCTGGTGAAACTTCGTCACGCCCGGATGAGGCGAACGAAGCTCGCCGCTGCCGACCAGGTGCCGTGCAGCGACTTACGACAAATCAACGAGTTATGCCATGGATCTGCGCAGTAAAGACTGCCTCGCGAGGCAGCCCTGGAAACCGCCGGATGTTATCACAAGAGCCGCCACGCACCTATCCCCCTGATGCGCATGGTGTGTAGTTAGTTGACCGGTGACAGGCTGATACGGAAGCAGAGGGGCTTAGAAGCGCGGCGACTGAAGAATTTGCGCTCGAATGCAAGAAGATTTACCGGTTTCAGGAGCTTCTTCGCGAACAGGCTCGCGCCCACACGAGTGTTTTGCATGCCCAGGGTTCCTGGCACGACACGATTGCATGCGCAAGCGAGCCAGCTCGAAGACGATGCGCCTGATAGAAACTGTCTCAATGCAGCCGCTTGCGGCACATCAACTGCGCCAGTTTCGCGGTGTCAGGGCGTTCGACGATACCCTTTTCGGTGACGATGGCATCGATCAGGTCCGCCGGTGTCACGTCGAATACCGGGTTGAAGGCGTCCGCATCCGCGCCCACCCGCTTGCCGCCGACTTCCAGCAGCTCGCGCCCGTCACGCTCTTCGAGCGGGATATCGTCGCCACTGGCCAGGCTCATGTCGATGGTCGAACTCGGCGCCACCACCATGAAACGCACGCCGTGGTGCATGGCACAGACCGCCAGCTGATAGGTCCCGATCTTGTTGGCCACGTCGCCGTTGGCGGTGATGCGGTCGGCACCGACGATCACCCAGGTCACGCCCTTGGTCTTCATGATGTGGGCTGCGGCAGAATCGGCGTTGACGGTCACCGGGATGCCTTCGTTGGCCAATTCCCAGGCGGTCAGGCGCGAGCCCTGCAACCATGGACGGGTTTCGTCGGCGTAGACGCGCTCGACCATGCCTTCCAGGAACGCGCCACGGATCACGCCCAGCGCCGTACCGAAGCCTCCGGTGGCCAGGGCACCGGTATTGCAATGGGTCAGGATGGCCTGGGCATTGCCCTGGTGCCTGCGAATCAGGTCGACGCCGAGCTGGGCCATGGTCAGGTTGGCTTCGCGATCACTTTCGTGGATGGCGATGGCTTCGGCTTCGAGGGCCGCCAGCGGCTCGACATGATCCTTCAAGCGCACCAGCCGGTCGCGCATCCGATCCAGGGCCCAGAACAGGTTTACCGCCGTCGGCCGGGATTCGGCCAACAGTGCCAGGTCGGCCTCCAGCGCGGCCCGCCAGTCGCCGCCTTCGGCAAACCTCGCCCGGGCGGCCAGTACGACGCCATAGGCCGCACTGATGCCGATGGCCGGTGCGCCGCGTACCACCATCGAACGAATGGCTTCGGCCACGCCGGCCGCGCTGTCATAGGCGATCCAGTTTTCCTCGAACGGCAAAACACGCTGATCGAGCAGGTACAGGTAACCATTGCGCCAGTCGATGGCCTTCACCTTCTCCGCTGCCAACAGACGATCGCGCATCCCTCACCCCGCACTCATGAACAAAAGCCGTCGATTATAGCGATCCCTCCGCGAAGACGCTCGGGTATACTTCGCCATCCTTTATATCCGATGGAACCGATCCACGATGCCCAGGACTGCCGTTGCGCTCGACTTATTATTGCTGCCGACCTGGTTGGTGCCTGTCGAACCCGCCGGTGTGGTACTCCAGGACCACGGCCTGGGCATTCGCGACGGTTGCATCGTTTTCATCGGTCCACGGGCAGAAGCCCTCAAGTGCGACGCCGCCCAGGTCCGCGAACTGCCGGGCATGCTGCTCAGCCCGGGGCTGATCAACGCCCACGGCCATGCGGCGATGACGCTGTTCCGCGGTCTGGCCGACGATCTGCCGCTGATGACATGGCTCGAGCAGCACATCTGGCCGGCCGAAGGCAAATGGGTCGATGAGGATTTCGTCCGCGATGGCACCGACCTGGCCATTGCCGAACAGGTCAAGGGCGGCATCACCTGCTTCTCTGACATGTATTTCTACCCCAAGGTTGCCAGCGAGCGCGTCCACAACAGCGGCATCCGCGCCCAAATCGCCATTCCTGTCCTCGATTTCCCGATTCCCGGTGCGGCCAGCGCCGACGAAGCCATTCGTCAGGGCATCGAATTGTTTGGCGACCTCAAGCATCATCCGCGAATCAAAGTCGCATTCGGACCCCATGCGCCTTACACCGTAGGCGACGAAAACCTGGAGAAAATCCGTGTGATTGCCGAGGAACTGGATGCGGCGATTCATATGCACGTCCACGAAACCGCATTCGAAGTGCAGCAGGCCGTGGATAAAACCGTCGAACGCCCCATGGCTCGCCTGGGCCGGCTGGGTCTTCTGGGCCCGCGCTTCCAGGCCGTGCACATGACACAGATCAGCGATGAAGACCTCGCCTTACTGGTAGAAAGCAACTGCAGCGTCATCCATTGTCCGGAATCGAACCTTAAGCTGGCCAGCGGCTTCTGCCCGGTGGAACGCCTGTGGCAGGCCGGCGTCAATGTAGCGATCGGCACCGACGGCGCAGCCAGCAACAACGACCTGGACCTGCTGGGCGAAACCCGCACCGCGGCACTGTTGGCCAAGGCTGTTTCCGGCTCTGCAATGGCCCTGGACGCCCACCGCGCGTTGCGCATGGCCACGCTCAATGGCGCCCGGGCGCTGGGCATAGAGGCCATAGTCGGCTCGCTGGAGCTCGGCAAGGCTGCGGACCTGGTGGCCTTTGACCTGTCAGGCCTGGCTCAGCAACCGGTCTATGACCCGGTTTCACAACTGATCTATGCCACAGGCCGCGATCGCGTGAAACACCTGTGGGTGGCTGGCAAGCCTTTATTGGAGGACGGCCGGTTGACCCGCCTGGATGAAACGCAACTGATCGCCACGGCGCAGGCCTGGGGACGGCGCATCAGCGGCCATGACCAATGACCATGCCCCTTGAGCCATCGCTCGGGGCCCTGATTCTTTCAAAGTTTTTTCGAGGATTTGCACATGAGTAACGTCGACCACGCCGAAATCGCCAAGTTCGAGGCCCTCGCCCATCGCTGGTGGGATCGTGAAAGCGAGTTCAAGCCACTGCACGATATCAACCCGCTGCGGGTCAACTGGATTGACGAACGTGTCGGCCTGGCCGGCAAGAAGGTACTCGATGTCGGCTGCGGCGGCGGTATCCTCAGTGAAGCCATGGCCCTGCGCGGGGCAACCGTGACGGGCATCGACATGGGCGAGGCGCCGCTGGCCGTGGCGCAATTGCATCAACTGGAATCCGGTGTCAACGTGGAGTACCGGCAGACCACCGCCGAAGCCCTGGCCGAGGAAATGCCCGAGCAGTTCGATGTGGTCACCTGCCTGGAAATGCTCGAGCACGTGCCCGACCCGTCCTCGGTCATCCGGGCCTGCATGCGCATGGTCAAACCCGGCGGCCAGGTATTCTTCTCCACCATCAACCGCAACCCAAAGGCGTATCTGTTCGCCATCATCGGCGCCGAATACATCATGAAGCTGCTGCCGCGCGGCACCCACGACTTCAAGAAATTCATCCGCCCCTCCGAACTGGGTGCCTGGAGCCGCATGGCCGGGCTGACCGTCAAGGACATCATCGGCCTGACCTACAACCCGCTCACCAAGCACTACAAGCTGTCTTCGGACGTTGACGTCAACTACATGATCCAGACCCTGCGCGAGGAGTAAGTCGATGCGTCTCAAGGCAGTTCTTTTCGACATGGATGGCACGCTGCTCGACACGGCACCGGACTTCATCGCCATCTGCCAGGCCATGCGCGCCGACCGTGGCTTGCCACCGATGAACACCCAGCACATCCGCGACGAGATTTCCGGAGGGGCACGGGCTATGGTGGCAGTGACGTTTTCCATGGACCCTGAATCGCCGGGGTTCGAGGAGCTGCGCCAGGAATTCCTGGACCGCTACCTCAAGGGCTGCGCGATCCACAGCCATCTGTTCGACGGCATGGCCGAGGTGCTGGCCGACATCGAAGCCGCCAATCTGGTCTGGGGCGTGGTCACCAACAAGCCGGTGCGTTTCGCCGAGCCGATCATGCAGCAGCTGGGGCTGGCCGAGCGCTCGAAGGTGCTGATCTGCCCCGATCATGTGAAGAACAGCAAGCCCGACCCGGAGCCGTTGATCCTGGCGTGCAAGATGCTCGACCTGGACCCGGCCAGCGTCCTGTTCATAGGCGACGACCTGCGGGACATCGAGTCCGGCCGCAATGCCGGCACCAGGACCTGTGCAGTGACCTACGGCTACATCCACCCGGACGACAACCCCAGACATTGGGGGGCGGACGTGGTGATCGATCACCCTTCGGCACTACGTGAAGTGCTGGATAACGCGTTGTGCAGTTGCTGAGCTGAACGTCGCAGTCGTGGCGAGGGGATTCATCCCCGCTGGGGCGCGAAGCGCCTCCCATCACGCGCTCAGAAAGCCTGGATGCCGACGGCATGAAAACAGGGCTGCATCGCAGCTCAACGGGGATGAGTCCCCTCGCCACAACAATGCATCACCACGCATCGTTTTGTTTCGTGAGGTTCTTTATGTTTGATTACACCGCCCGCCCCGACCTGCTCGAAGGCCGGGTCATCCTCGTGACCGGGGCCGGTCGTGGCATCGGCGCCGCTGCTGCCAAGGCCTACGCCGCCCACGGTGCCACGGTGCTGCTGCTGGGCAAGACCGAAGCCAACCTGACCCAGGTCTATGATGAAATCGAAGCCGCCGGTCACCCACAAGCGGCCGTGATTCCCTTCAACCTGGAAACCGCCCTGCCCCATCAGTACGACGAACTGGCAGCCATGATCGAAACCGAGTTCGGTCACCTGGACGGCCTGCTGCACAACGCTTCGATCATCGGTCCGCGCACACCGCTGGAGCAGCTGTCGGGCGAAAACTTCATGCGGGTGATGCACGTGAACGTCAACGCCATGTTCATGCTCACCAGCACCTTGCTGCCTCTGCTCAAGCTGTCCAGGGATGCCTCCGTGGTGTTCACCTCCAGCAGCGTCGGACGCAAGGGCCGCGCGTACTGGGGGGCCTACGGTGTGTCCAAGTTCGCCACCGAGGGGCTGATGCAGACCCTGGCCGACGAGGTCGATACTGTCGCGGCAGTGCGGGCCAACAGCATCAACCCGGGGGCCACCCGCACCAGCATGCGCGCCCAGGCCTATCCGGGGGAAAATCCGCTCAATAACCCGACGCCTGAAGAGATCATGCCGGTCTACCTGTACTTGATGGGCCCGGACAGCACGGGTGTCAACGGCCAGGCCTTCAACGCCCAGTAACACCTCCACTTCACGTCGCGGCGGTTTACCGTCGCGGCGCTGCCGCGTGCAATGCCAAGCCAGGCGAATCGCCAGACCTCCGTCGCTCGACGCCTGCATCATGCCCGCATCTACATTTCACCCCGTTGATTTTCCAAGCGTTTTTTCCGTATTGAACGGACTGGCACGAGTTTCGCTCTAAATACCCTCAAACACGCCATGTCCGGCGGGTGACAGGCATTGAGGCGAGACCTGCAGCCATACAGGGAAAGCAGACTAGACTCAACTCAGTGCCTTACGGGATTGATGGACCAGTACGATACGCAGCCTGGCGCTGCCTCGCCCACCCTGTCGGGACAGATTTTGCAGGGGCTTACGCCATATGAAAACGCCCACCCAGACCAATACGATTGACTTCGACAGCGCCAAATTGCAGCGCCTGGGACTCGGCCAGCCGTCACCCTTGGCGACACGGTCCGTCACGCTCCAGCAACTGCGCCAACAACTGGGCCAGCAATTGCAGACGAGCCTGGAGCCGCAGCGGGTCCTGGGCCTGTTCTTCCGTGAAGTCCAGCGGCTGGTGCCATTGGATGCACTGGCCTACCAGCACAAGCCCAGCGACCTGCGCATGGAGTTCGGCCAGCGTGGGCACCACGTGCTCAGCTACAACTTGAGTCATGAAGGCGAAGATCTGGGCGAGCTGATATTCCGGCGCAATCAGCGCTTTACCGACCCCGAGCAACAAGACCTCGAGTCCGTGATGTCGACGCTGCTGTTTCCGTTGCGCAACGCCCTGCTCTACCGCGTAGCGACCCAGAGCGCCCTGCGCGATCCCTTGACCGGCACCGGCAACCGCATCGCCATGGACCAGACCCTGGAGCGGGAAATCGACATGTCCCGGCGCCATATGCAGCCCCTGTCGCTGTTGATGCTCGACATCGATCATTTCAAGCGCATCAACGACACCCACGGCCATGGCGTCGGCGATGAAGTACTCAGGACCGTCGCCGAGTCGATCAAGCAGCAATTGCGCAACGTGGACATGGTGTTCAGGTTCGGTGGCGAGGAATTCCTGATCCTGCTTTCCAATACCAGCCGGGAAACAGCGGCCATGGTCGGCGAACGGCTGCGGTATGCCGCTCAGGTGCAGGATTATTTCGTGGCGGGAACGAGGATCGAGCTGACGGTCAGCCTCGGCTGTGCAACGCTGCTGCCGGGCGAGTCCGCCGAAAGCCTGTTGCGACGGGTCGACAGTGCACTGTATGTGGCCAAGCGCGAGGGGCGGAACCGGCTGGCGATGGCGGGTTGAAAGGCCGCCGGGGAACGACACTCGCTGCGGGCCCTGGCCGTCAACCTCCCCGTTGACGGCCAGGGCCCCTTACGGGCGATCAGCTCCCGGCCAGCGCCAGGCGCTCACGGGTGGAGGAGACTTTTTCCTGCTCCAGTTGCATGCAACGCTCCAGGAACAGATACATGTAGTCATAGCTCTTGCAAATGGCCTGGCGCAGCTCGGCCTGCAAGGCCCTGCTCGGGTTCATGCCCCCTAGCGTGCAGATGATCTCCAGGGCTTCCCAAGGGTGGGCATCGTCGTACTGCGCATGCATCTTCAGCCATTTCATGGCGCGCTTGCGTTCTTCCTCGGGGAAGGCCGCGGCATAGACGCCGCTGGAACATACCAGCGCCGACCACTCACCGGTGGCCCCTTCGATCGCATAGTTGGTCGCCGCGATGGCCACTATCAGCGAATCGGACGAGCTGGTGTGCCAGCACCAGTGACTCAAGGCATGCAGTTCGGGGGGCACCTGCTGGGCTTGCAGGTCTTCCAGCGTGACGCCATGGGCCGCACTCCAGTTCACCCAGTAGTCGGCATGGTTGAGTTCGACACGAATGTTGCGCATCAGCCAACGACGGGCCATGTCCTCGCCAGGGTGGCGGGCAAAGCGGGTCTTGGTAAGGTTCTGCGCCATGTACAAGGCGAACTGTTCGACGACCGGCCAACCACCGATGAGGTAGTGGCGCATGGTCCTGGCGCTGAGCTTGTTATCACGCATGCGTTGATACAGCTCGTGTTCGACAACCCGGCGCTTGCTCTCGCTGCAATCGATAATGAGCTGTTGTGCCCATTTCGGATAGCTGGTGGCGTCCATGAGCGGGCCTGTTCGGTTGAATGTGTCGATCACTGTCGGGCTCCTTTTGATTGTGATTTTTTACGGATCAACAAGAGGCTCAGCGGAACGTGCCGGGGGCCTTGAATAACAACGGCTGGGGCCGGGCCGGCCTACATTGCAACGTATCACAGGTAAACAATTGCGGGCGCTCGATCACATACCCTTGAGCGTAATCCACGCCAATCTCCAGCAGTGCCTGCTCGATCTGGGCAGTCTCAACGAACTCGGCAATCGTGCGCTTACCCATGACGTGGCCGATGTGATTGATCACTTCGACCATTGCACGGTTAATCGGGTCGTCCAGCATATCCTTTACGAAACTCCCGTCGATCTTCAGGAAGTCTACAGGTAAATGTTTCAAGTAAGCGAACGAAGACATTCCGGCACAAAAGTCATCCAGAGAGAAATAACAACCCAACCCCTTGAGTTCATTGATAAAGCGGATCGCACTACCCAAATTCGAAATAGCGCTGGTCTCGGTTATTTCAAAACAAATCATTTCTGGCGGGACTGAATAAGCCGCGAATTGTTTACGCAGGAAATCAAGGAATGCCTGATCTCCGATAGTAGTGCCTGACAGATTTATCGCACACATGGCCATGGGGCCTTGGGGCGACTCATTCAGGCACTGGCGAATGATCCTGAAGACGTTTTCCACCACCCAACGGTCCAGGGAAGTCATCAGGCCGTAACGCTCGGCGGCCGGTATGAAGCTGTCCGGCAGGATCATCCGCCCGGCTTCGTCATGCAGGCGCAACAGGATCTCGATATGTCCACCACCGTGTTCCCCCGGCCCCAGCGCGGCGATTTCCTGGGCATAGAGACAGAAACGGTTTTCCTCCAGAGCCATGTGCAGGCGCTGGACCCAGGCCATTTCGCCGAAGCGCAGGGACAGTTCCGAATCGTCGGCGTGATAGACCTGAACCCGGTTGCGGCCCTTCTCCTTGGCCATGTAGCAGGCCATGTCCGCGGCACGCAGGGACGCCTCCAGCGTCGTCGGGTTCTGGGCGATATGCACCAGCCCGATGCTCACGGTGGTCACGAATGGCCGGCCCTTCCAGACGAAGTGCAGGTTCTGCACGGTCTGGCGCAGTCCTTCGGCGATCTTCTCCGCAGCGTCCGGCGCGCAGTTCTCCAGCAGGATCCCGAATTCATCCCCACCCAGACGGGCCAATGTATCGTTTTCCCGCAGCCCCGATTGCAGCAAGGCACAGATATGACGAAGCAGCTCGTCGCCTGCCGCATGGCCACAGGTGTCGTTGACCAGCTTGAACTGATCCAGGTCCAGGAACATCAAGGCATGCCGCCCGGACTGGCGCGTCAGGTTATGCAAGGCCTGTTCGAGGCGATATTCGAACTCCCGGCGGTTCGCCAGGCCAGTCAAGGCGTCGTGGGTGGCCTGCCAGGACAGGTTGGCGATGTACTGACGCTCCTGGGTCATGTCGTGCAGGACCAGCACGGCGCCGCTGACCTTGCCGGCATGGCGGATTGGCGCCCCTACGAGCGTTACCGAAACGGTACTGCCATCCAGCCGCTGGATCAGTTTGGAATGCTCGCTGCCCCCGCCGAGCCGCCCGCTGAGGATGTGCTCGATCAGGGTCAGGCCTTCGGTCTGGGCGTTGTCGTCCAGCAGATTGAACAGCGCGGCCAGGGGCAGCCCGGTGGCGTGCTCGGCTTTCCAATGGGTCATCGCCTCGGCCGCGGGATTCATATAGGCAATGGCGCCCTCGACATCGGTAGTGATGACCCCGTCGCCGATGGATTGCAGGGTGATCTGTGCCCGTTCCTTCTCCACTTGCAGCGCATTGGCGAAAACCTGCCGCTGTGCCAGCAGTTTGTGGGTGCGCAACAACGCCAGGACAATCAGCCCCAGGGCGGTAGCGAAGTTGGTCACCAGCAGCAGACGCAGGATAAAGCGCGACCCCTCGCCCAAGGCGTCGCTGAACGCCTTGGCAGCCGGGGTGACGGAATCGTTGATGGCAAAGATTCGTGCCTTCCAGCCGCGGATATCGATGTCCGTGGCCTTGCCCTGGGAAATGCTCTCGTGCATCTGCCGGGCGACGTTGTTCAGTTCTATCAGGTAACTGTCACCCACCGTCCAGAGGTCGATGGCTTCTTCCAGGTAACTGAAGTGGCGAAAATTCAGGTAGAGCCAGATCAGGCTGGAGACGTCGTCCGGGTGATTGCCTCCCTTGAGAATGCCTGCCCGCGCCGCCTCCAGGTCCGGTGGCTGGCGATCCAGCGCCACCCGCAGTTCATGCCCGCCTTCGGGCACGGCGATGGCCAGCTGGTATTTGCGGAAAATCGCCTCGTCGCGGCTGTCGGCGTAGAGGTTCAGGTAATAGATCGCGTCTTTCTGCCCCTTGGACCAGAGGCTTTCCCCGGCCACATAACCACGAACCGCCGACAATACGTAAAGACTGACGCCCCCCAGCAAGGCCTGAAACAGAACAACGGCGATAAAAGGCCATACGATGCCCAACAACCGGGGAGTTCCGAGAGTCCGCGCTTGATTCATGAGGTCCCTGTATAGGCTCGTCGACCAGCCTAAAGACCGATCATTCCAACAAGACTAGGAGGCGCAGCAGTTCCTCGCAAGAGGCCGGACATCATTTAACGTCCCCGTCTCTCGAATGCGTGAAATCTCGTCGATGCCTGTCACAGGCACTAACCGGAAAAGTTAGAAAACACCGGGGCGCCATATATATCTACCACCACTGTTTTTCCCTGATTGATGGGATAGGGGACTGCTCCGGCCGGCACTTTTGAAGTGGGCCTGGAGCCCCTTCGTTTATCACCAGGGACTCTTTATGCACCCGTTGCCCTCGTTCGATCTTTCAATGAATTCTCCACAGCACCAATGGCCCTCCCAGGCCCAGGCGCATCAGGGCCTGCTGGCAGAGTATGACGCGCTGTTGGCACTTGTCCGAAACAATGAAACACCCACGGACAAGTTCATCGACAGACTACTGACACCCCAACCCTGTTCTCCCATGGCCCTGGAAAACGCAATCGGCCAGCAGGCACTGCGAGCGCTGATGGAAAACAAGGATTACCAGTCACTGTGCGCCACCCTGGACGCTTCATTCAATGAATTGACCGTGATATTGAAGGACGGCCAGGCCCATTACTTCGCACGCAAGAAGAACGACACCACCGTCATCCGGCTTGAACTCGACAAACAAACCGCCTGGAAAGAGTTGTTGGCAAACATCGAAAAGTCGGCACTCCGACTGGCTGGAAAGATTCGCTTCGATGGCCAGTTTTCACTCGCCAGAATGACCCGGTTCTATGGCATTGCGGCCTGGGATCCGCAAGATGCCCAACAACGCCAGGCCACCCTCGACACCCTGGAAGAGAAACGCGCTCGCCATTCATTGGGGCTCTGGCACGGCATCAGGCTCGACGAACCGAACCTGGAACCGACACCCGCGCAAGCGATGGACGACCGCCTGGTCATCGAAACAGTGCGTCAATTCCTGCCCACGCCGCAGACATCCCTGCTGGACTATCTCGGTGCCCGGGATATCACCCGCCTGGCAACACAAACGCTCCGCGCAAAACCGTCGATGTACCTGGAGCAAATCCTGCTGTCGCCAAGGGCCCAGGCGCTGGCCGCCAGGCTGCTGCTGGCCCTGGACTGGTTCGGCGGCAGGGACGGCGAGAACAGCGCTCCGGGAATACGTACCGGCTTGCTGGTCAAGGCCCTTCGCCTGTGGATCACCTCGGTTCCGACCGCAGACCCGGAGGGCATCGCTGGCTACCGCTGGCAAAAGTCAGCCCATTGGGGCAAGAGCTACCAGGAAATCCAGGCCGGCTTCGAGGCACACCTGGTCGCATCGGGGCGCGCCACGTCGGTGAATGAATCCATTCTGATCGCCGGCCTTTTCCTGCCGTTGTTCCCCCTGGAGTTCCAGGTTCGCGATATACCGCCGCAACTGCCCTACCGAAGCTCCACTGTCTGGGTGAATTTCGTCCACGGGGTTCACCTGGCCCAGGCGATCGATCCTCTGTTGCTGCAACGCCTGGACTTCCAGCAACTGGTGGACCTGCCCATCAGGCAGGCCATTGGAGCGACAGCCGAAGAACTGAAACTGATCACCCTGACCCGATTGAAACCGATGCTGGAATGGGCCCTGACGAACGGGTTGATTGGCTATAGGGAGGATGCCAACTATCCGGCGCAAGACATACAGGAGGCCGCAAAGAGGCTCGACTCCGAAGTCGAAAGCCTGAACCGCGCTATCCGCTGGCTTGATAGCCCGCCCCCCGAACGACTGAACATTGCCAGGGCGAAGATGGCCAGGTTTTTTGGCGAGAGCCTGTTCGTGTCGGACGGCCGCAAGCTGGTCAAGGAAGCGAACGCCTTCTATACCGCACCGCAACTTCGGCTGATGGCTCCTATCGGCAGGCCCGCGCCTGACGCGTATTCATTCGTGGATGTCTATGCCTCCGGGCAGCTTCAGGGAAAAAGATGGTTCATCACCGGGCCGGATGGGAAATACTCGACGAGCGCCTGGTTGAGTATCGACGACGACCGAACCGTGCAGAGCAATCTGCCATGGCCGGATCTGTCCGCCATTGCCCTCGAGCGCAGAACATTGCCGGATATCGAGGAGACATTTGCCACGCACTTCAAGATCTACCTCAACCTGATCAGAAACGCCTACCGGACATTGATCGCCCATCAACTCGCCTCTCTTCCCCTGGCCGACCGTCATGCGCTGGAGTATGGATCGGTCAAGGTCTACACCTTGAGACAAGCGATCATGGGAACCGAGGCGGCGAACGAGTCGGAAGACAAGAAGCGCCCACTGCGTGCGCGTAACGGCTTCGTCCTGGCGGCGACACGGGACAGCCGCACCTCCTATTACGAAGTCCTGCCCCGCGCCGGCGTGATCCGCCGCCGACCGGATATCACCGAGCAACACCTGGGCGGCGAGCTGAAGACAGAGAAATGGCGAGTCAGCCGCGGCTCTTCCGTAAACGCGAGCGTAGTGCGTACCAAAATCCTTCCTTTCGATTGGGACGCCCATGTAAAGGGCACCATTCCCGCTGCCGATAGGCAATGCCAGGCCATCCTGGATCAGTTGGGCGACACCCTTGAGCCGATGGAACGCGATGATGACAGCGCCTTGCCCCGCACATTGGAATCGAAAGTCACCCAAAGGATCACTCAACACATTGCCCAGCACCTGCTGTTCGTGGATGAAAAGGAACTGCACGACAGTTGTTATGGCGCCACGGAGTTCGACCATGAAAAAGCCAAGCGCAAGAAAGTCATCGACCTGACCAAAATGCTCGTACCTTTCTGGAGCAGTATCGAAGACCTCAGCTCAGGCGATCGCGATCGCCTGGTCAGTGGTGCGTTTGGCCTGTTCATCGACTTCGCCTCGTTTGTCCTTCCCATCGGCAAATTCGCCTCGGGCTCGCTGAAGCTGATCCGGACGGTGGGCAAATGGAATTTTGGCGAAACGTTGCCCGCCTTCGCGAAACTCACGGGCACCTTGCTCAACGCAACGCTCAATCCCCTCGATGCAATCCCATCCCTGTTTCAAGCAGGTGGCCAGAGTGCATACCGGCTCGGGAAAAAAGGCTATTTCAACCTGAAGGTCCTGAGCGGCAGAGCCGGCCACTACGATTTTGTAAAAGGCATGTCCCAGGCCACGGATCCGGGAAGATGGCGACCGCTGGCCAACCATGACCAGCTCGGTGCGGTGCGCGGGGTCGATGATGTCCTGGTACGCAACGTCGGGGCGTCCGGCAAAACCGACTACCGCTTGATCGACCCGTTTTCCGACAAGCCTTACGGCCCATCCCTGTCCAAGGACGTGCCCGAATTGTCCCTGGGCCGCTCCCACTACAACACCCTGGCCCGCACTGACACCGATGTCATTGTCGAGGTCCCGCAAAGAAGCCACATACGCGAACAGCTCGAAGTCGACGGCAGCCGTACGCTTTATCTGGATGACGTGCCCTATCGCCTGGCGGACGGCACCCTGCGTCGCGCCAGTCAGCTGGATGCCAGTGAAACCCTCAGGAAACAACCATGCCGTGTCCGTCGGGCTCCCGATGAAATTTGCAAGACCCGGTATGTCCTGCAGGACAAGCCTGCCGAGCGTCCACCTTCGGGAGAGTTCAGCGCGGAGCCGAGCTGGGCGCCGTGGTTCGGCGATACGACGCTCTATCCCTCCATACCCAAGTCGGCCAACGACCGGGCGCTGTTGGCGTTCGAGGGGAAAATCTATGAGCTCAAGGGCGGCAAGCTCAATACCTACAAAGGACGGCCGGAATGGATCGGCCTCACCAGCAAGACCCCGATTCCCAGGGAAACCGTCGATGCGACGCTGGAATTCCAGACCGGCCTCTATGGAGGGATCAGAGTATCCGGGACGGCAGAGGGCATCGATGACACACACGTGACCGGCGCGCTCATCATTCGATCCATCGACGAGAAATTCAATTACGTCTTCACCCGCCTGAATTTCGACGATTACTACATGACGAGATTACCGTCCACCGACAGCCTCGAGGGCCCGTTGATCCTGAAAAAGCTGGGCCCCGAAGACCTGATGCCAGGCACGCCCGGCGAGGAGCTCCAAAGGGTCTACATCGGCTCGCTGAACGCGAACAACGCTGCAAGGATCTATGGAAGAGACCAGGTCGAACTGGCGCTGGACAAGATCGATGAAATTTCGATTCCCATCGGTGCCCCTGTCCATCCGCCTTCCAATATGAAGTGGGTGAAGGTCAATACGTATTCGGCCGAGGCCGTGCTTTTCGATCGCCGGACAAGAATGATCGTGGCCGACCTGCCTACCGGAGCGGCCGTGTGGAAGCCTTCCAGGCAGGCACCCGAGGCGTTGCAAAAGTCGACAGCGAATATCTTCGAGGCTTTGTTTACGGACCCGTCCATCGCCGTTGCCCCGCAATCGGCGACCCGTCCTGTCACCATCGACGACGCCATGCGGGAGTTGCAGAAAATCCTCCCGACGCAAAACCCCAAGAACATCGCCTTCGCCAGCGTCACCACCGCCTCGGGGAAAAATGAAGTCTACGTCAGCGTTTCCGGCATCGAGGACTATACCCGGCACCTGCCACTGTTCAAATCCAGCAATGGCTTGAGCGAAATCACCTTGAACGACGTCAGCTATTTCAACGTAGACGCCATCAGGAATCCCATCGATCCCGCAGCCCTTAGCCTCAGCCCCGACGGGAAGCTTTTGGCGATTCCCCACTTGATGGATGCGACGGGCAGTTCCGGTTCGGACAGGCTGGGCCGCATCACGACCGCAGACAGTGAAAGCAAGCTGATCGGCTACATCAGTGAAAAGTATCCGGATCCTGGGGACATCAAGTCCATCACCGTGGCGACCACCTTGCCGCCCTGCGAATCCTGCTCGATTGTCATGAAGGAATTCGGCCACGAGCGCGGCGCCGATGCCCTGAATGTCATCTGGGGGCAACGCCGCAAGCGTCCGGCCACGGAGCTTGGCACGTCAACCGATTCAGACTGAAACCAGGCGCTATTGAAAGTATCTCTAGACGAAGGCCAGGCAGTGCCTGGCCTGGTGTTTCAGAGCCTAGTGCTGCTGCAGATGGCCATAAAGCTTGGCGTACAGACCGCCATCGGCCATCAGTTGCTGATGGTCCCCGTCCTCGGCGATTTTCCCACCGTCGAATACCAGCACCCGGTCGGCCTGCTTGACGGCCGACAGCCGGTGAGCGATGACCAGGGTGGTGCGATGGCTCAGGAATCGGGCCAGTGCCTGGTGCAGGTTGTATTCGGTGGCAGCGTCCAGGGCCGAGGTCGCCTCGTCGAGGATCACCACCTTGGGTTCGGCCAGGACCATGCGCGCAATCGCCAGGCGCTGGCGTTGGCCACCGGATAGACGCACCCCGGAACGCCCGACGACGCTGTCCAGGCCGGCGGGCAATTCGCGGATCGTGCTGTGCAACTGCGCAATTTCCAGCGCCCGCCAGCAGGCTTCGTCGCTGCGCTCGCGGCCCATGGTCAGGTTGGCCCGGACCGTGTCATTGAACAGCGCCGGGTGTTGCAGCACCACTGCGACGTGTTCACGGATGGTCTCCAGACCGATGTCCTCCTGAGTGACGCCACCAAAGCGAATGCTGCCCGACTGCGGTGTATACAGCCCCAGCAACAGCTGCACCAGGGTGCTCTTGCCACCGCCGCTGGCCCCGACGATGGCGACTTTTTCACCAGGCGCGATGGACAGGTTCAGTTGGTCGAGCACCAGCTCCTCGCCATAACCGAAGCTCAATCCCTGGATATCGATGCCGAGGGTGTCCTGCCCCAGGAACGGATCGACCGTGCCCTTGTATTGCGGCTCGTCGGCACGCGCCAGCAATTCGTTGATGCGGCTCAAGGCTCCGCCCGCCGCATAATAGGCGTATTGCAGGTTCAGCAGTTGTTCCACCGGACCGATCATGAACCAGAGGTAGCTGAACACCGCCAGCATCTGGCCGATGGAAAGATCGGAAAACAGTACGGTGAGCATCGCCGCGGCGCGGAAGATATCGATGCCGAACTGGAACAGCAAACCACTGGCCCGGCTCGACGCGTCGCTTTTCCACTGGGAGTTGACCGCATAATCGCGCACTTCCCGGGCGCGCAACCCCAGCCGGCCAAGGAAAAAACCCTGCCGGTTACCGGCCCGCACCTCCTGGATCGCGTCCAGGGTTTCAGTCAGGGCCTGGGTGAAGCGCGACGTGCTGTCGTTTTCCAGTTTCTTGAGGTGCTTGACCCGTTTGCCCAACTGCACGGTGGCGTAGATCACCAGCGGGTTGAACAACAGGATCAACAACGCCAGTTTCCAATGCATCCACACAAGAATGCCGGCCGTGCCCACCAGGGTCAGCATCGCCACCAGGAACCGGCTGAGCGTCTCGCCGACGAATTTGTCGAGGGTATCCAGGTCGGTGACCAGGTGGGCCGCCACGGTGCCGCTGCCCAGGCTTTCGTATTCGCCCAGGGAGATGCGCTTGAGGCGGTCGATCAAGCGGATACGGATGCGATAGACGATGTCCTTGGCCAGTCTCGCGAACAACCGCGCCTGCAGTACGTTGAACAGCAGCGCGCCGCACCGCAGGGCCAGGGTCGCCAGCAACATCAGCCCGATATAACCGGCAGCGCTCTGCCAGCCCAACGGCAGCGCATGGTTCATTATCTTCAGCGCCGCGTCGCCATGGCCCAGCAGCACCTCGTCCACCAGCAGCGGCAACAGCAAGGGGATCGGCACGCTGCACAACGTCGCCAGTACGGCCACGCCGTTGGCGATCCACAGGGCCTTCTTGTGCTTGAGGGCCAGGCGACGGATTTCCGCCCAGCTCAATCGATCGACGCGCTGGGGGCCCGGGGTCCCCTCCGGCAGATCAGGCACAGGCGGCGCGCTCCAGCCAACGCCCCAGCAATGGAGCCAACTGGCTCAAGGGCTGGTAGCCATTGGTGAGCAAGGCCAGCTGGCCGTCGCGCTCGGCCAGCAGCGTGGGGAATCCGGCGATGCCGAGGTCTTGCACCCAGGTGAAATCCGCAGCCGTGGCCGCGTGTTGATCGGCACGGTCGAACGCAGCGGCGAACTCGATGCGCGGCAACCCCGCCTGCTCGGCCAGTTCCACCAGGACGCTGGCGTGGGTGACATCGCGACCTTCGACATAAAAAGCCTGCTGGATCAGTTTCAGCAGCTTCCAGGCCAGGTCCGGCGCCAGGCTACGGGCCGTCACCACGGCGCGGCAGGCCGGCTCGGTGTCATAGACGAAACCATCGGGCAACGCGCCTTCGAGCTTGAACGGCTGGCCGGTGGCCTGGGTGACCGCCTGCCAGTGTTCGAGGATGTAGCGCCGGGTCGTCGGCTCCAGGGCCGAGCCGCTGCCGGTGCGCAGGCCGCCCACCACCAGGTGCAGTTCCACGCCGTGGGCCTGGGCCTGCTCTACCAGGGCCTCGGCCACCGGGGCGAACCCCCAGCACCAGGAACACATGGGATCCATGACATAGAGCAGGCGTGGCGGCATGGTTCAGGCCTCGGACGATGATTGCTTGTAGTTGTAGCCGATCGGATGCGGCATGTTGCGCGCCTTGGCCAGCTCGATCTGCTTTTGCCGGTCGATGGCGCTGCGGCGGGTCTTCTCGCTCAGCTTGTCCCAGCAATGCGGGCAACTGATTCCCGGCACGTAATGCTCCGAAGCGCGATCTTCCAGGCTTACCGGCGTGCGGCAGGCATGACATTGATCGTAGTCGCCTTCGCTGAGGTCGTGGCGCACGGTCACGCGGTTATCGAACACAAAGCAGTCGCCACGCCATTTGGTTTCTTCCTGGGGCACCTCTTCCAGGTACTTCAGAATGCCGCCCTTGAGGTGGAAGACTTCGTCGAAGCCCTGGCTGAGCATGTAGCTGGAGGCCTTCTCGCAGCGAATGCCACCGGTGCAGAACATCGCGACCTTCTTGTGCCGCGCCGGATCGAAGTTGGCTTTGATGTAGTCGGGAAACTCGCGGAAGCTGGTGGTCTTGGGGTCGATGGCGCCTTCGAACGTGCCGATGGACACTTCGTAATCGTTACGGGTGTCGATCAGCAACACCTCCGGATCGCTGATCAACGCGTTCCAGTCCCGCGGCTCGACATAGGTACCGACCTGCTTGTTCGGGTCTACGCCTTCGACGCCGAGGGTGACGATTTCTTTCTTGAGCTTGACCTTGGTGCGATAGAAAGGCTGCTCGTCGCAGTACGATTCCTTGTGGTCGATATCGACCATGCGCGGATCGTTCCTGAGCCAGGCCAGCAACCCGTCGATGCCTTCACGGGTGCCGGAAACAGTACCGTTGATGCCCTCCTGGGCGATCAGCAAGGTACCTTTGATGCCGTTGTCGAGCATGGCCTTGAGCAAGGGCTCACGCAGCTCGACGTAATCTTCCAGGGTGACGAACTTGTACAGTGCCGCCACGACAATGGATGGTGTCATGGGTATTTCTCCAGGTGGCTACCCTCGTAAAGGGTGAACCGGATGCGAAAAAAAACGCGCCCTTGTCAGGCGCGTCGCGGATTCTAGCAAATACACCGTGGCTTTAGGAGCTGCACGAGGGTCAGTGCTTGCTGCCTCCGGCACAGGTCGGCGAAGCAGGGGCCGCGTCGATCTGCGCCCACTCCTCGGGGGTGTAGGTGTGCAACGCCAACGCATGGAACTCGCCCATCAGCTCGCCCAGCGTGCCATAGACTTTCTGGTGGCGCTTGACCCGATTGAGCCCCTCGAACTGCCGGCTGACCACCACCGCCTTGTAATGGGTCTCAAGCCCACGGCTGTGCATGTGGCTTTCATCCAGTACCTGCAGGTGCTCGGGCTGCAGGAGCCCGAGTGTCGATTCGATGCGTTGTTGCATGCTCATACCGGGCTCCGCTTACGGCTTTTTCTTGGCAGGGGCGGCTTTCGGTTCAAGCTCGGCGGTCATGTCGGCCAGCAGCTTGTTGACCACCGGCACCGCGCTTTCCAGCTTGGCCTGGGTCAGTTGGGCGGACTGCTGGGTCAGCTGTGGCATCTTTTCCAGGACTTTCTTGCCCAGGGGCGACTGATAGAAAGCGACCAGGTCCTTGAGCTCCGACTCACTGAAGTTGGTGGTGTAGAGCTTGACCATGTCCGGCTTGAGCTTGTTCCAGCCAATGGCCTGGTCCAGCGCGGCATTGGCCTTGGCCTGGTAGGTCTCCAGGGTGGCTTTCTTCGACTCGGGAGCCTTGGTCTGTTCGAAGCGTTGGGCAAACATCTGCTGCACTTGCATGTACACCGGGGTGCCCAGCTTGTCGGCATGAGCCAGGGTCAGGAACGCTTCGGCACTGGCGTTGTGGCTGGCGGTATCGGCGAAAACAGGGCCGCTGGCACACACCAGAGCAACTGCGGTACAGATGGCGCGAAGACGGGTCATCGAGTTTCCTTTTTAACTGGCGAGGTAAAACCCCAGGGGCGACCATTCTGCGCCTATTAAACGCCGCGCCTCAACCCCGTGCCGAGCGGGTCCGATTGACGGACCGAACGGGCCGCTCCTACATTGAGGGAACCGATGCCGCCCAGCAGGGCCCAAACCGCGTATCCGATGACAGGAGTTTTACCCGATGAGCCGTATCGAAACCGACAGCCTTGGCCAGGTTGAAGTCCCCGATGAAGCCTACTGGGGCGCCCAGACACAGCGCTCCATGATCAACTTTGCCATCGGCGACGAACGCATGCCCCTGTCGGTGTTGCATGCCCTGGCGCTGGTCAAGAAAGCCGCCGCGCGGGTCAATGACCGCAATGGCGACCTGCCCGCCGACATCGCCCGCCTGATCGAGCAGGCGGCCGACGAAGTGCTGGCCGGCCAGCATGACGACCAGTTCCCCCTGGTGGTGTGGCAGACCGGTAGCGGGACCCAGAGCAACATGAACGTGAACGAAGTGATCGCCGGGCGCGCCAACGAGCTGGCGGGCAACCCCCGAGGCGGCAAGACCCCGGTGCACCCCAACGACCATGTCAACCGGTCCCAGAGCTCCAACGACTGCTTCCCTACCGCCATGCACATCGCCGCCGCCCAGGCCGTCCATCAGCAATTGCTGCCGGCCATCGCCGAACTGTCGGGCGGGCTCGCGGAGCTGGCGGCGCGTCACATGAAGTTGGTCAAGACCGGACGTACCCACATGATGGATGCCACCCCCATCACCTTCGGCCAGGAACTGTCGGCCTTCATTGCCCAGCTCGACTACGCCGAGCGGGCGATCCGTGCCACATTGCCGGCGGTCTGCGAACTGGCCCAGGGCGGTACCGCCGTGGGTACCGGGCTGAACTCGCCCCATGGCTTCGGCGAAGCGATTGCCGCTGAACTGGCGGCGTTGTCCGGCCTGCCCTTCGTCACCGCGCCGAACAAGTTCGCCGCGCTGGCGGGTCATGAGCCCCTGACTACGCTGTCCGGTGCGTTGAAGACCCTTGCCGTGACCCTGATGAAGATTGCCAACGACCTGCGCCTGCTGGGCTCCGGGCCTCGTGCCGGCTTCGCCGAGGTGAAGCTGCCCGCCAACGAACCGGGCAGCTCCATCATGCCCGGCAAGGTCAACCCGACCCAGTGCGAAGCCTTGTCGATGCTGGCCTGCCAGGTCCTGGGCAACGACGTGACCATCGGTTTCGCCGCCAGCCAGGGCCATCTGCAGCTGAATGTGTTCAAACCGGTGATCATTCACAACCTGTTGCAATCGATCCGCCTGCTGGCCGATGGCTGCAGCAACTTCCAGCAACACTGCATCGCCGGTCTCGAACCCGACGGCGAGCAGATGGCGGCGCACCTGGAGCGAGGCTTGATGCTGGTCACTGCGCTGAATCCGCACATCGGCTACGACAAGTCCGCCGAAATCGCCAAGAAGGCCTACAGCGAAGGGCTGACCCTGCGTGAAGCGGCGCTGCAACTGGGGTATCTGACCGACGAAGAGTTCGATACCTGGGTACGTCCGGAAAACATGCTGGAAGCGGGTAGCCAGGGCTGAGTCACGGTTGACGGAGAGCGAGCCTGCTCGCGATGGGCAGGTCGACACTACATCCTGTCGCCTGCCAGGCCGCTACCGTCCCAGCGCCAACCGCTCGCGCCGGGCCCTGAGCCCGGCCAGCAGCGAAGGGCCCAGGGCCACCAGGGCCGAACCCAGCACCACCAGCACCGCTCCGCCATACCCCAGCAGGTTGATCTGCTCGGCATGGACATAGTCGGGCCACCACCAGGCAGCCAGGGCCACCGCGGCGAAGGTCACCAGTGGCGTGATGGCCAGGGTCGCACTGACCCGGGAGGCCTCCCAGTGGGCCAGGGCCTCGGCGAATGCACCATAGGCAATCAGCGTATTGAGGCAGCACGCCAGCAGCAACCAGCCTTGCAGCGGGCTCAGTTGCAGCGCTTCCAACGGATGTACCCAAGGCGTGAGCAGCAACGCGCAGAACAGGTAGATCACCATCATCACCTGCAGGGAATTCCATACCGTCAGCAATTGCTTCTGGCCCAGGGCGTAGAACGTCCAGACCGTCGAAGCCAGTAACACCAGCAAGACCCCGGCGGTGTAGTCGCTCAAGGACGTCAGCAGTTCCGCGAGGCGCTGGTTGAAAAACAGCGCGAAACCCACCAGCAACACCAGCAGGCCAATGCCCTGTCCCAGGCTGAAACGCTCCTTGAACACGAACAGGCTGGCGACCAGCAGCATGATCGGCCCCATCTGCACCACCAGTTGCGCGGTGCCCGGGCTCAGGCGGTTCAGTCCCATCAGGTACAGCACGTAGTTGCCCACCAGCCCCAGCACCGCCATCGCCACCAACCAGCCGCCACGCGGGCCCAGCACTTTGCGGGAGGGCAAGCGCCGGGTGGCTGCCAGGTAGATGAACAGCAAGCCGCCGGACACCAGCAAGCGAAACCAGGTCACGGTGACCGGATCCATCACTTGCAGCACCTGTTTGAGTTTGATCGGCAGGATTCCCCACAACAGGGCGGTCAGCAGGGCGAGGAACAGGCCATAGACCCAGCGACCGGACGAAATGTGCATGCAATCCCCGAAGCTCAAGAAAAGAGCGACTATTCTAGTTGGAGATTGTCCGATCACACAGGGACAGTTGGGCTTGAACAGTTCCGGGGTAAATAATGGCACATTGCCGTCCATCGACTGGCCAAGCGCCAGTTAACGGCAACACGTAAGCTTCATTCACTTGATCTCGATGCTTTCTGGAGTTCCCATGCTTGGCAAACGCGCCCAGGACGTCGCCCCGGCGATGGTCTTTCCCAGTGACCGGATTTGCCGGATCAACGGCGAATTCTATTTCAGTACCCGGGAAGGCACCCAGGAAGGCCCCTTTGCCAGCCGTGAGGCGGCAGAGCGAGAAGTGGCGGCGTATATCGAGCGGATACAGAAAGCCGTTGCGGCCGCCAGTTGAGACGCGGCTCCAACATTTACCCCAGTAATCGTGGCAAGGGCGCCAGGGCCCTCGCCACGCTGGTTTTCGGTCTTTTGCGATTCGGCGCTACCTGACCGCCTCGAATAGCCCTGTCGCCCCCATCCCGCCACCTACGCACATGGTCACGATGCCGTAGCGCAGGTTGCGCCGTTGCAGTTCACGCACCAGGTGCCCCACCTGGCGCGAGCCGGTCATGCCGAACGGATGGCCGATGGCGATCGAACCGCCATTGACGTTGTATTTCTCGTTATCGATTTCCAACCGGTTCCGGCTGTACAGGCATTGGGAGGCGAACGCCTCGTTGAGCTCCCATAGATCGATGTCAGCGACGCGCAGGCCCTTGGCCTTGAGCAGCTTGGGCACGGAGAATACCGGGCCGATGCCCATTTCGTCCGGTTCGCAACCGGCCACGGTAAAACCGCGGAAAAACGCCTTGGGCTTGAGTCCCAGCGCGAGGGCTTTTTCCAGGCTCATCACCAGGGTCATCGAGGCGCCATCGGACAGTTGCGACGAATTGCCCGCCGTCACCGATCCGTCTTCGGCGAACACCGGCTTGAGGGCCGCCAGGCTTTCATAGGTCGTATCCGGACGATTGCAGTCGTCGCGATCCACCACGCCGTCGAGGATCTGCACCGCTCCACTGTTCCTGTCCTCGACCCGATACTTGACCGTCATCGGGACGATTTCGTCATCGAACAGCCCGGCCGCCTGGGCCGTGGCGGTGCGTTGCTGGCTCTGCAAGGCGTAGCGGTCCTGCTCCTCGCGGCTGACCTGGTAACGGCGCGCCACCACTTCGGCCGTCTGGCCCATGGGGAAATAGATCCCGGGCACCTGCTCCTTGAGCAGCGGGTTGATCAGGTTGTCGGTATTGACGCTTTTCATCGTCAGGCTGATGGACTCCACCCCACCGGCCACGATGATGTCGCTGCAACCGGAGGCGATCTGGTTGGCGGCGATGGCGATGGCTTGCAGGCCCGAGGAACAGAAGCGGTTAAGGGTCATGCCGGCGGTGCCGGTACCCAGCCGTGAAAGCACCGCCACGTTACGACCGATGTTGTAGCCCTGCGCCCCTTCGTTGGAGCCGGCGCCCACAATGCAATCCTCGACTCCGGCCGGGTCGATGTCGTTGCGCGTCAACAGCGCATTGACACAGTGCGCCGCCATGTCGTCAGGGCGGGTCTGGTTGAACTTGCCGCGAAAGGACTTGGCCAGGCCGGTCCGCACGCTGTCGACGATCACCACTTCACGCATGGCTCTACCTCATTGTCGTTGTCGGTTTAGGTGACAACGAGCATAGAGCCAGCGCATCAGCGGCCGCGACGATCATTCATCCCGCGTATGCATATCCATCGCCCGCTACTTCTTGCGGGCCCGCTTTGCACTGCGCTCGAACGCAGCCTCCAGCGCTTCGTTGAGGGTGCGCAAAACCTTGACCCGAGCCCAGCGCTTGTCGTTGGCCTCCACCAGTGTCCACGGGGAAATCTCGGTGCTGGTGCGGTCTACCATGTCGCATATGGCCGTCCGGTAGTCGTCCCACTTGTCGCGATTGCGCCAGTCGTCCTCGGTGATCTTGAAGCGCTTGAACGGGATTTCCTCGCGCTCCTGGAAACGTTCGAGCTGGGTCTGCTTGTCGATGGCGAGCCAGAACTTGACCACCACCACGCCGGCATCGGCGATCTGCTCCTCGAAGTCATTGATCTCGCCATAGGCCCGCATCCAGTCGGCCCGGCTGCAGAATCCTTCGACCCGTTCCACCAGCACCCGGCCATACCAGGAGCGGTCGAACATGGTGAACTTGCCCCGCGCCGGAATGTGCCGCCAGAACCGCCACATATAGGGGTGGGCGCGCTCTTCCTCGGTGGGCGCGGCGATCGGCACGATGCTGTACTGGCGCGGATCGAGGGCCGCCGCCACCCGCCGGATCGCCCCGCCCTTGCCCGCCGCATCGTTGCCCTCGAACACCGCCACCAGGGCATGCCGGCGCATGCGCTTGTCCCGCAGCAGCCCCGCGAATCGCGCCTGCTCGGTGATCAGTTGTTCTTCATAGTCGGCCTTGTCCAGGCGCAGGGTCATGTCCAGGCTGTCGAGCAAGGTAATCTGACTGTCCAGCGCCGGCAGCGGGGCCACGCTGACCTTTTCCGGCTTGATCCTGTGGCGGTCCAGTGCCTGGCGCAGGCCTTCGAGCAGGATCCTGCCGACGGTGAGGCTGCGGTAGCAGGCGTCCATGCCCTCGATGACGTGCCACGGCGCGTAATCGCGGCTGGTCCGGCGCAGCACCCGCTCGCCGTACTTGACGAACTTGCCGTAGGTCTGGGATTGCTGCCAGTCCAGCGGGCTGATCCGCCAGCTGTGCAACGGATCGTCCCGGAGCCCCTTGAGCCGGGCCTTCATCTGTTTCTTGGAAAGGTGGAACCAGAACTTGAAGATCAGTGCACCCTCGTCACAGAGCATTTTCTCCAGGCGCTCGGCGGCATTGATGGCCTGGTCGAGCCGGGGGTCCTTGAACTCCCCATGAACCCGTCCCTGCAGCATCTGGCTGTACCAGTTGCCGAAGAAGATGCCCATGCGCCCCTTGGCCGGCAGCATCCGCCAGTAGCGCCAGGCCGGTGGCCGCGCCAGTTCCTCGTCGGTCTGCTGGTCGAAGGTGCGCACCTCGATCAGCCGCGGGTCCATCCACTCGTTGAGCAACTTCACCGTTTCGCCCTTGCCCGCCCCTTCGATGCCGTTGATCAGCACGATCACCGGAAAGCGGCTCTGCTGATGCAGCTCGAATTGAGCCTCCAGCAGCGCTTCACGCAAGGCCGGTACTTCGGCGTCATAAGTGTCTTTATCGATAACGTGGCCGATCTCGGCGGATTCGAACATACGCAGCTCCTTCCAGGAATGGGCAAAGACTAGCGGATTGGATGCGGCACCGTGCAGCAGATTCCATCCAGATGCCCAGTCTGTTGCGGTGGGTCAAGCAAGCCGACAGCGATCGGCTAGAATGGCCATCCAGTTTTCACCGAGCCTGCCATGACGCCCATCCAGTACCACGCCCAACTCGACTGGGACGACCAGGGTCGCCCGCGCTCGCGGGTGTTCGACGACGTGTATTTTTCCGACCAGTCCGGGTTGGAAGAGACCCGCTATGTGTTCCTCGAACAGAACAACCTGGCCGAGCGCTTTTGCGCGTTGCCGGACCACGGGCGGCTGGTGATCGGCGAAACCGGCTTCGGCACCGGCCTGAACTTCCTCTGTGCCTGGCAGTTGTTCGAACAACACGCGCCGGTCGGGGCGCGGTTGCATTTTGTCAGCGTCGAAAAGTACCCCCTCACCCCCACGGACCTGCGCCGGGCCCTGTCCCTCTGGCCATCGCTCAAGGAACAGGCCGATCAGTTGCTCGCGCAGTATGTGGCAATTCACCAGGGCTTCCAGCGCCTGGTAATGGCGGGTGGGCGTGTGACGCTGACCTTGATGATCGGCGATGCATTGGAGCAGTTGCCACAGCTGGACGGCCAGATCGACGCCTGGTTCCTGGACGGTTTCGCGCCGGCCAGGAACCCGGACATGTGGACCGCCGAACTGTTCGCCGAACTGGCGCGGCTGGCGGTCCCCGGCACCACCCTCAGCACGTTCACCAGCACCGGTTGGGTACGACGATTGCTCAACGCCGCCGGTTTCAAGATGAAACGCACACCGGGCATCGGCCATAAGTGGGAAATTCTTCGAGGAACTTATCTCGGCGGGCCGGAGCAGACGCCGGCACCATCCCCGGCGAAGCCATGGTATGCGCGCCCCGCCCCACTGGCCGGAGAGCGCCGCGCATTGGTGGTCGGTGGCGGCCTGGCCGGTTGCGCCAGTGCGGCCAGCCTAGCGGCACGAGGGTGGCAGGTCACGCTGCTGGAACGCCACGCCGGATTGGCCGAAGAAGCGTCCGGCAATCCCCAGGGCGTGCTGTACCTCAAGCTTTCCGCCCACGGCACGGCGTTGTCGCAGATGATCCTCAGCGGATTCGGCTACACCCGGCGCCTGCTGGAGCAACTGCAACGAGGCGTTGACTGGGACGGCTGCGGTGTCTTGCAACTGGCCTTCGACCACAAGGAGGCCGAACGCCAGGCGCAACTGGCCGCGGCATTCCCGACCGACTTGCTGCACCGGCTGGAGCGCCCGGAAGCCGAGGCACTGGCGGGCATCGGCCTGGCCTGTGGTGGTCTGTTCTATCCCGAAGGCGGCTGGGTCCATCCACCGGCGCTGTGTCGCTGGCAGGCTTCGGCGCCGGCGATCGAGGTGTCGCTCCACCATGAGGTGCTGGACCTGCGCCGCGTCGACGGGCAATGGCAAGCCTGGGACGGCGAACGCTGCCTGGCCAGCGCACCGGTGGCGATCCTCGCCAGCGCCGCCGAGATCAAGCGTTTCGAACCGGCGGCGGGGCTGCCGCTCAAGCGCATTCGCGGACAGATCACCCGGCTACCCCAGACTGCCCGCAGCCAGGACCTGCGCACCGTGGTCTGCGCCGAAGGCTACGTGGCACCGGCGCGCCTGGGCGAGCATACCCTTGGGGCCAGTTTCGATTTCAAGAATGACGACCTGACGCCCACCGCTGCCGAACATGCCGGCAACCTGCTTATGCTGGAGGAAATTTCCGCCGACCTGGTGGATCGCCTGGAGGCCGACACCCTGGCTCCGGAAAACCTCGAAGGCCGCGCGGCGTTCCGTTGCACCAGCCCGGACTACCTGCCCATCGTCGGTCCCCTGGCCGACGGCCAGGCCTTCGCCCGAACCTATGCCGTACTGGCCAAGGACGCCCGTCAGGTTCCGGACAGCCCCTGCCCCTGGCTCGATGGCTTGTACATCAACAGCGGCCATGGGTCCCGGGGCCTGATCACCGCACCGCTGGCAGGGGAACTGATCGCCGCCTGGCTGGACAACGAACCCTTGCCCCTGCCCCGCAGCGTCGCCGAGGCTTGCCACCCGAATCGGTTTGCGCTGCGGGCACTGGTTCGGGGCAAGGCTTAACACAATCTAAAACACCTCCATGGAGCGGGCTAGCTCGCTACAGTGGTGGCCGTTCAACATTGTCAAAAACAGAACCAACGCCTTCGCGAGCAAACCCGCTCGAAAGCATATTGAGCAACCGCTACTAAACTGCTCCACTCGTCGGTTTATAACGCATCACCATAAAACTCACGGCAATCCTGCGGTCAGATTCGGACTACCCGCTCTATCTGCATGTGCGGCTTGACCCTGACCCACTGATAAACCGGTAAGGACTTCTGCGGACTAGCTGGAGTATTCAAAAAGCACTAGACAAGGGGTTTCAGCGCATCTGAGGCCTCGGATAGGCCCTCAAGGGAACGCCAGTGGGTACAAAAAGCAGTGCAACATACATCCCCGTCTCGCCCTTCGACGTCTTGCAAACCGTTCACCCGTCTCATGTACGCCCCATTCAAAGCCGCCACGTGATCCGGTATGATCCGCCGCCTGTTACCTCCTGGAGCGCCCGCTACTATGCGATCGCTGCCGGCAATGGAATGGCTTGGAGATACCACCTGGCAAACCGAGTTGAAGCGCTTGACTGCCTGGTTTATGGAAGCTCAAAAAGGAACAAGTTAACGTATGTATATATTTAATAATACGACGAAGAAACTGGCACTGATATTGGTTGGCCCGCTTGGATGCTATATCGCTTATCAGATGTTGTTCATCGGGCGGTATCTCGACATTGAAAAATACCCAATACTGACTTCCACCTATCTGAATGGCGCGACGATTATAGACTCGGTCTGTGCGTTTGCTGTTGCCCTACTTGGATTCTTGCTCGCTCGTCGCCTGGGTCTTCTCGACGAATTTTTACCATCGTTTGAGCGGCTATCGACATTGTCCCTTGCTTTGATAACGACGAGTATTCTGTGCCTTTTACTGCTGAGCATGTATCGAGTTTTTGGCACTCTGTCCCCCAACTATGTCGTTCAGAATTACCATACGTACAGTTTCATGGTAACTAACGGCGGCGCCTGGATAGTCCTCGCAATGTATTCTGCATTGCTTCTTCAGCTGATGAATATGTATTTCAGTGGCGTCACTTTGAAGAATGGCACTTTCCTGTTGCTGAGCCTGCTTATCGTGTCGTTCAGTGGTGGCCGCGGGGTCCTGATTCTCTTCGCGCTTATGTTCATCGTCATGCTGATGTTCCAGCGCGTAAGCCTCTTGAAGTTTTTGATCGTAGCCATTCTCACAGCCGCATCGATGGGCGTGTCATACGTTATCATCACCAGTCTGCGGGCCCCCGTAGCGCCCGCTGTAATCGGCTCCGTGGCACCAAGTGAGGCCACGTCGCGCATAGATGAGATCTTCGGCAGGAAGGCTGATCGGGTCGCCAACCCGGAGGCTGCAAAAGAATCAGTAGCGGTGGACCCCACGAACAGTTTTGAGGACCTGAATTACAACGCCGCATTCATTTCAGAGGACGTCTTGAGTGCGATTCGGGACGAAAAGATTGAACCCAGGGCATATGCCCTCGAAGATGCGATGACGCTATTCATTCCCCGCAAGCTGATGCCCAGCAAACCAATATCCACTGCCGAGACCCGCGCGCTTTACCCTCACGTGGCCAAGCGCGGTACGAACATCACTTTCCCACTCAAGGCGAACGTGCTCATGCACCTGGGAAGTTGGGCGTTCTATGCAGATTGGATCGTGGTATTGATCTGTCAGACACTGATGATATTGGGCGTTTCCCGACGCACCAGGGCGCCTAGCATATTCGGGTTCGCCATGCTGTTCTGCGGTATCGGATTCACACTCATCGCTCGCGGCGGAATATTCAATGCCCGTCTACTGGTAATCGTGCTGTGCGTATTCGCGGCCTATGCTGGATACCGCACTTTGCTGCGCATTCAAACCGCTTTATATGCCAGCAGACGCGAGCGCCTTGCTGGCCCGCCTTCGCCCACCTGATGACATCAGCCCATAAAGTCGGCCCATAAAGACAGCGGGCATAACGTCTGCGTGGGCCTCTGGATGTCTTATCCGCGCTACTTGCCGGCTAGTTATTGCGACTTCTCTTCCAGCCTGAAAAGGCAAGAATGACACCTACAATAATCATGATCACGCCGGGGATTTCGATCTCTTTTGACCTCAAAAAAAAGTTGATTGATATCCCTATTCCAGCCAATAAAAGCAGAACTCCAGATATAAATACTCCGCTTCTAAGTGCTTGATACATTGCAGTTCTCCTTCCATGTTTCCGCCCATTGTACACAAAGCCGATATGGGCGAAATGGCGCCTAAATTCAAAGCAAAGCCCATCAGACCACGATGCGCAGGTCACCGGCAGCAGTCTTATAAGCGGCACCAAAACCAAGCCCGCCAGCTACAGCTATGGCGTTATCGGCATAGGCCCGAACCGTCATAACGCGCCATTGGACTTGATCCTCAGCTTGCTGAAGTCAGCGTATCTAAGGCCGATACCGTCGGTAGCGTCAAGCACCTGAATGCCATTGGTGAACGATGCCGCTAGGCCCTTGAAACGAAGCGAGCCCCGCGCGGCATGCCATGAACTCGCACTCTACGATGATTTTCACCTTTGAGTGGTTCCCAACCCTTATGCCTACATTCGGCTGCGGGGAAGCGGACGAGCTGATTGGCAAGCTATACGAATTGACGAGCGGTCTTCAGACGAATTCAGGCATGTTTTTTTGCGTTTTTTTCTATAGACCGATGCGTCCAGACACGGCGATAGCTCTACGATGGAGCGAGGTTGGATAGATGCTCACGGCATGCGAAGGTCTGCCGTATCAGGCTGTACGGCAAGAGCAAGAAAAGGACGAAGACGAAGGTGTCCAAGGAAGTTTTATTGAACGATCGCGCTTTGTAGGCACTCGAAAAAGCCAGACTCCTTACGACGGCGCGCTCTGAATATGTTTTCGCGCCGGAAGGCTCGGATGGAAAATCAGAGCTGTACATCCGTTCCGAAACAGGGGCTAAGCGCTATTGGTTGAAAGCGCTGCGCAACGCGGGGATTCGTTATCGCCGAATGTTCGACACCAGCCACACCTGCGCAACGATGTGCCTGATGTTCAGGATGAACTCTGCGTTCATCGCCGCGCAGCTTGGGCGTTCAGGTGCTGCTTTCAACCCATGTCCAAGTTGATCAGTTCATCGAGCGATTTCGCTGAGCTTGAAAAGCTGGATTTACCGAAAATCGGTACAACATAGGTACTCGATTCGAGGTATAGGCGACTAGGCCCAGAAAATACAAGGCCTTTTAGTATATGTGCGGATTAGCTGGAGAGTTACGTTTCGATCAACAACCTGCGGACCTTGCGGCCGTGGAACGCATCACCCATCACCTCGCCCCTCGTGGCCCCGACGCGTGGGGTTTTCATAGCCAGGGCCCGATCGCCCTGGGTCATCGTCGCCTGAAAATCATGGACCTGTCCGACGGCTCGGCCCAGCCGATGATCGACAATCAGTTGGGCCTGTCCCTGGCCTTCAATGGCGCGATCTACAACTATCCGGAGCTACGAGCCGAACTCGAAGCATTGGGCTATGGCTTCCATTCCGGCGGCGACACCGAGGTGCTGCTCAAGGGTTATCACGCCTGGGGCCAAGCGCTGCTGCCCAAGCTCAACGGCATGTTCGCCTTCGCCATCTGGGAACGCGACGCCAAGCAGCTGTTCATCGCCCGCGACCGTCTCGGCGTCAAGCCGCTGTACCTGTCGCGCACCGGCCAGCGCCTGCGTTTTGCCTCGGCGCTGCCGGCCCTGCTCAAGGGCGGCGATATCAACCCCGTGCTCGATCCCGTCGCGCTCAATCACTACCTGAACTTCCACGCCGTGGTCCCGGCGCCGCGTACCTTGCTGGCGGGCATCGAAAAGCTGCCACCGGCCACCTGGATGCGCATCGCAGCCGATGGCAGCACCGAGCAGCAAACCTGGTGGACCCTGCCATACGGCCCGCGGGCCGATGAACAGCAGCTGAACCTGGAGGACTGGATCGACCGGGTGCTCGACAGCACTCGCGAAGCGGTCGCCATTCGCCAGCGAGCCGCGGTGGATGTCGGCGTTCTGCTGTCCGGCGGCGTGGACTCGAGCATGCTGGTGGGGCTGTTGCGAGAGGTCGGCGTGCAAGACCTGTCCACCTTTTCCATCGGTTTCCAGGATGCCGGCGGCGAGCGCGGTGACGAATTCCAGTATTCGGACCTGATCGCCCGACACTACGGCACCCGGCACCACCAGTTACGCATCGACGAAAAGGAAATCATCGAACAGTTGCCAGCGGCCTTCCGCGCCATGAGCGAGCCGATGGTCAGTCATGACTGCATCGCGTTCTACCTGTTGTCGCGGGAAGTGTCCAAGCATTGCAAAGTGGTGCAAAGCGGCCAGGGCGCCGACGAACTGTTCGCCGGTTACCACTGGTATCCACAGGTGGATGGCGCCAGCGACCCTTATGCGGCCTATCGCGCGGCCTTCTTCGACCGCAGCTATGAAGAATATGCCGCCACCGTACAGCCCAAGTGGCTGGTGGCCAACGACGCGGCCGGTGACTTCGTCAAGGATCACTTCGCCCGACCTGGCGCCGACGCGGCCGTGGACAAGGCGCTGCGCCTGGACAGCACGGTTATGCTGGTGGACGACCCGGTCAAGCGTGTCGACAACATGACCATGGCCTGGGGCCTGGAGGCGCGCACGCCGTTCCTGGACTACCGACTGGTGGAGCTCTCGGCGCGGATCCCGGCGAAGTTCAAGTTGCCCGACGGCGGCAAGCAAGTGCTCAAGGAAGCGGCCCGGCGGGTGATTCCCGGCGAAGTGATCGACCGCAAGAAAGGCTACTTCCCGGTACCGGGACTCAAGCACCTGGAAGGCAACACCCTGGCCTGGGTCCGCGAACTGCTGCTGGACCCGAGCCAGGACCGCGGCCTGTTCAACCCGGCCATGCTGGACCGCCTGCTCACCGACCCCAACGGTCAGCTCACCCCATTGCGCGGCTCCCGTCTGTGGCAGCTGGCAGCGCTGAACCTGTGGCTCAGCGAGCAAGGAATCTGATTGATGAAACCCAACCCTACCGTTCACAACCAACGTCTGCTGCGTGGCCAGGCCCCTTCCTATGAACGCCTGCAAGCACGCCTGGCCGAAGACGGCAGCGAGCTGGACACCGCCCCCATCGCCGTGCATTGCGGCTGGGGCCGGCTGCTGATCGGCCACACCTTCCCGGACCCCGCGTCCCTGGGCCGGGAACTGCTCAACGAACAGCCCGGCGAACGGGACATCGCCCTGTACGTCGCAGCTCCCCAGCAAGTGCTGGGGCTGGAGCCGGCGCATCTGTTTCTCGATCCCTCCGACACGCTGCGCCTGTGGTTCAGCGATTATCGCCAGGCCACCCGGGTGTTCCGTGGCTTTCGCATTCGTCGCGCCCAGAGCGAAGCGGACTGGCAGGCCATCAACCAGCTCTACCAGGCCCGGGGCATGCTTCCCATCGATCCCCAGCGGCTGACCCCGCGCCACGAGGGGGGCCCCGTCTACTGGCTGGCCGAAGACGACGACACCGGTGCGGTGATCGGCAGCGTCATGGGCCTGAATCATCAGAAAGCCTTCAACGATCCGGAAAACGGCAGCAGCCTCTGGTGCCTGGCCGTGGACCCGCAATGCTCCAGGCCCGGGGTGGGTGAAGTGCTGGTGCGGCACCTTGTCGAGCACTTCATGAGCCGTGGCTTGAGCTATCTCGACCTGTCGGTATTGCATGACAACCGCCAGGCGAAGAATCTCTATGCCAAGCTGGGTTTCCGGAACCTGTCGACCTTTGCCATCAAACGCAAGAACGGTATCAACCAGCCACTGTTCCTGGGGCCGGGTCCGGAAGCGCAGTTCAATCCCTACGCCCGGATCATTGTCGAGGAAGCTCACCGTCGCGGCATCGAAGTGCAGGTGGACGACGCCGAGGCCGGCCTGTTCACCCTGATCCATGGCAGTCGCCGAGTGCGCTGTCGCGAGTCCCTGAGCGACTTGACCAGTGCCGTCAGCATGACGTTGTGCCAGAACAAAAGCCTGACCCACAAGGTGCTGAAAAATGCCGGGCTGAGCCTGCCGGCCCAGCAATTGGCGGGCAATGCCGATGACAATCTGGCGTTTCTGGATGAACACGAACGGGTGGTGGTCAAGCCGTTGGACGGCGAACAGGGCCAAGGCGTGGCAGTGGACCTGCGCACCATCGAAGAGGTGCAGGCCGCCATCGAAACCGCCCGGCAGTTTGACCAACGGGTCCTGCTGGAAAGCTTTCACGAAGGGTTGGACCTGCGGATCCTGGTGATCGGATTCGAAGTGGTGGCAGCGGCCATCCGGCGTCCGGCAGAAGTGATCGGAGATGGCCGCCACACCATCGGTGCCTTGATCGAGGCCCAGAGCCGCCGGCGGCAGGCGGCTACGGGGGGCGAGAGCAAGATCCCCCTGGACGCCGAGACCCAACGCACACTGAACTCGGCGGGCTATGACTACGACAGTGTCTTGCCGGCCGGGGAACACCTGTTCGTACGGCGTACAGCGAACCTGCATACCGGCGGTATCCTGGAAGATGTCACCGGCATTCTCCACCCGACCCTCGCCGAGGCAGCGGTACGGGCCGCACGAGCCCTGGACATCCCCATGGTTGGCCTCGACCTGCTGGTACCGGCCGCCGACCAACCCGAGTACGTATTCATCGAAGCCAATGAACGCGCCGGCCTGGCCAACCACGAACCACAGCCCACGGCTGAACGCTTCGTGGACTTGCTGTTTCCCCACAGCCAGGCGATGGCCTAAGCCTCTACAGATCATTCCCACGCCCGGCGTGGGAATGCCTCAAGGGACGCTCAGCGTTCAGATCACGCCGGGCGTCACCGGCTGCATTCCCACGCAGCGCGTGGGAATGATCATGCGCTCAACCCATCAGGAGTTTCCATGATCAGTAAAATTCCCGAACCGAACCTCGAATACCTGCAGAAAGTCCTGCTGGAGATGCTTGCCATTCCCAGCCCCACCGGCTTCACCGACACCATCGTGCGCTATGTCGCCGAGCGGCTGGAAGAACTCGGCATTCCCTTCGAGATGACCCGGCGCGGCACGATCCGCGCCACCCTCAAGGGCCGCAAGAACAGCCCCGACCGGGCGGTCTCGGCTCACCTGGACACCATTGGTGCCACCGTACGGGCCATCAAGGATAACGGCCGCCTGACCCTGGCGCCGGTGGGCTGCTGGTCCAGCCGTTTCGCCGAAGGCAGTCGAGTCAGCCTGTTCACCGACACCGGGGTGATCCGCGGCAGCGTGTTGCCGTTGATGGCCTCCGGGCACGCGTTCAATACCGCCGTGGATGAAATGCCCATCAGCTGGGATCACATCGAACTGCGCCTGGACGCCTACTGCGCCACCCGGGCCGATTGCGAAACCCTGGGGGTCGGTATCGGTGACTACGTCGCCTTCGACCCCTTGCCGGAATTCACCGAGAGCGGCCACATCAGTGCCCGGCACCTGGACGACAAGGCCGGGGTAGCGGCACTGCTGGCCGCGCTCAAGGCTATCGTCGAGAGCGGTGAGGAACTGCTGATCGATTGCCACCCACTGTTCACCATCACCGAAGAAACCGGCAGTGGCGCAGCCGCCGCACTGCCCTGGGACGTCAGTGAATTCGTCGGCATCGACATCGCCCCCGTCGCCCCGGGCCAGCATTCGAGCGAGCACACGGTGAGCGTGGCGATGCAGGACTCCGGTGGTCCGTATGACTATCACCTGTCGCGGCATCTGTTGAAGCTGGCCAAGGAGAACGACCTGCCGGTACGTCGTGACCTGTTCCGCTACTACTTCAGCGATGCCCATTCGGCCATCACCGCCGGCCATGACATTCGAACCGCCCTGCTGGCCTTCGGCTGCGACGCCACCCATGGCTACGAACGCACCCACATCGACAGCCTCGCCGCCCTCAGCCGCCTGCTGGGCGCCTACATTCTCAGCCCGCCGGTATTCGCCAGCGATGCACAACCGGCCCAGGGTTCCCTGGAGCGCTTCAGCCATCAGATCGAACACGATGCACAGATGGAAAGCGATACCCGCGTACCGTCGGTGGACAGCCTGGTGGGACAACGGTCGGACGGGTGATCGAAATTATCCTCCGGCCGGTCATCCGCGGACAGGCGGTTGCCCTGCGGGCGCAGCCTGCTCGCGATGCGCCTCCCAAGGCTAGCCGCAAGCCTTCAATGGCCGTAGCATCAGGGCATTGTCCAGCCGAGGTAGACCATGCTGATTCCCCACGACCAACTCGAAGTCGACACGCTGACTCGCCTGATCGAGGACTTCGTGACTCGCGACGGCACCGACAACGGTGACGACACGCCCCTGGAGACGCGTGTATTGCGGGTCAGGCAAGCCCTGGCCAAGGGCCAGGCGATGATCGTCTTCGATCCTGAAAGCGAACAGTGCCAATTGATGCTCAAGCACGACGTGCCCAAGCATCTATTTGACTGAACACGCCCTGTCGACCGCAGACGCCTTGGGCGTGGCCCGGGCTTTCTTCTTCTGGATCCTTTCGTAGATTTCGAAGCGATGCACATCGATGTGCCGTGGCGCTTCCACGCCGAACCGCACGGTGGTGCCGTTGACCGAGAGCACCCGCACGGAAATGTCGTCACCGATGGAAATCAGTTCACCCACAGCACGGCTTAATACGAGCATGGTTCTTGTCCTTAAGAATGTCTGGACCTCGACCATGCCCGGCCGCTTTGGTGTTCACAAGACAACGACAAGAATTCAGTAACCCCCTACAAACAGGGCTCCTGCGACTGACGGAAACGTCCTGCAAAACCCTGTCGAATCGCCCGGATGTCAGGAAGCCGAAAAACGAGGACCGAACAGGATGACGCTGGCGCCCAACACGCAGAGCGCCACGCCTATCCAGTCGGAACCCAGGGGCCTGGCACGCTCGACCACCGCCAGCCAGCCGATGGAAGCGATGATATAGATACCGCCATAAGCGGCGTAGGCACGCCCGGCATAGGTCGCTTCGATGCGGGTCAACAGCAGGGCGAACAGCGTGAGGCTGAGCAGCGCTGGCACGATCCACCAGGCACTCTTGCCCTGGCGCAGCCACATCCAGAAGGCGTAGCAGCCGGCGATTTCAAACAGCGCGGCGAGGAAGAACCACAGGTAATTGAGCATGCACGTGTCCATCAGGAGGGCCGGATGGCGCCATCCTGAGGACACCGGGCGCTCAGGTCAACTCGAGCCCTGGCGGGCCTTGGCGCGCATCTTGTCGGCCATGGCGGTCATTTCATCGTACAGCAGCTGCGGATTCTTCTGCTTCATCGCCCAGGCCATGCGTCCCTGTTCGTGCGGCAGGATCATGAACTCCCCCTGGTCCACTTGCCGATAGATGTAATCGGCGATATCGGCGGCGGTGATGGGCGAGCTTTCCAGCAACTTGCCCACCTGGGCTTTCATCGCCGGGGTCGGGCCACGGAAAGAATCCAGCAGGTTGGTCTGGAAGAACGACGGACAGACCACGTGCACGCCGATTTCCTGCTGTGCCAGTTCCACCAGCAGGCTTTCCGACAATGCCACCACGCCGGCCTTGGCCACGTTGTAGTTGCTCATGGCTGGCCCCTGCATCAGCGCCGCCATGGAGGCGATGTTGATGATCTTGCCACGACTTTTCTCCAGTAACGGCAGGAAGGCCTTGCAACCCTTGACCACCCCCATGAGGTTGATCGCGATCTGCCAGTCCCAGTCCTCCAGCGACAGTTCGCTGAAAAAACCGCCGGAAGCCACGCCAGCGTTGTTGACGATGATATCGATGCCGCCGAGCTTCTCTTCACACGCTTGGGCAAACGCCGTCAGTTGGCTGTAGTCACGCACATCGCAGCGCTGCACGAAACCGTCACCACCGGCGTCGCGCACCAACCTGAGGGTTTGTGCAAGGCCGGGCTCACTGACATCCGACAAGGCCAGGTGCCAGCCTTCGCGGGCCCAGCGCAGCGCGATTTCGCGACCCAGGCCTGAGCCGGCACCGGTAATCATCATGCGATTTTGCATAGGAAACAGCCTTGTTGTTCCGGGAGAGATGCAGCCGAGTGTAGCGAAGGACCCGTCACGGCCCACGCACCATTAGATTGCTGAATAGCCGGGGCAAACCGTAATGGGTTTTGATCGGGCTGACCGCCTGCCATCACCCGACGGGCCTCGAAGTTCAGGCCTGTCCTGCCTCCGCAGTCATCAATTTCCTCTCCCCCCTGTTCGCGACAAGGCCGGAAGATTCATCCTTTGGAAAAACCGCGATAAGCAGCGCCCCTTCAAATACTAAAAAACTTTGAATTTTTTACAGGACGTTACGGTCGGACTAAATAAGCCCGCCCGGTTTCAATGCAGCGCGCTGGCAGTTGAAAAGTTGTCTCACTCCAAAACTGACCAATAAGGAAAAGCAACAATGGGCACAATACTTATCATCATTCTGATCCTCCTCTTGATCGGTGGCCTGCCGGTCTTTCCGCACTCCAGAAGTTGGGGTTATGGTCCATCCGGTATCATCGGCGTAGTGTTAGTGGTGCTGTTGATATTGCTGTTACTGGGCAAGATATGAACCGCCGGGCTCTGTTTGAAAAGTCTTGAAACGAAGGTCAGGCAAGGCGAAAACCGGCGAGGAACGGCCGGGGTCGCCTCGGCTTTACTGGGGTAAGTGAGCATTGCGATCGGACTCGCGCACGAGCCGGTTTTCAACGCAGCATGAACGAGTATCAAGACTTCTCGGAAAGAGTCCATGCAAAAAAAAAGAGGCCTTCTTCAAGGCCTCTTTTTTTATGCTCGTCGGACTCAGTCCGGCGTACCGTGAATCACTCCAGCGGTGTTATCGATCAAGCTCTTGGTGGCGGTTTGCAAGAACGCCTCCAGCTCGAGCTTCATCTTCGCCGCATCGGGCGAGTCCTGGATAACGGCTGCACGAGGGTTGGCTCCCAGTTCATAACTGAACAGTTTCGCGTCCATGCCCTTGTCCCTGGGTACCATCAGGACCTTGTCACCGCGCAGGATAGCCGTGGTCTGGTCACTGCCCGATGGCTTGATCACGCCAAAACCGCTGTCCCCTTCCGGCAGGTTCAGCAGATCGCGCCCCCAGCACTGGTGACGCACCTGGCCACCGATCCGCCCCATGATTGTCGGTACGATATCGACCTGGGTGCCCACGGTATGGTTACGCTGGCCGAACTTTTCCTGGATGCCCGGACCGATCAACAGCATCGGCACGTTGAACCGGCCCAGGTCCATTTCGGAGATCTGACGCTCGTTGCCGAAGCCATGGTCGCCGACCACGACGAACAGCGTTTCCTTGAAGTAAGGCTCCTTGCGGGCCTTCTCGAAGAACTGTCCCAGGGCCCAGTCGGAGTAGCGCATGGCGGTCAGGTGTTCGTTCAGGCTGCCCCGGTCGGTAACCCGCTCCACCGGCAAGGGCGTTGGCAATGCGTACGGCGTGTGGTTGGACAAGGTCTGCAGCAAGGCATAGAACGGCTTGCCGTTCTCCCGCGCCTTGAGCTCGATCAGGCCGCGATCGAACATGTCCTGGTCGGACACGCCCCAGGTCGGATCGGAGAATACCGGGTTCACGAAATCGTTACGCCCGATGAAGTTGGTCATGCCCTGGTTGCTGAAGAAGCCCGACTGGTTGTCCCAGGCGAAATCGCCGTTATAGACATACACATCGTCGTAGTCTCGGGCGCTGAGCAGCTGTGGCAGGCCCGACAATTTATGACTGCCCTCCGGCGTCTGCATCAGGTACTCGAAACCCGGCAGGTTCGGGAAGCAGGCCATGGTGGCGAACATACCCTGGTGGGTGTGGGTGCCGTTGGAGAAGAAACGGTCGAACAACAGGCCTTCCTTGGACAGCTTGTCCAGGTAAGGCGTGATGTTGCCAGGAGCGCCAAGGGCGCCCACCGAATGCCCCGCCATGCTCTCCATGAGAATCACGACCACGTTCTTGATCGGCAGGGTCTTGTCGGCTGGCGGCGTGTAGTCCCGGCGTACGGCGGCAGTATCGGTATCCACCAGCTTGTCGTCGGGCATCACCAGCATGTCACGCACGGTCTGTTGCGCCAGGGGCTGCTCCAGCGTGGCTTTCCAGATGTTGTCACGGTCCTCGGACAGCCGGCTCTTGGCGGCCGCCACCAGGGACAGAGTGCCATTGAGACCCAGCTGGTTGGCGAAGTTCGAATCGGTGGTGTAGACGTCGCCCCAACGCAGGGGTGGCCCCTGGCGCAGGGTGCCGCGCGCAGCGGTCACGGCCACCAACAGGCAGACCATGAATACCGCAACGCGTCCGTACCACGGGGCGATCTGGCGCGTACCGATGCTGCCACCGCTGAAAGGGCCACGTGGCCGCGTGGCACGATCGGCAGCCTTGAACGCCAGGCTGAGAATGATGGTTCCGCCGGCCCAGGCCAGCAGGTAGCGCACCACCGGGAAACCGTACCAGAGCATGCTCATCACGGTCTTCGGGTCTTCCTTCACGTATTGGAAGACCAGGCCGTTCAAACGCTGGTGGAATTCACGGTAGAAGTCCATTTCCATCAGGCCCAGGAACAGGGCGATGCTGGAGGTGAGCGTCAGCCAGAAACGAAAGAATCCGCGAGCGGCCATGGCCCGGACGCTGAACAGCGACAGCAGCAGCGGGATACTGAGATAGACCACCAGCCTCAGGTCGAAGCGCAGGCCGTTGGCAAAGGCCTCGACAAAGGTCGAAGCCGGGGTGTCGAGGATCATTTCGCGGTTATAGACCAGCAGCGCCACGCGCAGCAGGCTGAACATCACCATCATCACCAGGGCACAGAGCAAGGTATAGGCCAGGTGTGATTTGACGGTCGGTTGCAGCAGGCGATGCGTGCTTCGCCGCGTGCTCAAGGCGTCCGGAATTGCCATGTCGTTTTAGGACCTATTGGAGTGAGTGTGACAAAGGAACAACGGCGTACCCCTCTGTCGACCAAAGGGGGTTGCGCAGAGGGGGCAGATGTTGCACGAACGGCCAAGGCATTGCCATTAAATAACCGACGGCAATAAAAGCGCGGGGATTTTCCAAAAGTTCTCGTGAAAATTTCGTTCAATGCATATTCAGAAACAAAAAAGCCCGGCCTGCCGGGAAAACTGTGGTGAGGGGATTGATCCCTTCACCACAGGGGCCTTTGTTCAATGAAATTGCCGCCCGAGGCCCGCCGGTACGCCTTCTATGGTGGTGGCTTCCCAGGGGCCGTTCGGGCTGACGGAACGGCTCCAACCGTTGTCCCAGCGGTAGTAGGTACGTTGGCGGTAGAAAGTGTTGGTCTGGTTATCCAGCACATAGACCCCAAGCTTTGCATCCCAATGGCTGTTGCCACCCGGTGGCGGGGCAAAACTGGCGGAAGTGCGCGGCAGCGGCTTGGCCGGTTTGTTCGGCGTTACCGGTTTGCCCGGCGCGGTCGAGGGTGCCGGCTTGGTCGCCGGGCCGGAAGGCGGGATGGGTGGTAGCGGCGCCGAAGGCTCCGGCGGGCGATGGACCGCACAAGCGCTCAGGCCCAGAACGAGCGAAAGCAGGGTGATACGAGCGAGGGCGGTCATGGTGCGAGTTCCTGTCATTGGTCCGGGCTGTCGATAGTCAGTTGCTGCGGCGTCGTGGTGCTGCTAGCCAGGGGCTGGCTGCGGCCGATCCACTCGCCGGCGGTCGGTTGACCGGCGCGGGAGATACGCGCCACCAGTTGGACTTCGGGGAAGTTCGACAGTTTCAGTTGCGGCATCATCGCGTCCGCGTCGCCCAGCTCGACGCTGGCAGGCAGGTCGGCGACCGTCAGGCGCTTGGCCGCCAGCGGCGCCGGTGGGCCGGAGACGGCGCGGGCGAAGATGAACACGCTGTCGCCTGGCTGTACCTTGGCCTTGAGCGCCGGGGCCAGGTCGACGCGCACCTTGAGTAGCGCGGCGGCCTTGGCAGCCACGGCCGGACCCTGGGCGACCTTGCCACCACTGGCCTGGAGCTTCTCGGTGGCACGAGCGATGCCGCCTTGCAGTGCCTCGCGGGATTTATCGCCTTGCGGCAACTGCTCCAGCAGGCGCCCCCAGTAATCGATAGCGTCCTGATAGCGCTCGCCTTCGAACGCGGCGATCCCCAGCAGGCCCAGGCTGGTGACTTCCTTGGGATCGAGCTTCAGGGCTTCGTCGGTCAGGGCCTGGACCTTGTCCGACCATTTCTTGCCATCGGCGAAATACTGCGCCTGGGCCCATTGGCCGAGCAACTCGGGCTGCCGGCCGGCCACCGCGACGGTGCGCTCGAAGATTTTCGCCGCATCCGCCGGGCGGTCCTGGGCCATGTAGGTGCGACCGAGGAAGTACAAGCCTTCGGCGTTATCCGGTTGCGCCGCCACCGCCCGTTCCAGGCGCTGGGTCATGTCTTGCATCGACTGCGGCGCCTGGGCGAATTCGCGGGTCAGTTCGACCTTGTCGCTGGCCCCGAAATGCAAGTACAGCCCCAGCCCCAGCACCGGGACCAGCACGGCGGCCAGCAACGGCAATGGTTTGCCCAGCCGCGATTCCCGTGGCGCATCGACGCCCTCGGTGTCGGCAAGCAGTTCCCGGGCGGCTTCGGCGCGACCGGTGTCCAACTGCGCGGCGTTGAGCACGCCTTCCGCCTGCTCGGCCTGCAGTTCGGCAACGCGCTCCTGATACAACGCCACGTTGAGCGCGGTGCGGTCCTCTTCCCGCTGGGCACGGCGCCCCCGCAACACAGGGATCAACAGAAAACTCAGGGCAACCAGGAGAAGCAGACCTGCGGCGAGCCAGAAATCAATCATGCTTGGTTTTATCCAACAGTTGGTCGAGGCGCTGGCGCTCTTCGACGGAAAGCGAATCGGGGGCCGCAGTGCGCTGGACCCGGCGGCGACGCACGATCACCGCGATGATGACGAAACCGCCCAGCAGCAACCCGGCGGGGCCGAACCACAGCAGCGCGGTCCTGGAACTCAAGGCCGGGTTGTAACGCACGAACTCGCCGTAGCGGTCCACCATGAAATCGACGATCTGCTGGTTGCTCTTGCCTTCACCGAGCATGCGGAAGATTTCCTTGCGCAGGTCGGCGGCAATCGGAGCATTGGAATCGGCGATGTCCTGGTTCTGGCACTTGGGGCAGCGCAGTTCCTTGGTCAGTTCGCGAAAGCGCTCTCGCTCGCCCTCGTTGGCGAACTCGTAGGTATCGATGGCGGCATGGGCCACCCCGGCCAGGCTCAGGCCGAGGACCGCCGCGGCTAGCCAACGCTTCATGGCTTGGCCTCGTCCACCAGCGCCTGGTACTTGGCGGCCAGTTTCTCGCGCCAGACCTGTTCGTCGATCACACCGACGAACTTGTCGCGGATGACCCCCTTGGCGTCGATGAAGAAGGTTTCCGGCGCCCCGTAGACCCCCAGGTTCAGGCCCAGGGAGCCCTCCTCATCACGGATGTCCAGTTGGTACGGATTGTGGAATTCGGCCAGCCATTTCAAGGCGTCGGCGTTGACATCCTTGTAGTTCACGCCATAGATCACCACGCCGTTCTGGGCCAGCTTGTTCAGCACCGGATGTTCGACCCGGCAGGAAATGCACCAGGTGCCCCATACGTTGACCAGCGCGGGCTTGCCCAGCAGGTCGGCGCGGGTCAGGGTTCGGTCACCCTGGACCGACGGCAGGGAGAACTCCGGAAATGGCTTGCCGATCATCGCCGATGGCAACTCGGCCGGGTTCAGGTAAAGCCCCCGGAACAGAAAGACCGCCACCACCAGGAACAGCGCCAGCGGCAACAGCATCAACCAACGTTTCATGCAGTGGCTCCCGTTGCGCCCAGGGCTTCGCGCACCCGGGTCTTCACCTTGACTCGATATCGCCGATCCAGTGCCGCCAGCGCCCCGCCCAGGCCGGTGAGCAGGCCACCGAACCAGATCCAGCGTACGAACGGCTTGACGTGCACCCGCACGGCCCATGCACCGTCACCCAGGGATTCGCCCAGCGCCACGTAGAGGTCGCGGGTGAAACCGGCATCGATCCCGGCTTCGGTCATCACCGAGTTCTGTACGGTATAAAGGCGTTTCTCGGGATGCAGTACCGTCACTTCCTGCCCATTGCGAATGACCCGCACGGTGCCCTTGTCGGACGTGAAGTTCGGCCCTTCGAAATGCCTGGCCCCTTCGAAGACGAACTGGTAGCCCCCAAGCTCCATGGACTCGCCCGGCGCCAGGCGCAGGTCGCGCTCGGCGCTGTTCTGGCTGGACAGCACCACGCCCAGGGCGCAGACGGCGATGCCCAGGTGGGCGATCTGCATGCCCCAGTAGCTGCGGGTCAGGGTCGGCAGGCCCTTGATCAGGCCTTTGTGGCGGGTCTTGTCGAAGATGTCGCGTACACCGGCCAGCAACACCCAGGCAGCCAGCACGAACGTCGCCAGCACCGCCCAGTTGAAGTCGCCATAGGCGATCCCGGCCACCACGGCCAGGGCAGCGGTGCCCAGCAGCACCGGTGTGAGCATTCCCACCAGCCACTTGACCGGGGTGTCCTTCCAGCGCACCAGCACACCAACCGCCATCACCACCATCAGGATCGCCATCAGCGGGATGAACAGCGCATTGAAGTACGGCGGCCCTACCGAAAGCTTGGCACCGGAAAGCGCATCGAGCACCAGCGGGTACAAGGTCCCCAGCAGGATCATCGACGCAGCGACCACCAGCACCAGGTTGTTGCCCAGCAACAGGGTTTCCCGAGACCAGAGGTTGAAGCCGACCTGGCTCTTGACCACCGGAGCGCGCACCGCGAACAGCGTCAGCGAACCACCCACCACGAACAGCAGGAAGATCAGGATGAACACGCCACGCTCGGGGTCCGAGGCGAAGGCATGCACCGACGTCAGCACCCCGGAACGCACTAGGAAGGTTCCCAGCAGGCTCAGGGAAAACGCCGCGATGGCCAGCAGTACCGTCCAGCTCTTGAAGACGCCACGTTTTTCCGTGACGGCCAGGGAGTGAATCAGCGCCGTGCCCACCAGCCAAGGCATGAAGGAGGCGTTCTCCACCGGGTCCCAGAACCACCAGCCACCCCAGCCGAGCTCGTAATAGGCCCACCAGGAACCGAGGGTGATGCCGATGCCGAGGAAGGCCCAGGCGACGATGGTCCACGGCCGCGACCAGCGGGCCCAGGCGGCATCGAGGCGGCCACCCAGCAAGGCGGCAATGGCGAAGGCGAAGGCCACGGAGAAACCGACATAGCCCATGTAGAGCATCGGCGGATGGACGATCAGGCCGATGTCCTGCAGCAGTGGGTTGAGGTCACGACCGTCCACGGGCACCTGGGGCAGGATCCGCTGGAACGGGTTGGACGTGACGATCAGGAACAGCAGGAAACCGGTGCTGATCATGCCCATCACCGCCAGCACCCGGGCCAGCATCACCTGGGGCAATTGCCGGGAAAACACCGACACCGCGAAGGTCCAGCCGCTGAGGATCAATGCCCACAGCAGCAGTGACCCCTCGTGGGCACCCCATACGGCACTGAACTTGTAGTACCAGGGCAAGGCGCTGTTGGAGTTGCTGGCCACGTATGCCACGGAAAAATCGTCGACCATGAAGGCATAGGTCAGGCAACCGAAGGCAAACACCATGAACGCGAACTGGCCCCACGCCGCCGGCTGGGCCAGGCCCATCCACAGGCGGTCACCGCGCCAGGCGCCGAGCAACGGCACCACCGCCTGGACCAGGGCCAGGCACAAGGCCAGGATCATGGCCAGATGGCCCAATTCGGGGATATAGAGTCCTGCGCTCATGGATCAGCCTTCCTTCACGGGAGTGGGGGCCGATTGGCCGCTTTCTTTCAAGGCCTTGGTCACTTCCGGCGGCATGTACTTCTCATCGTGCTTGGCCAGCACTTCGTCGGCCACCACCACACCGTCGGCATTGAGCTTGCCCAGGGCGACGATGCCCTGCCCTTCGCGGAACAGATCCGGGAGAATGCCCCGGTAGGTGATGGTCACGGTCTTGTTGAAGTCGGTGACGTTGAAGGTCACGTCCAGCGAATCCCCGGAGCGTACCAGGGAGCCCTTCTCCACCATCCCGCCGGCGCGGATGCGCGTGTCCTTGGGAGCTTCGCCATTGGCGATCTGGGTCGGGGTGTAGAACAGGTTGATGTTCTGCTGCAAGGCGCTGAGGGCCAGGCCGACCGCGGCACCGACACCCACCAGGATCGCAAGGATGATGACAAGACGCTTTTTGCGCACCGGATTCACTGACCACTCTCCCGGCGCAAACGACGCGCCTCTTGTTGCAGATACCGCTTGCGGGCCAGGATCGGCACCGCCACGTTGAGAACCAGTACCGCCAGGCAGATGCCATAAGCTGACCAGACATACAGGCCGTGATGGCCCATGGCGAGGAACTCGCCGAATGAAGCGAAACTCATCGAGCGGCCTCCAGGCTGTTCTGTACTTCGGCCTTCACCCAACTGGCCCGGGCTTCGCGCTTGAGCACTTCCAGGCGCATGCGCAGCAACAGCACCGCGCCGAAGAAACAGTAGAAACCCAGCGCGGTCAGCAGCAACGGCAGCCACATCTCCATCGGCATCGCCGGTTTCTCGGTGAGGGTGAAGGTGGCGCTCTGGTGCAGGGTGTTCCACCATTCCACCGAGTACTTGATGATGGGGATGTTGATCACCCCGACAATCGCCAGCACCGCACAGGCCTTGGCGGCGCTCTCACGATTGCTGATGGCGTTGCCCAGCGCAATAAGACCGAAGTACAGGAAAAGCAGGATCAGCATCGACGTCAGCCGGGCATCCCAGACCCACCACGAGCCCCAGGTCGGCTTGCCCCAGATGGCGCCGGTGACCAGCGCCACGGCGGTCATCCAGGCACCGATGGGGGCGGCGCACTGCAGGGCCACGTCAGCCAGCTTCATCTTCCAGACCAGCCCCACCACACCGCACACCGCCAGCATCACGTAGATGGACTGGGCCAGCACCGCCGTGGGAACGTGGATGTAGATGATGCGGAAACTGTTGCCCTGCTGGTAATCCGGTGGCGCGAAAGCCAGGCCCCAGACCACGCCGCTGCCAATCAGCAGCACGGCGGCGATGCTCAGCCAGGGCAATAACCTGCCACTGATGCCATAAAACCATTTGGGTGAGCCGAGCTTATGAAACCAGGTCCAATTCATTGCTGTTTCCATCACGGTCGCGGCTCGCTGTCACGAACCGCCGGGTCTGCCTTTACTTCACAGGAAGTGGTCAATTTTTGACCAGGCCTAGTTATTATTCGCCGACGCTGATCTTCAGGCCAGCGGCTATTGCAAAGGGTGTCAGGGTTATCGCCAGGGCGGTCAGGCTCCCAAGCCACAGCAGATAACCGGTTGCCGGCATGCCTTGCAGCGCCGCCTGCAAGGCGCCACTGCCCAGGATCAGGACCGGGATATACAACGGCAGGATCAAGAGCGCCAGCAACAGGCCGCCGCGCTTCAACCCCACCGTCAGTGCCGCACCTACGGCCCCCAGCAGGCTCAGCACCGGCGTACCCAGCAACAGCGACACCAACAGCACCGGCATGCAGGCCGCAGGCAACCCCAGCATCATCGCCAGGAGCGGTGAGAGCAAGACCAGCGCCAGGCCGGAAAAAACCCAGTGTGCCAGTACCTTGGCCAAAACCAGAAGGGCCAGGGGGTGCGACGAAAGGACCCACTGTTCCAGCGATCCGTCCTCGAAATCACTGCGGAAAAGCCCGTCCAGCGAGAGCAGGACCGATAAAAGCGCTGCCACCCAGACCAGGCCTGGCGACAAGGTTTGCAACAATTGAGTCTCGGGGCCGACCGCCAGGGGGAACAGCGCAATGACGATCGCAAAAAAGACCAGCGGATTGGCCAGTTCGGCCGGACGGCGGAACAACAGACGCGCTTCGCGGGCAAGCAACAGGCCAAACACAGTCATACGGCCCAATTCCCCAGATCGATATTGCGGTAGCCGGACGGCATCCGGGTCAATGTATGGTGGGTGGTCAGCAACACCGTGCCGGCGTTTTCGCAGTGCCGGGCCAGATGTTCCTCCAGCTGCGCCACCCCTTGCTTGTCCAGGGCGGTGAATGGTTCGTCGAGGATCCACAACGGCGGGCTGTCCAGGTATAGACGCGCCAGGGCCACGCGGCGCTGCTGGCCGGCGGACAGGGTATGGCACGGCACATCCTCGAAACCACGCAGCCCCACTTGCGCCAATGCCTGCCAGATCGCTTCCCGTGTGGCGGGCCGATGCAGCGCACAGAGCCAGCTGAGGTTTTCCTCGGGAGTCAACAGATCCTTGATACCGGCGGCGTGGCCGATCCAGAGCAGGTTGCGAGCCAGCTCGCCGCGCTGGCTGTGCAACGGCTGGCCGTTGAGCAGCACCTGGCCTGCGGTGGGCTGCATCAACCCGGCCAACAGGCGCAACAGACTGGTCTTGCCGCTACCATTGGGCCCACTGACTTGCACCATATCGCCCGGCGAGAGTCTCAATTCGAGGTGTTCGAAAAGCAGCCGCAAGTCTCGCTCACAGGCGAGGCCGACGGTTTGCAAAAGAGGACTGGTCAAGGGATCGCGGGCCTTATACGGTTCAAGTCGGCGGTGCTGCGGCCGTTAAAGAAGTGCAGCATAGATGCTTTGAGGGCCTGTTCCACAGAGCTGCGTCAAACAATGACGAGATTTTCGCCACTCCCTGAAAATACGGGCGGCATTATACATGCCGAGCTTTACATTTCCCCAAGGTCAAAGCGCAAATGACAGGCGACATGAACATCCAGCCACTGCCCCAGGCCACGGCAACGACACGTGCGCCGATGGTCAGCGGTGAGCTGCTCAAGCTGCTCACGCCCGCCGCAGGCTTGATCGCCACCGGCCAGACGGCCCAGGCCGAAGTCCTGTCCCTCAAGCAGGCGGACCAGACATTCCAGCTCTTGCTCAAGGTCACCCTGGAAAGCGGCCGCCAGACCACGGTACAGGCCACCAGCAGCCAGCCGCTGCCTCAGGGCACCAGCCTGGCGGTGACCCAACCATCGGCCAGCAACCTGGCGATTACCGTGCAACAGGCCCTCGCTTCCAGCGTCGCGACCCTCACGCGGATCGACACCAGCCAGATGCCGGTGGGCACCTTGCTGCAAGGCAAGGTCATCACCAGCCAGGCCTTGCCACAGGCCCCAGGGCAACCGGTGGTCTATCGATCGCTGGTGAGCCTGCTCAACACCGCCCAGGCCGGCCGAACCCTGGATATCGACAGTCCCCGGCCGCTGCGTATCGGCACGTTGCTCAGCGCCCAGGTACAGGATGCCCAGACACTGAAGTTCATCCCGCTGAGCAACCGCCAGGAACAACTGGCTGTGAGCCAGCAACTGGTGACCCAGGTCAGTCGCCAGGGCTCGCTGGACAGCCTGATCAGCGCCCTGCAGAACCTGCCCGTCACCGATGACACGGGTAGCGAGCTGCGCGCCGTGGTGACGCGCCTGTTGGCCAGCCTGCCGGATGTCCAGCAACTGAGCACCCCCAAGGGCCTGGCCCAGGCCCTGGCCGCCAGCGGTGCGTTCCTGGAGAGCAAGCTGCTGGCCGGGCAACCCCCTGCCCTGGCACCGGACCTCAAGGGCGACCTGCTGAAGCTGGTCGCACAGCTGACACCGGCCCTGCCCGCCTCCACCAACCTGAGCGCGATCATCGCTGCCAATACCCTGGCCCAGGCACTGCCCAGTTTCGTGCGCAACGCCCTGGGCACCCTTGGCCAGGTCAGCGCCAAGCCGCAGCCCACCAGCTTTCCCCTGCCCTCGCGCCTGTTGAAAGAGCAGGACGACGAAGGTGATCTCGAACATTTGCTGCGCCTCGCCGCGGCCGCCGTGTCGCGCCTGCAGAGCCACCAACTGTCGAGCCTGGAACAGACCGGCCTGACCGACGACGGTCGCCTGATGAGTACCTGGCAACTGGAAATCCCGATGCGTAACCTGCAGGACATCGTGCCCTTGCAGGTCAAGTTCCAGCGTGAGCAAACCCCACCCCGGGAGCAGTCGAACGAGCCTCGGGAAGAACGCGAGCCCCGACAACAGCAGCTCTGGCGGGTCGAACTGGCGTTCGACATGGAGCCGCTGGGGCCGCTACAGGTCCAGGTCCAGTTGCTCAGCGGCAGCCTGTCGAGCCAGTTGTGGGCGCAACGCCCCTATACCGCCAGCCTGATCGAAAGCAATCTGGCGGCCCTGCGTGAACGCCTCGTGACTTGCGGCCTGAACGTGGGCGACCTCGATTGCCATCTCGGCACCCCGCCCCAGGGCCCCAAGACCCGGCTCGAACAGCGCTGGGTGGACGAAACCGCATGACGACCCACACCGAACCCCGCCAGGCCATTGCCCTCAAGTACGATGGCCAGCATGCCCCGACCCTCACCGCCAAGGGCGACGAAGCCCTGGCCGAGGAAATCCTGCGCATCGCCAGGGAAAGCGAAGTACCGATCTATGAGAATGCCGAGCTGGTGAAATTGCTGGCTCGCCTGGAGCTGGGGGACAGTATCCCGGAAGAGTTGTATCGCACGATTGCCGAAATCATCGCGTTCGCCTGGACCCTCAAGGGCAAGTTTCCCAAGGGTTTTGATCCGAACGCGCCGAGTGTCGAGAAAGACGTGACGGATCGCGGAGACGATTACTGAGGCAACGAGGGGGCACCACTGCGCCTCGACTGGCACCCACGGTGGGCGGTGGTATTTATTCCCACTGGGACGCAAAGCGGCCCTGAAACCTCAGCACAGGGCGTGGCAGATGGAACGCGGCGTCTTGCTTGGGGTTGCTGCGCAAACCAGCGAGGATGAATTCCCTCGCCACAGGGTGGCGTTTCGCTGAACATCGGCTTGCATCCGACTCGGTGGCGAGCGCCAGAAAAGCCTGTGGGAGCGAGCCAGCTCGCTCCCACAGGCGATTGGGGCGAAGCGGTCAGCCGCCTCTATGCAGCTTGCTCATCAATTCCGCTTCGGCCTGGGTCAAGCCGCAGGCCTGGGTCAGTTCGTCGACGCTGGCGCCCATGCCGACCAGACGCGCGGCCTGGGCGAAAGAAAGGCTCGAGGGGTCGCGCTGTTCCAGCTGGGCCAGCTTGTCCGGCAACGGGCCGACCACGGCGCGCAGTTCATGGAGGGCTTCGCCCATGCGCACGGTGCCGTTCTGGTAATCGTCGACACGCTTGGCCAGGTCCTTGATGCGCTGATCGCGCAGCGCATCGCCCTGGGCCTGCTGCGCGGCGATCTGCCGCTGGGCGCGGATGTAGGCCAGGAACATCGCCAGCGTACCGGCCCAGAACAGGAACAGGACAATGACTGCTACCTCAAGGATCAAATCAGATACTCTCCAGTTCCGACCATTCTTCTTCGCTCATCATTTTTTCCAGTTCGACCAGGATCAGCAACTCGTTGTTCTTGTTGCACACGCCCTGGATGAACTTGGCCGATTCTTCGTTACCGACGTTAGGCGCGGTTTCGATTTCCGACTGACGCAAGTAAACCACTTCAGCGACGCTGTCCACCAGGATACCGACCACTTGCTTGTCGGCCTCGATGATCACGATACGGGTGTTGTCGTTGACTTCAGTGGAGTTCAAGCCGAAACGCTGGCGAGTGTCGATCACCGTGACTACGTTGCCACGCAGGTTGATGATACCCAGCACATAGCTGGGCGCACCCGGTACCGGAGCGATCTCGGTATAGCGCAGCACTTCCTGCACGCGCATCACGTTGATGCCGTAGGTTTCGTTATCGAGCTTGAAGGTGACCCATTGCAGGATCGGATCTTCGGAACCCTTGAGAGACGACGCCTTATCATTCATACCCTGACCCCTCGAAAAACCGCCTGTGGCGGTGTGTTCTGCCCCGTGACGCCCTGCGTCGCCGGTTGTGTTATTTCGGTTTCTGGACCGGCTTGGTGCCGCCCAGGTGTTTTGCCCCGCCGCTGGCGATCAGCTCGGCCAGCTCGGAAACGTCCAGCAAGGCGCACATGTGCTCGATCACCGTACCGGCCAGCCATGGCCGTTGCCCTCGATGGCTGCGCCACTTGATTTCGTTCGGGTCCAGGCGCAACGAGCGACTGACCTGATGCACCGCCAATCCCCACTCGTAGCCCTGCACCGAAATCACGTACTGAAGGCCCTGGCGGAAATCGTCGCGATAACGATCCGGCATCACCCAGCGCGCGGTATCCAGCACCTTCAGGTTGCCGGCCTGGCTGGGCAGGATCCCGAGGAACCATTCCGGCTGGCCGAACAACGGCGTCAATTCCTGCCCGGCCAGGGAATAAATCGATCCCAGGCAAACCAGCGGCACCGCCAGGGTCAACCCGGCCACATCGAACAACAGGCACTCGAACGCCTCGGCGGCCCAGGCCGGACGGTCGTTTCCCGGCACCGGTGGCGGCGGGCTGCTCGGCGGCAGGTGAACTTCCACCACCGGCTTGACCAGGCCCTGCAACAACGGCGCAACGGTCGAGACCGGCGCCAGGATTGGCGCGGGTACCTCCATCACTTTCACGGCCGGCTCTATCGACGGCGCTTCGACCACCGGAGCCTTGGCCACCGGGGCAACCACGGGCTTGCGTGCATCACGGGCCTGCTCTTCGAGCACGGCCGCCTGGAATTCATCCAGTACACCCTCGGCTTCGACGGACCCAGGCAAGGCCTCGATCACGCTCGGCGGCGGTGGCAATTCTTCGGTCGCTTCCTGCAACAGCCCATCCAGATAAGACTGCAGGGCCATTTGCGGACGCGAGGTTGTCTTGATCGGGCGGTTCATTGGAACAGTGCGCCCCATATGAATGTTATCGGCATGGATGCCATGGGACTTGAGCCTGCGATGATTCTGGACGCGTTCAATCAGGCCACCTGCTGTGGAACGAGCTGCTGGGCCAGGAGATGCTTGAGCAGCGCGCGGTAAGCCAGCACGCCACGGCTCTTGCCATCGAACTGCGAAGGGGTCAGGCCGGCGCGACTGGCATCGCGCAGGCGCGTGTCCACCGGGATGTAGCCTTGCCAGATGTCATCGGGATACATGTCGCGCAATACCCGCAGGGTGCCCATAGAAGCCTGGGTGCGCCGGTCGAACAGGGTTGGCACGATGTTGAAGGCCAGCGATTGCTTGCGCGAGCGGTTGACCATCGCCAGGGTGTTGACCATCCGCTCCAACCCCTTGACCGCCAGGTGCTCGGTCTGTACCGGGATCACCAGTTGCTGGCTGGCCGCCAAGGCATTGACCATCAGCAAGCCAAGCAACGGCGGGCTGTCGATGATCGCGTAATCGAAATCCTGCCACAGTTGCGCCAGACTCTTGGCGATCACCAGGCCCAGGCCGCTCTGGCCAGGCGACTGGCGCTCCAGGGTGGCCAGGGCGGTGCTGGACGGCAGCAGGGAAATCCGCTCGTCGCTGGTGGACAACAGCAACTGCCCGGGCAAGCCCTCGGGCACGCTGCCCTTGTGCAGGAACAGGTCGTAGTTGCTGTGCTCCAGGCTATCGGGATCGTAGCCAAAGTAACTGGTCATCGAGCCGTGCGGGTCCAGATCGACAATGACCACGCGCTTGCCCGCCTCGGCCAGCAATCCGGCTAAAGCGATGGAAGAGGTGGTTTTACCCACGCCCCCTTTCTGATTGGCAACTGCCCAGACTCTCATTCGGATCGTTCCTCCCGGCCGAAACAGGCTCGACCGAGAAATAGCTCGGTTATAAAGCGGGTGACGGAGAATTGACGGCGCTCGGTCTTCCCGGTGTGTTGACCGAGGTCGGTGCAGTTTGTGTGCCAGCCCGCTTCAATGCCGCATCCGGCGTCGCATGGGCCGTGCCGGTACCGGTCAGGCTGCGGCGCACGTCGAGGTTGCGCGACACCACCAGCACCACCCGCCGGTTGCGCGCACGCCCCTCGGCAGTGGCATTGTTGGCCACCGGCTGGAACTCGCCGTACCCCACCGATGCCAGGCGGCCAGGATTCACGCCCTGCATGGCAAGCATGCGCACGATACTGGCCGAACGGGCCGAGGACAGCTCCCAGTTGGTCGGGTACTGCGCGGTGCGGATCGGCTGGTCGTCGGTGAAGCCTTCCACATGAATCGGGTTGTCGAACGGCTTGAGGATCGCCGCCACCTTGTCGATGATGTTGAACGCCATGTCACTGGGCATCGCATCGCCGCTGCCGAACAACAGGCTGGAGTTGAGCTCGATCTCCACCCACAGCTCATTGCCGCGCACGGTCATCTGGTTGGAACTGATCAGGTCGCCGAACGCGGCGCTGATGTCGTCGGCAATGCTTTTCAGCGGATCGCTGCCGCCGGCGATGCCGGCATCCACCTGCTCGGCGTCCCTGACCAACGGCTTGGCCGGCGTCGTGGTCTTGGGGCGTTCGTCGCCGATGGGGATAGGCTTGAGGGCGCGGTCCGAGTCGGTAAAGACGCCGAGCAGCGCTTCGGAAATCACCTTGTACTTGCCTTCGTTGACCGACGAGATCGAGTACATCACCACGAAAAAGGCAAACAGCAAGGTGATGAAGTCGGCGTAGGAAACCAGCCAGCGTTCGTGGTTGACGTGCTCTTCATGCTGTCTGCGGCGTGCCATTGTCCCTATCCCCCATCAGTCCATGAAGCCCTGGAGCTTCAACTCGATGGAACGCGGGTTCTCACCCTCGGCGATGGACAGGATGCCCTCCAGCAACATTTCACGATAACGCGACTGGCGCAGGGCGATGGCCTTGAGCTTGGCGGCGATGGGCAGCAACACCAGGTTGGCGCTGGCCACGCCATAGATCGTGGCGACGAAAGCCACGGCGATACCATTGCCCAGTTGCGATGGATCGGCCAGGTTACCCATCACGTGGATCAGGCCCATGACCGCACCGATGATGCCGATGGTAGGTGCGTAGCCGCCCATGCTTTCGAACACCTTGGCTGCTTCGATGTCACGGCTTTCCTGGGTATAGAAATCCACTTCCAGGATGCTGCGGATGGCTTCCGGCTCGGCGCCGTCCACCAGCAGCTGCAGGCCTTTGCGCGAATAGCTGTCCGGTTCGGCGTCAGCCACCCCTTCCAGACCGAGCAAGCCCTCCTTGCGGGCGGTCAGGCTCCAGTTCACGACGCGATCGATGCCACCGGCCAGGTCGACCCGTGGCGGGAACAGGATCCAGACCAGCACCTGCATGGCGCGCTTGAAGGCGCTCATGGGTGACTGCAGCAAAGCGGCCCCAATGGTGCCGCCCAGCACGATCAACGCGGCCGGGCCGTTGGCCAGGGCCCCGAGATGGCCGCCTTCCAGATAATTGCCACCGATGATGGCGACGAACGCCATGATGATGCCGATCAGGCTGAGCACATCCATTACAGGCACGCCTCGACCAGGTGTCTACCGATATCGTCCAGGCCATATATCCCGTCGGCCAGGTCCGCTTTGACAATCGCCATGGGCATGCCATAGATCACGCAGCTGGCTTCGTCCTGGGCCCAGATCGTGCTGCCGCCCTGCTTGAGCAGGCGCGCGCCTTCGCGACCATCGGCCCCCATGCCGGTGAGCACCACCGCCAGAACTTTGTCGCCGTAGGATTTCGCGGCGGAACCGAAGGTGATATCCACACAAGGCTTGTAGTTCAGGCGCTCGTCGCCAGGGAGGATTTTCACCGCGCCACGGCCATCGATCATCATCTGCTTGCCACCCGGCGCCAGCAGCGCCAGGCCGGGACGCAGGACATCGCCATCCTCGGCTTCCTTGACGCTGATGCGGCAGAGCTTGTCCAGGCGCTCGGCGAATGCCTTGGTGAACGCGGCGGGCATGTGCTGGATCAGCACGATGGGGGCCGGGAAATTGGCCGGCAACTGGGTCAGGACCCGCTGCAGCGCCACCGGACCACCGGTGGAAGTACCGATGGCGACCAGTTTGTAGGCCTTGCGCTTGGGCGCCGGCGACGAGGCCGTGGCGGCGGGCGCGGCACGGGTTGGCGCAGCAGGCGCAGCGCTGCGCGCCGGCGCCGGATTGAAACCACCCGATGAAGCCGGGGCAGGCGCAGGCGCGGACACCGGCGCCGGGGCCGGTGGGCTGTAGGCACTCACGCGCCGGTTGCTGCGGGAAATGCTGTGGACCTTCTCGCAGAGCAACTGCCGGACCTTGTCGGGGTTGCGCGAGATGTCCTCGAAATTCTTCGGCAGGAAATCCACCGCGCCGGCGTCCAGCGCATCGAGGGTCACCCGGGCGCCTTCGTGGGTCAGCGAGGAGAACATCAATACCGGGGTCGGGCAGCGCTGCATGATATGCCGCACGGCGGTGATGCCATCCATCATGGGCATCTCGTAGTCCATGGTGATCACGTCCGGCTTGAGGGCCAGGGCCTGATCGATCGCCTCTTTGCCGTTGGTCGCGGTGCCGACGACCTGAATACTCGTATCCGCTGAAAGAATTTCCGAGACGCGGCGGCGGAAGAACCCCGAATCGTCCACCACCAGGACTTTAACTACCATAAACACTCCGTTAGACGAGGCGCGGCCCTGGGCCACGCCCCCCAGAATCAAATACGCCGTGTGGCGTAACGCTTGAGCATGCTTGGCACATCGAGGATCAGCGCGATGCGGCCGTCGCCAGTGATGGTGGCGCCGGACATGCCCGGGGTGCCCTGGAGCATCTTGCCCAACGGCTTGATGACCACTTCTTCCTGGCCCACGAGCTGGTCGACGACGAAGCCGATCCGCTGGGTACCGACCGAAAGGATCACCACATGGCCTTCGCCCTGCTCCACATGGGCGGCGGAGCTGACCAGCCAGCGCTTGAGGTAGAACAGCGGCAGCGCCTTGTCCCGCACGATCACCACTTCCTGGCCGTCCACCACGTTGGTCTTCGACAGGTCGAGGTGGAAAATCTCGTTGACGTTGACCAATGGGAAGGCGAAGGCCTGGTTGCCCAGCATCACCATCAGGGTCGGCATGATCGCCAGGGTCAGCGGCACCTTGATGAGGATCTTCGAGCCCGAACCCTTGACCGAATGAATGTTGATCGAACCGTTGAGCTGGGAGATCTTGGTTTTCACCACGTCCATGCCCACGCCACGGCCCGATACGTCGGAAATCTCGGTCTTGGTGGAGAACCCCGGGGCGAAGATCAGGTTGTAGCACTCGGTGTCGCTGAGGCGGTCGGCGGCATCCTTGTCCATCACACCGCGTTTCACTGCGATGGCCCGCAATATCTCGGGGTCCATGCCCTTGCCGTCGTCGGAGATCGACAGCAGGATGTGATCACCCTCCTGCTCGGCGGCCAGGATCACCTTGCCGCTGCGGACCTTGCCGGCGGCCTCGCGCTCTTCCGGCGACTCGATGCCGTGGTCGACCGCGTTGCGCACCAAGTGGACCAGCGGGTCGGCCAAGGCCTCGACGAGGTTCTTGTCCAGGTCGGTTTCTTCACCCACCAGTTCCAGGTTGATTTCTTTCTTGAGCTGGCGAGCCAGGTCTCGTACCAGGCGCGGGAAGCGCCCGAAGACTTTCTTGATCGGCTGCATCCGGGTCTTCATGACCGCGGTCTGCAGGTCGGCGGTGACCACGTCGAGATTCGACACCGCCTTGGACATGGCTTCGTCCTGGCTGTTGAGGCCCAGGCGCACCAGACGGTTACGCACCAGCACCAGTTCGCCGACCATGTTCATGATCTCGTCCAGGCGCGCGGTGTCGACCCGAACGGTTGTCTCGGCTTCGCTGGTCGGTTTTTCCGCTGGCGCGGCAGCGGCTGCGCGAGCAGGTGCCGGGGCGGCTGGCTTGGCCGCGGCCGCCGGCGCAGGCGTCTCGGCCTTGGCTTGGGGCGCCTTGCTTTCCGGCGCCTTGGCAGCGGGCTTGGGCGCAGCCTTGGCGGCCGGCGCGGCCGTCGATGCGGCAGTGGCGGTACCGACTTCGCTGAACTTGCCTTTGCCGTGCAGTTCGTCGAGCAGCGATTCGAATTCCTGGTCAGTGATCAGGTCGCTGCCGGCCGCCGCGGCGGATGGTTTGTCCGAGCCCGGTGCAGAAGCGATGGCCGACTCCAGCGCGTCAACGGCGAACGTGCCCTTGCCATGCAACTGGTCGAGTAGCGCTTCGAATTCATCGTCGGTGATGTCGGAGTTGTCGCCTGCCGCGCTGGGGGCCGCAGGTGTTGGCGTCGGGGCGACGGCATCCGGGGCGAACTGGCCCTTGCCGTGGAGCTGGTCGAGCAGCGACTCGAACTCGGCATCGGTGATTTCGTCGCTGGCCGTGCCATCGGCGGCTTGCGCCGCTGGCGCTACCGGGGCCTGGACCTGGGCTTCAGCCTTGACGGCGCTCAGGGAGTCCAGCAGTTGTTCGAATTCGTTATCGGTGATATCGCCCGACTCTTGCGCCACCGGTTCTTCGGCGACAGGCTCTTCGACAGCGGGTTCTTCAGCCGGAGCGGCTTCGTCGGCCGATTGCGGCTCGGCCAGGCGCGACAGCGCGGCGAGCAGCTCAGGCGTGGCAGGGGTAATGGGCGAGCGCTCGCGCACTTCGCTGAACATGCTGTTGACCGCATCCAGTGCTTCAAGCACCACGTCCATCAGCTCCGAGTCAACGCGACGCTCACCCTTGCGCAGGATGTCGAACACGTTCTCGGCAATGTGACAGCACTCCACCAGCTCGTTGAGCTGGAGGAAGCCGGCGCCTCCTTTTACAGTGTGGAAACCGCGAAAAATTGCATTGAGCAGATCCGCATCGTCAGGCCGGCTTTCCAGCTCGACCAGTTGTTCGGACAGTTGCTCTAGAATCTCGCCGGCCTCAACCAGGAAATCCTGAAGGATCTCTTCATCGGCGCCGAAGCTCATTAATGGCTGCTCCTAAAACAGGTAGGTCGTGATGACGGTTAATCCCGGATCGCATTGGTGTCGTGAGCGTGCCCGGCAAGGCTTGCAACGCAGCATGGCGCGCTCTGGACTCCAACCTCTCGGGGTGCGCCCCACAAGGCGCAATCCGTCGTTACTCGTCGTTCATTTGGTAAGACCAAACCACACTCCTCGTGCCTGGGTCTTGCGCCTTGTGGGGCACGGCGCGATCGGTATTAACCGTTATCACGACCTACAAACTCAAAATCCAAGGCTGGACAACAAATCGTCCACGTCGTCCTGACCGGATACAACGTCTTCTCTTTTATCGGCATGAATTTGCGGACCTTCACCCTGGGAGAGATGTTTTTTTGGATCTTTTTCAGCGAGCATCGCCGCACGGTCATGTTCGATGCCCGCAAAGCGGTCCACCTGACTGGCCATGAGCACGAGTTTGAGCAGATTGCTTTCGACTTCGGTGACCAGTTGGGTCACGCGCTTGATCACCTGCCCGGTCAGGTCCTGATAGTCCTGGGCCAGCAGAATGTCGTTGAGGTTGTTCGCCACGGCGCGGTTGTCGGCGCTGCTGCGTGTCAGAAAACCGTCGACACGGCGAGCCAGCTCCCGGAATTCCTGAGCCCCGACCTCCCGCCGCATGAACCGACCCCAATCGGCGCTCAGGGCCTGGGCTTCGTCGCCCAGGCCGTTGACCAGGGGCGTAGCGCTTTCCACCAGGTCCATGGTGCGGTTGGCCGCGGCCTCGGTCAGCTTGACCACGTAGGACAGGCGCTCGGTCGCGTCGGTGATCTGCGAGACCTCCTCGGCCTGCGGCATGTTCGGGTCGATCTGGAAATTGACGATTGCGCTGTGCAGTTCACGGGTGAGCTTGCCGACTTCCTGGTACAGACCACGATCCCGGGTCTGGTTGAGCTCGTGGATCATCTGGACAGCGTCGCCGAAGCGGCCTTTTTCAAGGCTATCGACCAGTTCGCGGGCATGTTTTTTCAGGGTCGATTCGAAATCGCCCATTGAAGATTCGTTATGCTCCATAGCTCCCCCGTGGCGCCATTAACCGATGCGTTCGAAGATTTTCTCGATCTTCTCTTTCAACGCCTGGGCCGTGAAGGGTTTGACCACATAGCCGTTCACACCGGCCTGGGCCGCTTCGATGATCTGCTCGCGCTTGGCTTCGGCGGTGACCATCAGCACGGGAAGGTGCTTGAGTTTTTCATCGGCGCGTACATGACGCAGCAAGTCGATACCGGTCATGCCGGGCATGTTCCAGTCAGTCACCAGAAAGTCGATGCTCCCGCTGTTGAGGACCGGGATGGCGGTGGTGCCATCGTCGGCCTCAACCGTGTTGGTGAACCCAAGGTCACGCAACAGGTTCTTAATGATCCGCCGCATCGTTGAAAAATCGTCAACGATGAGGATTTTCATGTTCTTGTCCAATTCGACCTCCAAGCAGTCTTAAACGTGTCCAGCACCTGAACGCGCCATTTCAATCAATCCGGCACAACACTCGACAACGGTCCGGTGCGCACCGTACGGCGACTGATGGGAACTTGCCCCGCCAACCTCGTCCGCTGCGCTCCCCTGCCCGCTGTCAGCGCGCTCGCCACTCCCCCAAACGCCCCCGCAAACGGGCCGCGCACTGGCTGTGTAACTGGCTGACCCGCGATTCGCTGACCCCCAGGACCTCACCGATTTCCTTGAGGTTCAGCTCTTCGTCGTAGTACAGCGCCAAGACCAGTCGCTCACGCTCCGGCAAATTGGCAATCGCATCCGCCAACGCACTCTGGAAACGTTCATCTTCCAGGTCACGCGACGGCTCCATATAGGCACTTGCGCCATCCTCATGCAGCCCTTCGTGCTCGCCGTCCTGCAACAGGTCGTCGAAACTGAACAGGCGGCTGCCCAGGGTATCGTTCAAAATCCCGTAATAATCGTCGAGACTCAACTGGAGTTCGGCCGCAACCTCGTGATCTTTAGCGTCACGTCCGGTTTTAGATTCGATGGCGCGAATCGCGTCACTGACCATTCGGGTATTACGGTGTACCGAACGCGGTGCCCAATCGCCCTTGCGGACCTCATCGAGCATCGCGCCACGAATGCGGATACCGGCATAGGTCTCGAAACTGGCACCCTTGCTGGCGTCGTATTTGTTCGCCACTTCGAGCAGGCCGATCATGCCTGCCTGGATCAGGTCTTCGACCTGGACACTGGCCGGCAGGCGCGCCAGCAAGTGATAGGCAATGCGCTTGACCAGGGGCGCGTAACGCTCGATCAATTCGTATTGGGCGTCCCGTGCCGATTTCTTGTAGAGATGGTTGTAACCGCTGGCTGTCATAACACGGGCCCTGCTGTTTGTTGCACGAGACGCTCGACGAAAAATTCCAGATGCCCGCGTGGGTTGGCCGGCAGTGGCCAGGTATCGACCTTCTGGGCGATCGCCTTGAACGCCAGCGCGCATTTGGAACGTGGAAAGGCTTCATAGACGGCACGTTGCTTCTGGACGGCCTTGCGTACGCTTTCGTCGTAGGGCACGGCCCCCACGTATTGAAGCGCAACGTCCAGGAAGCGATCCGTGACCTTGGTCAACTTGGCGAACAGGTTGCGTCCCTCCTGTGGGCTCTGGGCCATGTTGGCCAGGACGCGGAAGCGGTTCATGCCATAGTCGCGGTTCAGTAGCTTGATCAGGGCATAGGCGTCGGTGATGGACGTCGGTTCGTCGCAGACCACCAGCAACACCTCCTGGGCGGCGCGTACGAAACTGACGACCGAGTCACCGATACCGGCCGCGGTATCGATCACCAGCACATCGAGGTTATCGCCAATGTCGCTGAATGCCTGGATCAGGCCGGCGTGCTGGGCCGGGGTCAGATGAACCATGCTCTGGGTGCCGGAGGCGGCCGGCACGATGCGAATCCCGCCGGGCCCTTGCAGCAGCACGTCGCGCAATTCGCAGCGACCTTCGATGACGTCCGCCAGGGTGCGCTTGGGGGTAAGCCCCAGCAGCACGTCGACGTTCGCCAGGCCCAGGTCGGCGTCCAGCAGCATGACCCGTCGGCCAAGCTCTGCCAGAGCCAGGGACAAGTTCACTGACACGTTAGTCTTGCCGACGCCACCTTTGCCGCCGGTCACCGCGATCACCTGTACGGGATGCATGCTGCCCATGTTCGTTCTTTACCTTGTCTTACTTAGACGGAGGCCACATTACTGGCTGCGCGTTCATACTGAACATTGCATGGCAGACCATCGATGTAGGTACAAAAAATATTCATGATTACCTCAGCCGACCTGCTTGGTAGGGCTGTGGTAGATATCAGCGAACATGTCAGCCATGGCTTCTTCGCTGGGTTCGTCCTGCATTTGCACACTCACGGCGCGACTGACCAGTTGATGACGACGCGGCAGATGCAAATCATCCGGGATCCGCGGCCCATCGGTCAGGTACGCCACCGGCAGATCGTGACCGATCGCCAGGCTCAACACCTCGCCCAGGCTTGCCGTTTCGTCCAGCTTGGTCAGGATGCAACCGGCCAGACCACAGCGTTTGTAGCTGTGATAAGCGGCCGTTAGAACCTGTTTCTGGCTGGTGGTTGCCAACACGAGATAATTTTTTGACCGTATACCGCGACCGGCCAGGCTTTCAAGCTGCATGCGCAGGGCCGGGTCGCTGGCTTGCAGGCCGGCGGTATCGATCAGCACGACACGCTTGCGCAGCAGCGGCTCCAGCGCCTGGGCCAGGGATTGGCCCGGGTCCACGTGGGTCACCGACACATTGAGGATCCGACCCAGGGTCTTGAGTTGCTCCTGGGCGCCGATGCGGAAACTGTCCATGCTCACCAGGGCAATGCTCTGGGAACCGTACTTGAGCACATAACGGGCGGCCAGCTTGGCCAGGGTGGTGGTCTTGCCCATGCCGGCCGGACCGACCATCGCAATCACCCCGCCCTCTTCCAGCGGCTCGACTTCCGGCGTGGCGATCATCCGCGCCAGGTGCGCCAGCAGCATGCGCCAGGCCTGGCGAGGCTCCTCGATATCGTTGATCAGCGCCAGCAGGTCGCGGGCCAACGGACCGGACAGGCCGATGCGTTGCAGGCGACGCCACAGGTTGGCCTGGGCCGGGCGGCTGCCTTGCAGCTGGTTCCAGGCCAGGGAGCCGAGCTGGACTTCCATCAGCTCGCGCAGGCTGTTGAGCTCGAAACGCATCGAATCCAGGGCCCGTGGGTCGATACCCGGGGCGGGCGCGGCCGGAGCCGGGGCCGGACGACGCGGCTCGGCCGGGGTCGGCTCGATCAGCGGCTCGGCAGCGGTCAAGGGCAGGCCGGCAGTCAGCGGCTGGCCGGCGAACAATTGACGATTGGTGCCGGCGGCGGCCTCGCCTTCGCTGCTGCGCAGGCTCAATTCGGCCTGGGCACTGGCGATGCGCGACTGGGTCTTGCGCAGCTCATCCTCAAGTTCCATGTTCGGAACCCGCGGGGCCAACGCAGACAATTTGTAGTCCAGGGCCGCCGTCAGCTCGACACCGCCGGCGATCCGGCGGTTGCCGATGATGGCTGCTTCGGCGCCCAGCTCGTCACGAACCAGTTTCATGGCCTGACGCATATCGGCGGCGAAAAAACGCTTCACTTGCATAAACCACTACCTCAGCCGTTGGGCCCTACTGTCGCAACAATGGTCACTTGCTTGTTGTCCGGTATTTCCTGGTAAGCCAGCACATGCAGGCCCGGGACTGCGAGGCGGCCGAAGCGCGAGAGCATTGCGCGAATCGGACCTGCCACCAGCAGGATCACCGGTTGACCTTGCATTTCCTGCCGCTGGGCTGCCTCGATCAACGAACGTTGCAGCTTCTCGGCCATGCTTGGCTCCAGCAGAACACCCTCTTCCGAGCCTTGTCCTGCCTTCTGAAGACTATTGAGCAATATCTGTTCCAACCTTGGCTCCAGAGTGATCACAGGCAGCTCGGACTCAGTACCTACAATGCTTTGGACGATTGCACGGGACACGCCGACCCGCACTGCAGCCACCAGGGCGGCGGTATCTTGACTCTTGGAAGCGTTGTTGGCGATCGCTTCGGCAATGCTGCGAATGTCGCGAACCGGTACCTGTTCGGCCAGCAGCGCTTGCAGCACCTTGAGCAACTGAGACAACGAAACCACGCCAGGCACCAGCTCTTCGGCCAGTTTTGGAGAGCCCTTGGCCAGTACCTGCAGCAATTGCTGGACTTCCTCGTGGCCAATCAGCTCGCTGGAGTGCTTGTACAGAATCTGGTTCAAATGGGTCGCGACCACGGTACTGGCGTCCACCACGGTGTAGCCGAGGGACTGGGCCTGGGCTCGCTGGCTGATTTCGATCCACACCGCCTCGAGACCGAAAGCCGGATCCTTGGCGGTGATGCCGTTGAGCGAACCATAGACCTGCCCCGGGTTGATGGCCAACTCGCGGTCCGGATAGATCTCGGCTTCCGCCAGGATCACCCCCATCAAGGTCAGGCGATAGGCGCTTGGGGCCAGGTCGAGGTTGTCACGGATATGCACGGTGGGCATCAGGAAACCCAGGTCCTGGGACAGCTTCTTGCGCACGCCCTTGATCCGTGCCAGCAACTGGCCGCCCTGGTTGCGGTCGACCAGCGGGATGAGGCGGTAACCGACTTCCAGGCCGATCATGTCGATGGGGGTCACGTCGTCCCAGCCCAGCTCCTTGGTTTCCATGGCACGGGCCGGCGATGGCAGCAATTCCTGCTGGCGCTTGACCTCCTGCAGGGCCTGGACCTTCTGCTCGTTCTGCTTCTTCCAGAACAGATAGGCGCCGCCCGCGGCCACGGCAGCCATGGTCAGGAAGGAAACGTGCGGCATGCCCGGCACCAGGCCCATCACCGCCATCAGGCCGGCGGCCACGGCCAGGGCCTTGGGCGAGGCGAACATCTGCCGGCCGATCTGCTTGCCCATGTCTTCGGAGCCCGAGGCACGGGTCACCATGATCGCCGCGGCTGTGGATAACAACAGTGATGGCAATTGCGCCACCAAACCGTCACCGATGGTCAGCAAGGCATAGACCTTGCCCGCATCGCCGAAACTCATGTTGTGCTGGAAGATACCGACCGCCATGCCGCCGATCAGGTTGATGAAGAGGATCAGCAAGCCGGCGATGGCGTCACCGCGCACGAACTTGCTCGCACCGTCCATGGAGCCGTAGAACTCGGCTTCCTGGGCCACTTCAAGGCGGCGTGCCTTGGCCTGGCCCTGGTCGATCAGACCGGCGTTGAGGTCGGCATCGATCGCCATCTGCTTGCCTGGCATCGCATCGAGGGTAAAGCGCGCGCTCACCTCCGAAATCCGCCCGGCACCCTTGGTCACCACCACGAAGTTGATGATCATGAGGATGGCGAACACCACGATACCGACCACGTAGTTGCCACCAATCACCACCTCACCGAAGGCCTGGATCACCTTACCGGCAGCGGCGTGACCTTCCTGGCCGTGGAGCATGACCACGCGAGTGGACGCCACGTTCAGCGCCAGGCGCAACAGCGTGGCCACCAGCAGGATGGTGGGGAAGACCGCGAAATCCAGTGGGCGCAAGGCATACACGCACACCAGCAGTACGACGATGGACAAAGCGATGTTGAACGTGAAGAACACGTCCAGCAGGAACGGTGGTACCGGCAGCATCATCATGGCCAGCATGACCAGCAGCAACAGCGGCACGCCCAGATTGCCCCGGCTGAGGTCTACGACGTTGCTGCGCGCGGTGCTGAGTAACTGAGAGCGATCCACCGATATTCCCCGTTCCGTGAAGCAAACTTTTGACGCCCAGAGCGGGCGCAGACGGGGTATTGCAAGAAGCCTTCCAACTTTTGCCGACAGCCGAAACAGAGCGGGCGAAACGAATGCACGCGGTGGCAGCGAGCCTGCCCGCGACTGCGATTTGTCAGGCGCATCCGATGGTCGAATGGAGCATCGCGTTCGCGAGCAGGCTCGCCCCCACAGGGGGCGGGTTCATGGCTCAGGAATCGCGGCGCAGGTCCGGCGGGATCGGCAGGTCCTTGAGCGGCTCGGGACGCTTGCCCTTGCCAGCGCGGTGCTGACGGATCTGATAGACGTAGGCCAGTACCTGGGCCACCGCCAGATACAGGCCACCGGGGATTTCCTGGTCGAGTTCGGTGGAGTAGTAAATGGAACGTGCCAGCGCCGGAGATTCGAGCAGCATCACTTCATTGGCCACGGCGATTTCACGGATCTTCAATGCCAGGAAGTCGCTGCCCTTGGCCAGCAATACCGGGGCGTTGCCTTTGTCAGGATCGTATTTGAGCGCCACGGCATAGTGGGTCGGGTTGGTAATGACCACGTCGGCTTCCGGGATTGCCGCCATCATCCGCCGCTGGGATACCTCGCGCTGCAACTGACGAATCCGCTGCTTGACCTCCGGCTTGCCCTCCGAGTCCTTGTACTCGTCGCGCACCTCCTGCTTGGTCATCATCAGTTTCTGCTTGCTCTGATAGAGCTGGATCGGCACATCGATAGCGGCGATCAGGATCAAGCCACAGGCCATCCACAACGTGCTCCAGCCCACCAGTTGCACGCTATGGATAATGGCCTGCTCCAGTGGTTCATGGGCGATGCGCAGCACGTCGTCGATATCGGCCTGCAATACCACCAATGCAACGGACAGGACCAACAGGAACTTGCCGAATGCCTTGAGCAGCTCCATCAGTGCCGTGGTGGAAAACATGCGCTTGAGGCCGGCCGCCGGATTCATCCGACTGAACTTGGGGGCCAGGCTCCCGGCGGCGAATAGCCATCCGCCCAGGGAAATCGGACCGATGAAGGCTGCCAGCAACAAAAAAATCAGGACTGGCTGAATCGCCAGGATGGCGATCTTGCCGGAATGCAACAGGTACTGCGCCATCGCGCCGGGGCTCAGCAGCACCTCCCGGGGCAAGGAAAAATTCAGGCGCATGATTTCCAACAGATCCAGAGCCAGGCCGCCCCCGTAAATCAGCAGGCCGCCAGCGCCGGCGAGCATGATCGCAAGGGTATTGAGCTCCTTGGAGCGCGCGATCTCGCCCTTTTCACGGGACTCTCTACGGCGTTTCTCCGTGGGGTCTTCTGTCTTGTCCTGACCGCTTTCGCTCTCGGCCATGGTTCAGCGCGCCTGTGCCATGTCACGCAGCAACTGCAAGGCCTGGGTGGCCAGCGGCTGGTACTGGTTGAGAATATCCCCCAGGCTGACCCAGAAAATCACCATGCCCAGCACCAGGGTCAGCGGGAAACCGATGGAAAAAATGTTCAACTGCGGCGCCGCCCGGGTCATCACGCCAAACGCGATGTTGACCACCAGCAGCGCAGTGATCGCCGGCAATACCAGCAGCATCGCCGCCCCCAGGACCCAGCCTAGCTTGCCGGCGACGTCCCAGAAATGATTGACCAGCATCGCGCTGCCCACCGGCAACGTGGTGAAACTCTCGGTCATGACTTCGAAAACCACCAGGTGTCCGTTCATGGAGAGGAACAGCAGGGTCACCAGCATGGTCAGGAGCTGCCCGATGACGGCCGTGTTGACGCCGTTGGTGGGGTCGATCATGGAAGCGAAGGCCATGCCCATCTGGATCGAAATGATCTGCCCCGCCACCACGAACGCCTGGAAAAACAACTGCAGCGAAAACCCCATCAGGACTCCGATGAGGATCTGTTCGGCCACCAGCATCAGCGCACTGAGGTCCAGGGCATTGACCGGGGGCATCGGCGGCAGCCCGGGCACGATGACTACCGTGATCGCCAGGGCGAAATACAGGCGCACGCGGGTCGGCACCAGGGTCGTGCCGAAGACCGGCATGCTCATCAACACGGCGGTCACGCGAAACAGCGGCAGGATGAACGACGCCACCCAGGTACTGATCTGGGTGTCCGTCAGTGCGAGCATCGACATCGGGTCAACCGATCAACTGCGGAATACTGCCGTACAACTGCAGGATGTATTCCATGAAGGTTTGCACCAGCCAGGGACCGGCGACAATCAGCGTCACCAGCATGACCAGCAGGCGTGGCAGGAAGCTCAGGGTCTGTTCGTTGATCTGGGTGGCGGCCTGGAACATGGCCACCAGCAGCCCCACCAACAGGCTGGGGATGACCAGGATGGCAACCATCATGGTGGTCAGCCAGAGAGCCTCGCGGAACAGGTCTACCGCTACTTCAGGCGTCATATCGTCCTACTCGCGCAAGGGGTCTAAACACCGCCGAAACTGCCCGCCAGGGTGCCGATGATCAATGCCCAGCCATCCACCAGGACGAACAGCATGATCTTGAACGGCAGGGAAATGATCAGCGGCGACAGCATCATCATGCCCATGGCCATGAGGATACTGGCGACCACCAGGTCAATGATCAGGAACGGGATGAAAATCATGAAGCCGATCTGGAATGCGGTCTTGAGCTCGGAGGTCACGAACGCCGGCACCAGGATGGTCAGCGGCGCCTGGTCGGGGCTGGCGATGTCGGTGCGCTTGGACAGGCGCATGAACAGCTCCAGGTCGCTGCTGCGGGTTTGCGCCAGCATGAAATCCTTGACCGGCACCTCGGCCTTGGCCACGGCGTCCTGGGCAGTGATCTTCTCCGCCAGGTAAGGCTGCAGCGCATCCTGGTTCACCCGATCGAACACCGGGGCCATGATGAACATGGTCAGGAACAGCGCCATGCCGGTGAGGATCTGGTTCGACGGCGTCTGCTGCAAGCCCAGGGCCTGGCGCAGAATGGAAAAGACAATGATGATCCGGGTAAAGCTGGTCATCAGCATGACGAACGCCGGGATGAAGCTCAGCGCAGTCATGATCAGCAGGATCTGCAGGCTGACCGAGTATTCCTGGGCCCCTTCTGCGTTGGTCCCCAGGGTGATCGCCGGGATCGACAACGGATCGGCGGCGAACGCCAACGGCGCGGCCAGCATCAGCGCCAGCGTCAACAGAATGCGCAACGGCATTACTTCTTATCCTTCTGGTCTTTACCCAGCAGTTCCATGAGGCGCTGGGCAAATTCGGGAGTGGCCTGCTCGGTGGACGGCACCTGCACCGGCTCCTTGAGCACGTGCAACGCGGTGATCGTGCCAGGGCTCAGGCCCAGCAGGATCTGCTCGTTGCCCACCTGCACCAGCACCAGCCGGTCCCGCGGGCCAAGAGCGCGCGAGCCGACGATATCGATGACCTGGCCCTTGCCGGCCGGCCCCGCCTGTTGCACGCGGCGCAGCAACCAGGCGAGGAAAAAGATCAGCCCCAGCACCAGCAACAGGCCCAGCACCAGCTGCGCCAATTGCCCGGCCATACTGCTGCCGGACGCCGTGGCCGTGGTGGTCGCCGCCGGTTCGGCCGCCAGCACGCTGAAGGGCAGCATGAGGGCCGCTGCGATAAACCCCTTCACTCAGCGCAGCTTCTTGATGCGTTCGCTCGGGCTGATCACGTCCGTCAGGCGGATGCCGAACTTCTCGTTGACCACCACCACTTCGCCATGGGCGATCAGGGTGCCGTTGACCAGCACGTCCAGGGGCTCGCCGGCCAGGCGGTCCAACTCGATCACCGAACCCTGGTTGAGCTGCAGCAGGTTGCGGATGTTGATGTCGGTGCTGCCCACTTCCATGGAAATCGACACCGGGATATCGAGAATCACGTCCAGGTTCGGACCGTCCAGCGTCACGGGCTCGTGGCTCTTGGGCACGCTGCCGAACTCTTCCATGGGCAGGCGGTTGGACGCAGCGGCGCCGGTGTCGGCTGCCAGCAAGGCGTCGATGTCGGCCTGTCCGCTTTCGCCAGCTTCTTCCAGGGCAGCGGCCCATTCGTCGGCCAGCGCCTGGTCGTCCTGGTTGTTCATATCGTTAGCCATCGTTTGTCCTCGGCGGGCAAAAATCAGTTAGAAACGTAAAATCCGCTAAAAAGTTTCGACACTGCTCAGCGGCGTTCGATCGGCTCGATCACTTGCAACGCGAGGTTGCCTTTGTGAGAGCCCATCTTGACCTTGAAGGCCGGTACGCCGTTGGCACGCATGATCATGTCTTCCGGCATCTCGACGGGGATGATGTCCCCCGGCTGCATGTGCAGGATGTCCCGCAGGCGCAGTTGACGCCGCGCGACAGTCGCGCCAATCGGCACGTCCACGTCCAGCACGTCCTGGCGCAGGGCATTGATCCAGCGCTCGTCCTGGTCGTCGAGGTCCGACTGGAAACCGGCGTCGAGCATCTCGCGCACCGGCTCGATCATCGAATACGGCATGGTCACGTGCAGGTCACCTCCACCGCCATCGAGCTCGATATGGAAAGTCGACACCACGATGGCCTCGCTCGGGCCGACGATGTTGGCCATGGCCGGGTTCACTTCCGAGTTGATGTACTCGAAGTTCACTTCCATGATCGCCTGCCAGGCCTCCTTCAGGTCGATGAAGGCCTGCTCCAGCACCATACGCACCACTCGCAGCTCGGTGGGGGTGAATTCACGCCCTTCGATCTTGGCGTGACGACCATCTCCGCCGAAGAAATTGTCCACCAGCTTGAACACCAGCTTGGCATCCAGGATGAACAGCGCGGTGCCGCGCAACGGCTTGATCTTGACCAGGTTCAGGCTGGTGGGCACGTACAGCGAATGCACGTACTCACCGAATTTCATCACCTGCACGCCGCCGACGGCCACGTCGGCCGAACGGCGCAGCATGTTGAACATGCTGATACGGGTGTATCGGGCAAAGCGCTCGTTGATCATCTCCAGGGTCGGCATGCGTCCGCGAACGATGCGATCCTGGCTGGTCAGGTCGTAGCTTTTGACGCTGCCCGGTTCAGTAGCGGTTTCGGTTTGCACCAGGCCGTCGTCGACACCATGCAACAGCGCATCGATTTCGTCCTGGGACAACAGGTCCTGCACGGCCATGTCGTGTTCCTACTGCAATACGAAGTTAGTGAAGAGCAACTGTTCGATCACCACTTTGCCGAGTTCTTTCTGTGCCACTTCCTGCACGCTGGCCGTGGCTTTCTGACGCAGCATTTCCTGGCCGACAGGGGTGGCCAGGGTGTCGAAGTTCTGTCCGGAAAACAGCATCACCAGGTTATTGCGGATCAGCGGCATGTGCACCCGCAAGGCTTCCAGGTCGGCCTGGTTGCGACCCAGCAGGGTGATGCTGACCTGCATGTAGCGCTGACGGCCGTTCTGGGTGTAGTTGGCCACGAACGCAGGCGCCATGGGCTCGAAAATCGCCGGCTGCTTGCCGACCGGTGCCGCTTCGGCCACGGGCGCAGGCTTGCTTTGAGCGTTGTGCATGAAATACCAGGTCGCCCCCACGGATACACCGATCGCCAGCAGCAGCCCCACGACGATCAGGATGATCATCTTGAGTTTGCCTTTGGTCGCAGGGTCTTTTACAGCTGCTGCTTCGCTCTTCGCCATGCCAATAATCCGTCACTAATCGGGGGGTTTACGGTTGCATGGCAAGGCAGGAGCAAGTGTTATGCCAGAACATGTCGGGAGCACAAAGCACTGTGGGAGCGAGCCTGCTCGCCATAACGGAGTCTCGGTCACCTCGTATCGGTGACTGGTCCACAGTCATGGCGAGCTGGCTCGCTCCCACAGGGTCTGTTTGCCTGGTCAGGCGTAGTAATCCACGGCGCTGGTACCGATGACGGTGGTGGTGCTGGTGGCCACCTCGGCGGCGCCGGCCGGCAGGTTTTCATCCCCGGAGTCCAGGCGCGCGCCAGTCGACGAAGCGCGCCCGGCCTGGGCCTGCTGCTGCGCCTGCTGGTCCGGGTTCTGGGAGCCACGGGATTGATCGGACACGCTGACGTCGACCTGGCCCATGCCCTGCTGGGCGAAGCTGTCGCGCAGGCGGTGCATCTGGCCTTCGAGGGCTTCGCGCACACCGGAGTGAGCGCTCATGAAGGTAACCTGGGTCTGCTGGTCCGGGATCATGTTCACCCGGATATCCAGGCGTCCGAGTTCGGCTGGCTGCAACTGGATGTCCGCCGCCTTGAGATTGGCGCTCGACAGGTACATGACCCGGTTGACGATCTCTTCGGTCCAGCCGCTCTGGTTCATGGCGATTGGCTGGTTGACCGGCACCGCGTTGGCAGTCTTGGGCGTGGCGGCCTGGGTCAGCGCCGCCAGGCGGTTGGCGAAATCATCCACCCGGGTATCGCTGGAAGCGCCCCCCAGATCCTTGAGCCCTTCGCTGATCAGGCCGCTGAAGGCCTTGTCGCCGCCCTGGCTTCCCGGACCGGTGCTGTCCTGGTCAGCCTGGACGCTGAGCATATTGGCCATGCCGGCGGCGAATGTCTGGGCCGACGTGGACGTCTGTTCGGCTTCGAGCGGCGCCGTAGCGGCTGCCTTGGACTGGCTGGCGGCGGAAACATGGCCGCTCTGCTCCATTGCCAGGCGCAGCGCCGGCAGGGCATCGAGGGGGTCAGCCTGTGGATCGAACTCCGGGTCCACCACTGGAGCCTCAGCCTTGGCCGGCGTCACTAGGGGCGCAACCGGTGCCGCCACCGCCGCGACAACCTGAGGTGCGGAGCAAACGTCCACCGGCGTGGGTGCAACGTCCACGGTCACGACCGATGCGGCAGTCTCCGGCAGCAAGGCGGGGTCCAGTGTCGGATCGGCAAGCGGAGCCTCGGCCACGGGCGCTTCAGCCGTATCGTCGCGCTCCTCGCTGGCCTGCTGGTCGTCGGCGGTGACCGGTTTGTCGGTGGGCAAGGGTTTGCCGCTATCGGCAACGGTCGGTTCTGGCGCGGCAGCCGTTTCGTTGCCGGCGTCTTTCTTGACGGTGTTGTCGGGCGTCTTGTCGCGCACCGGCTTCATCGAAGGTTCAGGTACCGACGGTGATTTGACGGGGGCCTGCTTGGCGAAGACCTGCGCGAAGCTGAAGGCTCTATTTCCTGGCTCCGGGGCCGCTGCCGGTGAATTGACGGCGGTCTGGGGCTTGGCCTGGGTGGTGGCCTGCAGCAGTGTATTGGGCGTAACGGGCATAAAAAGTCTCCGCTGCACTGAAATCATAGGTACAGTCGAGACAAGTCAATGCAAGGGGCGGGCCAACGCCGCAGAGGCTGGAAATCGGTCGGTCATGCTCAGCAGTGGAAACCTTCGCGCTCTTCCCTGCAGAGGTTTCGAACATGGGCAAATTCGCTGTCGATCTCGCTGACCAGCTTCTCGATGCCACCCAGCGAGGGCTGCTTGGCACGCTGCTCCAGCTCGCCGCACAGCTCAGCCAGGCGGATGGCCCCCATGTTGCTGCTGCTGCCCTTGAAGCTGTGGGCCGTGGCGCTCAGTTTTTCAGCGTCACGAGCCTCGTGCAGCACGCGAAGGCGCGCCTCGGAATCGTTGAGAAAGGTGTCCAGCAGTTCCAGATACCCTTCCTCCATGACTTCCTTCAATGTGCTGAGCACATCGCGGTCCAGATGAATCTCACTCACTTGTTCGCTCCTTGATCAAGAATGGCGCGGATTATGCCAGAGCCTCCCAGAAAAACTCCACGCGGACACTACGACCATCGTCTGACCAACGGGCCTGATGGCTCAACTGCCGTACCAGGCTCACACCGCGCCCTGACAGCCTGTCGCAGTCCAGAGGTCGCGCCAGCACCTGGGCGACATCGAAGCCCTCGCCGCTGTCTTCGACCTCGATCACCAGGCGGCCACCCTCACCATGAGGGGTGATATGCAAGTGTACCCGGATGTGACCGTCACTCAATTCTTCCAGGCGTGAGTTGCGCTCCGTGTAATAACGCGCAAAACCCGACGCGTCACGCTTGATACTCGAATCCAGCCCCAGCACGCCATGTTCCAGGGCGTTGGAATACAACTCCGAGAGTACGCTGTAGAGCGCACCGCTCTGGGCCCTGAGCCCATGAACTTCAAGCAACAGTTGCAACAGGTACGGCATGGGATTGAACCGCCTGAGCGTCTGCGCCCGGAACTCGAAGCTCACCGACCAGTCCAGCGGGCTGGACTGGCCGCTATCGGAATAGACCGGTGGCGGCGGGTTGAGTTGCGCCGGCGCCACCATCCGCACCTCCACCATGCTGAAGTCATCGCGGGCCTCGCCGCGAAAATCCCGCAGCGCCTGCTGGATGTCTTCGAAAAGACTGTCCGGCTCGCGGTTGGCGGCGAAGACCGCCTGCAGCCGATCCACGCCAAACAGTTCGTCATCCTCGTTACTGGTATCGATGACGCCATCCGACAGCAGGAATACCCGATCCCCTACCGCCATCGGATGCACTTCGGTACGGTCATCGAATAACTGTGGCGTGAGCACGCCCAACGGCAGGTGGCGCGCCGGCAATGGCTTGCGCGCCCCGCTGAGGCTGTCATGCAGGTAGCCGTCGGGCATGCCGCCGTTCCAGATTTCCACCGTGCCGCGTTGAAAACTCAGGCACAACAGCGTCGCGCAGCAGAACATGTCGACCGGCAGGATGCGTTTGAGCTTGGCGTTCATTTCCCGCAGGATCTGCGCCAGGCCGTAGCCCTTGGCAGTCATGCCGTAGAACACCTCCGCCAGCGGCATCGCGCCGACTGCCGCCGGCAGGCCGTGGCCGGTGAAATCCCCCAGCAGGACATGCATGTCGCCGGCCGGATTGAACGCGGCCAGCAGCAGATCGCCGTTGAACAAGGCATAAGGTGATTGCAGGTAACGGATGTTCGGAGCGCTGAGACAGCCGGAGTGGGCGATCTTGTCGAACACGGCCTTGGCGACCCGCTGTTCGTTGAGCAGGTAATCGTGGTGCCGGGCGATCTGGTCGCGCTGCTCAACGACGGTAGCCTGCAAACGCCGCAACCGATCCATCGCCTTGATCTTGGCGGCCAGGATCACCTGGTTATAGGGTTTTGCCAGGAAATCGTCGCCACCGGCCTCCAGGCAACGAGCCAAGGCCTCGCTTTCGGTCAATGACGTGAGGAAGATGATCGGAACCAGCTGCTCGCCGGCCAACTGCTTGATCTTCTGCGCGGCCTCGAACCCGTCCATGACGGGCATCATCGCGTCCATCAGCACCAGGTGCGGACGCTGCTGCTGGTACACCTCCACTGCCTCGGCACCATCGGCTGCAGTGAGCACATGATGCCCCTGGCGACGGACAATGGTGGACAACAGCAGCCGATCAGCGGCACTGTCCTCGGCAATCAGGACCGTCAGCGACTCCAGATCGGACAACATGGCGGGTGATCAGGCTTTGCCCAGATGGAACTTGTCCTGGTGAGCGTGGCCGTTCTGCGCGCCGTCATCTTTCGCCGCCGACTTGTCCTCCTTCGGGCCGTCGATATCGAACAGCTTGTCGAAATTGGAGATCGCAAGAATCTTGCGCACATCCGCACCGCAGTTGGTGACGCTCACATCGGCGTCTTCACCCCCGGCGTAATCACGCAGCAGGAGCAACATGCCCAAAGCGGAGCTGTCGAGATAGGTGGTGTCTTTCAGGTCCACGACGTAGGTTTCGGGCTTCTTGTGGAACTTTTCGTAAGATTCACGAAATTCCTGGTGCCGCCCGAAATCGAAACGACCCTTGATCGAAATCGTCAGTTTCTTCCCATCGTCGGATACTTCTGTAACGACTGACATAGTAGGCTTCCCTGTCATGGACATACGTGTACAAGGTGTAGCACCTGGTAGAGGACTGAGCAAGGCCTTGGATCGCCCCGCCCTCTAAATTCCAGTGCCCCGGTCAAAACGGATCCTGGCGCGGCAGGCGCTGGGACAGCTCATCCAGCAGCTTCTGCTCGCGTTTGTCTTCCAACTGTCGCGCCTCATCGATGTAACGCTGCACCAGTTTGCGCAGCCCTTCGACGCGGGCGAAAGCCTCCTGCCAACTCTGGCGCGCCTTCTCCAGGTTGTTCTGGTGCCAGACCAGGCTCTGGCGCTGCTGGTCGATGGCCGTCCCCAACTGCGCGAGAAACCCCTGATAGCCCAATAACCACTGGCCGGAAACGCCGTGGCTGCCACGGGCGATCCATTGTTCCTGATATTCCAGGCGGAAATTCTCCAGGTCGGCCAGCTTGCTTTCGGCAACGGCCACCTGGCCCTGGAAATACGCCAACCGCTGGACCGCGGTCTTCTCGGCCTTTTCCGCCATGTCCACCACGGGCGCCAGGCGCGCCGCACGACTCGTGGCCATGATCGGTTATCCGCCGGAAACCGGGGCGAAGATGGTCTGCAGGTGCGCTTCGCTGGCGCCCATGCCGATGTTGTCGTTCAGGCTCTGGCGCAGGTAGACCGCCATGGCTGGATAGAGATTGATGGCGGTGTCGGTCTCGCGATCGCCCCCGGGTACGTAGGCCCCCACACTGATCAGATCGCGGCTCTGCTGGTAGCGCGACCAGTATTGCTTGAATTGCTGGGCGCGCTTGAGGTGTTCGGCGCTGATGACCGATGGCATGACCCGACTGATGGACGCCTCGATATCGATGGCCGGGTAATGCCCCTCCTCCGCCAGGCGCCGGGACAGCACGATGTGGCCGTCCAGCACCCCCCGCGCCGAGTCGGCGATGGGGTCCTGCTGGTCGTCACCTTCGGACAGCACGGTATAGAACGCCGTGATCGAGCCGCCGCCCTTCTCGGCATTACCGGCGCGCTCCACCAGCTTGGGAAGCTTGGCGAACACCGATGGCGGATAGCCCTTGGTGGCCGGCGGCTCGCCGATGGCCAGGGCGATTTCCCGCTGGGCCTGGGCGAAACGGGTCAACGAGTCCATCAGCAACAGGACATTCTTGCCCTTGTCGCGGAAATATTCGGCGATGCGGGTGCAATACATGGCGGCCCGCAGGCGCATCAGCGGCGCGTCGTCCGCCGGCGAGGCCACCACGACGGAGCGCTTGAGGCCTTCCTCACCGAGGATGTGCTCGATGAATTCCTTCACCTCACGACCCCGTTCGCCGATCAGCCCCACCACGATGATGTCGGCTTCGGTGAAGCGGGTCATCATGCCCAGCAGCACACTCTTGCCCACCCCCGTACCGGCGAAAAGCCCCAGACGCTGGCCGCGCCCTACCGTCAATAAACCGTTGATGCAGCGAATGCCCACGTCCAGCGGCACGCTGATGGGGTCGCGCTTGAGCGGGTTGATCGTCGGACCGTCCATCGGCACCCAGTCCTCGGCCTTCATGCCGCCCTTGCCGTCCAGGGCACGGCCGGCACCATCCAGCACGCGCCCGAGCATGCTCATGCCCATGGGCAGCCGGCCGGTATCGGCCAGGGGCACTACCCGCGCACCGGGCGCGATGCCCGCCACGCTGCCCACCGGCATCAGAAAGACCTTGCTGCCGGAAAAGCCCATGACTTCGGCTTCGACCTGCACCGGATGGTAGGTGTCGTCATTGATGACCAGGCAGCGGCTGCCCATGGCGGCACGCAGGCCTTCGGCCTCCAGGGTCAGGCCGACCATGCGCAACAGACGTCCTTCCATGATCGGCTGGCCGGCCAGTTCGGTGGCCTCGGCGTAACTGCCCAGGCGCTTGCCGAAGCTGGTTCTTTCAAGGCGCATCGCGAGCATCCGGTTCGGTAGCGATCAGTTCGGCGGCATCCAGGCCGGCACTGACGGCGCCCCTGGGCTCGTCCGGCAATTCCACGCTAAGGTCGGCAGCGGCCGGATGCAGGGCCTGTTCGTGCAACTGGTCGAAGAGCTTGGCCATGGCTTGCTGGATGCGGGTTTCGACAGTGGCATCGATGCGACTGTGTTCGGTTTCCACCCGGCATCCACCCGGCAGCAAGGCTTCGTCCTCGACGATGCGCCACGTTTCCTCGTGACGCTCGCGCAGAGCTTTGACCAAGGCGAAATCCTGGGGATTGATGTATAGGCGCACGTTGCCCACGCCCAATGGCAACAGCTTGAGGGCCTCGCGCATGACATGTTCGATCTGGCTCGAATCGATGGCCAGTTCGCGCTGGATCACTTGCCTGGTGATGTGTTGCACCAACCCCACCAGGGATTTTTCGATCTGCGTATCCTGCTCGGCGATGGGCTCGAACAGGTTGAGCATCAGTGTCTCCAGCGCCTGGAGCTTGGCCGTCAACGCCGTTTCGGCTTCCTGGCGGACCTTGATGGACGTGCTGTGGAAGCCTTCCTTCTCACCGATGGCGAAACCTTCGTTGTAGGCTTCCTGGCGAATGCCTTCCACTTCCTCCAGGGTCAGCGGCTGGACTTCCTCCAGCGGCACTTCCTCGATTTCCGGCAGTTCCTCCACCGGCTCGGGCTCAGGCTCCGGCACATGAGGATCGAAGCTGGGCAGCGACCAGACGTCGAAACCACCGACATCCCGGGCGCGGATCAGGTCGCTGGGTGCATCATCACTCTTGGCAGACATAACGACCTTAGATCATCTCTTCGCCGCCCTTGCCACCGAGCACGATTTCTCCGGCTTCGGCCATGCGACGGGCGATGGTGAGGATTTCCTTCTGTGCGGTTTCCACATCGCTGACGCGCACCGGGCCCTTGGCCTCCAGGTCGTCGCGCAACAGTTCGGCCGCCCGTTTGGACATGTTCTTGAAGATCTTCTCCTTGACGCCTTCGTCCGACCCCTTGAGGGCCAGTACCAGCACATCGGAGGACACTTCGCGCAACAGCGCCTGGATACCGCGGTCGTCGACATCGGCCAGGTTGTTGAACACGAACATGAGGTCTTCGATCTGACCGGACAGGTCTTCGTCGAACTCGCGGATCGAGTCCATCAGTTGGCCCTCGATCGAACTGTCGAGGAAGTTCATGATATCCGCCGCACGCTTGATGCCACCCAGGGTGGTGCGCGAGGCATTGGAATTGCCCGAGAACTGCTTCTCGAGTATCTGGTTCAGTTCCTTCAGCGCCGCCGGCTGCACGGTGTTGAGCGAAGACACCCGCAGGATGATGTCCAGCCGCGCCTTGTGATCGAAATTGCCGAGCACTTCGCCCGCCTGGTCGGGATCGAGGTAGGCCACCACGATCGCCTGGATCTGCGGGTGCTCGTAACGGATCACGTCCGCCACGGCCCGCGGCTCCATCCACTTGAGGCTGTCCAGGCCACTGGTGTTGCCCCCCAGCAGGATCCGGTCGATCAAGCCATTGGCCTTGTCCTCGCCCAGGGCCTGGGTGAGCATCTTGCGCACGTAGTCATCGGAGCCGACGCCCAGGCTGGTCTGGTCGCCGACGATGTCGACGAACTCGCTCATGACCTGCTCGACCTGCTCACGGTGCACGTTACCCATCTGCGCCATGGCCACCCCCACACGCTGGACCTCCTTGGGCCCCATGTGGCGCAGCACCTGGGCGGCATCGGTCGACCCCAGGGACAGCAGCAGGATCGCGGCTTTGTCGACCCGGGACAATTTGGCAACGGCGGCTCGATTATCACTCATCTGCGTTAATCCACTCTTTCACGACCTGGGCCACACGACCCGGATCTTCTGCCACCAGACTCTTGATGGCGTTCAACTGTGCGTCATAGCCTTCGCTCGGGCTTGGCAACAGAATGCTCTGCGGCCCACCGAGGCTGACGCGATCGTTGGCCAATTCGCCATCCAGGCCACCCATGCCTCCCAGCTCTACATCACCCAGGCCGGCCAGTTGCTTGTTCCTGCCGCCATTGGTGATGTTGTTGAGTACCGGACGCAGCACCCCGAAGACCAGCACCAGGATGAACAGCACGCCCAATACTTGCTTGACCACATCCCAGAACCAGGGTTGCGAATAAAACGGAATATCGGCGATCACTTCTCCGCGCTCGGAGGAGAACGGCACGTTGATCACGCTGACGCTGTCGCCACGGCTGGCGTCGAAACCCACGGCGTCCTGTACCAGGCGGGTAAAGCGCGCCAATTCGTCGGCGCTCCAGGGCGCACGGGTGGTTTCGCCGTTCGCCGGGTTGACCTTGACCTGATCGTCCACCACCACTGCCACCGACAGGCGGTTCAAACGCCCTTGCTGTTGCTTGGTGTGGCTGATGGAACGGTCCAGCTCGAAGTTCTTGGTCGATTGCTGGCGCTTGTCGGCCGGGTACGGCGCGAGCATCGGCTGGCCGGTGGCCGGATCCATGATCTGCTGGCCGTTGGCATCTACCAGCGGCTGGCCTGGCTGCACCATACCGGCAGCCCCGGCGGCACCACCAGTGGTCTGCGGCGCGCTGGCAGGCGATGGCGGCTGGTTGCTCAGGGCACCGGGCACGCCTTGGGGGCCATTGCTGGCGGTGCGCTGCTCAGTCACCGACTGCTCACTGCGCAAGGCCGGTTGATCGGGGTTGAACTGCTCGGACGTCGACTCGACGGCGCTGAAGTCCACATCGGCCGACACTTCGGCCTTGTAGCGGTCATTGCCCAGGATCGGCTGCAGGATGTTATGCACACGCTGGGTCAGCATGCCTTCCATGCGACGGCTGTAGTCGAACTGCTTGCCGGCCATGGTCAGTTCGGAGTTTTCCACCTGGTCGGACAGCAGGTTGCCCTTCTGGTCGACCACGGTGATCTGCGACTTGCTCAATTCAGGAACGCTGGTCGCCACCAGATTGACGATCGCCAGGACCTGGCCAGGCTCGAGCGCGCGGCCCGGGTACAACTCGACCAGTACCGAAGCACTGGGCTTGCGTTCGTCGCGCACGAATACCGAGCTTTTCGGGATCGCCAGGTGCACACGGGCACCCTTGACGTTGTTCAGGCTGGAAATGGTACGCGCCAGCTCGCCTTCCAGGCCGCGACGATAACGGGTCGCTTCCATGAACTGGCTGGTGCCCAGGCCCTGATCCTTGTCGAGGATCTCGAAGCCGATATTGCCGTCGCTGGGCGTCACGCCGGCGGCGGCGAGCTTGAGGCGCGCACGCGCTACGTCGTCGGCCTTGACCAGCAGGGCACCGGAATTGGGCTCGACGGTATAGGGAATGTCTGCGGAAGCCAGGGTCTCCATGACTTGCTTGGCGTCCATGCCTTCCAGGCTGCCGTACAAAGGACGGTAGTCCGGCTGCTGGGACCACAGCACCACGGCGAAACCAATCGCCACGCTGGCAGCCAGGCCGACCAACAGGCCAACCTGACGCAGCATGGTCATCTCGGAGAGGTTTTCCAGGAAAGACAGCCCGAACAGCGGCGGTTTGCCGTCTGGTGCAGGGGTCTTGGCCGGAACGTTATCAACGACTGCTTCTGCCATGACTCAATAGTTTCCTTTAGACCGGCATCTGCATGATGTCTTGATAGGCCTGAACCAGTTTGTTGCGAACCTGGGTCAATGCCTGAAACGAGACAGAGGCTTTCTGCGAAGAGATCATTACATCAGTCAGGTCGACGCCACTTTTGCCAATTTCAAAAGCACTGGCCAGTTGACTAGACGCCTGCTGGGTATCGTTCACTTTATTGACGGCCTGACCGAGCATGTCGGAAAAGCTGCTGCCACCCACCTGGGGGACCGCGACCGACTTGGGCTGTGCCATGGCGTCCATCTGCATGGCCCGCATGTCCAGCATCAATCGATTAAATTCAATACCTTGGCTCATGGTCTACTCTCTCTGGCGGCCCGCATTTTTTTGACACTTACTCAGCGGGTATACAGGTGTTAGCAACAAGGGTGCCAGCTCCGTGGCCGTCATAAACAAATGCGCGCGCCGCTCCTTCGAGGCACCTGTGCAAGCGCGCCTGCTGGCGATAGCGGTGTGTCGGTCAACGTCCTCGTCGCGAGACCATGGTCGTCGCGCGCAGACTCGTTCCCACAGGGTTCAACTCAAATTCAACTGGCGAACAGGTAGGCCTCTACGTCCATCCCCGCGTCACGCATCTGCGCCAGCTTGTAGCGCAAGGTGCGCGGGCTGATGCCCAGACGTTCCGCCGCCTCCTTGCGCCGGCCACGCTCGGCACGCAGGGTGTCGATGATCATCTGGAACTCGCGCCGCCGCAGGTCATCGCCCAAGGCCCCAGCCGACTCGCCCTCGACTTCCGCCGCCGGTACGAATGCCGCCACCGGCGGCTGCGAAGCGACCGGCAATGGGGCACAGGCCACCGGGCCGGCCAGGCAGAAATCCTCAGGCTGGATCAAGCCGCCCTGCTGCAGGATCAAGGCTCGCTGGATCGCGTTATCCAGCTCCCGGACATTTCCGGGCCAAGGGTAGGCAACCAGGCAGGCCTGCGCCGCCGGCGACAACCTGGCGGCCGCATGCTTCATTTTATTGACGTGCCGGGCCAACAACCGCTCGGCCAGCGGCAGGATATCGGCAGTGCGCTCGCGCAATGGACGCCAGGCCAGGGGAAATACCGACAGGCGGTAGTAAAGGTCTTCCCGAAAACGACCCGCCGCCACTTCGCCGGCCAGGTCTCGGTTGGTGGTCGCCACCACGCGGATATCCAGGTGGATGGGCTTGCGCCCACCGACCCGCTCCACTTCCCGCTCCTGCAGCACCCGCAACAGCTTGGCTTGCAGCCCCAGGGGCATTTCGGAAATCTCGTCGAGCAGAATGGTGCCGCCATCGGCCTGCTCGAATTTGCCGGCCTGGGCCGCAATGGCCCCGGTGAACGAGCCCTTTTCGTGACCGAACAGGGTCGCTTCGAGCATGTTGTCGGGAATCGCCGCGCAGTTGATGGCAATGAACGGTTCGTTGGCGCGCCGGGATTGCTGATGGATATAGCGCGCCAGGACCTCCTTGCCGGTGCCGGACTCACCGGAAATCAACACAGTGGAATCGCTACGCGCCACTCGCGCGGCCAATTCCAGCAGTTGCGCACTGGCCGGCTCGAACGCCACCGGCCCTTCGCCTTCGACGAGCGGGACACCCAGCGCATGGCGCGCCACCAGATCCAGCAGCGCCTTGGGTTCGAATGGCTTGACCAGGTAATCCGCTGCGCCCTGGCGCATGGCGTCCACCGCTCGCTCCACCGCACCGTGGGCGGTCATCAGCAACACCGGCAATTGTGGATGGCGGGCACGTAACAGCCCGAGCAACTGGTGACCATCCATGCCCGGCATGTTCACATCACTGACCACCAGGTTGAAGGTTTCCCGAGCCACGGCCAGCAGCGCGTCCTCTGCCGAGCCAACGGCAACATAATCATGCCCGGCCAGCACCAGCGTGTCGGCCAGCGCTTCGCGCAGGGCCCGGTCGTCCTCTACCAGTAACACCTTGATCGCCATCACTTCACTCCACCTGTGGCGAACTGGAGAACAACGGCAGGAGCACCGTTGCACAGGTCCCACGCCCCAGTCGCGACTGCAATTTCAATTCTCCCTGATGGGCACGGGCCACGGCCTTGACCACGGTCAGGCCCAGGCCGGTGCCGGTGGCCTTGGTGGTGAAGAACGGCTCGCCGAGGCGAGCCAGCACAGCCGGCTCGATACCGCTGCCGCTGTCGCTGACACACAGACGCAGGGTCTCGGCCCGGGTGTAGAGGTGAACCTTGAGACGCACGTGCTCGCCGCCGGCCTGGATCGCATTTTCGATGAGGTTCAACACCGCCCCCACCAAGGTGTCACGGTTACACAGCACCTCACCGGCATGGCTATCACACTGCCAGCGGATCGGCAGGTCCCGCACATGGGTCAATGCCGCGGCCTGCAGGGATTGCAACAGCGCCTTCGGGGTTACCCGGTCGGTCAATGGCAACTCGCCGCGGGCGAAGACCAGCATGTCCCGCACCTGATGCTCCAGCTCGTGCAGGCGCTCTTTCAAACGTCCGGCAAAGCGCTGCTGGGTTTCCACCGACAGGGGTTGCTCGGTCAAATGACTGGCGTACAACAGGGCGGCGGACAATGGCGTACGGATCTGATGAGCCAGCGACGCCACCATGCGCCCCAGGGAGGACAACCGCTCATGGCGCGCCAACTGGTCTTGCAGGTGACGGGTTTCAGTCAGGTCGTTGAGCAGCACCAACTGCCCGGGCTCGGCGTCCAGCGAACGGGTCGAAATGGACAAGCGGCGACCATCCTTGAGGGAAACTTCATGACCGTCGTCTTCACGAGGCGCGAAGCAGCGGGCAATGACGTGTCGCCACAACTCGCCCTCAAGGGGCAGCCCGAGCAGCTCGCAAGCCGCCGGGTTGGCTTCGCGGACGAAACCCTGGGCATCGATGACAATGACGCCGCCAGGCAGAAGGTCGAGCAGGTTCTGCAGCCGGTTGGCCAGACGCTCTTTTTCCGCCAGCTCTTGCATGCGCTGGGCGCTGACCACCGCCAACTCACCCTTGAGCTCGGTGACCCGGGCTTCGAGGAGGCTGTAGGAATCGGTCAGTTGGCTGGACACCTGATTGAACAGCGAAAACGCCTGCTCGAGCCCAAGCCGGCTTGCCTGCTCGGCGGAAGGCATGCCCCCCGCATCGGGGACCGAAGACATCTGAACGTGGGCGGCTTGGCTCATCGGGCTCTCTCGCTTGGCTGACCGTCAGTTAAACGGAACGTTGAGAGAGCTTTAGCAATACCCGTGCCGAAAAAAAACCGCCTGAAAATCAGACGGTTGCAAAACAGGCGTCAATCATCCGCCTGTTCGTCTCCTTCGCGACGGCTCATGCCGTACTTGCGCATCTTTTCCACCAGGGTGGTGCGGCGAATGCGCAAGCGTTCCGCCGCACGGGCCACGATGCCGTTGGCGTCGTCCAGCGCCTGCTGGATAAGCCCCTGCTCCAGGCCTCCGAGGTAATCCTTGAGGTCCAGGCCCTCCGGCGGCAGCAGGGCATTGGCGGTGAAATCCGGCGTGTGGCCGTTGATCACCACCCGCTCTTCCAGGTCGCTGCGCAGGCTGTCGACCATTTGCTCGTCTTCGTCGTCGACGTAGCGGAACTTCTTGGGCAGCTCGGCCACCCCAATGACGCCATAGGGATGCATGATCGCCATGCGTTCCACCAGGTTGGCCAGCTCACGGACGTTGCCCGGCCAGCCATGGCGACACAGGGACATGATCGCCGCCGAATTGAAACGGATCGAACCGCGCTTCTCGTGCTCCATGCGCGAAATCAGCTCGTTCATCAGCAACGGGATGTCTTCGACCCGCTCACGCAACGGCGCCATCTCGATGGGAAACACATTGAGGCGATAGTAGAGATCCTCACGGAAACTGCCCACCTCGATCATGCTCTCGAGGTTCTTGTGGGTCGCGGCGATGATGCGTACGTCGACGCTCTGGGTCTTGTTGCTGCCCACTCGCTCGAAAGTACGCTCCTGCAGGACCCGCAGCAGCTTGACCTGCATCGGCAAGGGCATGTCGCCGATCTCGTCGAGGAACAGGGTGCCGCCATTGGCAAGCTCGAAACGCCCGGCCCGGCTGGTGATCGCCCCGGTGAAAGCGCCCTTCTCATGGCCGAACAGTTCGCTTTCCAGCAACTCGGCCGGGATCGCGCCGCAGTTGACTGGCACGAATGGCGCCTCGCGACGCTTGGAATGGTAATGCAGGTTGCGCGCGACCACTTCCTTGCCGGTGCCGGACTCGCCGAGGATCAATACGCTGGCGTCGGTGTCGGCCACCTGCTGCATCATCTGGCGAACATGCTGGATCGCCCGGCTGGTACCGACAAGGCTGCGGAACAGGTTGGGTTCACGATGCCTGCCGCGCTCGCGAGCCTGGTCATACATCTCGCGATAGACCTGGGCCCGGTGCAGCGAATCGAGCAACTTGCTGTAGCTGGGCGGCATTTCCAGGGTGGAAAGCACTCGGCGACGCTGGTCCTCTGGCAAGTCAAGGGAAGAATTTTCGCCCATTAACAAAACCGGAAGGAACTCATCCCAGGTTGAGAGTGTCTTTAGCAAGCCCAAAAGAGTTGCGGGAGCATTTACGGTCCCGATAAGGACACAAATGACTTCACGACTGGACGACAAAGAGCCGACTGCCTGCTGCCAGTCATGGCTTCCGCAGGGTAAATTTTCTTCGCCAAGAAAATTCAGGATCACCGCCAGGTCGCGGCGGCGAACGCTATCGTCATCGATCAGGAGAATTTTGGTTTCACGCCACATGCAATAGCAACTTCCCTAGTCAACTCAGTGCCCGGAATTAGGGGGCAAGCTAGACGCTTGCAGACTTGTCGTGCCTGTAGACGCCTGAAAAGTGTAAACAGCCACTAGTTAAGTCAAAAAACGCTGCAGAGTCAAATTTATGGCGCAGTTTGTTCGGATTATTTGAGCAGGATCAACCGAACAAGTGGTAAACCTTGGCCGCAGCCTGTGCCTGCTGGACCTGCGACATCTCGTTGACTATCGCCTGCCGCTCCCCTGTCGCCGCCTCGAGCAATTGCCTGTACACCCCCAGCAACTCCTCAAGATTACTGCGCAAAGCTGCCTCATCCACTCCGGATTCGCTCAGGGCGTCTTCCATGCAGGAACGGCAGGTCATGTCCAACTGACCGATTGCCTCCCAATTACGCTCTGCCAAAGCATCGACCAGGGCGTCACGGGTTTGTTCTATTCGCTGCAGGACAAGACTCATGAGAGTACTCCTTAGAATTGCGGACCAGGCGTGGCAATGGCATCCCAGCCTTCCTTGACCGTGCGAAGCAGATCGGCGACTTCGTCGAGAATCTTCGGATCGGTCTTCACATTGGCTTCGGCCAAGCGTTTCATCATGTAAGCGTAGAGAGCGTCCAACTCGGCAACCGACTCGGCCTGGTTCTCCAGGTCCAGGCCTTCACGCAGGCCACCAACGATACCGATGGCCTTGCTGATGAAGATGCCTTTGTTGGCGATATCCTTGCGCTCCATCGCACCCTTGGCCTGCGCGATACGGTCCAGGCCGCCTTCCATGAGCATTTGTACAAGACGATGGGGACTTGCTTCGGAGGTTTGCGCCTGGGCACCAATCTTCTGGTATTGGCGAAGGGCTAACATCGGATTCATGTTCTACCTCATCAAAAAACTTCGGTTCGTATAAAGAGCGTATCGACGCCACGTCAAAAAACTTTAGACCCGAAAGGCAAAAGCCCGGAACGTTGTCAAAACGTTGCCGGGCTTATTTGCGTCGGTGGAAAATCAGCTGTTTCTCTGTTGCGCTGTCAACGCCTCGAACATCGAGGTGATGTTGCTCGCAGTCGCCTTCAGCTTACCGACCAGGGTGTCCATGTCGTTGTACTTTTTGGTCAGCGTGGCAGTCAGAGTCACGACCCGGCGATCCAGGGCCTCCTGGTCGTTTTTGAGCCGGGTCTGAGTCTTGTTCAGCGCCGATGTACGCTGATCGAGGATGCCGCCGGTCTGGCTGTAGGGTTCGATAGCCTTGCTCATGCGCTCGAGCAAGCCATTGGAACCGGTGAACATCGTCTGGACTTCACCACTGAGCTTCTTGTCGTTCATTGCCGCGGTGAACTTGGTGTTATCGAAGTTCAACGCGCCCGTTTTCTGGTCGGTGGTGATACCCAGCTGGGCCAGTACCGTCAGCTTGTCGCCGGCCCCGGTTTGAGACAAGGGTTCGCGGATCGCCGCCAGGAGCGAACGAGGCAACGCGTCACCGGTCAGCTTTGCAGGTACCGTCGGGTTACCATCATCGTCAAGGGTCGGCTTGGTCAGCGCGGTGATGCTGTTGGCGACCGCGTTATAGGCATCGACGAACTTCTGGATCGAGGCTTTCAGGCCGTCATTGTTCGGCGCCACGGTAACGGTTGCAGTGCCATCCCCTCCAACGCCGAGCAGATTCAACGTCAGACCGGAGATCGCCGTGCTCACCGTATTGCTCTTGCTGGTCAGTGCCATGCCATCGATGGAAAAACTGGCATCCTTGGCCACGGCACCGATGGCCCCCGCCGAGGTAGCCGTCAGCGCGGCACCGTTGGCACCCACGACATTGGTCCCATCGATCTCCAGGCCAGCAATACCACTCACCGAGATGTCGGAACCTGCACCGGTCGTGCTTGAACCCAGCACCAGGCGCGAGCCGAAAGAGTCGGTCACGATGTTGGCACTGAAACCCGCAGCCTTGAGCGAAGAATCGGCGTTTATCGCGTCACGGACCGATTGCAGGGTCGAACCATCCGGCACATTGAGGTTGTAGTTGACCCCCTTCTGCGAGATGGTCAGGGTGCCCGAGGGGATGGCGCTGGTCGTACCACCGGCGAAGGCTGCCGAAGTAACCTTGGACGCCGTGGCGAGGTTGTTGACTTTGACCGAGTAAGTCCCGTTCACCGCCGAGTTGCTGGCGGTGGCCGTGAGCACTGTCGGGGCAGAGGATGTCGCAGCAAAACCCGCGAATTGCGGGTTGGTTGTGCTGCCCAAGTCCTTCATGGCGGTATTGAAAGCCGCCAGCAACGACTTCAGGGTTCCCACCCCGGAGATACTGTTGGTAGTCGTCGTCGTCGCTCGGGTGATCTGACCTTGCTTGGCGGCCTTGTCGGAATCGACCAGCGCCTTGACGATCGCGGTGGTATCAAGGCCAGAGCCTAGACCCAAGCCAGGTAGAATTGGACTTGCCATATGGGACTCCCTTCAGTGTGTCGCCGGCCTTTTGACCTTTACAACGCCCAAAAGAACATAACTACAAAATTCGTGCCGGTTGTCAGGCTTCGGCGCTGAACAACAAGCTGTTTGCATCATTCAAACTGTTGGCCAGTTTCAAAACTTCTTCGTTCGGGATCTGGCGAATCACTTCACCGGAATCACTGGCAATCACTTTGACCACTACTTTGCCAGAAGGCTCATCGATAGAGAACTCCAGGTTGCGCTTGACCGACTGGACGAACTTCTCGATTTCCTGAACTGCTTTCTTGAGTTTGTCCTGCTCTGCGGCAGCTTCTTTAGGAGTCTGCTTGACCGGTGTCACGATAGCGACGTCAGCCTGAGGCTTCTCCACTGGCTTGTCGGCCACTGTATGCACCGGCTTGGCCGCTGGATAAGACAAGTTCAGCTTCACGCTCATATCCATGTCCATCACCTCTTGAACGGAAAAAGCGAGAGAGCACGCAAGCGCACTCCCCCGCTAAAACTCATCCGACTATTACTGAAGCAGCTTCAGTACAGCGGATGGCAGTTGGTTGGCCTGGGCCAGAACCGAGGTAGACGCTTGCTGCAGAGTCTGCTGCTTGGTCAGTTGTGCAGTTTCAGCAGCGAAGTCGGTATCTTGTACGCGACCCAGTGCAGCACTGGCGTTTTCGTTGATGTTCTGCAGGTTGGAGATAGTGCTGTTCAGACGGTTCTGGGCAGCACCGAGGTCGGCACGAGCACTGTTGATGGTGTCGATCGCGCTGGTGATTGCGTCCATGGCGGCCGAGAAGTTGGTTTCAGCAGTTGCGCTGTCGGAACCAACGATGGTGATCGCCGAGTCAACACCCAGGGTGGCAGCGTCGAAGCTGGCGCTCAGGGTCAGGGTGATCTGGTTGTCAGAACCGTTGTTCGAACCGACCTGGAAGGTCATGGTGCTAGCGGTACCGTCCAGCAGGTTCTTGCCGTTCAGGTTGGTGCTGTTGGCGATACGGGTCAGTTCGTCGCTCATCTGCGAGAACTCTTTGTTCAGAGCGATACGGTCATCTGCGCTGTTGCTATCGTTACGAGCCTGGATGGCCAGTTCACGCATACGTTGCAGAATGTTGGTCTGCTCCTGCATCGCGCCTTCAGCGGTCTGCGCCATGGAGATACCATCGTTGGCGTTCTTGATCGCCATGTTCTGACCGCGGATTTGCGAGGTCATACGGGTAGCGATCTGCAGGCCTGCGGCGTCGTCTTTGGCGCTGTTGATTTTCAGGCCGGACGACAGGCGGGTCATCGAAGTGGACAGAGCATCGGAAGCCTTGTTCAGGTTCTTCTGAACGTTCAACGATGTGACGTTAGTGTTTACTGTTAAAGCCATGACGAATTCCTCGTTGGTTGGGTACTGCGGCTTCCGGCCCTGGCAACCGCCGGGTGTGGCCTAGAGAACCTTCGTAATAGTTATCGTCGGGTTGGGAACTTGCTTGAGGGCTTTTTTCAAAAAATTTGCTAGCAGACTGCCACCCCTTGAAAAACAAGGGCTTAGCCGGGAGAAAAGGCAAGAAAAATGGCGCCAAAAACCGGTTCCGGTAAATTGCGGGCAAAAAAAGTGGGAGCGGACTTGCTCGCGAAGGCGCAGGTTCAGCAGGTAACTGTGCTGAAGGTACCGACGCCTTCGCGGGCAAGCCCGCTCCCACATCTGGGTTGCGGTGTAATCAGTCGCGATAAAGGATCGCCGATCCCCACGACAGGCCCACACCGAAACCGCTGATGGCCACGCGTTTCCAGTCAGCATCCAGGACGTGCTTTTCCAGCAGCAATGGAATGCTCGACGACACCGTATTGCCAGTCTCGACCATGTCCTTTATGAACTTCTCCGGTTCGCCTTCGAAGCGGCGCGCCACGGCATCGACAATCGCCGCACTGCCTTGGTGGATGCAGAACGCATCGATGTCGCTGGCTTGCAACGACGACTCGTTCAACAGCTCATGCAAATGAGCGGGCACCTTGAGCAAGGCGAAATTGAAGACCTGGCGACCGTTCATGAAGAACACGCCATCACTGACCTTCAAATGTGGCGCACCGGAGCCGTCGGTACCGAACTTGGACTTGCCCAACTGCCAGCTGGCGCCCTCGGCCATCCAGGTGGCCGTGGCGGCATCGCCGAACAGCATGGTGGTGTTGCGATCTTCAGGGTCGACGATTTTCGAGTACGGGTCGGCGGTAACCAGCAAGCCGTTCTTCAGGCCTGCGGCCTCCATGAAGCCTTTCAAGGCATAGATGCCGTATACGTAGCCCGAGCAGCCCAGCGATATATCGAACGCCGCCACATGGGTGGGCAGGCCAAGCTTGTCCTGCACGATAGCGGCAGTGTGCGGCAGCCCTTCTTCATCACCATTCTGGGTGACGACGATCAGCGCGTCGATAGACTCGCGCGAAAGCTGTGGATTGTTGGCGAACAATGCATTCACCGCCTCGACACACAGGTCCGAGGTTTCCTGGTCGGCGTCTTTGCGCGGCAGAAACGCCGAACCAATCTTGCCAAGGATGAACTCTTCATCCTTCTCGAATTTGGCACCCTGAGCGTAGTTATCCACACCAGCGGTCGGCACATAACTCGCTATGCTTTTTATGCCAATCATCATGGCTTCCCGATCATGTACTGCGACTAGGTTCACCCCCAAAAGCTCAGGGGCGCGTCAAAAAAGGTTGATTTCCCGGGGCGGACGCCTTGTCCTGCGAACGAACAGGCCTCCACTCCAGGGAATACAATACAGTGAAGATGCACTTTATGACCTATGCGTCACGCCGTTTTGTTCTGGAAAAGCATTTTTTCATGACAAACGAAGCCATGTCATTTCCAGCGACGGTGCCGAAAACAGGACAAGAATCTTGGGATGGCGGCGCGATTCGGGGAAGGACGCCGGCAGGTTCAGCTGCCGGCGCTGATGGAAACCACTGAGATGGGTTGCGCAGCAGGTTAGCCCAGCAAGTCGGTCCAGGGTACGTTGCGTACCGCCCCCAGGGCGAAACCCGCGCCTTCCAGCGCCAGGTTCCCGTTGTAGAACCGATCCTGGGCGAATGCCTCGGACCACTTCTCGCGAAGGGCTGCAAGCGCCTGGGGGGTGCTGGCCAGCACGCCAGGCTGGATGACCTGCACGTGTGGCGTCCATACCGTCAGATAACCGGCCTGGCCAATTCTCAGACACAGGTCGACATCACCCAAGGCCTCGTCGAACAGCCCTGTGTCGATACCGTCAGCCGCTTCGAACAACTGCCTGGAAATCATCAGGCAGGCAAAAGACACCGCCGAGCAGTTCTGCTCCACCACCAGCCTGTTCATGTAGCCTCTGGCTGTCTTCGGCTCGCCGACGAAAGCCGAGCCGACTCCGTTGTTGAGGCCCAGGATCAAGCCAGCCTGGGTGATGCTGCCGTCGCGTTCGACCAGTTTGGCGCCGACCACTCCCACTTCCGGACGCAACACTTGATTGAGCAGCGACTCGATCCAGTTGACATTGACCACTTCGCTGTCAGCCGCCAGTGTCACCAGATAGTCGCCCTTGGCATGCTGACTCGCAGCGTTGATCAAGGTCCCCGTCGCGACACCCGGTTCGATATCCAACAATCGGACGCGGCTGGCCTGGTGTCCCTGGCCACTGAGCCAGGTGCGCAGTACCGAATTGTTTGCCGCCCCGGTGGGCACCAGCACTTCGTAACGCTGATATCGAGTGCGCTGCAGTACGCTGAGCAAGCAACGTTGCAGCGCGATCAATTCGCCAATGCCATGGACGATAATCGATACCATGGGACGATCGGCAAAACGGTAATCGATTTTATGCGTGCCCGGCACCGCAGCGCTCACGTCGGCTTGATACCCACGAACCGCCAGATGACGCAGCAATGTCTTGCGCTCATCGGCATTGTCCTTCAGCGCAGGCGCCTGGCAGATCAGCAGAGGTTCATCCAGGTGGGCAAGCCCTTCCAGGCCATCCTGCTCGATCAGACGCAACAACAGGTCGAACTCCATCGCATTCTTGAACTCGCGGGAATACCCGCCGAGCTTGACCAGCGTCTCGCGGCGTACCAACCAGTGACGGGCCATCAACGCCGGGGAGTTTTGCAGCAAGTCCAGGTTGAACCCTGGCCGGAAGACATCGGCCAGCGTACCGTCGGGCTGGCGCTGAAGCTCGTCCATCGCCACGGCCTGGCACTGTGGAGCGGCCAGTAATTCCACCCCCGCGCGGAACAGGCCGCCCGGCGTCAATTCATCGCCCACCTCGGCCATCACCATCCAGTCACAATCGCTCTGGTTGACAACCTGGTTGATCTTGTCGACGTAGTTGCTTTCGTTGACCTTGACGAAATGCAAGACATTCTGCGGCGTCGTCTCGGCTGGCAGGTCGCCGGTGGTGAACACGATTATCTTGAATGCCCGACAGTAGCCGTTGATGATGCTGTCGAAGGTCGCCTGTAATTTGAAGACGTCCGCTTCCAGGTCCAGGAGCAAAATGCCGAACTTGGGGCCTCCATCGCGAGCCGCCAGGTATTTTGATACCTGCCCGGCTTCACCAGCGCTCGGCTCACGTGCCTCGAGCCAACGCAGCAATTGACCGGAACGCGTGGCATCGAACAGTTTCGCGGTATTTTCAAATGCCGCCGCCTTGAGCCGCTGGTCCCAGGCCTGGAGCATCTGCACGTAGCGCGTGTCACCCTTGGCCTGCATGAGCCCGAGCAGTTGCTTCACCAGATCCTGGTTGAAGGCATAGCTCAGGAAAGCCCTCGCCAGCTGTTCGTCAAGCGGCTCGGCGCTGGTGTTGCGCTGCGGCCGAGACAGCTCTTTCTGCCTGAGCATGACCGCTTCCAGCTCCCGCAACTGCACCTGTCCGCTCGGTGCTGCATGGAGCAGGAATTCCAGCGTGGTGAGCACGTCAAAGAAGGCCTGGTTATAGAACGGCATCTCAACGTATTGCGTCGGTTCGAAACGACGAACCGGTTCGCCACGCCGCGAGTCCCAGATTGACTCGAACAGATTCCTGCCCTGCGGTACCGAACGTTCGTCCTGCTTCTTGACGATGGCCTTGGCATATTCCCGCGTCGGGGTATCCGTGCCGAAGGCACTGGCCAGGGCCGCGGCAAAACGTTCCTGCTCGGCGGCCGCATGCAAGTCCGAAGCGCCAGGCACCGTAACGAGCGGGTTCTGTGGTTTTTCTATGCGGCTACGTTCGTGCAAGCCATGGGGAATGTCCAGCAAACGGACCTTGCCCTGGGCCATCAACCCATAGCAATGACCGGCCTGCTGCAACCGCGAATCAAAGCCGGCGGGCAACGAAGCGTAGTTTCGCCGCAAGGTTTCAGTGCGCGTCAGTGCGCTCACCAATGACGGGCAATCCTCGGCGAACACGGCCAGGCGGGCTTCGGCCGATGAGGCGCAATAGTCTTCACAGCCCTTGCGGTCGAGCAAGTAGTAATCGACACGATCGGCATGGGCTTCGAACGCCAGGCTATAGCCTTGGCAGGCACTGTATTCGGCGTGTGCTTCGAGGAAACTCAACGATTGTTCGAGCGCTTGGGGCAGCAGGAAACTATCGGCGTCGGCAATCGCCAGGTAAGGCGTGACAACCCGCTCAACGGCCTGGCGAACCTTGTCGCCAAAACCACTCGCCCCAGGGGCATGCAGGTATTGCACACCAGGGAATGCAGTCGAGATACCGGCATCGATCAGGTTCGATGAGTCGATCACCAGCATGGAGAACGAACTGTCGCGGTAGTGGCGCAACGCCCGTCGCAGGGCAGTCGACTGGTCGTGAGCAAGCAGCACCAGCGTAAACCGTTCATTCAACGGAGCAGTCGATCCTGTTGGGACATTGCTTTGCATATTCATTCCTTAAAAAGTGTGAAGCCACATCGGCGATACCGGGAGTTTCGGGATCGAAATCCGTCAGTCCGGTAGCCAGCCATTGGCCCAGTACTGCAAGTTATCGCCGCGCAATACAAAGTCGCGCAGTACCACTTCACGTAATTCGTCGCCCATCCGGTAACTGGCAATCGGATCCGCCAGGTGCATACGGATCGCCTCCAGCCATTCTTCCGTGCTGTTGGTGAGAACGCGAGTGCAAGGCAAATGACCCCGGTAAGCTTCGGTGTCCGAACAGATGACCGGATAACCGCACGCCCCGTACTCCAACAGGCGAAGGTTGCTCTTGCAGTCGTTGAAAATATGGAATTCCAACGGAGCCAGAGCCAGGTCCAGGTTCAAGCTGGCAAGTTTTGCCGGATAAAGCGCCAGACTCACCCCAGGATGAAACTCATGAACATAGGGCTTGAGCAAATCGGGGCACATGCCAAAGAAAACCCACTCGACTTCATCAGCCAACTCTTTGACGACATCGGCAATGAGCTCCAGGTCACCACGGTGGCTGGTGCCTCCGCCCCAACCGATACGCGGTTTGGCGGAGGTCGCACGCTGGCTCCTGAGTTGGTTCCACAGGCCGGCGGCCAGCATATTCGGCACCACACGGATGTCGTGGTGCATGCTCGACAAGACATCCGCCAGCGGATGGGTGGAAACCACTACCCGATCACATAGGCCGATTCCCTGGCGCAGCAGATCCTCGAGGTTATCCGGCATATTGCGACGGTGTTCGTTTTTTTCCGGGACCTTGGCTATGTAATCATCCAGCTCGTAGATGCGCATGGCCTTGGAGTAGGTCTTGACTTGGGTAATGTCCTTGAACTTGCCCACGTTATAGCGACCTTGAAGCACGATCACATCCGGTGACTGGCGTTCGATGTCGATGATCGAAGGCGTATCGTAGGCAACACGACCGACTATTCGGCCCGCCGCCTCCAGCTCGAACAACGGTTGACTGACCCGGTAATGCCCCACCGCCGAAGTATTGACCGCCATTCCCAGGATTGACGGTACGTTGCGGGTGATCAACGGATTCCATCCGGTGCGTGGGCCGGGTTCCAGGCTGAAACTCTTTCCGGTCAGGGTCAGGTTACGGTTGTAGGCAGGATCATTGGCGATCCTGGGCAACCAGCGCTGATAGAACGCCTCTTGTTCGTGCTCCAGCCGCTGCTTCCACGAAGGGTCACGACTGGCCTCCACGCCAGGTGCCAGCACAACATCGCTGTACGGCGTGGTAACGATCAGGTAGCCGTTTTTTCCGACCTGCTGGCACAGCTCCAGAGAGTTGATGCGCTGCGTGGTGATGGATTCATCAAACCCACCGACCTCCTCCAGAACCTGCTTGCGCACCAGCATGCAATGATCGCCGACGGCACTCCAGTTCTGCACTGTCTGCAAGCGTTGCATATAGCCGCCAGACGTGACCGATTCGTTGACGAAGGCCCGGCCCGCCAATCCACCCAGCCCCATGATCATGCCCGAGTCGATGACCCGGCCTTGCTGGTTGAGCGTGCGGGGGCCCACGATGCCAACCTCGGGACGTTGCCCATGATTGAGCAACTCGTCCAGCCAGGCGGCTTCCAGCAGGAGGCAATTGGGGTTGAGCAACAACAGGTATTCGCCGCGAGCCTGCTGTGCGGCGAAATTGCGCAGCACTGCTTCGCTAGCACTTCCCGGATGCAGGAAGATCCGCAGCTTTTCACTGCCCAACTCGGCCATGGCCCGCAGCCAATGCTGCAACTCGGCGTTTTCACTGGCGTTGTCGACAATGATGATTTCATAGTGAGGGTATGCGGTCGTGCTGATCAGGCTGTTTACGCAGCGCTCCAGCGCGCCCAGGTCATCCTTGACGCTGATGACGATCGACACCAGTGGTCGCTCGGCGAACAGATATTCGATGCGTGGTACCAACGCCAGGAGCGGCCCTGGGTGGAGCTTGTGCGGCACGCCGATACGCTGCAGATGAGCGCTGATCGACCTGGCATTCTGCTCGATGACTTCCGGCAGCGACAGCCATTGTGCGAAGGAAAACGTTGACTCGACCTGGACTTCAGGAATATGCCCGATGACCTGCGGCCCGTCCGTTTCCACCAAGCGCCAGATCAGGTCGTGGGGCGCCAATTCGCCCAGGCTCGAATCGAATCCACCCGAGGCCAGGAATCGCGTGCGCTCGAAAGCCAGCGTCCGACCGACATAGGGATAACCTCGCATCAGGTCGACATTGAAGTCAGGCTTGAAGATCGGCTCCGCCGATTTTTCATCCGCCAACGCTCCTTCATCGCTGTAGATACAGGCCGCACCCGGCGAGCTGACAATCCGGTCGGCCATTATCAGCAACGCTGATTCGGTCAGGCGATCGCCAGCACGCAGCAGGTAGAACCAGTCGGCACCGTCCAGTTGAGGCAGCAGCCCGTTGAGCTGCTGCGCCCAGTCTGCTTGCAGGCCGAGGCGCAACACATGGTTCTCCAGCGCCTGGCGGCCGTTGGATAACAGCAGCACGGATTCGCAGGCGTAGGCTTGGGCAGCGATACTCTGCAGGGTAATGCCCAACGCATAAGGATCGTCCTGCTCGTCGATGATGACCGGGACGATCCTCGGACGATAGGCCCAGCGGGCGATCTGCCGGGACAAGACTTGCTTGCGCAATGGGCTGAAACGCCGACAGGCCAACCACTGCACATAAAGATCCGCATAGCTTTCGATGTCAGTGCCGACTTGCGAGCCGATGACGCCCTGCCGCGTCGCAATCACCGAGTAGACGTTGATTTCTTCCCACTCGGACGCCTCCTGTTCCTTGCTCCGATCCAGCGCCTGGTAACGCACCCAGCCGCTGGCTGGCGCCGGCTCGCCACTGCGCTGGGCAAGCATTTCCTTGAGCCATGTCAGCTCCACCGTTGCCGCGTCAAGCATTTTGGCCTGACGCGCCAGGCGCTCCGGATGCAAGCGCTGGCCGCTTCCCTCGGCGTACAGCTGGACCAGGTTTCCACGGCGCAACAGGCAGATAAACAAGGCGAAATCAAGGACCGCCTCGAAGCCTTCACCGGGCCGCGCCAACGCTGGCAGCAAGGCCTCGACATCGGTACGACGCATCAACGCGCCACTTAAACCGCCAAGGATATTACGGGTGGTTTTCTCAAAATACGCCAGCATGTCGCTGCCATTGAACATCGCATCGAACTGCGTGATACCCGTGTTTTCAACACGGACCGGCAACGCATAGTTGTCTGCGTCGATCAGGTGATGCTTGTTGATCACCAGCGAGACTTGCGCATGCTCCTGCAGAATGGCTGCCTGCTGACTGACACAGAACGCCAGCAATTGGTCGTCATCGCAAAGGAACTTGATGAACTCGCCCGAAGATTCTCCAAGGCAACGCAACAGGTTCTGCTGGAACCCCAACCGAGTCGGGTTACGCAGGTAGCGCACCGCAACGTCGGAAGCCGCGCCAAGCTCCTGGACAATCTGCTCGATTTCATCAGTGCGGCAATCGTCGCAAATGACAATCTCGAGGTTCTCGTAGGTCTGCTCGAGTGCACTTTGCAAAGCGAGGCGGAAAAAGCGTGGGTTGAACGCGGGGATGGCAATGCTGACAAGAGGAGCTGAATTCACACGCATGGCTCTCAACCGGTGGGCGTCAACTCAGGCGAGAGCAGGACGTCCTGAATCGTAAAGGAACAGGTCGGGGACCGTGCTTGGCATCACGGCCCCCGCCTTGGATCAGATCTTGTTGAACAGTCCCAGCTGACTGATTTTGCTGAATGCCAACTGCGACGCCTGAAGCATAGTCTGCTGCAAAGTCAGGCGCGTCATCACTTCCGCCGGGTCGGAGTCACGAATGGCCGACTGGGTTTGCGAATTCGCCAGGACAAAGCTCTGGTTGGTATCGCTCTGGGTATCGAGGGACTGGCCGCGTCCACCCACAGAGCTCAGAGCACTGGTCAACTGGTCGGTTCCGCTGGCCAGGTTACCGATACCCGAAGCCAGCGCCGCGTTCAATTTCTGGATAGCGATATTGTCGCCATCGGCCGGCGTGTTCAGAGCAGTTCGCAACTGGTTCACGGTGTCCAGGATGTTCTGCGTCTCGTGGGTATTGACCGCGATGCTGAACTGGTCGTTGGCCGCCGGAGCACCATTGAGGGTGAAACTGACGCCGGATGCGGTGGCGACGTTGCCCGCCAGAGTCCCGCTGGATACCGGCTTGCTATCAGCGGTCAGGGGCGCGGCATACAGGTCGAAATCCGTGGCGCTGGTGAACTTCAGCACCGCCGACCCCGTCGGAAAACTGCCGTGGTAGGCCACCGGATCGGTGATTTCGCTACCGGTGATCTGGGTCGCAGTGGTGTTGCCCGGGCTGCGGGCAGGAGCGAACGAGTCGGGTTTGGCAGCCAGGGTAAAAGTATGGCCGGGCAACACCGTGCCTGGCGCGTCGCCCGCATGAAGGTTGACGTTCAGGGTCAGGTCGACGCCGCGAAAGCTGACGGTCTGGCCGACCTGGTTATTAGGCTCGATGACGCCACCCTTGCTGGCTTCAGCGGTGACATCGTTGCCGCCCGAATCGGTGATCTTCAATTGGGTGCCGCTGACGAACTCCACGGTGTATGGCTCGCCGCTGCGAAACTTGCCGTTGTAGGCAACGCTGGACGACACCTGCCCATTGGTCAGCACCACGCGACCATCATCCACCGCCGGCGCGGTCATGGTGACCTGGGTGCGACTGGTGTTGACGGCTTGCTGGAACGCTTCCCAACCGGTGCTGTTGGTGGCCATCGACATGGTGTCGCCGATAGGCAGGTCAAGGGTCACCTGGTCGCCATTGTAGCTGTAGGTACCGTCGTCATTGCGGGTGAACGGTACGACATCGCCTTTGGATCCGGCAAAGATGTATTTGCCGTTTTCATCCTTGGTGTTCATCAGGCTCAGCAGCTGCTCTTCGATCGATCCCAACTCAGAAGCGACGGCCTTGCGGTCTGCGTCGGTGTAGGCGGCGTTGCCGGCACTCACGGCCAATTCCTTGGCGCGCTGCAGCACGTTGCCAATGCTGGTCATGACCGCTTCGGTCGTGCCCAGGGTCGCCTTGATGGTGGTGACGTTCGCTTCATATTGGGAAAGCATCGAAGCCTGGTTGCCCAGTTGCAGCAGACGCGAAGCGCCCACCGGATCATCGGCGGCGGTGTTCACCCGCACCAGGCTGCTGGCTTCCTCACTGGTCTTGACGACCTTGGCGAAATTCTTCTGGTAGTTCGCAGCCGTGCTTTCGTAGAACTGAGAGGTGGAAATGCGCATGGGCTACGGCTCCTTAAAGACTGTTGATCAATGTGCTGAAGATTTGTTGCGCAGCCTTGATGATCTGCGAAGACGCGGTGTAGTACTGCTGGAACTTGACCAGGTTGCCGGTTTCTTCATCCAGGTCCACGCCAGACAGCGAGTCGCGAGCGGTCTTGGCGTTGTTCAGGATCGCGCCGGTGGCGGCGCTGTCGAGCTTGCCCTGGGCGGCCTTGGCGCCAACGCCTTCCACCAGTTTTCCGTAGGCATCGTTCAGGGAAATGCCCTTGCTGGACGAGCCGGTGTCCACGGTCTTGGCGGTTTGCAGGCCGGCCAGGACGGTGCCGTTACGGTTATCCAGGCTGCCAGGCTGGCTGAGGCTGATATTGATGCCTGACCCTTCGGATGGCGCGCCGGCAATGGACATGTCGAACGTGACGGTACGCTGCACCGGCGGTACGGACGAATCCATGATCGGGTTGCCACTGGCGTCCTTGAGCGGAACGCTCAGGCTCAGGGTGTTGCTCTGGCCCGGCTTGATCGTACCGCTGCTGATCGTACCGCCTTGGGCGTCGAGCAGCTGGTAGGCCTGGCTTGTGCCGTCGGCCGAAGTCGCACCGAACACCACCTTGACCGGCATGGAGTTCTTGATGCCGTTCTGGATGATGCTGGTGGTAGCTTCATCATAGATGTCCAGCTTGGTCGTCATGGTCGGCTGGCCGCTGGCCGGAATGGTCAGCGTGCCGCTGCCGCCCGGCGTAATGGCCGCGCCCAGCGGGGCCGCGATCGCCAGCCGCTTGGAGTCGGTCATCTCGGTCTTGATGCTGCCCGCCGCGTTGCGGGTCGGGGTGATCTTGAACGAATCGCCGGCCGCCGCGGTGCCGTTGGCAAAGGTCATCGAAAAACCGTCGATCACCGGCGGCGGCGTGGTCGTGGTGCTGAATGCCCCCATCGAAGTCCCGTCGGGCAAGCGCTGTACGATATATCCAGTGGCGCTGGTGAACGTCACTTTATAGTCGTTGGTGGTCAGCTTGCCGGTGTCTTCGATGGACACGTTGAAGTTGCCGGAACCTGCGCTGTTACTCAGCGCGGCGACGCTGCGCTGGCTCATCTGCGCAGTGCTGTTGATGTTGCTGAACAGGTTGGAGCCAAACGCACCGTTCTTGTCGATGCCCGAAGCCTGGATGGTATTCATCTGGTCGGCGACGACCAGTGCCACCCGGCCCAGCTCGTTCATGGCCGGATCCAGTACGGTGCTGCGATAGCGCATCAGGCCGCCGATTTCACCGCCGGTAATTACCTGGGTCAGGTCCATGACACTCGAGCCGCTGTTGAGCTGGATGCCCATGCGACCCGGGTCGTTCTTGTCCGGCACCGCCTCGAGTTTATTGGTGATATTGCCCATGACCAGTGGCTGGCCGGAGCCGAGGTAGATGTCCAGGCTGCTGCCGTTCTCGACGACCTGGGTGCCGGTGAACGTGGACAGTTGGCGAATGGTTTCGCTACGGGCATCGAGCAGATCGTTTGGCGCGCCGCCGGAGTTGGAGACTTCGGCGATTTTCTTGTTCAACTGGGCAACAGTGGTGGCCAGACTGTTGATCTGGTCGACCATGTTCGACAGGTTGCCGTTGATGTTCTCGTTCTGGGCGGTCAACTGGCTGGCAACCGAATTGAAACGGTTGCTCAAGGCCTGGGCATCGCTGAGCAGCAGTTGGCGGGACGCATCGTCCCCCGGCTTGGCGTTGACGTTCTGCACCGAGGCGAAGAACTTGGTCAGCGCACCGTTGAGGCCGGTACCGCTGTCCGACAGCAGGGAGTCCAGCGGAGTGATCTGCCCCTGGTAGGCCGCCGCATCGCTGTTGAGCGAGGTGGTGGTTTTCAACTGCGCTTCAAGATACGAGTTATATACCCGGCGCACATCGGCCAGGGTCGTGCCGGAACCAATGAACACGTTGCCGTACTGGTTCGACGCCTTGGTGGTCTGCACGGTCTGCTGACGCGAATACCCGGCGGTATCGACGTTGGCGATGTTGTTACCCGTGGTTACCAGTGCGGTCTGGCTTGCGGACAGACCCGACATCCCGATATTGAGCAAACTCATGGTTCAGACCTTATAAAGTCGTTGTGGCGCCAGCCGACGCGTAGTTTTGGTAACTCGTCATCTGCCGGGCTATGTTCGAAATCTTGCTGGCGTAGTTCGGATCGGTGGCGTAACCGGCCTTCTGCAACTCGCGTACAAACTGTTCCGGGTTATCGGCCGACTTCAGCACATCTTGATAGCGGCTGTTGCTTTGCAGCAGGTTGACCAGGTCATGGAAACTGTCGCGGTACGAGGCGTAGGAACGGAACTCGGCCGTCTCCTTGACCATCTCGCCATTGCGGAATTCGCTGGTGATCGCCCGGGCCGAATCGCCCGTCCAGTTCTTGCTGGCCTTGATGCCGAACAGGTTGTGGCTGCTGCTGCCATCGGGCTGGCGCATGACCGACTTGCCCCAACCGGTTTCCAGGGCAGCCTGGGCCACCAGGTAACGCGGATCGACACCGATGCGGTCTGCCGCTTCCTTGGCCATCGGCAACATGGCGTTGACGAACTCGTCGGCATCGCGGAAAGCCTTGCGCGCCGGCGCCAGCGGCGGCTGTGCCACGGCGCGGCCGTAAATCTGCATGTCGCCCTTGGACTCGGCGGCCTTGAGCGTCGCCAACCAGTCGCCATTGGCCAATTCGCCAGAGGCAGGCTTGACGCCGGTAACGGCGCGGTCCGGCAGGATGTTCATCGCGGGGGCATCGGCATTGACCTTGCCATTGGCCACAGCCGAAGGCACCAGCCCGGCCAACAGTCGGTCGGCCAGTTTCGGCGGCAAGGCCAGGCGACGCTGATTGAGCAGCTCCATGTCGTTGCGGTGACCACCCTCGCCCGCTTCCTGCGGTGCCCTCACGGCCCGCGAAGCCCACAGCGGACGTTGGCCGCTGGTGCGCGAAAGAGGCCCGTCGGACAGGGTTCCGGCAGCCACAGGCGTGGGCACCGGTGCCTTGGCAACCTGATCCTGCGCCTCTTGCTGCTTGGCGGCCGACAACGTGGCCGCCTCGCCCGATGCCAGGGGCTTGTTCTTGGACATCTGACGCAGCAACACATCCGCCAGGCCGATGCCTCCGCCCTCGCGGGACATGGAAACGGCCAACTGCTGGTCGTACATTTCCTGGTACTGCTTGGCCTCGGGCGTATTCATGGGGTTGTCCTTGCCCAGCACCTCGGTGGCCGAACGCATGGACTTGAGCATCTCGCCGATGAACAGCGACTCGAACTCCTGCGCCACCTTGCGCAGGTTACCGTCGCTGTTCTTGTCGCCGACCTTGAGCTGATTCAGGCGATTGAGGTCCGAGTAGGAAGCCGAATCCCCGCTGATCAAGGCACCTTTGCGCATATCCATGGCTCGTCCCTTAAATCACGATCAGGTCGGCTTGCAACGCGCCGGCCTGCTTCAAGGCTTCGAGAATCGCCATCAGGTCGCCCGGTGCCGCGCCGACCTGGTTCACCGCCCGGACGATTTCATCCAGGGTCGTGCCCGGGCCGAACTTGAACATCGGCTTGGCTTCCTGCTCGGCATTGACCCGCGAGCGGGGAACCACGGCGGTCTGGCCGTTGGACAACGGCCCCGGCTGGCTGACGATCGGGTCTTCGGTGATGGTCACCGTCAGGCTGCCGTGCGTCACCGCCGCTGGCGACACCTTGACGTTCTGGCCGATCACGATGGTACCGGTGCGCGAGTTGATGATGACCTTCGCCACCGCCTGGCCCGGATCGACTTCCAGGTTTTCCAGGATCGACAGGTAGTCGACCCGCTGGCTCGGGTCCAGGGGCGCAGTGACGCGGATCGAACCGCCGTCGATGGCCTGGGCCACGCCTGGGCCGAGCATGTCGTTGATCTTGTCGACGATGCGCTTGGCGGTGGTGAAGTCGGAACGGTTGAGGTTCAGCGTCAGGCTGTTGCCCTGGTTGAAACCGCTCGGCACCGCACGCTCCACCGACGCACCGCCAGGGATGCGACCTGCCGACGGAACGTTGACGGTGATCTTCGAACCATCGCGCCCTTCGGCATCGAAACCACCCACCACCAGGTTGCCCTGCGCAATGGCGTAGACGTTGCCGTCGATCCCCTTGAGCGGCGTCAGCAGCAAGGTGCCACCACGCAGGCTCTTGGAGTTACCGATGGAGGAAACGGTGATATCCACTTGCTGACCGGGCTTGGCGAACGCCGGCAGATCGGCGCTGACCGAGACCGCCGCGACGTTCTTCAACTGCACGTTGCCCGAACCCGCCGGCACCTTGATGCCGAACTGCGACAGCATGTTGTTGAAGGTCTGCAAGGTGAACGGCGTCTGGGTGGTCTGGTCACCCGTGCCGTTCAACCCCACGACCAGGCCGTAGCCGATCAACTGGTTGGAACGCACGCCGGAGATGCTGGCGATATCCTTCAGGCGCTCGGCTTGAACGCTGAAGGCCGCCGACATGACCAGGGCACCGAGCAACAGCTGTTTAAGATTCAACTTGACCACCTAGAAAGGGAACTTGGGGCTGAGGAAGAAACGGTCGAACCAGCCCGGCTGACTCGCATCGGCAAACGCACCGGTACCCGAGTACGTAATGCGCGCATCGGCCACACGAGTCGACGAAACGGTGTTGTCGGTCGCGATGTCATCCGCACGGACCATACCCGCGATACGCACCAGTTCGTCACCGGTGTTGAGGGTCAGCCACTTCTCGCCCCGCACGACGATGATGCCGTTGGGCAGCACATCGGCGACGGTCACGGTGATCGAACCGGTCAGGCTGTTGCTCTGCCCGGACTTGCTGTCACCCTTGGTGGCCCGGTCGGCGCCATAGCCGGCGTTGAGGCTCAGGTCATTGCTGCCGATCGGGTTGTTGGTGGTCAGGCTGGAGCCGAACAGCGAGGTAAGGCCGACGCTGGTCTCGCTGGTCTTGTCGATCTGCGAGTTGGCGTTCTTGCTGGCCTGGGTCCGCTCGTTCAGGGTGATGGTGATGATGTCACCGACCCGGAAGGCCTTGCGGTCGCTGTACAGGTTCTGTTCGAAGCCGGCCTGGTAGATCGAGCCGTTATTGGCGGCGGCCGGCAGCGGCGTGCGCGGCAACACCGGAGCGTAGTACGGGTCATTGGGCTTGGGCGTAGGCGCGACGCAGCCCGCGAGCGCGGTGATCCCACTCAGTGCCAGTACAGATACAAAGCGATTCATGACCCTACCTCTAGGTGTTGCAGGCGACCCAGGGTCGCCCTGACGTGATTACAGATTCTGTGTAACGAACGAGAGCATCTGGTCGGCGGTGGAGATCACCTTGGAGTTCATCTCGTAGGCGCGCTGGGTGGTGATCATGTTGACCATCTCCTCAACGGTGCTCACGTTGGACGTTTCCAGGGTGTTCTGCAGCGTGGTGCCGAAACCGTTCAACCCCGGCGTGCCGACTTGCGGCGCACCGCTGGCGGCGGTTTCCAGGAACAGGTTGTTGCCCACCGCTTGCAGACCGGCCGGGTTGATGAAGTCGGCGGTCTGCAGGTTGCCGATCACCTGGGCGGCCGGGTTGCCCGCCACAGTGATGGACACGGTGCCGTCACGGCCCACGGTGAAGGTCTGGGCATCGTTCGGGATGATGATGGCCGGCTCCAGGGCGAAACCGCTGGCGTTGACGATCTGGCCATTGGAATCGAGGTGGAACGTACCGTCACGGGTATAGGACGTGGTGCCGTCCGGTTGCAGGATCTGGAAGAAGCCGCGACCGTCGATAGCCATGTCCAGCGGCTGCTCGGTGGTCTGCAGGCTGCCGGCGTTGAAGTTCTTCTGGGTGCCGACGATGCGCACACCCGTACCCACTTGCAGGCCCGACGGCAGCTCGCTGTCCTGGGTCGACTGGGCACCTGGCTGGCGCTTGACCTGATACAGCAGGTCCTGGAATTCGGCGCGATCACGCTTGAAGCCCGTGGTCGACACGTTCGCCAGGTTGTTGGAAATGGTGGAAAGGTTGGTGTCCTGGGCGGACAGACCGGTTTTGGCAACCCATAGAGCCGGAAGCATTCGATTCTCCTCGTACGCCTGTTTTTCGGCGCGACGCTGTAGTTAATGGTTAGATCTGCAAGACCCGAGCCATGGCCTCGTCGCCTTCTTTGGCGGTGTTCATCATTTTCACGTGGAGCTCGAATTGCTTGGCCAGGGCCAGCACCGACGTCATCTCATCCACGGCATTGACGTTGCTCGCTTCCTGGAAGCCCGACACCAGTTGCACGTTGGCATCGATGGGCGCCGGCTGGCCGTCCTTGGTACGGATCGTGCCGTCCAGGCCCTTGGTCATGTTCCTGGGGTCCGGGTTGACCAGCTTGATGCGGTCGACCTCAGCCATCACGCGCGGGCCTTCGCCCATGGCGCGGATGCTGATGGTGCCGTCCTGGCCGATCTCGATCTTCTGCTCCGGCGGCACGGCGATCGGACCGCCGTTGCCCATGACCGGCATGCCGTTGCCGGCCCGCAGCACGCCCAGGGCGTCAACGTTCAGGCTGCCGGTGCGCACATAGCTTTCGCCCCCGTCGGGGTTCTGCACGGCCATCCAGCCCGGCCCGCTGACAGCCACGTCCAGGTCGCGACCGGTTTCAACCAGTGCACCCGGCGTGAAGTCCGTGGCTGGACGTTCGGACATGGCGAATGCCCGCGCCGGAAAGCTGTCGCCGAACACGGGCATCGAACGTGCCTGCTCCAGGTCTTTCTGGAAGCCGTTGGTGGAGATGTTCGCCAGGTTGTTGGCATGGGCCCGTTGCGCCAGCGCATTCTGGCTGGCGCCGGTCATTGCCACATAAAGGTACTTGTCCACTTTCGTTCCTCTGCATGCCGGACGTTTGCCGTCCACTGCTGTGTTGCACAGCCTCAAGCAATTTGCAGACCAACTTTTTCCTAACGGCGCCAAGCCCGGCAAACAAAGGGGTTGAGGGACTTCGAGAGGGAGGCCATCAACCGATGGAAGACGAAAAACCGGCGGTGTCATGCCGCCAAGTGGCAAGGGCTGGCCTGGAGGCTGGAGGCATCGCCGGCCATCACGGACAAGCCAGACCAGGGACAGGTCCGATTTAAGGCGCAGCGCAAGCCGCCACCCCCACGACTTGCCTGGATATTCCTGGCCCGACAGGGCCGCCAACCCCCGAGGCCAGACCAAGGTGTGTCAGTGAAGCTCAGGTCCCTGACACGGCGTTTCGCCGAATGAGGCCTTGCAGGACAACACCTCGGTCATACTTTCAACCAGCCAGTCAGGCTCTCATCAAGGCATTGCCCAGGGTTTCCACCACCCGACCTTGCTGGTCGTCGGTCATGCCCAGCCAGAGTGGCAGACGCAACAAACGCTCGGAATAGCCATCCGTGATTTCCATCGAGCCATGAACCCGCCCATAACGTGCGCCCGCAGGCGAAGAATGCAGCGGCACGTAATGAAACACGGCATGGATCGCATGCTTTTTCAGCGTATCGAGCACCGCCTGGCGCTCTACGCCCGGGGCGAGGAGCACGTAGTACATGTGGGCGTTGTGCTGACAATCTTCAGGGATTATCGGACGACGCAGCACCCCTTGGAATTCCAGCTCCGCCAATGCGGCATGGTAGCTATGCCAGATCGCCAGACGGCGATGGGTGATGGCCTGGGCTTCTTCCAACTGGGCCCAGAGGAAGGCGGCAATGATTTCTCCGGGCAGGAACGACGAGCCCACCTCCTGCCAAGTGTATTTGTCTACTTCGCCCCGGAAGAAACGACTGCGATCGGTACCTTTTTCCCGAATTATCTCGGCCCGCAGCGCCAGCTCGGGGTCATTGACCAGCAAAGCCCCGCCCTCACCCGAAATCACGTTCTTGGTTTCGTGAAAGCTGAATGCTCCAAGGTCACCGATGCTGCCCAGTGCTCGGCCTTTATAGGTCGACATCACGCCTTGTGCGGCGTCTTCAACCACTGCCAGCCCATGCTTGCGGGCAATCGCCAGGATGGCATCCATCTCGCAGGCCACCCCGGCGTAATGGACGGGCACGATGGCCTTGGTCCGGGATGTGATTGCTGCCTCGACCAGACGCTCATCCAGATTCAGGGTATCGGGTCGTATATCGACGAAGACCGGCACTGCGCCACGCAATACAAAGGCATTGGCGGTGGAGACGAAGGTATAGGAGGGCAGGATGACTTCATCGCCAGGCTGGATATCCAGCAGCAAAGCCGCCATCTCCAGCGCAGCGGTACATGAATGCGTGAGCAATGCCTTGCTGCAACCAGTATTGGACTCCAGCCAGCGGTGGCACTTCTTGGTGAATGGGCCATCACCGGCGAGCATGTTTCCGAACTTGGCCTGGGCAATGTAATCCAGCTCCCTGCCGGTCATGTAGGGGCTGTTGAAGGCGATCGTTTCTTGGCTCATTGCAAACTTCCATGGGTGGGCATAGTCATCAGTGGTGCACAGCGCGAAGTCTTAAACCGCACTGAGCCGCCCACCTATCTGGCTGCCTGTTTCAAGGTTTTCATAAAAATACGGGGTGAATCCCGCGTCCTTCATTGCCTCTTGGGTTTCACCGATGTCGTATTCAATCCGATGCAGGTGGAATATCTCGCCATCCCAAGTGGCGAAACCTGCCCGGGGATCACCATCACGTGGCTGGCCGACGGAACCGGGATTGCAATAGAGCTTGTCCTCGCCACTCCACAAGTGCTGGACATGGGTATGGCCTGACACGAAATGACGACCGGGAAACGGCATGAAATACGCTTGTGACGGACGCACGTACTCGTCCAGCGGATCGTTCCAGCCGCCATGGACAATGCTCAAGTCATGCTGGGTAGAGCGCTCAGGGAGCGCCCCCAACCATGCCAGGTTCTGTGAGGTGATGACGCCCCGTTGATAATCCAGGCAGGCATTGGCGCTATTGGAGCGAGGACAGCGCTCGTTCCTGGCCAGGTACCAGTCATGGTTGCCCATCACGGAAAAGATGTTCCGTTCGCGCAGGGCATCGCAGCACTCATTGACCTGGCTGTAATAACCGGCCGTGTCGCCCAGGCAGATAATGTGCGTCACACCCAATTCGTCAAGCTTGGCCAACACTGTCCGCAGGGCACTGTAATTGCCGTGTATGTCAGAAATGATCCCGATCATAGACGATGAAATCCTCTATATAACGAACAGCGAAACCACCCCGAAGGGCTGGCTGGGTCAGCGTCTTGCCGTCGAGGTAATGATCCAGGCACATGGCAGCTTCGTTGTAACCGAATGCGCGACGTATCGAACTGGTCGAAGAGATCCGCGGGTTGATCTCGAGGAGGCTCCAGGACCCGTCATGACCGCGACGGAACTGCAGATTGGTCGGTCCGACCGGCTTGAAGGCACGGCACAGCCTGGCCACGACTTGGTCCAGAGCGTCATCCCGATATACCCAGGCCTTGGCGGTCGAGCCATCCGAGGCCAGCCTGCGCTGGAAATTGATGGTGGGCCCGGTATTGCCCTGTCCGTCGCCAAAAGCCGCTACGGTGAACTCATCGGCCGCACTGCCGATGATGGGCTGCGCCATGAGGTAATCGCCGAGCAGCGCCGCATGAGGCGTAAAGTCACGCTCTTCGCGTACCCAGACCAGCCCCTTGGAGGCATAACTGCGGCGCGGCTTGAGCAGGAACGGCAGCCCCAGGGCAGCCTCGAGCGAATGAAAATCCCCCGACAGCAGGCTGGGAATACGGCTGGGATCCCCCAACGCTACCAGCGCCTGGTCCATTGCCCATTTGTCCCGGGAAAGATCGATCAGATGCGGGTTGTTGAGCACCACTTGGCAATCCCATTGGGCCAGCAGTGCCCGGTTGTCCGATAACCAATGAACGTCCTGTTCGATGCCGGGAATAAGCAGATCAACCTTGTACCTGGCCAGCGTATCGCCCAGCCACTGTCCATATTCGGAGGCTGCGGTATACGGGGCCTGCTCGAAGACATCGCTCCAGGCGCGGCCGACAGCGTCGTCGTAGATATCAGTGCCGACCAGGCGAACAGAAGGAGCCGCTTCACGCAGCGACTTGAGCAGGCCGTACCCCATGATGGCCCCTACGCCAGTCACCATGACGGTCTTCATGACAGCCCCTCCCTGTGCGCTCTCATCAGCTCGAAGCCCCGGCGAACGTCGATTCGAGGGGTGAAACCGATCTGCTGGTACAGCTCGTGCGCACACTCGAAAGGGGCAAGGTCGGGGATATCACCCTTTTCGGGCAGGAAGCGTACATCCAACGGCTTGCCGAACGCCTCGAACGCAGCCTGGACAATCGCCGAAAGACGGGGAGATTCGGGATGACCACAGTTATACAAACCAGGGATGCCCTGCTTTGCCAGCCGCACGCAGACCTCGGTCAGATCGCTCAGGTGCAGATAGTTGCGCCTGGCGTCGTTGCTGCCATACAACTCGACGCCCTGCCCCGCCTGTGCCTTATCGGCGATGGCGTACAGCAACGGCTGGTGAAGCCTGCACTGTTCGCCGTCGTCGTAGACTTGGCTGATGCGCAAAACACTAAGGGTCATGCCCCGTTCCCGGCAATAAAGACTCGCCACCTCTTCTGAATGGCGCTTGGAAAGCGAATAGATGCCGAAATAGGGATCCGTCGGCCGGTCACCCGCCGAACGCGATGAAAGCAGAATGAAATGACGGGCGCCACATTGCTCGGCCAGGCGGCAGGCCGCCAGCGTACCAACACTGTTGACCAGTTCGGCGCGGACCAGCTCGTCCGGCTGGCGGCCGCCGAAATCTGCGGCGGCCAGCACGACAATGTCAAAACGCTCGTCGCACGCGAAGGGCTCCTGGCGGCTCAGGTCGAAAGCGATATCGGCATCCCGGCGCCCCGCCAGCTTGACGGGGCCAAGGCACGACAAGGCTTGGGCGACCGCCTTGCCGATGACCGAGGTACTTCCAATCACCAGGCTTTTCATGATGGGGCGACTGCCGCTTCGAGCATCAGCGCACAGCTGAGCTCCGGATAATCGATGCCCACGGTGCACATCGCGTGAAGGATGTCGCCCCCCAGGTGCAGCTCTTGCAGTTGTCCGGTGGTGAAGGGCTTGAGGAAGACACCTTCCTTGCGCACCACCTGGAACCCGGCAGTTTCCAGCTCAGCGGTCAGGGTCTGAAGCGAATAGCTGCGCACATGGCCCAGCTCCAGATCGCCACGACCCAGCGCCATCATGTCGTCAAGCAGACCGGCAGCATGACCGAACCGCCGATGCAGCGACTCCCCATTGGGAACCAGCACGAAGCAGCGGCCACCCGGCGCCAGGTAATGCTTGAATTTTTGCAATATAGCCTGCGGATCATCGACGTGCTCAAGGACAAACCCCATCACGATGAGGTCGAAACGCTTGTCGGTATCGAATGTCTCGAAATAGCTTTCGACGATCTCGGCTGCATTGTTCGGATACTGCGCCTTGAACTGAGCGATCACCGACGCGGAGCCATCGATCACCGTGTGCTCACTGAAGAACTGCGAGAAGCGGTGGGTGCTGAAGCCATGGCCGACACCAAGCTCCAGCAGGCTTTGCTCCTTGGTGCACAGCGCCATGATGCGTTGGGGATACCAATTGAGAATGATGTTGTTGTCATACGCATAGCCAAAGCTGTCGCTGTAGGCTGCGATGAAGGTATCGAGATTGTTGCTCATGTCACATGCACTCCGCTGGGGGGCAAAGGTAATAAGTTGTACGGATCAGTCGGCCAACCAGGCCCGTCGCCAGGCGTCGAGGCGCTCGCCTTGGAGCAGCCACTGCGCACGTACGGTCGACTGCAAGGTATCGCCCAGCGTCGCGGAGGCTTCACGGTCTTCCAGGTGCATGCGAATCGTCCGAATCCATTCCTGCGCCTCGTTGTTCACCCGGGACAGCGGCAACACCTCGCCACCGATAAAACCCGGTACTCGGCTGCAAATGACCGGATGCCCGCAAGCGGCATGCTGCAGGACACGCAAGTCGCCGGAACAGGCATTGCCCAGGTTTTCCGCCATGGGGACCAGGGCAAGATCAAGATTCAAGGCGGCCATGGCCCCGGCCAACTGCTGCTGCGCGACACTTGGGTGCAGTTCTTTCAGGAAAGGTTGCAATGACGCCGGGCAGTCGCCGAGCACCACCCAATCCACCTCGCCAGCGAACGCGGGCAACACGTCGGCCAACAACTGAGCATCCTTGCAGCCCAACCAGCCCAGACGCGGCCTGGGCCCAGTGCGCCGCTTGCTTTGCACACGCCCCCACGCAGCCGGCAGCAGGGTTTCCAGCACACGAATATCGTCGTGGTGACCCTGTAGCAGTTCAGCCAGCGCGGGCGTAGGGACCAGCACACGATCGGCCTGCATCATTCCGTACCGCAGGCGCTCCAGCAGCTCTTCGGCAGCGTAATCGCCCTTCAACGCCATCTGCGGTAGATAGCCATCCAGATCATAGACGGTGAAGGCTTTGGAAAAGGCCCTCAGGCGGCTCAGGGCCAGCAGCCCAGCGTCGTCCAGGGGGCGCTGCAACACCACGGTGGTTGGTGCCAGGCGCTCGATTTCCACCGACGACAGCAGACTTGAAACAGCCACACCTTCAATCTGCCCTGCTTCAAGCAACGTACTGAAGGGTTGAACCAGCCGCGAGTAGGCGCCCGCCTGCTGTTCGGTGACACAGACCAGCACCCTCGGTACGCTGCCTTGCAGCGCAAACCAGCACAGATCAGTGTTTTCCCGGACAAATCCCTCACCGACGCGCAGCGAAAAGTTGGCGTTGTAGGCCGGGTCGCGGGCAAGCTGTGGCAACCAGCGTGCGAGCAAGGCATCTTCCTGCTGGCTGCTCGCACGGATGCCAGCCACAGAATCCATCAACAGGCGCGCGTAAGGCGTCCAGACATTCAGATAACCTGCCTGCAGGAGCTTCAGACACAGGTCGACAGAGGTCCAGGGCGCCAGCAGCGGGTCGCTGTCGAAGCCTCCAGCCTCAATGAACAGCGCTCGACGCAGCATCAGGCATTCGGCGCCCAGGGCAGAGCAATTGCGTTCAAGCCCAAGCCGTCCCATGTAGCCCTCCGCCTCGGAGGGCAGACCTTCAAAAGCCCGGCCGACCATGGCGCCCAGCCCCAGCACCAGGTCCGCCTGGCGAATGCGACCCTGGCTATCCTCCAGCTTGCCTCCCACGGCGCCGACTTCCGGACGCTGGGCATGATTGAGCAACGACTGCAACCAACCCGGCTCCAGCACAGCGCTTTGCGCATCGAGCCAGAGCAGGTATTCTCCACGTGCGTCCTGGGCCGCCGCATTGCACATGCCCGCACGAGACTGCCCCGGCATGAAACGCAACACCTGGAACCGGCCTTCGCCCATCCGCTCGACCAGCCCCAGCCACTCCAGCAACGCGGGGTCATCGTTGCCTGGCTCGATCAGCAAGACCTCGAAGTCCACTGCATCAGTGTGCAACAGCAGGCTTTCCAGGCAGCGCTGGAAATTCGTCAGTTGACCTTCCAGGTAAATCAGAATGCTGACCGAAGCCTGCTGCTCGTGGCCGTAGTCGATACGATAGCGGCCCGCAGTCGTAGCAAGTTCAATCGCTCGCGCCCGACCGTAGCCACGTGCCTGGAGATGTGCATCGATGACCGCGCATTCATCTGCGCATTGCCAATGACGCAGCTCGTTGGCAATCAACAGCGGTTCGCTGACGTGACCGATGCTCGCCATCCCGCATTCGCTGATCAGGCGCAGTTGGTAAGCCAATTCGAAGGCATCGCCGCAGGTATCGTCAAAACCGTTCAAGCGCACCAGCGCATCGCGACGGAACATCCAGTGACGAGAAAGACCGGCCGGAAACGCCAGGAGCAGGTCCAGATTCAAATCGGGTCGCAGCGAAAGGTCGACCACACCGCCCGTACGCAGCGCCTCGTCGGCGTATACCGCCAGGCAACTGTCAGGCGCCTGGAGTAGATTCTGAGCCATCACCAGCAGCCCCGCGGCGATAAATTCCTCCCCCGCATCCACCAGCATGAACCAGTCGCTCTGGACGCCCTGGAGCAAGCCATTGATCGCGGCCGCCGGCTGCTTCGGATCGCACGCCAACCACTGGACGTTGGCTCGCCCCGGGTCGGCGCTACCGATCACGCAGACATGGATGCGTTGGTACAACTGTCTATCCAGGCTGTCCAGGGTATGCGCCAATGCCAGCTGATTGCCGTCATCGTGGACGACGACAGTGAAGGCAGGCGCCGCCGGGACCGACAACCGCTCATTGATCAAAAGCAACTGCTGCGCCGTCGGGTAGCGTTTGCGCAACCAGTCGAGCGCTCCCAGACGATTGCCGACCGCCTCACGAGCGGCGGTTGCCTGGGTTTTCGCGATAAACACATCCAGTTGCTGCCAGAAAGACGCAGTGCGCTCGACGTAACGTTGCAAGGCGTCACCAAGGCTGGCCCGGGCATGCCCCAACGGGTCCGGCTGGTCGAGCATGGCAAAGCCGACGCTGCCGAAGAAACTGGTGTCGAGCAGTGGCTGGTCGACGCCATGCCCCGGAATGAATATCACCGGGCAACCACACAGCACCGCCATGACACAGGTCATCGACCATTCATAGCTGTACATCACCTCCGCCCCGCGCAGCAGCTTGGCCAGCTCGGGCAGGGGCAAGGGATTGGCCATGCTCAACAGGCGGATATCGGCCGGCAGTTGCGAGTAATCGATCAGGCCCAGAGGGTGACGGTTCTGGTAGAGATAGCTTCCCTTGCGCTCAGTCGCGGTGCCCACCGTCGAGAACATTTCGACATCGATGGCCGGCAGGCACAACAGGTCGCCGTCAGGGTCACCTCGGTGCTCGGCGAGCCGGGCAGCGTAATAGAAGAACAGGTCGGTGGGAGCGGCATCCATGCCATTACCCGTGAGAAACCCCTCGAAATTCAGCAGAAAACGCGCCACGACCGAACAGTTGAGCGGATTGCCGGGGAACACCTCCGGATAAACCGCAATCGGCACTTTGCCCGCTGCCGCATGGCGCTGCTTGATCGTCGAATTGATCAGCGGCGTCTTGAGGTCCGGGTTGACCACCTCTGTGCCGCAGATATAGGCCTCGCGGCCACTGAGGTTGAGCATATGACAGAGGTAGTGCAACGAGACGACGCCCGACGACGATTCACGATAGGCAGGCGCGAGGAAGTAATACGGATGCTCGGGCTTGGCGTACATCAGCCGCAAACGCGCCAACGCCTGTTCGAGCGAGTAAGCGTCCTGCTGCGCAAGGTTCGACATCGGGTGCAATCTCCAGAATCAAATCAAAAGGGTGTCACTGGGAAGGCCTGCTCAGGCAGCCCTTTTCTCCAGGAAAGCCGATGCGTCCGCGCCGGTGTTGAACAACAGGTCTATGACACTGACCGCATGCTGGAACTCACCGTAGACCTGGGGATACTCGGGATAACCGGCATAACTCATATACGACACGGTAATCCCCTGGGCGGCGAAAGCCGCTTCGTCCAGGTAATGACTGGCAGCGGGTCCAGAGAGATATTCGTCGGCACCGAGGGCCTGGCATAAGTGGATCAGGCGCTCATTCTTGCCTTCTGCACGGCCCAGATCCTCGGAACGGTACAGCGGCGTGTGAATGCCCAGCAGGGGGCACAAGCCGGCGATGAACAGGTGGTTGATACGGCTCAGGTGAGTGAGGTTGGCGGCCTGTTCGTAGAGCGAGCGGATCGGCGCCTCCATCTGCCTGAAGCATGAAGCGCGCCGGTAGCTCTGCTCAATGGTCTTCCAGTGGGCTGCGGCCCAATCCGGATTGGTGACTTGTACCTCATTGATCAACTGCCCGAGACGGCCTTTCTTCTTGATCGGGATACTCAGCCAATGCTCGCCCTGGGCGGTCTTGATCTTGTTGCGGTTGCGCCAGTCACTACGGGTGTACTGGACATCGTCATACAGGACGAACGCATCGACACTGCGGATCAGATCGAAATAACCCTTCCAGGGAATGTAGTTCGACTGAACCACAGCCAGTTTCTTATGCATCCTGAACCTCACGTAGCGCGGCGGAATCCGGGGCCCTGCCCTGTCAAAAAATCGCCACCAGGCATGAATAAGTGGGGACAGATCAGGACACAGCAAATCCCATACCAGCTACCGTGATACCCAAGGCGCGTGCAATTGCGGACATGGCCCTCACATCGGACCGACGACAAGACCGAGCCAGCGCTTGACGAACATCAGGTATGAAAAGAGTGGCAGACATGGACCTTCAACTACTGGCCCTTTCCCACCTCATACTCACGCAACTTATTGGCAATGGTGGTGTGGGAAACCCCTAGTCGCTTGCCCAGTTGGCGGCTGCTGGGGTGCTCGGAGTACAAGCGCTCCAGCACCGCCTTCTCGAAACGCCCGACGATCTCGTCCAACCCGCCCTCGAGTGAGAAATCACCAAGAGGCTGGCGCACGCCGTAGTCCGGCAGGCGAATATGCTCGGCCTTGACGGTACCGCCATCGCACAGGGAAACGGCCTGGAACAGTACGTTTTCCAGTTGCCGGACGTTGCCAGGCCAGTGGTAATGGCTCAGACGGTCCATCGCCGCCGGAGCCAGCCTGGGCAGCGGGCAGCCGATCTGGCGGCTGGCCTGGTCGAGAAAATGCTCCACCAGTGGCGTCAGGCCATCGAGGCATTCGCGCAACGGCGGGATGTGCAGGGACAGCACGTTCAAGCGGTGGTACAGGTCCTGGCGGAATTCTCCCCGGGCACAGAGCTCGGACAAATCCACCTGGGTCGCGCAGATGACCCTGACGTCCAGGTACACCTCCTCATCGCTGCCGACGCGCCGGAAGCAACCGTCCTGCAGGAACCGCAGCAGCTTCACCTGCAGGCGCGGGCTCATTTCCCCGACGCCGTCGAGGAACAGCGTGCCTCCGGCGGTCAGTTCCAACAGGCCGAGCTTGCCTTCGGCACGGGCGCCTTCGAAGGCGCCGGGGCCGTAGCCGAACAGTTCGGTCTCGGCCATGGATTCCGGCAACCCGGCGCAATTGAGCGCCATGAGGGGGGATTGACCCCGGGGACTGGCCAGGTGGCAGGCGCGAGCCAGCAGCTCTTTGCCGGTGCCGGTCTCGCCTTCTATCAACAGCGGCGCATCCAGCGGCGCCATCCGCCGGGCCTCGCGGACCACCGCCGCCATCACCTTCGAGCTCTGGAAAATACTGTCGAAGCCACGCAGCTCCTGCTTGCGCACGTTATAGATCCGTTCGCCGACCCGGTCGGCCCGATGCAGCGTCAACACCGCGCCGGCCATGGCCTCGCTGTCGTCGTGCTCCGATTGCAGCGGGGCGATGTCGGCCAGGAACACGTCCCCCTTGACCTTGACCCGCAACCCATTGATCCGCGACTGGTTGGCGCGCACCAGTTCCGGCAGGTCGAAATCCTCGGCGTAGCGCGACAGTGGAATCCCCGGCACCTCGTCCACCCGCACTCCAAGCAGTTGCGCCGCTGCCCGGTTCGCCGCGACGATGGAACCGCCCATGTCGATGGACAGCACCGGAAACTCCAGGGCGCCAAGCAAGGCATTGAGTTCCATGTGCCGACGCTCGCTTGGCATCAGCCCTACGCGCTTGACCCCGAACACCCCGGCGATGCCTTCGAATTTCGGGCGCAACGCCTGGAACTGGATATTGATCAGGTTGGGGCAGTGCAGGTAAATCGCATTGCCATGCTCGCCCCCCACTTCGCCCCGGGCAACGTTGATGCCGTACTCCACCAACAGATTGAGAATGTCCCGCAGGATGCCGATGCGGTTCTGGCAATGGACTTTGATGCGCATGAGAAGGCCTGGTGCGTTAGGAATCGATAGGGACAAGGCCCGCAAAGCGCTGCCGCGTCGCCCGGTGGAGCAAGCCCACCAGTGTTTTTGTCTGGAGGCGCAAATAACCGTCAAGATTATGTGACAGCTGTAGGCCTTTTCCTAGCTGAAAATCTCCAGAGAATCGAAGGCCAGCAAAAAACGTCACGAAAATTTTACAGAACGAGGACAGCTATCATTGATTGGCGCGCTTGCACCTGCTGCACGATCCCCTGCTTGGGGTTATCTCTAATGCATCGCTGGACATAAAAATAAACAGCCTTTCTCCGGTTCGAAAAAACCAGAGGAAAAACAGCAGGAGAGCAGCATGAAGCAAACGCAATACGTGGCCCGCGAGCCCGATGCGCAAGGTTTTATCCACTACCCCGCCGAAGAACACGCGGTGTGGAATACGCTGATCACCCGCCAGCTGAAAGTCATCGAAGGCCGTGCGTGCCAGGAATACCTGGACGGCATCGACAAACTCGGCCTGCCCCACGACCGCATTCCGCAGTTGGGGGAAATCAACAAAGTGCTGGGCGAGACCACGGGCTGGCAAGTCGCCCGGGTGCCGGCGCTGATCCCTTTCCAGACCTTCTTTGAATTGCTCGCCAGCAAGCAGTTTCCGGTGGCCACTTTCATCCGTACCCGTGAAGAACTGGACTACCTGCAAGAGCCGGACATCTTCCACGAGATCTTCGGCCACTGCCCGCTGCTGACCAACCCCTGGTTTGCCGAATTCACCCACACCTACGGCAAGCTCGGCCTGCAGGCCTCCAAGGAAGAGCGTGTCTACCTGGCGCGCCTGTACTGGATGACCATCGAGTTCGGCCTGGTGGAAACGCCTCAAGGCCGGCGCATCTACGGCGGCGGCATCCTGTCATCGCCCAAGGAAACCGTGTATTGCCTCTCGGACGAGCCGGAGCACCAGCCCTTCGACCCGCTGGAAGCCATGCGCACGCCATATCGCATCGACATCCTGCAGCCGGTGTATTTCGTGCTGCCCGAACTCAAGCGCCTGTTCGACCTGGCCCACGAAGACATCATGGGCATGGTCAAGCGCGGCCGGGAACTGGGCCTGCACGCACCGAAATTTCCACCGAAAGCCGCGTGACCCGCGATTTTCGATCTCAATTGAGTCTGTTGCACGGCACGACTTTGCTTTAGCGTGGGTGCATCGACGCTTTCAACTATTCGATCCAGGAACACACCATGAACACTCTGAACCAAGCCCATTGCGAAGCCTGCCGCGCCGACGCCCCACAAGTCAGCGACGAAGAACTGCCGGTCCTGATCAAGCAGATCCCGGACTGGAACATCGAAGTGCGCGACGGCGTGATGCAGCTGGAAAAAGTCTTCCTGTTCAAGAACTTCAAGCATGCCCTGGCGTTCACCAACGCCGTCGGCGAAATCTCCGAAGCCGAAGGCCATCACCCGGGCCTGCTCACCGAGTGGGGCAAGGTCACCGTGACCTGGTGGAGCCATTCCATCAAGGGCCTGCACCGCAACGACTTCATCATGGCCGCCCGCACCGATGACGTGGCCAAGACCGCCGAGGGCCGCAAGTAATGCACTTCGATGCCATCGGCCGGGTGCCCGGTGACCCGATCCTCGGCCTGATGGAGGCCTACGGTGCGGACAGCAACCCGAACAAGTTCGACCTGGGCGTAGGGGTCTACAAGGACGCCCAGGGCCTGACGCCGATCCTTGCGTCCGTGAAGCTGGCCGAGCAGCGGCTGGTGGAACGCCAAGCCACCAAGACCTACATCGGTGGCCATGGCGACGCCACGTTCGGCCAATTGGTCAGTGAACTGGTGCTGGGGGCCGACTCGCCGCTGGTCATGGACAAACGCGCCGGCGTCACCCAGACCCCGGGGGGCACCGGTGCGCTGCGCCTGAGCGCCGATTTCATTGCCCAATGCCTGCCGGGCCGTGGTGTCTGGCTGAGCAACCCGACCTGGCCGATCCACGAAACCATCTTCGCCGCGGCAGGGGTCAAGACCCGCCTCTACCCTTACGTGGGCGCCGACAACCGTCTGGATTTCGAGGCGATGCTGGCCACCCTGGGCCAGGCACCGAAGGGCGATGTGGTGCTGCTGCATGCCTGCTGCCACAACCCCACCGGCTTCGACCTGTCCCATGAGCAATGGCGCCAGGTCCTGGACGTGGTACGCAGCCGCGATCTGCTGCCCTTGATCGACTTTGCCTACCAAGGTTTCGGTGATGGACTGGAGCAAGACGCCTGGGCGGTCCGGCTGTTTGCCCAGGCCTTGCCCGAAGTGTTGATCACCAGTTCCTGCTCGAAAAACTTCGGCCTGTACAGGGACCGTACCGGCGCGTTGATCGTCTGTGCGGCGGATGGCGAGAAGCTGCAGGATATTCGCAGCCAACTGGCCAACATCGCCCGCAACCTGTGGTCGACGCCACCGGACCATGGCGCGGCGGTGGTGGCGACGATCCTGGGTGACGCGCACCTCAAGAGCCTGTGGACAGACGAAGTGCAGGTCATGCGTCTGCGCATCGCGCAGCTACGCAGCGGCCTGCTGGAGGCCTTGGAGCCTCACGGCCTGCGCGAACGCTTCGCCCACATCGGCGTGCAACGCGGGATGTTTTCCTACACCGGCTTGAACCCGGAACAGGTCAGGCACCTGCGAGAGCGACACAGTGTCTACATGGTCGGTACAGGACGGGCCAACGTGGCAGGCATCGATGCCACGCGCCTGGATCTGCTGGCCCAGGCCATTGCCGACGCCTGCCGATAATCGCAGCGCATTCGTGGCGAGGGGGCCTGCCCTTCGCCACGATGACCCAGCCGAACGGATGCGGCGGTGCGATATGGCGTTTACTGGCCGGTCCACTCGCGAACGAATTCGCTGATGTCTTCCTTGGGCGCCGTACGCGCTTCCTTCTGCGGCGTGCCCAGGTAGAGGAAACCGATCACTTCTTCCCCCACTTCCAGGCCAAGCCCCTCGGCCACGTGGGGCGAATAGGCCAGTTCTCCCGTACGCCATACGCCACCGACGCCCTGGGCGTAGGCCGCCAGCAGGATTGCATGGGCCGCGCAGCCGGCCGCCAGCAATTGCTCGGACTTGGGGATCTTGAAATGGTCTTGCAGACGAGCGATCACCACCACGACCAGGGGCGCACGCAGCGGGCCATTGAGGGCCTTTTCCACAACGGCCTCAGCCACCAGCGGGTCATTGAAACGCGCCGCTTCGGCCAGCAGTTCGCCCATGCGATAACGCGCTTGCCCTTCGACCGTCAGAAAACGCCATGGCCGCAACTGGCCATGATCCGGCGCGCGCATCGCGGCGGCGAACATGACCTCCCGCTGCTCGGGCGTAGGCGCCGGGTCAATCAGGCGTGGAACGGAAACACGGTTGAGCAAAGCGTCGAGAGCCTGCATCGGCCACCTCCCTGGAAAAATGTCCGGCTATTCTAGTGGCTGTACGGCGAGTCCGTCAGCGCAAATTCGAATACCGGCTCCCAGGCCGCACCCGCCAGGCCCCGGATGGCGGTTTACATGCCATTTGCCGCAGGTAGAATGGCGCCCTTCCCTTTCAGCCCGAGCGGACTCCATGGCGTTGCCGACCCTGCGAATCATTGGTTTCATCATCGGCATCTTCCTGATCACCCTGGCGATCTTCATGGTCGTGCCCATGGCCACGTTGCTGGTTTTCGAGCGCACGGGCGACCTGCCGTCGTTTCTCTGGTCGAGCATGATCACCTTCGTCGCCGGCCTGGCCCTGGTGCTCCCGGGACGTCCCGAGCATGTGCATCTGCGGCCCCGGGACATGTACCTGCTGACCGTCAGCAGTTGGCTGGTGGTGTGCATTTTCGCAGCGCTGCCATTCCTGCTGACCCAGCACATCAGCTACACGGATTCGTTTTTCGAAAGCATGTCGGGAATCACCGCCACCGGCGCCACGGTCCTGAGCGGCCTGGACAACATGTCCCCCGGCATCCTGATGTGGCGCTCGCTGCTGCACTGGCTCGGCGGGATCGGCTTCATCGGCATGGCCGTGGCGATCCTGCCGCTGCTGCGCATCGGTGGCATGCGGCTGTTCCAGACCGAATCGTCGGACCGCTCGGAAAAGGTCATGCCGCGCTCCCACATGGTGGCGCGGTTGATCGTGGCCTCCTATGTCGGTATCACCATTTTCGGCACGCTGGCGCTCTGGTGGGCCGGGATGAGCCCGTTCGATGCCATCAACCATTCGATGTCGGCGATCTCGACCGGCGGTTTTTCCACCTCCGACCTGTCCCTGGCCAAATGGAGCCAGCCGGCGGTGCATTGGGTCGCCATCGTCATCATGATCCTCGGCAGCCTGCCGTTCGCCCTGTATGTCTCGATGCTGCGCGGCCATCGCCGGGCGCTGATCAAGGACCAGCAGGTCCAGGGCCTGATCGGCGTGCTGCTGGTGACCTGGCTGGTACTGGGCACCTGGTACTGGGCGACCACCGACCTGCATTGGCTGGACGCTTTGCGGCACGTGGCCCTGAACGTGACGTCGATCGTCACCACCACCGGTTTCGCCCTGGGCGACTACAGCCTGTGGGGCAACTTCTCCCTGATGCTGTTTTTCTACCTCGGCTTCGTCGGCGGCTGCTCGGGCTCGACGGCCGGCGGGATCAAGATCTTCCGTTTCCAGGTCGCCTACATCCTGCTCAGGGCCAACCTCACGCAACTGATCCATCCGCGCGCGGTGATCAAGCAGAAATACAACGGCCACCGCCTCGACGAGGAAATCGTGCGCTCGATCCTCACGTTCTCGTTCTTCTTCGCCATCACCATCTGCGTCATCGCCCTGCTGCTGTCGCTGCTGGGCGTGGAGTGGATGACCGCGCTGACCGGCGCGGCCAGTACGGTATCCGGCGTCGGCCCGGGGCTGGGGGAAACCATCGGCCCGGCCGGCAACTTCGCGCCGCTGCCGGACGCGGCCAAGTGGATCCTGTCGGCGGGCATGCTCCTGGGCCGGCTGGAAATCATCACAGTGTTCGTGCTGTGTATCCCGGCGTTCTGGCGTCACTGACCGGTTTGGCCGCCCGTGCCGCCCGGTACTCGCCGGGCGTCGTATCGAACCAGCGGCGAAAGGCGCGGAAAAAATTGCTCGGATCGGCAAACCCCAGCAGATAGGCGATTTCCAGCAAGGTCATGTCCGGCTGCGTCAGGTACTGCTCGGCCAGCTCGCGGCGGGTGTCATCCAGCAGATGCTGGAAGCTGGTGCCCTCTTCCTGCAGGCGTCGCTGCAAGGTGCGTTGAGACAGGTGCAATGCCTGCGCCACCACGTCACGCTTGGGTTCGCCCTGGGGCAGCAGCCGGCAAAGAGCCTGGCGCGCCTTGTGAGTCACGCGGCTTTCCGAAAAACGCGCCAGGTATTCGCCGGCGAAACGGTCATGCAGCAACGCCATGGCCTCGTTGGCCGTCGGCAGCGGTACCTCCATGTCTGCCCGTTCGAAGATCAGCGCATCGTAGGGCGCATTGAACATCAGCGGCGCGGGGAAAGCCTGGCGGTAGGGCGTCGGATCAAGGGGCTCAGGGCCCTGGAACAACACTTTCACCGGATGCAGGGTGCGTCCGGTCAGCCAGTTGCACAGGCTCAACGCGCAGGCCAGGGATGCCTCGGTACTTTGCCGGGTGGGAGGCAGGTGATCGCCGTGCACCGCCAGGACCAGCCCGTAATGGCCCTCAATCTGGCGGATGCTGGCCTCGGCGCTTTCGGCGATGATCCGCTGATAGCGCACCAACCGCTGGAAACCTTCGAGCAATGTGCGGCTGGACATCAGGGCATAACCCACAACATGGAACGACGCCGGGCGCACGATCTTGCCCATGTTCAAACCGATGGCCGGATTGCCCGACAGCTCCACCGCCAATTGCCAGAGCCGCGTCATGGAGTCCTGGGGGAAACGGGCATCCGGATCGTCCAGCGCTTCGAAGTCCAGCCCCAACTGCCCGAACATCGCGCGACAATCCAGGCCGTCCATCTCCAGCGCCTTGACAATCCCCATCGCCCAACTTGAAGAAGTCGTTCGTTCGCTCATGACATTTACTTGCATGACGAGCCGCGCGTTGCGGCCGGATTTGCGAAGGATACTAAAGTGGCGCCCATTGTCACTGTCCGTCGATGACAAGGGCTCCTAGACTTCCAGAAGAATGGCGCGATCGGCACCAGAACAATAACCACCGAGCAAGCAATCGTGGAAAACACCAAGACATTCAGCACATTCGCCGAGTTCTATCCGTACTACCTGGGCGAACACAGCAACAGCACCTGCCGGCGCCTGCACTTCGTCGGTACTTCCCTGGTCATTCTGATTTTCGTCATGGCGCTCGTCGTCGGCAACGGCGCCTGGTTGCTGGCGCTGCCCGTGGCAGGCTACGGCTTCGCCTGGGTCGGGCATTTCTTCTTCGAAAAAAACCGCCCGGCCACCTTCCAGCATCCGTTCTACAGCCTGCTGGGGGATTTCGTCATGTACCGCGACATGTGCCTGGGCAAGGTCGCGTTCTGAGCTCAAGCCGGCTCGGCGACCTTGATTGCCTTCAGCCGAGCCTCTCGCGCCTGGGCCTCCGCCAGGCGATAGAGTTCGATCGAACCATCCCAGTGCTCGATCAACGCGGTGCACGATTCGACCCAATCACCGCAATTGAGGTATTCCACCTCCCCTACCTTGCGGATCTCGGCATGGTGGATGTGCCCGCACACCACGCCGTGCAGTTCGCGCTTGACGCATTCGTGGGCGATGGCTTCCTCGAAATCGCTGATGAAGCTCACGGCAGTCTTGACCTTGTGCTTGAGGTACGCCGACAGCGACCAGTAGCCATAGCCATAACGGGCCCGCCAATGGTTGAGCCAGCGGTTCAGCGTGAGGGTGAATTCGTAGGCCCAATCCCCGAGGAACGCCAGCCAACGATGGTACCGGGTGATGACATCGAACTGATCGCCATGGATCACCAGCAGGTGCCGGCCGTCGGCGGTGACATGCACCGCTTCGTCCACCAGCTGGATGTTGCCCAGGATCAGCTTCGAATAGCGACGCAGGAATTCATCGTGGTTACCCGTCACGTAGATCACTTCGGTGCCGCGCTTGCTCATGGTCAGCAAGCGCCGGATGACGTTGGTATGCGCCTGGGGCCAGTACATGCCGCCGCGCAGCTTCCAGCCGTCGATGATGTCGCCGACCAGGTAGATCCTGTCGGCGTGGTAGCCCTTGAGGAACTGTGACAGGTGCTCGGCCTGACAGTCCCGGGTGCCCAGGTGCACGTCGGAAATCCACAGGGTGCGAACACGCTGCTTGCGGCTGGGTCTGGCGAGCTCGGCGCTGGTCATGGGCAACCCCTCTGATCGTTTTCACCACTGTGCATGCCGGCGATTAATGGCCCATGACAAATACAAGTCGGTTACATGACAGGGCCATGCATCGCGACCTGGGTGTATCCTGACGGCCTGCCATGGGAGACCGCGATGAGACCGATCCTCACGCTACGCCAATACAGCCAGGACCTGATCGTCCACAGCCATGACCACCCTCAACTGGTGTTCGGGCTGTCCGGCGCGCTGGATTTCGAGGTCGAAGGTTGCGGCAGCCAGGTGGTCCGGCAAAGTTTCGTGGTGGTGCCGGCCGGTGCCCATCACGCCTGCGACAGCCCCAAAGGCAGTCGTTGCCTGGTACTGGATGTACCCGGCGGCGATTGGCTCGATCAATGCCTGGGCGATCATGCCGACGCCAGCCGCCGGTTGCTCGACACCAGTGCCCGCCTGCCCCTGGATGCGGGGCAAAGCCAGTTGGTCAGTTGGCTGGCGGGCAGCCGGATGGACGATCCGTTGATCGCCCGGCAGGGGGCGGTGCTGCTGCTGGCCAGCCTCAATGACGCGCGTCCCGCCCCCACCGGTGGCCGGCGCCTGCCCTACGCCGCCCTCGACGCCCACATCGACCAGTACGCCGCCTATCCATTGCAGGTGGCGGACCTGGCCCAGGTCGCCGGTCTCTCCAGCGCCCGCCTGCATGCGCGCTTCGTCGCCGAATGCGGACAGACCCCGATGGAATACATCCGCAGCCGTCGCCTGCACAAGGCCGTGGGGTTGCTGCGGGACTCGGACCTGCCCATCGGCGAGATCGCCCACCGGGTCGGCTACAGCTCCCAGAGTGCCTTCGCCGCCGCCGTGCTGCGCGAATTTGGCGCCTCGCCGGGCAAACTGCGACGCCAGCGCTAGCCGTGCGCTAAAAACCGCTAGGATCGCGACAGACGCGCCGGGCTGTCCCACGCTTGAATACTGACCAGCCATGCCGGCGTGGCGCGGGCTTTAGTCGGGTCGCGCCGCAGCGTACTTGCACAAGGTTCTGCGTGCATCCGCCGCTTTATAGAAAGGACTGTAATGACTCCCCGTACCGCCCTCGGCGCCCTGCACATCGGCGCCCTCATGTTCGGCCTGACCGGTGTGTTCGGCAAGCTGGCTGCCGCGTCGCCGACGATCATCGTGTTCGGCCGCGCCACGTTTGCCGTGCTGGCCCTGGCGTTCTTTGCCCGGTTCGCCAGTAGCACCTCCTGGCAGAAACTCCGTGCAGCGGATAGCCGTCGCCTGTTGCTGGGCGGACTGCTGCTGGCAGCGCACTGGGTAAGCTTCTTCATCGCGGTAAAAGTCGCCGGCGTTGCGGTCGCTACGCTGGGATTCGCCAGTTTCCCCGCGTTTACCGTGCTGCTCGAAGGGTTGATCTTCCGGGAGCGAATACGCGCCAATGAAATCCTGCTGGTGGTATTGGTGAGCATCGGCCTGGTGCTGGTCACGCCGGATTTCGACCTGGCCAGCGGTGCCACCACCGGCCTGCTGTGGGCGGTGGCTTCGGGCTTGCTGTTCTCCCTGCTGTCGCTGACCAACCGTGCCGGCTCCGGCCGCGTTCCGCCCGTGCAGGCCGCGCTGTGCCAGAACCTGGTGGTGGGGTTATGCCTGCTGCCCCTGGCCGCGCCGCAGTTGAGCGATGTACGTGCGCTCGACTGGCTGTGGATCGCCCTGCTCGGGGTGCTCTGCACCGGCCTGGCCCACAGCCTGTTCGTCGCCAGCCTGGAAGTGATCAAGGCGCGCACCGCGGCGGTGGTCTTCGCCATGGAGCCGGTCTACGGCATCGCCATGGCCTGGCTGCTGTTCGGTGAGAGCCCGACATTGCGCATGTTGCTGGGCGGCGTGCTGATCATCGTCGCGATCGTGGTGTCGAGCCAGCTGAGCCGTTCCAAGGCACCGCCGGCAGGCGTCGAAGCGACGTCTCACTGAACCCGGTCGTTATGGCCCAGGTCCCGCTCCGGATCGATCTGATCGCGCACCCGCTGCTTGAGCACCTTGGCCTCGGGGAAGCCGCCGTCGGCCTTGCGCTCCCAGAGCTGCACACCGTCGCAGCCAATGTGGAAAACCCCGCCAGTGCCCGGCACCAGGGAGACCTTGCCCAGATCGTCGCCGAAGGTGCTCAGCAGTTCCTGGGCCAGCCAGGCGGCACGCAGCAACCACTGGCATTGGGTGCAATAGGTGATGACGATTTCCGGTTTATGCTCGGTCATTGCGGGTCGACTCGTGGATTCGAAGGCATCGTTATACTACTCGCCTTTGACCGTCCGCCCCGAGATCGACGATGCGCCGCCTGCTGCCTTGCCTGCTTCTGCTCCTGTTGCCCTTGTTCAGTCATGCCAACGAGCCTGCCGTCCAAACCCCGCGTCCGAAGATCGGCCTGGTGTTGTCCGGCGGCGCGGCACGAGGCCTGGCCCATATCGGCGTACTCAAGGCCCTGGAAGAACAGGGTATCCGGATCGACGCCATCGCCGGCACCAGCATGGGCGCCGTGATCGGCGGGCTGTACGCCTCCGGCTACAAGATCGACGAGCTGGAAAGACTCGCCCTGGAAATCGACTGGCAGCAGGCCCTGTCCGATGCCCCGCCGCGCAAGGACGTGCCGTTCCGGCGCAAGCAGGACGACCGTGACTTCCTGGTGAAACAGAAACTGAGCTTTCGCGATGACGGCAGCCTCGGCCTGCCATTGGGCGTCATCCAGGGGCAGAACCTGGCTCTGCTGCTCGAGAGCCTGCTGGCACATGCCAGCGACACCCGGGACTTCGACAAACTGCCGATCCCGTTCCGCGCCGTGGCGACCGACATCGCCAGCGGCGAAAAGGTGGTGTTCCGCAAGGGTCACTTGCCCAAGGTCATCCGCGCCAGCATGTCGATCCCGGCGGTGTTCGCCCCGGTGGAGCTGGATGGCCGTCTGCTGGTGGACGGCGGCATGAGCGACAACATCCCGCTGGACGTGGCCAGGGAGATGGGCGTGGACATGGCCATTGTGGTGGACATCGGCACCCCGTTGCGCAACCGCAAGCAACTGGTGACGGTGCTCGACGTCCTGAACCAGTCGACCACCCTGATGACCCGGCGCAATTCCCAAGAGCAACTGGCAACTCTGAAGAAAGACGACGTGCTGATCCAGCCGGCCCTGGCGAGCTTCGGCTCGACCGACTTCGGCCAGGCCCGGGAAATGATCGATGCCGGCTATCGCGCCACCCGGATTCTCCAGGCCCGCCTGGCCCACCTGCGGCCTCCCGAGCCGACCGATCCACAACTCATGGCCGCACGCACGCCCAGCGAACGGACACCGGTCATCACGGCCATTCGCGTGGAAAACGATTCGAAAGTGGGCGATGACGTGATTCGCTATTACATTCGCCAGCAGATCGGTGAGCCCCTGGACCTGGGCCGCCTGCAAACCGACATGGGCACGCTGTACGGCCTGGACTACTTCGAACAGGTGCAATATCGCGTGGTCCACAAGGGACCGGACAACACCCTGGTGATCAACGCCCGGGGCAAGCGCACCGGTACCGACTATCTGCGACTGGGCCTGAGCCTGTCGGACGATATGCGCGGCGACAGCGCCTTCAACCTCGGCGCCAGCTATCGGGTCAACGGCATCAATCGCCTGGGCGCAGAATGGCTGACCCGGGCCCAGATCGGCGACCGGCAGGAGTTGTACAGCGAGTTCTATCAGCCGCTGGACGTAGGCTCGCGCTACTTCATCGCCCCCTACGGGCAATTCGAATCTCGCAACGTGGAATCGATCCTGGACAACGACCCGGTCGCGCAATACCGCGTGGAGCGTTATGGCCTGGGCCTGAACCTGGGCCGCCAGATCGGCAACAGCGGCGAGATCCGTTTCGGGGTCGGCCAGGCCTGGGGCAAGGCGGACGTGCGCATCGGCGACCACGACCAACCCAGCGAGGACTTCAACGAAGGCTTCTACGAGCTGAAATACTCGTTCGACTCCCTGGACAACGTGTACTTCCCCCACGAAGGCGAAGATCTCGGCCTGTCCTGGCGCCAGTACGATCCGGGCCTGGGCTCCGACCAGCGCTATCGCCAGTGGGAGCTGAAGCTGGACAAGGCCATGAGCAGTGGCCCGAACACGTTCATCCTCGGCGGGCGCTACGGGCGGACCCTCGACACGGCCGAGATCGTGACGTCGAGCTTCGTGCTCGGCGGCGCACGGCAGCTATCAGGCTTTCGCGAAGACGGCATTTCCGGGCAGAACATGAGCCTGATGCGCGCCGTTTACTACCGCCGGCTGACACCCCGAGCCTACCTGCCCCTGGATTTCCCACTGTACTTCGGCGGCTCGCTGGAGCGCGGTCGGGCCTGGAACAACGACAACGAATTCGACAGCGGCTACATCAACGCCGCCAGCATTTTCCTGGGCTTCGACACACCGCTGGGCCCGCTGAACTTCAGCTACGGCTTCAACGACGACGATGAGCAGGCGGTGTACCTGAATCTGGGCCAGACGTTCTGATGGCCAGGCAGGGAAGATTGGATCTCTGGACGGGCTTCTTCACGGGCCAGCCCGGGAAGAGGCCCATCTCCCCTGGAGGCTTTTGAAGAAGTATCAGCGAATCCCGGCCAACAGCACCCGCGCGGTCTGCTTGAGGGGTTCGTCGCCCTCCTGGAGCAGTTCTTCGAGCAACGTGATGGCGGTCTTGATGTCGCCATCGTCGATACAATTCTGCGCCTGCTCAAGCTTTTCCGAATGCTCCGATGCCTGTGGATCCGGAGAGGTCGCTTCGGGCTCCAGCGACAGCGGCTCGAGCTCCAGGGACTGCTCCTCATCGGCGAACCCGTCGAGGAAAGCATCGTCCAGTGACTCGGTTTCCAACGGCGCGCCCCATTGCAGCTCCGGTTCGTCGAAACCGGAAAGCGACAAATCGTCGAGGGCCAGTGGAGGCTCGACGTTTTTGCCGCCGGTGGCCTCCTGCCCTTCCTTGAGATCCCAGCTGGAATCCATGGACAGCTCATCCAGGTTCAGCTCGAACTCGCCCGGCGGGTGTAAAGGGGCCGGCTCGGGAGCGGGAGCAGGAACAGGAATTGGCGCCTGGGGCGCCGGGGGCACGGCCTCGGGTGCGCTGGCCACGGCGACCTTGGGATACTTTGCCCGGACCTCCTCCAGCGTCGAGGCATCGACTCCCTGCGTGGCCAAGTGATGCTCCTGGACCTGGAAGCCGATGGCATCCCCCTGCTTGCCCAGCACATCCAGCAGCTTGAGGCCCAGGTCGGTGCGTTCCGGCTCCGCCAGCAGCGCGGCCCGGAGCAATCCCGCCGCTTCGGCGAAGCGGCCATAGGTCAGGTAGATCCCCACCCCTTCCAGCACGTCGCCCAGTGGGGTATCGCCATTATTGAACGACGCGGCGACTTCTGGCGGGTCCGTCTCCACAGTCGTTCCATAGGTATCGGTGCTGTCCTCCAGCAGGGGGGCGGGACGCTCGGTCATCGACTCCGAACCGACCTGGGCCTGTTGCCGGCGGCGAATGAACAATAACAAGGCGAGCAGCCCCAACAGGCCCACCAGCGCCGCCACCCATGACCAGTCGATGCCCCCAGGCTCCGCCACCGGTTGCGCGTCAGCCGGCGGGGTGTCATTCACAGCCTCCGCTGCGGGGGACGCCGTTGGCGCAGACACCGTGGCACCGGGAGCTGGGGTGAGCTCGGCCAGTTTCGTCTGCAGTTCGCTGATCTGCTGGCGCTGGCCGGCAATTTCTTCGTCCTGGGCCTGGAGCCGGGCCTGCAGCTCTTCGATGGTTTTCTGTTGCTGCTGGTTCTGCAGCACGCTGGCGGCCAGTTGCTCGTTGGAATCGGCCGGGGCCGGAGCCGTATCAGCAGGGGCAGGCAACACGGCCGAATCGGGCAGCAACAGGCGTTGGCCGATGGAGAGCCGGTCGCTGCCGGGGTTCAGGGCCAGGATGCCCTGCATCAGCTCGTTGACCGAGGCACCGCTGCCCGCGTCATGCAGGCGCTTGGCAATGATCCAGGGGTTGTCTCCCTGCACGACGGTGTAGCGCTTGCCTTGGGTCGCCGCAGGTGGCTTGATGGCTGGCGCCGCCTGGGTCGATGCCGCTGCCTTGGGCGTACTGGCGGTCGCGTCGGTGACAGGTACGATAGCTGCCGTGCCTGGCGGGTCGATCAGCACCGTGTATTCACGCAGAAGGCGTCCATTGGGCTGATTGAGCTGCACCAGGAAATTGAGGAAAGGCTCTTCCACCGGTTTGCTGGAAGTCACCCGAATGAAACTGCGTTCGCCGCGCAGCACCGGCGTAAACCGCAGGTTGCTCAGGAAAAACACCCGCTCCACGCCGGCCCGGCTGAAGTCGTCCGGGCTCGCCAGGCTGGCCGATAGATCGCCCTCTTCGAGCCCGGCCACATCCACCAGGGCAATATCGGCGCGCAACGGCTGGTTCAAGGCGGAATGAAGCGTGATTTCCCCAAGGCCCAGCGCTGACGCCAGAGCCGGATACCCCAAGGCACCCATGACCACTGACACGTTGACCCAACTGCGCAACGTGGACTGCAAACTTCCAAGCATGGGTATCCCTTTCGATGACCAGAACAGCTTTCAATACGAGCGCAAGCTGGTGATCTCGTTCAGTTTCAGGTTGGGAAAACTGAACAAGAGCCCCCTATGGTTATAGTTCGCTAACCGCCGAATCTCAAAAGTCTGGCGCCAGGGATATGCCTCAGGACTTTTCCAGGTTGGCCAGGATCGTGCCGTGGACCCGCATGCACACCCGCATGTCCGCTTCGTCGACGCCTTCGAACAGCTCTCGACGCAGTTGGGTGGCAATGGTTTCGATCTGTTCGATCAACGGTCGGGCCGGTGCGCAAAGGACAATCTTCTTGGCCCGGCGGTCTTCGGCCACGGCCTGGCGTTGCACCAGCCCCTGGGTTTCCAGGCTGTCCAGCAGACGCGCCAGCGTCGGGCCTTCTACCGCGACGCTCTGGGCCAGTTCTCGCTGGGTCGGCGCATGTTCGAAACGGGCCAGGTGCAGCAGCACCAGCCAACGCGCCTGGGACAGGCCCAACCCGGCCAGGCGCCGGTCCAGTTCGGCACGCCAGCCTCGAGACATTTGCGCCAATTGCATGCCAAAACGGTGTTGATCGGTCAACGACATAGAAAACTCATCAGATCTTAAAATAAGAAAAACTAATTATTAGTCAGCTAAGCATGCACATTGGAATCCGGCAAGGCCGTTTCCCATTGAATCGCGTACTGAATCGTTAAAGGTCCGCAACTCATTGATCAGACTTCGAATTCCGACTGCAAGGCAGCCCTCACGCAGTACAGGACGCCCTCCGGTACCCGACCGACGAACAGCGCGGCGACCTCCGATACCGAGGGCAACTCACCCTCGCCATCCAGGAAAGCGTCCTGCACTTCGCCCATCAACTCCTCGGGCAAGTCCAGTGCCTGTTCCAGGGACAGCTGCTGCATGCCGATGGCTTCGGCGAGCATCGCATAGACGTTTTTTTCCGAGCACTGCAACTGCCCGGCGATTTGCAATGGCGTCATGCCCGCACGCGCCAGGGTGATGAGTTCGTGGCGTACGTCGGCCACCGACTTCGGCGTCTCGGCCTCCCCGCCCAATACCTGGAGGAACGCCTCGCCATAGCGTTCCAGCTTGCGCGCACCCACACCGCTGACCCGGGCCATCTCCGCCAGGGAGGTGGGCTGGCTGCGCAGCATTTCCAGCAGCGTCGAGTCGGGAAAAATGACATAGGGCGGCACACCGTGTTCCTCAGCCAGCTTGCGACGCAAGGTGCGCAGGGCTTCCCACTGATCGCGCTCTTCGCCACGCACCAGCTGGCTGGCCTGGCTCTTGCCGCTCTTGACCGCCGTCGCCGGCTTGAGGTCCCGGCGCAGCTGGAGGCTGACCTCGCCCTTGAGCAAGGGCCGGCAACTGGCGCTCAGGCGCAGCCCGCCGTAGCCTTCCAGGTCGATGTCCGCCAGGCCGCGCGCCACGAGCTGTCGGAACAATGAACGCCATTCACTCTCGGAACGGTCCTTGCCGACACCGAACACCGACAGGTGCTGATGGCCGAAGCTGCGGACCTTCTCGTTGTCCTTGCCCAGCAAGACGTCCACCAGGTGCCCCACGCCATAGCGCTGCCCGGTGCGATAGATGGTCGACAGCGCCTGGCGGGCCGGTTCGGTGGCGTCCCAGGTTTCCACGCCGTCGACACAATTGTCGCAATGCCCGCAGGGTTGGGGCATGTCTTCGTCGAAATAGGCCAAAAGGGTCTGGCGCCGGCAGCGGGTTTCCTCGCACAGGGAAAGCATGGCGTCGAGCTTGTGTTGCTCCAGGCGCTTGTGGCGTTCGTCGCCTTCGGAGTTCTGCAGCATCTGCTTGAGCATCACCACGTCCTGCAGGCCGTAGGCCATCCAGGCGTCGGCCGGCAAGCCATCGCGGCCGGCACGACCGGTTTCCTGGTAATAGGCCTCCAGGGACTTGGGCAGGTCCAGGTGCGCGACGAAACGTACGTTGGGTTTGTCGATGCCCATGCCGAACGCCACGGTGGCCACCATGATCAGGCCTTCTTCGTTGAGAAAGCGCTTCTGGTGATAGGCCCGCAGGTCATTGGGCAGGCCGGCGTGATACGGCAAGGCCGGAAAACCCTGCTCGCAGAGGAACGCGGCGACCTCATCGACCTTCTTGCGCGACAGGCAGTAGACAATGCCGGCATCGCTGCGGCGTTCGGCGAGGAATGCCAGCAACTGCTTGCGCGGCTGCTCCTTGGGCACGATGCGGTAGAAAATGTTGGGCCGGTCGAAACTGGAAAGGAATCGCTCGGCCTCCTGCAAATGCAGGCGCTCGACGATCTCTTCGCGGGTACGCTTGTCGGCCGTGGCAGTCAGGGCGATGCGTGGCACGTCCGGGAACAGCTCCGCCAGTTGCCCCAATTGCAGGTATTCGCGACGGAAATCGTGGCCCCACTGGGACACGCAGTGGGCTTCGTCGATGGCGAACAGGGCGATTTCCAGGCTCTGCAGGAACGCCAGCATGCGTGGCTGCACCAGGCGTTCAGGGGCCAGGTACAGCATCTTCACTTCACCGCGCTTGATCCGGGCCGCCAGCTCGCGCTGCTGGTCGGCATTCAAGGTGGAGTTCAACGAAGCAGCGGCAACCCCCAGCTCCTCGAGGGTGGCGACCTGGTCGTCCATCAGGGCGATCAGCGGCGATACCACCACCGCCAGGCCATTGCGCAACAGCGCCGGCACCTGGTAGCACAAGGATTTGCCGCCACCGGTGGGCATCAGCACCAGGGCATCGCCGCCGCTGGCCACGCGCTCAATAATGGCACCCTGGCGGCCACGGAAACTGTCGTAGCCGAAGATGTCCTTGAGGACGCGTTGAGCCTGTTCGAGCATAGAAACTCCAAAAATCACCGAAACATCCCTGCAAGGCTGGTTCAGAATCGAAAAGGCTGCGCCGGCAAATCGTAAGGGCGCGTTTCGAACCGGCTGGACGCCGCAGGGCGTCACAAAACGCGGCAGTATACCCGAGGCCTTCGCCGCAGAGGGCGATGCTGACAAGAGGTGCTTCTGACTTTCAAAGCAAGCCAAGCTGTATGTGTGGCAAGGGGCTTCATTCCCGCCGAGCTGCGCAGCAGCCCCTCTCGGTTTATCGATTGGATCGCATACTCAAGTGACATTGGGTCTGCTGCGCAGCCCAACGGGACGGTGCGACGTTTCGCTGAATCCCCTCGCCACAGGAGCCAGGCCGGGCCTTCCTTCTTCGGTATGTCCCCCGGCTTCTTGGGCAACCCAGCCCTTGCCGACAAGGCAAATGTGCCACGCGGCTGGCCTGGGCGCTCAAGAAGGCCTAGAATTCCCGCATTGTTTATTCCCCCAAGGTAGCCCGTAATGTCCTTCGCTGAGCAACTGACCCGCCTGCAAGTCTTCCTCGACGCCGATGAGCTGCACGACGAAGCGCTGGATTACGTGGCCGCTCATGGCTATCTGACCGCCCTCTCGATCTGCTCCGAGCAGGTGCCTGACCGGGAGTGGATCGACGCCCTGTTCGCCGAAGAGCCGCATTACACCGACGAAGCCCAGCGCATCGAGATCGAAGCCACCCTGGTGGGCCTCAAGGCCCATATCGCCCGCCAACTGGCCTCGGACGAAGAATTCGAACTGCCGTGCGAACTGGACCTGGGCGACGACCCGGACGACTCGGAACTGCGTGGCTGGTGCATCGGTTTCATGGAAGGCGTGTTCCTGCGCGAAGCGGCCTGGTTCGAAACCGCCGAAGAGGAAGTCAGCGAAATGCTGCTGCCGATCATGGTCGGTTCCGGCCTGTTCGACGAACAACCGGAGTTTTCCGACATCGCCGCCGATCCGAACCTGATGGACGACATGATCGTGCAGATCCCGGAAGCCCTCACCGCCCTGTACCTGCTGTGCAACGCCCCGGACGAGAAACCGGCGATCCTCAAGCCGCGCCATCACTGAGCGACCGGGTGCCCGCGCCCATCGGCAAGCGCCCGCTGATCCTGCGTTACGCTCTGCTGGCCATCGGCTGGTTGAGCGTGGTGCTGGGGGTCATCGGTATCTTCATTCCCGTGCTGCCCACCACCCCTTTCCTGCTGCTGGCCGCCGCGTGCTTTGCCCGCAGTTCGCCGCGCTTCTATCGCTGGCTGGTCGGCCATCCGCGACTCGGCCCCTGGATCGCGGATTACCTCAGCGGCAACGGCATTCCCCTCAAGGGCAAGGTCTACGCCATCGCGCTGATGTGGGCGAGCATCCTTTTGTCCTGCTACCTGGTGCCCTTGCCTTGGGCGCGAGGGTTCATGTTGACCAGTGCGGTGCTGGTGACGATCTACATCCTCAGGCAGAAGACGCTGCACAAACCCTGAAGCAAATGTACCCCGGTCCAGCCCCGACAATTAGCTGCTTGCCGCCCTTACCACAGAGGCTCGTTACCTTCCTTTACTAGCCGACCCAGGGCATCCCCCATCCGCCCGTCTTAAACCTGCTCTCACCTGTCAGTCCTGACAGTAGCCACCCTTCATGCATCGGCGCTCTCATATCACCACGCCCTGACGCGTCACTTATGAGGACCCCGATCATGCCCCCTTCATCGACACCCGCCGACCAGACTGTCCTTCTGGAGAAACCCGACCTGCCGCGCGCCACTCGCCCCGTGGTGGGGGGCGATTTCGGGGTGCCCAAGCATATCTATGACCAGGAGCCCGCAGGCTGCAAGGTTCTGGTGTTGCCTTATACAAATCAGACAGGCGGGGAGAACGTCTCGATCAACCTCAATGGCGAGACGAACATCGACAACCGGGACACGCTGGGCATTGACGACACGGTGGAGCTCTACATACCGAATGGAAAATTGCGGCCCGGCATGGTCAATCGACTGACCTACACCGTGAGGCGCCTCAGCGGTATCCCCGAAACCTCTGACCCTCCCGTGGAGATCCTCTATAACGAGTTCCGGCCAGGCCTTTTCGATCGCACGCCTGGCGATGGTGCGCATTCCGAGCTGGAGTTGATCCTGCCGGATGAAATCAAGAACGGAGTAGGGCCGGGCTTCACCCGGGCGACGGTGTGCGTGAGCTACCCCTATTGCCGGGCACATGACCGTATCTGGCTCAACTGCAACGGCAAGCCCAAATACCATACGGTGCCTGATACCGAGGCCCCATCGCCGCCGGACCCCGGCTCGCCGACACCCACCACGATCTGCTTCGATGTCACCAGCGCCGACCTGGGCGATGACCATGCCCAGTTCATGTTCTCCTTCACGGTCACCGACCAGTTGGGCAACTCGCCGGATCTCAACTCGCCCTGGTCCGCTGTGCAGACGGTTGACGTAGACCAGGCCGGTCTTCGACTGCCGGTGCCGATCCCGCGGGAAATCGCCAGCGACACGGCTGACGACCCCGGCATCATCGATCTCGAGAAACTGGGTACGAACCCGCTGCTGTTGATCATCTTGACCAGCGACCCTCGTTTCCTGCCGGGAGATACCATCGAGGCGACCTACGTCGCGAAAGTGGCAGGCCAGCCGGAGGTCACCCACAGCGAGACGGGAACGGTCGAAACCGATGGTTTTGGGCAGAAACAGGCCTGTGTGCTGGAGATTCCCAACGACAAGGTTATTTCGGGCAGCACAGTGCAGGCGTCTTACAAACTGTTCAGGGGCACGACGCTGGTCGGTACCTCAAAAACGGCCCATGCGACCGTGATCGGAGCGGCGCAGAACCTGTTGCCTCCTTCGGTGAAAGAGGCCAATGGCCCCATCCTGAACCCGGTCCAGGCCAAGGACGCGCTCCACATCGTTGTGCCGGCCAACGCCGCGCTGCTGCCCGACGACAAACTGAAAGTCACTTGGACCGGCGCAGCGGGCACGCCGGCAGGTGGTTCACACACCTCGGGGGAATGGCCGATCAGGGATGGGTGGGAAGTACCGATTCCCAACAGCGTGGTGGCGTTCAACCTGGGCAAGGCGGTGACGGTGACCTACACGGTGATCCAGAACGGCGTGGAGTCGCCGCCGTCGGATCCGTTTGTGCTGAATGTGCAGGCGCTCAGCCAAGACGATCTGCTGGTCGCCAGACCAAGGATCCTGCAAGCCACCAACAATGGCGAAGGGGCGGAACTGGATGTAGCAACCTTTACAGGCAACGCCACCGTGCGTATCGACGCCTGGCCCCTTATTGCCCAAGGGCAGTACGTGTGGTTACGCCTGAAGGGCAAAAACAACGATGGCACGGATTATGAACGCGTGCTTTGGAGCAGCGCCCTGGGCAGCCGAGTTTCGGCAAGCTGGGTCTCGGATGGATTCGCGACCAACACCGTGCCATTCACTGAACTGCAGGGGCTGCGCAATGGCAGTACGCTCACGGTGGAGTTCAAGGCCACGTTAAACCAGAGTGCCGAGGAAGGTCTTGCCGATACTTTTCCGTTGCGTACTTATACGGTCACGGTGATGACGGCGTTAAGAGTTGTCTCTCTAACAGCTTCGCCTCGTGGCGCGGAGCATTTGTTTTTGCCTGAGAGCGGATTTCCGAAGACAGGTTTCAACCATGCTCGATTTACAATAAATGTGGATGGTGGGCAGCCTCCTTACTCGTTTTCTGCATCGAACTCCGCGTACGCGTCCATTCATGCCCAAACAGGCGAAGTTCAAAGAACAACTTATCATGAAGTTATTTTTACGATTACAGACGCGGCGCAACCGAACCCTAATCGCGCAACTTTTGTAATGAAGCAGGCGGCGCTATGGTTTACAGGACTCTATGGTTATGAGACATGGTCCACCGCCGCTGGCCGTGGCAGGCTGCCTCAGATAGGGCACTTGACTTTAGGGCAGGGTGTTCGGGGAATAGGGACTCTCTTCGGGGAATGGGGGGATATGCAAGTTGGGTATAACTGGCCTAGTGGCGCGACAAACGAACATGGTGCTCCTGACCCAAACATTACGGAATATTGGACGCATGAAAACTCAGGGGATGGTAGCTATTACACTGTCAGCCTTAAACACGGTTATCCCTATAAACGCCCTCACAACTGGTTTATACCTCACATCGGAGTTGTAGCTCTAGGACCTGCCCCGCTACTCTTGGACGCCTTTGGGTTTCCTCCGGGGTTGCGTCCTCCAAAGGATTATCCCGATATTTGCGAACTGGAAAAGGCTTGACGACATAAGTCGCAGAATGCTGGGCAAAATCGACCACACCAACCAGCACAACAATGCCCATGACGAGAGAGTTCGCTCCCGCTGGACTGCGAAGCAGCCCCTTTGATGGGGCAGTCGCTGCGCAACCGAGCAGGAGCAGACTGCCATGAAAACAGCTCGCCGCCCGTCTTAAATCTGCTTTCACCTGTCAGTCCTGACAGTAGCCACCCTTCATGCATCGGCGCTCTCATATCACACGCCCCTGACGCGGCACTTATGAGGACCCCGACCATGCCCCTTCCATCGACACCCGCCGACCAGACCGTCCTTCTGGAGAAACCCGACCTCCCGCGCGCCACTCGCCCCGTGGTGGGGGGCGATTTCGGGGTGCCCAAGCATATCTATGACCAGGAGCCCGCGGGCTGCAAGGTTCTGGTGTTGCCCTATACGAATCAGACAGGCGGGGAGAACGTCTCGATCAACCTCAATGGCGAGACGAACATCGACAACCGGGACACGCTGGGCATCGACGACACGGTGGAGCTCTACATACCGAATGGAAAATTGCGGCCCGGCATGGTCAATCGACTGACCTACACCGTGAGGCGCCTGAGCGGTATCCCCGAAACCTCTGACCCTCCCGTGGAGATTCTGTATAACCAGATCCGCCCTGGTAACGAGGATCGCTCGCCCGGCGATGGTGCGCATTCCGAGCTGGACTTGATCCTGCCGGATGACATCAAGAACGGCATAGGGCCGGGGTTCACCCGGGCGACGGTGTGCGTGAGTTACCCCTATTGCCGGGCGCACGACCGCATCCGGCTCAATTGCAACGGCAAGGATGTGATGCGTACCGTACTGGAAAGCGAGGCTCCTGCGCCGCCGGACCACGGCTCGGCAACGCCTACCACGATCTGCTTTGATGTCACCAGCGCCGACCTGGGCGAGGACCATCCCGAGTTCATGTTTTCCTTCACGGTCACCGACCAGTTGGGCAACTCGCCGGACCTTGACTCACCCTTTTCGGCAATACAGATCGTGGACGTGGACCAGGCCGGCCTTCGACTGCCGGTGCCGATCCCGCGGGAAATCGCCAGCGACGGAACCGACGATCCCAGCACCATCGACCTCGACAAGCTGGGCACCAACCCGCTGTTGTTGATCATCTTGACCGGTGACTCACGCTTCCTGCCGGGGGATACGATCGAGGCGACCTACGTCGCGAAGGTGGCAGGCCAGCCTAATATCACCTACAGCGACACGGGAACGGTCGAAACCGATGGTTTTGGGCAGAAGGTGGCCTGTGTGCTGGAGATTCCCAACGAGAAGGTTATTCCGGACAGCACGGTAGAAATGTCCTACAAGCTGTTCAGGGGCACGACCTTCATGGGCTCCTCAAAAATAGCAAGGGCGACCGTTGTCGGGTCACGACAAGACCCGCTTCCTCCAACCATCGACCAGGCCCTGGGAGACCAACTCGACCCTGCCAATACTCCCAATGGCGCCACGGTTCGGATACCGGCCGAGACTAATCTGCTGGACGGGGATTCGGGCGAAGTGCGTTGGGTAGGTCTGCCCGGTGCGGGCACTATCAACGTGCCTTATACCGTCTCGGCCAGCGAAGCGGGCCAGTCGAAGGCAGTGACCGTGCAACAGTCGGTGGTACTGGCGAACGTTGATCGAACCATCACGTTGGACTATACGTTGCGGCGTCAGGGTAGTTCGCCCATCCCCTCGCAACCGGCGGTCTACGATGTGCGGCGACAAGTGGGAACAGGACAGTTGCAGGTCATGGGCGCGCGCGGTACATCGAACTCGATGCACTGGTCCACGGTGGGGAGCAGCCGGCTGCTGACAGCGCTGAATGTCACCACCCAACAGCCGCTTGAAGCACTATGGCAATACGAGGGCGACGGTGGCGCCCCCATCCAGGCCGCGAGGTTCAATGACAACCAGCCCTGGCGGCTACTCCGTGTGCGCACCAGCCAGGATGAGGTCCGTATCAATCCTGCCAACCTGTTCGGAGCAGGCAACTTCAAAATCGCTGCTCCATCGCAACCATGGGGCGCATTCGTAGCTCGCCGCACCCAAGGCAACCTGGTTGGCTGGGGAGTGGCTGGGCATGGCGGCGACGTGCCGCCGGAGATTGCGACGATCACCGACATAGTCGGCGTTGCCCATGCCGCCTATGCCTTTGCCGCATGGCGCGCCAACGGCCAGGTGGTCGCCTGGGGCTGGGCAGAGCGAGGCGGTGAAGTACCACGGGATATCGGCAATCTGAGGGATATTGTCGAGGTGGTCGGGACAGGACACGCTTTTGCCGCGCGACGGGCAACGGGGCACCTGGTGGCATGGGGAGAGACCGGCTTGGGCGGTGATATTCCTGAAACCATCGCGCAGTTCGATGACTTCGTAGAAGTAGCCGCCACAGCCCACGCCTTTGCGGCACGGCGGGCCAACGGCACCGTCGTGGCGTGGGGAAGGCCGGACCTGGGGGCGGCGGTGCCGGATGATATTGCCTTGCTCACCGATATCGTGGACTTGAGCAGCGCCTACTACGTCTTCGCGGCGCGGCGAGCCAATGGATCCGTGCTGGCGTGGGGCACTCAACCTAACGCGGGGGGCATGGTGCCAGGCGATATTGCGCGCCTCACGAACATTGTCGAGGTCGTTGGCGCAAGCACAGCCCTGGCCGCCCGACTATCCGATGGATCAGTCGTGGCATGGGGAGACGCGAACGCCGGCGGTAGTATTCCGGGCCCGATTGCAAGACTCGACGACGTGGTTCAGGTTGTCTCGACTTCAAGTTCCTTTGCCGCACTCAGGGCCAGCGGTCATGTCGTGACCTGGGGACATCCGGATTACGGAGCACCAGTGCCTCCTACCATCGAAGTGTTCGATGACTTCGTTCAGGTCGCAGCCACCGCCGCGGCATTTGCCGCGCTGCGCCGAAACGGCACCGTAGTGGCTTGGGGGCACCCAGCGTGGGGAGGCGCGGTGAACGCAAGTGGGCTGACAAACGTGCGAGCACTTTATGCCAACAGCCAGGCTTTCGTCGCACTCACGAGCGATGCGCGAGTGGTTACCTGGGGTCTTGCCGGTGCGGGAGGCAACAGCGACCCGGTCCAGGGATTGCTGAACGGCCATGTGTCCTACTACGCCACTGCCGCCACGCGCGGCGCTGCGCTGAGGCGGCCGGCCGCCGGGTGAGCCTCCATTGATTGATCGGGTCGGAGGATGACTGGATGAGTGCGGAATGATTTCCTGCCCGGCCATTTCAGCCCAGCCCACTCGAGTCATCCGCTTATCAGGTCGCTGGAAGATATAAAACCCGCCATCCCCCTCCACGGGGATGGCGGGTTTCGTCGTTTCAACTCACCTCACACCGTATCCACCTTCAACGAATGATCGTTCAGCATCCCGTTGATGATGGTCGCCGTGTCCGCGCCGGCGATCATGCCGTCCACACCAGGCGTGACACCGTAGTGGCTGGCGAGGTTGACGCCGGCCAGGTCGATGGTCTGGTTCGGCGCGGCGCCGGCGATGGCGCTGACGTCGATGCTGGTGGTGACCGATGCGCCGCTGCCCGTCACGCTGAAATGCAGGTAGTCGTCCAGTGAAGCGCTAGTGCCGTTTTCGCCCAATAGCAACTGGGACAGGTCGAGCTTGTCCACGCCCGGGGTAAAGTCCGTGATCACGTCATGGCCGCTATTGCCCGCCAGCCATTTGAAGGTGTCGGCGCCGCTGCCGCCGGCGAGGGTATTGTTGCCCAGGCCGCCGATCAGGATGTCGTCGCCGCCACCGCCATTGAGCACGTCATGGCCCAGCCCACCGTCGATGCGGTTGTTGGCGCCATCGCCACTGAGGGTGTCGTTGAAGTTCGATCCGATGAGGTGCTCGATCCCCCCCAGGGTATCGGTACCGGCGCCGCCGGTGTCCTGCGCGGCCAGCAGGCCCAGGTCGACCGTGACGCCAGCCGTGGCGTGGGCGTAGCTGGCGGTGTCGTTACCCGTGCCACCGTCCAGCAGATCGTTGCCGGTGCCGCTGTAGAGCAGGTCGTCGCCGGCACCACCGTGCAAGGTGTCATTGCCCGAGCCCGCGCTGAGGATATCGTTGCCGTCACCGGCGTTGAGGATGTCGTCACCGGCACCGGCCATCAGCACATCGTCCCCCGCAGTGCCCGTCAGGGTGTGACCGGCCTGGTAGCTGATGCTCACCGCCCCGCTGTCGCTGCCGCCATGGTTGTCGCTGGCGGTGTAGGTACCATGGTAATCCGGCGTACTCTCCTGGGCGCCGGCGTAGTTGACGGTCAAGGTCAGCTGGTAGTTTTCCGAGGCATTGACGTTGCCATTGCCGGGGTTGGGAATGTTGGTGACGTGGATCTGATAGTTGCCGTCCGCCGCGGCAGTGAACGAGGCACCGTCATTGATGGCAATGAACGGTCCGCCATTGAGGGAGTACTCCAGGGCGATGCGCCCGGACGCCAGATTATGATCCAGGGTGAGGGTCTCGCCCTGCTTGAGGCTGATATTGAGCCGGTCTTCATCGTTGGCATTGTTGTTGGACACCGCCCCCAGCGCCCCACTGACTACCAGCGCCGCGGTCATGGTCGCGGTGTTGGCGACGAAAGCGCTGCGGTTGAGGTTGATGGACTGCACGTTGTTACCGGTGAAACTGAGCGTGCCGGCGGTGCCGGTGAAGTCTGCTCCCCTGGCGACCCAGCCGGTATTGAAGCTGGTGGGCGACGCAGTCAGCGGATCGCCGTTGGCGTCGCTGTCGTTGCCCAGCAACAACTCTCCCGGCACTACGATATTGCCTGACAGCAGGTTGGTGATGATGTGGTCGTCCATCGCCACGGGAGGGCTGTTGGGCGTGACATTGACCACCAGGCTGGCGCTCGCCAGGTCGCCGTCGTTGTCGCTGACGACATAGCCGATGGTTTCGGTGATCAGGCTGCCGGTGGTGGTCTGGGAGGTGTAGCTGTATTCACCGGTGTCGAGGTTGACCACCAGGGTACCATCGTGGTCGGTGGCGATACTCAACGTATTGTTCAGGCTATTGAAAGTGCCGTGGTTGGACCCTCCGCTGGCAACCAGTGCCCCCTGCCCACCGTTGGCGGTCGGGTCATAGCTGTAGGTGGTGCCATCCACCAGCAGGCTCTTGATAAACCCGCCGTCGGCGCCGAACGAACCGCCCTCGCCTAGCAGATTGCCGGTCACCGGCACCCCTTGCACGGTACCGGAAAGCACCGAGCCGAGCTGGTTCAGATCGGTGACCACCACCGCGTTGGTGTCGGTGTGGGCGCTGCCGTCATAGGCCAGTGGGTCGAGATGGGCATTGCTGACGCCGCTGCCCAGGCCGATGGCGTAGTTCTTGATGCCGTTGGCGTCGAGGAAGGCTTTCCACGCGGCCTCGTCCGCCGCACCGGTTTCCTGGCCCGTGGTGGGCTTGCCATCGGAAAAGAAGTAACCGATGTTCTGTGCCCCGGTCAGTTGCCCGGAGGTGGCGAACGCCGTCTTGGCCGCCGCCACCGCAGCGTCGTAGTTGGTGCCGCCGTCCGCCGACAGGCCGCTGAGGAGCGACTTGGCGGTGGCCACGTCCACCCACACGGACGTCTGGTCGGTGGCGCTGCTGCTGAATGTCACCAGTTGGACTTTCACATCACCCAGGTCATCGTACTTATCCAGCAAGGCGCTGATGGCCTGCTTCGCCAGGTCCAGCCGCGAGAGGCCGGGCACACCGGAGGGATCGGCCATGCTGCCGGACACATCGAGCACGATCAGCAGGTTGGAATCGATTTCCACGGCGGTCACCGAGCGCTCGGTCGCGATGGCAGTAGGCACGTCATCGACGATGCTGACCACCAGGTTGCCGGTCACCTTGTTGCCCAGGGAATCCGTGGCCTGGTAGGTGAAGCTCTCGCTCAGGACATTCGGACCGTCGTTGGCATGGGGCGTCGTGCTGGCGGGGGACGTCAGCGTGTAGGTGTAGGAGCCGTCCGGATTGAGCAGCAGTTGGCCGTAGGCGCCAGTGGCATTGCCGACCAGGGCGAACGTCACGGCGCCAGTGGCACCGCTGACCGATCCCACGAGGCTGCCGCTGGCGGTTTCGCCGGTGGTGCCGGGGTCGCTGCCGGTGACCGTGCCGGGGGCCAGGTCCTGGCCGTCCTGATTCAGGTCGAGGGCTTTCTCGTAGACGGTAATGTCCTGATCGGGCTCGGCCACGAGGCAACTGTTGTGCACGTCGATGGTGATGGTGGTGGTGCTTTCATCGCCGTCGGCGTCGCGCACGGTGTAGGTGAACACATCGGTGGCGCCGGGTGCGCCAACGGCGTCCGGGTTGCTGTGATAGACCGCGTTGCCGCTGGCATCCAGGGTGAGGTAACCATAGGTGCCGTTGATCTGGGTATTGAGGCCGCCCACCGCCGGGGACGAAGTATCGCTGCCAACGCGCACACCAATGACGGTACCGCCGTCGGCGCCGAGTACGTCGTTGTCCAGTACGTTGCCGCTGATCGTACCGCCCTCCACCACCGAAGCGGCGTCGCAATGCGCCTCGGGCATGTCATCGACGATGTTGATGACGATGGTGCTGGTGACCGAGTTGCCCAGGGAGTCCGTGGCTTGATAGGTGAAGCTTTCGCTCAGGACGTTCGGGCCGTCATTGGCGTTGGGCGTGGTCGTGGCCGGTGATGTCAGCGTATAGGTATAGGAGCCGTCCGGGTTGAGCAGCAGTTGCCCGTAGGCGCCAGTGGCGTTGCCGACCAAGGCGAACGTCACGGCGCCGATGGCACCGCTGACCGATCCCACCAGGCTGCCGCTGGCGGTTTCGCCAGTGGTGCCAGGGTCGCTGCCGGTGACCGTGCCGGGAGCCAGGTCCTGGCCGTCCTGGTTCAGGTCGAGGGCCTTTTCATGGACGCTGATGTCCTGGTCCGGCGTCGCGACGAGGCAGCTTTCATGCACGTCGATGGTGATGGTGGTGGTGCTTTCATCGCCGTCGGCGTCGCGCACGGTGTAGGTGAACACATCGGTGGCGCCAGGGGCGCTGACCGTGTTCGGGTAGCTGTGATAGACCGCGTTGCCGTTGGCATCCAGGGTGAGGTAACCGTAGCTGCCGTTGATCTGGGTATTGAGGCCGCCCACGGCCGGGGTCGAAGTATCGTCGCCGGCACGGACACCGATCACCGCGCCGCTGGTGGCCGGGCCGTCGGCACCGCCCACATCGTTGTTCAGTACGTTGCCACTGACCGTCCCTCCCTCGTCCACCGAAGCGGAGTCGGCGTGGGCAGTGGGCAGGTCATCGACGATGTTCACGTCCAGGTTGCCGGTGGCGGTGGTGCCGTTGTCGTCGGTAACCACCACGGCAAACTGCTCGCTCAGGCTGTTGGCGCCGCTGGCATTCGGGTGGGCCTCGTTATCCAGCAGGGTGTAGCTGTAGCTGACCACGCCGGTGACGGCGTTGAAGCCGGTGATGGTCAGGGTGTTGCCCAGCGCCGTGGTAATCGATTGAGGGAAACCGGCCGCCACGCCACCGCTGACCACGGTGATGCCGCCGACGCTCAGGTTCTGCACACCGTCCAGCGCTGTCACGGTGAACGTGCCGCTCTGGGTCAGGGCCGGTGCATCCGGGCTGGTGCCATCGGCCAGGTGTTGTTCCCGGACGCTCAGCTCGCC
>NZ_FPKK01000012.1:0-198991 GCF_900119645.1 Pseudomonas sp. NFACC43
ACCGAAATCGCCATTGCCGAGATCTGGAAAGGCTTGCTGCACCTGGATCAGGTCGGCCGCCACGACGGCTTCCTCGAACTGGGCGGCCACTCCCTGCTGGCCGTGCAATTGCTTTCGCGGCTGCGCCGCAAGCTGGGTGCGCGGATCAGCCTGCGCGAGCTGTTCGAAGCACCGACCGTGCGCGGCCTTGCCGCGCTGGTCAACGCCGCGTCGCCCAGCGAATCGGCATCGATTCCCCTGGCCAATCGCTCGGGACGCCTGCCGCTGTCGTTCTCCCAGCAACGCCTGTGGTTCCTCGATCATCTGGATCACGCGGCGGGCGCCGCCTATCACCTGCCGCTGGCCTTGCGCCTGAAAGGGCCGCTGGACAAGTCCGCCCTGCAGGCCACCCTGGACCGCCTGGTGGCGCGCCATGAAACCCTGCGCACCCGTTTCGAACTGGTGGATGGCGAACCGGTACAGAAGATCGCTCCAGCCGATTACCGCTTCCAACTGGAGCAACAAGACCTGCGCTCGCTGCCGGCCGACGAACGCAGCGCCACGCTGGAACGCCTCGGCCAGGTGAATGCGACGCAACTGTTCGACCTGAACCGGGGACCATTGATGCGCGGCCATCTGGTGCAATTGGCGGATGAAGAGCATGTGTTGTTCATGACCTTGCACCACATCGTGTCCGACGGCTGGTCCAACAGTGTACTGGCCCGTGAAGTGAGCGCGCTCTACAGCGCCTTCAGTCAGGGGCACAAAGACCCGCTGCCGCCCCTGGCGCTGCAATACGTGGATTACGCCGCCTGGCAGCGCAAGTCCCTGGAAGGCCCGGCGCTGCAGGCGCAGATCGATTTCTGGCGACAACACCTGGAGGGCGCGCCCGCGCTGTTGAACCTGCCGTTGGATCGCCCGCGCCCGGCGATCCAGAGCTATGCCGGCGGTATCGTCGAGTGCGCGTTCACACCGGCACTCAGTGCGCAGTTGCGCGCGTTCAGCCAGGCCCGGGGCACCACGTTGTTCATGGTGCTGCTGGGCGGTTGGGCAGTGCTGATGAGCCACCTGAGCGGCCAGTACGATGTGGTGGTCGGCACCCCTGTCGCCAATCGCCAACGCCCCGAGCTGGAGGCACTGATCGGCTTTTTTGCCAATACCCTGGCATTGCGGGTCGACACCGGGCGCGACAGCCGTGTCGAAAACCTGTTGGAACGCATCAAGCAGCAGACACTGGCGGCCTACAGTCATCAGGACCTGCCTTTCGAACAGGTGGTCAGCGCCCTGCAACCAACCCGCAGCATGAGTCACAGCCCGTTGTTCCAGGTGATGCTGAGCCTGGACAACACGCCGCCGTCACCGCTGCAACTGCCAGGGCTGGACGTGCAGACCCTGGAAAGCCCACACAACACCACTCAGTTCGACCTGTCCCTGTCGTTGATCGACAACGGCGAGCGCATCGGTGGCAGCCTGCAGTACGCCAACGACCTGTTCGACCGCGTCACCGTGCAGAACATCGCCGGACTGTTCGCCACGGTCCTGGAACAGCTGGTCGCCGATCCCCGCCAGTCCCTCGGCCAGTTGCTGGACAACCTCCCGATGCTGGTGCGCTCGGCCAGCGCCACGCAGCAGCCGGAAAGCCTCGCGGACAGCCCGGTCCAGGCCCTGCCCTACGAGGCGCCGCAAGGCGATACCGAGATCGCCATCGCGGCGCTCTGGCAGGACCTGTTCAAGCTGGAACAGGTCAGCCGGCATGACGATTTCTTCAGCCTCGGCGGCATTTCGTTGATGGCGGTGCAGATGGCTTCGCGGCTGCGCAAGGTGCTGGGCAAACCCATCGCGGTGCGTGACCTGTTCGTCGAGCCGACCATCGCCGGTTTCGCCAGGACACTCGACGGCCAGGCACGACCGGGCGCCCACGGCAATCTGGTGCCGATCCGGCGGACCGGCTCCCAGCGGCCATTGTTCCTGGTGCATCCGTTGGGCGGTGAGGTCCAGTATGCGCGGGACCTGGCGTCGGCACTCGATCCCCAGATGCCGGTCTACGGCCTGGCCGCCAGCGGCCTGGTGGCGGGGGAGGCGCCGCTGTCGGATGTCGGCGCCATGGCCACGCGCTACCTGGCCGCCATCCGCCAGGTCCAGCCGCAAGGGCCGTACCGGATCGCCGGTTGGTCGGCCGGTGGGCTGATCGCCTATGAAATGGCACGCCAGCTCCAGGCCGGTGGTGAAGCCCTGGAGTTCCTCGGCATCATCGACGCATCGGCACGCCCTGATCCGGTCCCGGCGCCGGCGGTGAGCGAGGCTCAGTTCCTGATGGCCTGGCTGCCCGAGCAGATCGACCCCGACCTGTCCCGGCAACTGACGGCGCTGGCCGAGGACTGCGCCATCGAGGCGATGCTGGCGCTGTGCACAGCCAATCGCCTGTTGCCCGAGGAGCTGCCTCACGACATCGATGCCGGCCTGTTGCGCACGCACCTGGCGGTGGCCTATGCGACACGGCAGGCCATCGGTGCCTATGTCAGCCCGCCGAGCCCGCTCAAGGTGTCGTTGTTCACAGCCAGTGACCAGCAACGCAGCGATCCGACCCTGGGCTGGCGCGCACTGCTCCAGGATCGGGTGAGCGTCACGGCCCTTCCCGGCACTCACAACACCGTGGTCAAGGCTCCCCATGTCACCGGGCTGGGCGAGGCGATTTCCCGGGAGCTGAGGACTGCCATGGCGTCATGACCCACCCAGTGGGCGTGGTCCAGCCTGCAGGGCGATGGCCCGGTCAGTCTCGACGATGACCGGGCCATCGCCGCGCGGGTTTGCCTGCGACGGCAATGGCCCAGACAGCTGCAAGGTGTCTGGCTCGACACTTTCGAAGGTCGGCCCGCCGTCACGAGGCTCCCATGGCCTGGCAACTGTCCCGGTTTTCCGCCACAGACTTTTCCCGCCGGGCCATGCTTAATAACCACCAAGGCTGAATCGTTTTAGTGGCTGGAGTCCACGAACGCTCATCCGTTGCGTAACCCACGATCACTCTGGAGGGAGCCTTATGCATGTGATCATTACGGCCGTCGGCTCAGCCGGTGACGTCCATCCTTTTGTCGGCATCGGTCGCACCCTTGCGGCGCGCGGGCATCGGATCACGTTTTGCGCCAGCGCCGCGTTCGCCCCATTGATAGAACGCTGCGGCTTCGAGTTCCTGCCCTTGGGCACCCGTGAAGAATATGACGAAGTCATGGCCGACCCGGCCCTCTGGCACCCGCGGACTTCGTTGCCGACGCTCTGGAAAACCATCGCCAGCACCCTGCGTGAACAGTATCGACTGCTGGAACAGGCCTGCGACGACGAAACCGTCATGCTGGGTTCCTTGTGGGCGTTTTCGGCGCGTCTGCTGCATGAGAAGCACGGCATTCCCCTGGTCACCGCCCAGGTCTCGCCATTCGGCTTCTGGTCCGCCGCGGCGCCTTCGACCCATCCACCAGGCACCAACCTGCCAGGCTTCGTGCCTTATCGGATGAAGCGCCTGCTGCTGGGCCTCATCGAACGAGCGTTCCTGGATCGGGTCATGGCGCCGCAACTCAACAGTTTCCGTCAGGAGCTGGGATTGCCTGCGGTCAAACGCATCATCAGCCAATGGATTTCCTCGCCGGATCGGGTACTGGGGCTGTTCCCGCAGTGGTTCGCCCCGGTGCAGCATGACTGGCCCGCGCAGACGGTGCTGACCGGCTTTCCGCTGTTCGATGAGTCGGGCTTCCAGCAGATGGACGCCGAACTGCAAGACTTCCTGGACGAGGACAATCCGGTGGTGTTCACCCCGGGCTCGACCATGGTCAACAGCGAGCAGTATTTCACTGCGGCGGTCCAGGCCCTGAAGCAAGTGAATCGGCGCGGCGTATTCCTCACCAGCCAGCCAGTCGACCCGGCGGTGTCCGCCCAAGGCCGGATCCTGGTGCGGCGCTATGTACCGATGAGTCGCATCCTGCCCCAGAGTGCGGCCCTGGTGCATCACGGAGGCGTCGGGACCACGGCGCTGGCCATGGCGGCCGGCGTGCCGCAGATCGCCACGCCGTTCGCCCACGACCAGTTCGACAACGCCGCGCGGATGGAGCGACTGGGTTGCGGTTTGCGCGTATTTCCGCCCGCCTCCGCCGAATCGCTGGCCGCGGCGCTGGACAAGGTCTTGAACAGCCCCGACGTGCGCGCCAGCTGTGATCGCTATCGCGCGCTGATCGCCAGTGGCGACAGCGCCTGTGAAGCGGCGGCGCAGCAAGTCGAAGCCCTCGCCCGCCGGGCCACGCACGGCACCGCGCCGAAACGCTACCAGGTCGCATAAGCCCACCCAGGCACAGCGTGCGCAGGGATGAACCCGCCACCGACAGCAAGCGCCCGGATGCCTGCTGTCGGCTTTGAAAAGGACAACGGACATGGACGTGCTTTACCCGCTTACCGCCCCGCAACTGGACATCTGGCTGGATCAGGTGCTGCATGGAGACAGTCCGCTGTACAACATCGGCGGCTACGCGCGCATCAATGGCGCGGTGGATGCCTCGAGACTGCGACAGGCCATCGACCAGGTGGTCGCCCGCCACGATGCCCTGCGCATCCATCTGGTGCCCGGTTCGGCCGAACATCCCATGCCGCGCCAGCGCTTCCTGGCGTCGGCGAGCGTACCGCTGGCCCTGCACGACGTGTCGACGCAAGCCGATCCGCAAGCCAGCGCCCTGGCCTTGTTGCAAGGGAACCTGCAAACGCCGTTTTCCTTCGACAGCGGGCTGCTGTTTCGCGCCGTCCTGATCAAGGTCCGCGAAGACCTTCATTACTTCTTCATCAATTGCCATCACCTGATCATCGACGGCTGGTCCTTCGCCATGATCGGCCGGGCCATCAGCCAGGCCTACACCGACCTTTCGGTGTCGCCGGCCCCCCTGGAACCAGCGCCGACCTATCAAGCGTACATCGAGCAACAGCGAGCCGACAGGGACTCACCGGCCTTCCAACGCCAACGCCAGTACTGGCTGGACAAATACAGGACGGTGCCCGAACCCTTGCTCGCGCCTCGTTACCAGGTCCAGTCCGGCCAGCGCCTGGCCCCCAGCCGAAACCATGCCTGGCGCCTGCCGCGAGCGTTGTACGACCGTCTTGGCGAGCGGGCGAAGGCCTGCGGACAAGCGACGGTGTTCCACGCCATGCTGGGCCTGTTGTACAGCTACTTTGCCCGAGTGACCCTGCGCGATGAAATCGTGATCGGGCTGCCGATCCTCAACCGCGCCAATGCCGCGCACAAGGCCACGGTGGGGCTGTTTGTCGGCATGAGCCCGGTACGCCTGAGCCTGGGTACCGAGTCAAGCTTCAGCGAGCTGGTCTCAAGGATCGCCCTGACACTCAAGCAGGACTACCGCCATCAACGTTTTCCCTTGAGCGAACTGAACCGGGAACTGGGCTTGCAGCATCAGGGCCGCCGGCAGCTGTTCGACCTGGTGGTGTCCTACGAACAGGACCAGGACACCTGGTACGCAACGGCCCCCGCGCAGCCGGTCAAGCTCAGCAACGGCTACGAACAGATGCCCCTGGCGATGCACATCCGCGAAGCGGCGCCGGACGACGATGTGTCGATGCATTTCATCTACAACGAAGCCTACTTCGATGCCACGCAGATCGAGGCGATGCAACAGCGCTTCATGCATATGCTGCAGGGCGTGGTCGATGATTTCGACGTGCCGGTCAAGGCTCTCGACCTCATGCCACCGGCCGAACACCAGTTGCTGGCGCAGTGGAACCGCACAGCCGTCGACTACCCCAGGGACGTGCTGCTGCACGGGCTGATCGAAGCCCAGGTGGCCGCGCGCCCGGAAGCGATAGCGGTACGTTTCGAGAGCCGGGCACTGACCTATGATGCGCTGAACCAACAGGCCAACCGGTTGGCCCATGCCCTGATCGAGCAAGGCATCGGCCCCGACGCCCGAGTCGCCATCTGCCTGGAGCGGAGCCTGGAAATGGTGGTGGGCCTGCTGGGGATCCTCAAGGCGGGCGCTGCCTATGTCCCCCTGGACCCCGGATATCCCGCCGACCGCCTGGACCACATGCTCAAGGACAGCGCTCCCGGCGTGCTTGTCACCACCCGGGGGTTGCTGGCGAACCTGCCCATGGTGGATGTGCCTGTGCTGTGCCTGGACACCGACCTCGACCGCCTGGCCCGGCAACCGACGCACAACCCGGACGCCAGGGCCCTGGGCCTGACACCCCGGCACCTGGCCTACGTGATCTACACCTCAGGCTCCACCGGCCTGCCCAAAGGCGTCATGAACCAGCATGACGGCGTCGTGAACCGCCTGCTCTGGGCTCGCGATACTTACCGGGTGGACGAGCACAGTCGGATCCTGCAGAAAACCCCCTTCAGTTTCGACGTCTCCGTCTGGGAATTCTTCCTGCCCTTGCTGAGCGGCGCGCAACTGGTGGTCGCGGCCCCCGGCGGTCACCAGGATCCCCGCTACCTGATGGACATCATGGCTGGCGCCGGCATCACGTTGCTGCATTTCGTGCCGTCGATGCTGCAAGTGTTCCTGGACCAGGTCGAGCCCCAGCGCCTGTCGGCCCTGCAGCAAGTGCTGTGCAGTGGCGAAGCCTTGCCCCATGCCCTGCAGGTGCGGTTTTTCGAGCATTTGCCGCAGGTGCGACTGCACAACCTGTATGGCCCCACCGAAGCGGCCATCGACGTCACTGCCTGGCAGTGCCGGCCCGACGTACACCCCGGCATCGTCCCGATCGGACAGCCGATCGCCAATATCCAGCTGTATGTCCTCGACGCGAACCTGCAACCGCTGCCGCCCGGCATCGCCGGCGAGCTGCATATCGGCGGCATCGGTGTGGCGCGAGGTTACTTCAACCGGCCGCAGCTCACCGCCGAGCGGTTCGTCGGCGACCCGTTCCAGGCCGATCCCCAGGCGCGGCTGTACAAGACCGGCGACCTGGCTCGCTGGCTGCCCGATGGCAGTCTCGAATACCTGGGGCGCAACGACTTCCAGGTGAAAATCCGCGGCCTGCGGATCGAACTCGGCGAACTGGAGGCGCGCCTCGTTACCTGCGAAGGCGTGAAGGAAGCGGTCGTGATCGCTCGCCAGGCAGGTGAAGGCGATGCGTACCTCAGCGCCTACCTGGTGGGCGAACCCGGGCACGAACTCTGCCCGCAGGCCCTGCGCGAGGCCTTGCGCCGACAGGTGCCCGACTACATGGTGCCCCGGCACCTGATCCAGCTTGAACGACTGCCCCTGAACGTCAACGGCAAGCTGGACCGAAAGGCCCTGCCCGAGCCCGAACAGACCTTCGGCAGCAGCGATGCGACGGCGCCGCGTACCCCCCTGGAACGGATGCTGGCCGACCTCTGGGCAGAGAACCTGGACCGGCCGGCGCCGGGCATCCACGACAACTACTTCATGCTGGGCGGCGACTCGCTGAAAGTCATCCATTTGCAGATCAAGGCACGTGAACAAGGGATCGGCCTGACACTGGCCCAGGTCTATCAGCACCCGACCATCGCGCAGCTGGCCCACAGCATCCAGGCCCAGGCCATCTCGCCGATCCCCCTGCTGCCGTCGATGCACGTGGCACCGTTCGCCCAGGTCCCCGAGGCGATTCGCCTGGCCCACGAAGGCGAGTTCGACGATGTGTACGCGGCCTCGCAGTTGCAGGTCGGGATGATCTATCACTCGATGATGCATCCGGACTCGGCGATCTATCACGATATCTTCCGCTATCGCCTGCGCCTGCACTGGGATCCGATGGCCTGGCAGCGTGCCTGCCAGGCGCTGATCCAGCGCCACCCGGCGTTGCGCATGTCGTTCGACATCGGTCACGCCGAAGTGCCCATGGCCCGGGTACACCCCGTGGTCGAAGCCCCCGTGCAGGTTGTCGATGCACGCTCGCTGAGCCCCGATGCCCGCGCCCAGGCCATCGCCCGCTATGTGGATGAACGCAAGCGTTATCGCGAGGATTGGCAGCAGGCCCCGTTGTATCAGTTCTGTGTCTTCGTGGCGGCGCAGGAAATCGACCTGGTGCTGAGTTTCCACCATGCGATTCTCGACGGTTGGAGCGTGGCGACCCTCATGCGCGACCTGATCACGCTCTACACCTCGACGCAAGGCTCGGACGCCCTGCCCGCGCTGACGACCACGCCGGCCGATTTCATCGTCCTGGAGCGGGAGGCCATGGCCGATGATGCCCATCGCCAGTTCTGGAGCGAATACCTGCGCGAGGCGCCCACCGCGTCCATGACCAGCTGGGTGCCCGTGGCGGCCCCGGATACGACGCCGCACCGCTCGGCCTACCGGGAGCTGCCTGGTGCGGATCTGGCGCGGCTCGAAGCGTTCTGCCGCGACCAGGACCTGCCGTTGCGCGCCGTGCTGCTGGCCGCCCACGGTTTCGCGCAAGCCATCATGTCCAACCAGAAAGAAGTGCTGTGCGGTGTCATCAGCCATGGCCGGCCGGAGTTCGAGGACGCGGCCTCGGTCCTGGGCCTGTTCCTCAACACCCTGCCCCTGCGCTTCAACGCCCAGGGCCAGAGTTGGCTGGAGATGATCCGAGGGTTGATCGGCGAGGAGCAGCAGGTCTTCCCCCATCGGCGTTATCCGTTCGCCCTGATTCATCGCGACACCGCCGTTGCGCTGAACGTGGTGTTCAACTACGTCGACTTCTATGTACTCAAGGACATGCTGACCCAGGGTGACGAGATCCTGGTGGAATGGGACACCACGGAAGCCAGCAACTACGACTTGCTGACCACCATGGGCCGCCACCCGGGCAATGGTTCGCTGATGCTGAAAATGGACTATTGCACGGCCCGCGTCGCCACGAGCCAGGTCGAGGCCTATGCCGAATACCTGTTGCGCACCCTTGAGTCGATCGTCGCCGAGCCCACTGCGGTGCCCCGCATTCCAGCCTGGCTTCCCCAGATCGAACAAGCCACGCCGGTGACCGCTCCCCGGCACAATCTGTCGACCCTGCTGCAGGAGAGCCTGGGTCGCCACGACGAGCAGATCGCCCTGAGCTTCGAGCAGACCCGCCTGTCCTACCGTGAGCTGCGCAACGGTTGTGCGCAGCTCACGCAGTGGCTGCACCGGCAGGGTATCGGCCAGGGCGATCGGGTGGCGATCATGATGCCCCGCTCCCCCGAGCTGATCGTCGCCCTGCTGGGTGTCGTCCAGGCCGGCGCGGCCTATGTGCCGATCGACCTGAGTTACCCCCACGACCGCATCCGGCTGATCCTGGAAGACTCTCAGCCCAGCCTGGTGCTGTTCGCCGACGCCTCGGCGCACCTGGCGCCCCTGGCCAGCCAGGGAGTGAAGCGCCATTGGGACAGTGTCGTCAGCGAGTTCGACGATGACCTTGCACGCCACCTCGCGCTGGTTTCCACCCTCGCCGCCACCATCGCCGACGAAGATAACGCCTACGTGCTCTATACCTCGGGCTCGACGGGACGGCCCAAGGGCGTGGCGATGCCTCACCGCGCACTGACCAACATGATCCTCTGGCAGAACCGCCGACAGGACGAGGACAGCAGCGCCGCACCGCTGAAAACCTTGCAGTACTCGCCCATTTCGTTCGACGTGTCGTTCCAGGAAATCTTCTCGACCCTGTGCTGCGGCGCGCAACTGGTCTTGATCGATGAAGGGCTGCGCTACGACTTCATCCGCCTGCTGAAATTCATCGGCGAGCACGCGGTCAATCGCCTGTTCCTGCCCTACGTCGCCTTCCAGGGCCTGGCGGAAGTGGCCCAGCAACTGGGCATTCGCCCCGTATCGCTGCGCCAGATCAGCGTGGCTGGCGAACAACTGAAGATCACCGGCGAAATCCGCGCCCTGATCGATGGCCTCGACGATTGCCGGGTGGAAAACCACTACGGCCCGACCGAAGCCCACGTGGTCACGAGCCTGAAGCTCGAAGGCGCCACCGCGACCTGGCCGAGCATGCCGCCCATCGGTGCGCCAATCGACGGGGTTCGCATGCATGTGCTGGACGCAGCGGGCGAAGCCTGCCCGGTCGGGGTCATGGGCGACCTGTACATCGAGGGCACCTGCCTGGCGAACGGCTACTGGAATCGACCCGACCTGACTGACGAGCGCTTCGTCTATCGCCAGCTGGACGGCCGGACCCGGCGCCTGTACGAAACTGGAGACATCGGTTTCTACCTGCCCTGGGGCGACCTGGTCTACCAGGGACGCAGCGACGCCCAGGTCAAGATCCGCGGCTATCGCGTCGAGCTGGGCGAGATCGAACTGGCGATGCTCGGCTCCGCCCGGTTCGGCGCGGACATTCAACAGGTGGCGGTCATCGACAAGACCGCCGCCGACGGCACGCGCTACCTGGTGGGCTTCGTCCAGGCCATGCCGGGGTGCCAGCCGGATCTCGACCAGCTCAAGGCCGAAATGCGCCTGGCCCTGCCCGACTACATGGTGCCGAACACCCTGGTCGGCATCGCCCGGATACCCCTCGGCCCCACCGGCAAGATTGACCGGCGACGCTTGCAGGAAGTCGATGTGCAGCACACCTCCCAACGTCCGTTCACCGGCCCTCGCACGGTCGCCGAGGACCTGCTGCAAGCCTACTGGCAGGAAACCCTCGGCCTGGAACGGATCAGCGTGCACGACAACTTCTTCGAGCTGGGTGGCAACTCCCTCAAGGCCGTGCAGCTGGTCGCCATGCTGACCCGGCACCAGGGCTTCGCGCCGTCGCTGTCCGATTTCATCCAGGCACCGACCATCGCCGAATTTGCCCAGGTGCTGCAACAGGCCGGTACCGCGCCCGCCGAAACCGGCGCGCTGGTGGACTTCAAGAACGCCAGCCGGGCACCGACGCTGTTCCTGGTCCACCCCATCGGCGGGCATGTGCTCTGCTATGCCGCCCTGGCCCGGGTGCTCAAGGACCAGGTCCATCTCTATGCGCTGCAGGCTCCGGGCACCTGGGATGAGCGTGGCCCGTTGCACTCGGTACGGGCCCAGGCGGTGCATTACGCCGACGCCATCGAACAGATCGCGCCCCAGGGCCCGCTCAATATCGGTGGCTGGTCCTACGGCGGGGTCGTGGCGTATGAACTGGCGAGCGAGCTGCAACGGCGCGGCCGGCGCCTGCACAACGTGTTTCTGCTGGACACCATCGTGCGCGTCAAGCAAGGCGACGTGCAGATCGAGCGCAGCGAATTCATGAACTGGTTCATGTGGGAACTGCTCAGCGGCGATGGCCAGAAAGAATACGACTACCAGGCGCTCGACTTCTCTGCCATGCAAGACCAGCAAGCCTTCGAGGCGATCAGGCGGCACGCCATCGACCGCGGCGTTTTCGACCAGACCCTGACCCTGGCCACCCTGGACCAGTTGTTCCGGGTCTTCCATGCGAACTGGCAGTCGTTGCTGGACTACCGCTTTGCGCCACTGGATCTGCCGATCACGCTGTTCGCCGCGGATGTGCAGTTGCCCGAGGTGCTGCAAGCCCCCCACGAACTGGTGGGCACCGCCTTCGACGATCCGTATCGCGGCTGGCGCTCGATCGCCCCCCAGGTACAACGGATCGCCGTGGAGGGCGACCACCTGACCATGATGCGTGAACCGCACATCGTCCGGGTCGGTGAATTCATCAAGCTACGCATGGACGCGGCCCGGACCGAGCACATCGGATCCCGGACGGCAATCGTTTGAACGCCCCTAAGCGGCTCGAGAAAGGTGAAACAGCATGACTGAACCCAGGAAAGCCATCGTGGCGGGCGCCGGCATCGGCGGGCTGACCGCCGCCATCGCCCTGCAGCGGGCCGGTTGGCAGGTCAAGGTCTTCGAAGCGGCCCAGACGCTGCGTACCGGTGGTACCGGCCTGTCCATCATGGCCAATGCCATGGCGGCGCTGCACGCCATCGATGCCCATGTCCCGGTGGAACAGGCGGGCCAGGCCATCAAACGGTTTTTCTTCAAGAAACAGACCGGCACGCCCATCACCAGCATGCCGATCCATGAGATCGGCGAACAGCTGGGCCACCCCAGCGTGAATATCCAGCGTCCCTTGCTGCTGCAGGCCTTGGCCCGCCAGCTTGCCCCCGACACCCTGACCACAGGGTTGCGCTGCGTGGGTTACGCCCATCGCCCGAATGGCGTGACGGTACGCTTCGAGGATGGCAGCAGCCAGGAGGCCGACCTGTTGATCGGCGCCGATGGCCTGAACTCGGTGGTGCGCCAGCAGATGCTGGGGAAAACACCGACACGAGCCTCGGGCTACATCGCCTGGCTGGCGGTGACGCCGTTCAGTCACCCGGTGATGAGCGAAGGGTATGTGGCGCATTACTGGGGTCGCGGCAAACGCTTCGGCTTGTGCGACGTGGGGGACGGCCAGGCTTACTGGTGGGGCACCTGCAACAGCGACAACGCGGCGGATGCCGCCTTGAACATCGACAAGCAGGAAGTGCTGGCGGCCTATGCCGGCTGGGCGCCGGAAGTCGTCGCGGCCATCGCGGCCACCCCCGAAAGTGCGCTGCTGAAAATGCATGCCCGGGATCGCCAGCCGGTGAAGCAGTTCTGCGACGGCCACGTCGTGTTGCTGGGCGATGCGGCGCATCCGATGTTGCCCAGCCTGGGCCAGGGCGCGGCGCAGGCGATCGAAGATGCCGTGGTGCTGGCCGACCGTCTGACGCAGACGCCGGACCTGCGTACCGCACTGGCCCAATACCAGGAATACCGGCTCCCACGGGCCAACGGAATCGTCAATGCCGCGCGCTTCATGAGTGGTATCGAGCAAGCCGAGTCAGCGCTCGCCTGCTGGTTCCGGGAATGGTATTTCCGCCTGGTCCCGCAAAGCAGCTGGCGCAAGAAGAACCTGGATATCCTGTCGTTCAAGGGCGGTTGACCGCAGGTTTGCACCTACGTCAATGACAAAAACGGACTCACCCATAGACAAAAAATGAAAAAAAATTCAAAAAATTGAATTGTCCTACATACTTGAACGCGCAATTCTGTGGCCATTGGGGGATAGCAAACGGCCTGCTGAGCCGCCAGAAAACAGACGGATTACTCGTAGGAGCCGCTAGCGAACTCCCTATTCGTTTGTTTTCAAAAGGGTATTTCCATCGCCGAAAAAGCAGCCATTCAGCAATGAGGATGTCGTTGACCGGAAGCGTTTTGCCAGCAAGCAGGGAAGGATCGGTTGGACAGTGCTACCCGGTTGCCCCCGGATTGTCCCTGTTTTCCCTTACAGACTTTTCCTACATGCGAATGCTTATATAGTCCTACCGGCTGAATCGTTTTTTATGTGAATGGATTCACAGGTGATATTTGATCCTCAGGTATTAATCCAGAAAGGCTTCAGCATTTTGGGAAGCGGTCGGATTTTCCTCCGTCAACGATCACTGAAATGCAGAGCAGTTTCGATATGCAGGATAAGCATATGAATCGACATGCGGTTTTTGGAGGTGCGCAAAACACGCACATCTACGCGGAGCTAGGAAGGCTGATTTCAAGTGTCGGACACGAGAGTTTCTTGACCAACATGCACCAGCTGATCGAACCCTCGGTGCCGATCGGTCGACTCGAACTGAGTGAGTGGACGGTGGACGACAACCAGACGACTGTCCTCGATGTGCAATTGCTGGGCGAGGCTGGCCAGCAGAAAAGCCCGGAGATGCAATCGGTCTGCCCTACCACGGCAATCCAGCGCAACGACCATCCCCTGGTGAAACGAGTACTGGAAGTCGATGACGCCCTGTTGATCCACCTGGGCGCCCGACTGAAGGACGAACGAGGCAATACCTGCCTGGGCACGTCCCACCAGTGCAGCCTGATTTCCCGCAAAGGCAACCGCCGCTGCGTGATCTCATTGCACCGCCCCCAGCTGCATCGCGACTTTTCCCTTCAGGAACTGTCGTTTTTGAAATACCTCTCCGAAACCCTGCTGCCCCTGGCCGAGCGCCATGCCCATCTGAACCGCCAGTCCAGTGTCAAGGCGCATGGCGGTGCATCGAGCCACGCGCTCAATGCGGCTGAGCAGACGCAGTTGCAGCGCGACTTCAACGAACGGTTGAGTCCCTGCGACGTCACCCTTTCGGTGCGGGAGAAAGAGGTGTGCCTGGGGCTGCTGGCCGGGGGTACCGTCCCGGAGATCGCGGAAAAGCTTCGGGTCAAGAACAGCTCCATCGAAACCTATCTCAAACGCGCCGCCGCCAAGCTTGGCGTCAGCGGACGCCATGGGCTGGCGAAGTGGATGATCGGATCATGACCGACCGGCGCGGGCAACCGCGCCCCCAACCGAACCCGCCTGCCCCCGCCTGTGGGCCCTGAGCAGGCATCTTGATGAGACAGGTCGATGCATAAACTCCTGAGCCCCCTGACGGCCGCGGCTTTGCTGCTTGGTGGCTGTTCGCTGATCCCGGACTACCAGCGCCCCGATGCCCCCGTCGCCGCGCAGTACTCGCAGACGTCGGCCTATGCCCCGGCCTTGCAAGGGCCCCTGGCCGCCGACCAGGGTTGGCGCGACCTGTTCCGCGACCCGACGCTGCAACAACTCATCGAGAAAGCCTTGCTCAACAACCGCGACTTGCGGGTGGCGGCATTGAATGTCGAGGCCTATCAGGCGCAGTACCGGATCCAGCGCGCGGATATGTTCCCGGCGGTCAGTGCCAACGGCTCGGGGTCGCGCCAGCGAGTGCCGGCCAGTATCACCCAGACCGGCGATTCGACGATCAGCAGCTCGTACTCCGCCACCCTGGGCATCAGTGCCTATGAGCTGGACCTGTTCGGACGCATACGCAGCCTCAGCGACCAGGCGTCCCTCATCTACCTGTCCAGCGAAGAAGCCCGTCGCAGCACCCAGTTGAGCCTGGTGGCCAGCGTGGCCAGCGCCTACCTGACCTGGCGGGCCGACCAGGAGCTGCTGAAACTGACCCAGGATACGCTCCAGTCCTTTGAACAAAGCCTGCGCCTGACCGAGCGCAGCAACCAGGTCGGCACCGCCTCGGCCCTGGACCTGAGCCAATCGCGCACCTCGGTGGAAAGCGCCAGGGCCAGCCTGGCGAAATTCCAGCGACAAGTGGCCCAGGACTTCAACAACCTCACCCTGCTGGTCGGCACGTCGGTAGACGATGAGCTGCCTGGCCTGGCGCTGGCGGACGATCTGCTGGCCGAAGTCCCGGCGGGCCTGCCCTCGGACCTGCTGCAACGGCGTCCGGATATTCTCGAGGCCGAATACCTGCTGCAGTCGGCCAATGCCAACATCGGCGCGGCCCGGGCCGCGTTCTTCCCCAGCATCAGCCTGACGGCCAATGCCGGCAGTTCCAGCAACGAGCTGTCGGGCCTGTTCAAGGGCGGCTCCGGCAGCTGGTTGTTCCAGCCACAGATCAACCTGCCGATTTTCAATGCCGGCAGCCTCAGGGCGAGCCTGGACTATTCGAAAATCCAGAAAGACATTCGCGTCTCGCAGTATGAAAAATCGATCCAGACCGCCTTCCAGGAAGTGTCCGATGGCCTGGCGGCACGCAAGACCTACAAGGATCAACTGATCGCCCAGAACGATCTGGTGCAGGCCAACCAGGACTACTACAGGCTCGCCGAGCGCCGCTATCGCATCGGCGTCGATAGCAGCCTGACGTTTCTCGATGCGCAACGCTCGCTGTTCAGTGCCCGCCAGACCCTCATCGTCGACCGCCTGGCGCAGCTGTTGGCCGAAGTCAATCTGTACAAGGCGCTGGGCGGGGGCTGGATCGAAAGCACAAACAAGATAACCGCGAGGTGACTGAAAATGGGGACGTTCGAGCCCGGGACACGGGTCCGTTTGCGCTCGGGAGGCAAGACGATGGTGGTCAAGCACGCCTCGTCGATCTCCCAACTGCCCGATACCCTGTTGCTGCTGTGCGAGTACCGGGCCAAGAAACGCCTGGTGCAGGGTTTCTATGCGATACGCGACCTGATCCCGGCCTCGACGGAGCCCGACGACGACAGGAGCTGACGGCTGGCAGCTTCCCCCACCCTCTGATGCCCCATCAGACCGTACGCGAATACTGGATCGTCGGGGCAGCCTCAAGGTAGGCATCGAAGGCCATCGCGACACTGCGCATCATCAGTTGTCCCTGGGGCAACAGCTCCAGTGCGTCAGGGCGAATCTGCAACAGCCCATCGCCCGCCTGTTCCTGGAGACGAGCCAGCGAGTCGGCGAAATATTCGTTGAAACGTATGCCATGGACCGCCTCCACCCGACCGAAGTCGACCCGGCCGTGGCACATCAGCTCGCTGATGACCTCGCGCCGCAGCCGGTCATCGTCACTCAGGCGATAGCCGCGCTGCACCGGCAGCAGGCCCTGGTCCAGGCGCGCGTAGTACTGGGAAAGCTCCTTGACGTTCTGGTTGTAGCTGTCGCCGACCTTGCCGATCGAGGACACCCCCAGGCCGATCAAATCGCAATCGGCATGGGTGGAATAGCCCTGGAAATTGCGCTGCAACGTGCCCTGGACGCGGGCGCGCACCAGTTCATCGTCCGGCAGGGCGAAATGGTCCATGCCGATGTAGACATATCCGGCCTCGGTCAGGCGGTTGATGGTCAGCTCCAGCAGTTCCAGCTTGCGCTCCGGCGGCGGCATGTCCTCGGGCCGGATCATCCGCTGCGCTCGCACCCGCTGGGGCAGATGCGCGTAGCTGTAGGCCGCGATCCGGTCGGGACGCAGCGCGATGATCTTGCTCAGGGTGACATCGAAACTGGCAATGGTCTGCAGCGGCAGGCCATAGATCAGATCGACACTGACCGACTTGAAACGCGCCAGGCGGGCCGCCGTGACCAGCTCCGCGACCTGTGCCTCGCTCTGCACCCGATTGACGGCCTGTTGCACCTGGGCATCGAAATCCTGGACACCGAAGCTCAGGCGGTTGAATCCCAGCTGGCGCAGGCCCCGGATCTGCGCGGCACCGATGGTGCGCGGGTCGACCTCGATGGAGAACTCATGTTCGTCGCTGTCGTCCATGTCGAACCACTGGTGCAGGCAGTCCATCAGCTCGGCCAGCTGCTCATGGGTCAGGTAGGTGGGGGTGCCGCCCCCCAGGTGCAACTGGGTCAGTTTGCGCGTGCGGTCGAACAGCGCCGCCTGCAAGGCAATTTCCCGCTTGAGGTACGTCAGGTATTCGGCCGCGCGATGGGTCTTGCGCGTGATGATCTTGTTGCACGCGCAGTAATAGCAAAGGCTCTGGCAGAACGGCACGTGGATGTACACCGACAATGGCTTGGGCGCCGGCGCCTGGTTACTGCGCTGCGCCGCCTGGCGGTATTCATCCATGGCAAACGCCTGGTGGAACTGCGGTGACGTGGGATAGGAGGTGTAGCGCGGTCCCGGACGATCGTATTTCTCGACCAGGGCCCGATTGAAACCGGAGGAAGGCGTCATGATGGATTCAACTTTTCAAAGGTCTGGTCAGGTATCGGCTCGAAGGGCGCGCTGCGCGCTGCGTCCGGGCGCGGATCGAACAGGTCGCAGATCGCGTCCACGTCTAGTCGCCCGGCCGGCAGGATGCCGATGAAGCGGCTCGACAAATCGATCGAGCCCTTGGCATGCAGGGCCTCCAGCTGCGGCCAGATCGAGGCGAAATGCTCGCGAAACACCAGCCCGAAGCGGGCTTCGATGGCGGGGATATCCAGCTCCAGGTCGCAGGACAGTTGTTCGGTCACGCTGGCCCGGACCAGGTCCCGGGCCTCGCAACGCCAACCCCGGTAGATGGGTAACTGTCCGGCATCCAGGGCCTGGCGGTAGTGCGACAGATCGTCGGTGTTCTGCACGTACAGGTGCTCGATCTGGGTGACGGCGGACAAGCCGAACCCCACATGATCGCAACAGCCATGCCGGGTGAACCCTTGGCAATTGCGGTGCAGGCGCCCATGTTCCTGGGCGACCGCCAGGTCGTCGTCGGTCCTGACGAACTGCCCCTGGCCAATGTAGTGATAACCCGCCGCGATCAGTTGCTCGCAGCAGATCCGGCCCATCGCATCCTTGTCGGCCTGGCTGCAAAAGGCCCCGGCGCCCGGGGCATGGGCCAGGCGGTAGCGCCAGGGGGCGCGGGCGTAATCGAACACATGCAGCCGGTCCGGCTCCAGCTCGATCAAAGTGGCCAGCTTCGCGGCGAAACTGTGGGGTGTCTGCCAGGCATGGCCGTAGCCCAGGTCAATGTTGACCGAGCGGAAACCGAAGGTGCGCGCCGCATCGATCAACGAATGGATCGGTGCCGGGTTCTGGTAGCAATCCACCGAGAGATCGGCATCGGGCCCCATATCGGGAACGCCGATGCTGACGTGGCTGAAGCCCTGGTCCCGGATCAGGCCCATGGTCGACCAATCGGTGTGATGCAGGTCCACCTCGATACTGTGGTCGCCGCTCTCACAGAAATCGAAGCGCTTGTGCAGTTCCTCCATCAGTCGTTGCAGATGGACGATCACCGGTGTGCCACCGGTCAGGTAGAACTGCTCGACTCGCCGCCCAGCCCCCAGATGGCAGCCCACCAGCCCCATTTCGTAGGTCAGGTGCTGCAGGTAGACGTCGATCTCGGCGCACCGGCAGACGCTGGCAAGGGGTGAACATGACGCCAGCCTCAGGCGCGAAGGCAGGTGCACCGACAACGACAGTGGGCGTCGCTTCTGGCGGCTGTTGCGCAAGCCCCGGAGCAGGTCGAGGGAACCGACGCCGCCGTGGAATTTATGGAACAGGTCGAACATGACGATCTCCGAGTGGCTGCCGGGCCATTGTCCGATGTGATCCGCCAGGCCACCTTGACCTGTATCAAGCGCCCGGAACACATGCCCCCATCGCTACCAGGTCACGTAGAACATGGCCTTGGCCAGCAGCACGATGGCCACCAGGTGCAGGAACACCCGGGTATGAATGATCCGTACGTAACGGGCATTCATCCGTCCACGCTTGAACAGCCACATGGCCCAGAGGAAATGCCCCAGCACGCTGGCGGCCAGCCCGATCTTGAGCCCCAGCAGCAAGCCGAACGGTGATTGCAGGGGCGACATCAGCGCCGGCCAGTAGCGCAGCCAGACCATGGCGGCGCCCGCACCGAACAGCGCCAGCAGCACCCAGGGCATCAATTGCCGGGCGCGCCGACTGATGCCCTGCTCCAGCAGCACCATGACCTTGCCGGGCAGTTGCCGGCGGATGCTTTCCAGGAACAGCACCTCGAAGAACACCGTGCCGATAAAGACCAGCGCGGCGAACAGGTGCAACGTCAGAAACAGCGGATAGCTCATGGGGCTACTTCATCACCGGGCGACCTTTGTTCGAGGCTACCGCGGGCGCTCGGCCCCGGGCTTGATGCCAATCAACAAAGGCAGCAATGGCCGCTCCAGGACGCCGCAGGCGTCAATGGACCGTTGTTTTCGTTTCGACCGTCGATCCGGTAGTCCGGCTTTTTGACACTTGCCCGATATGCGGTCACAACTTTCTCGCTCCACCGGGTCATAACTGCGTGGTTGCCGATGGAATATTGGCATTTACCGTGGTTCCAGCCCGATACGGAGATAAGCTCATGATTTTCAACGTACAAAATTTTGGCGCCAAAGGAGACGGTATTACCGATGACACCGCGGCCATCCAGGCTGCGATCGACGCGGCGGCCGCTGCGGGTGGGGGCCAGGTCTACATGCCGACCGGCACCTATATCGTTTCGGGTGGAGAGGAACCTTCAGACGGCTGCCTGATGCTCAAGAGCAACGTCTATCTGTACGGCGACGGCATGGGCGACACCACGGTCAAGCTGGCCGATGGCTCCGACACCAAGATCACCGGCATCATCCGCTCGGCCTATGGCGAGGAAACCCACGATTTCGGCGTCAGCAACCTCACCATCGACGGCAACCGCGACAGCACCACCGGCAAGGTCGACGGTTGGTTCAACGGCTATATCCCCGGCGAAGAAGGCTACGATTCCAACGTCACCCTCGACAGCGTCGAGATCAAGGATTGCTCCGGGTACGGCTTCGACCCCCACGAGCAGACCGTGAACATGGTCATCAAGAACAGCGTGTCCCACGGCAACGGCCTGGATGGCTTCGTGGCGGACTTCCTCAGTGACAGCACGTTCGAAAACAACGTCGCCTACAACAACGACCGCCACGGCTTCAACGTCGTCACCAGCACCCATGATTTCACCCTGACCAACAACATCGCCTACGACAACGGCGGCAATGGCATCGTGGTCCAGCGCGGCAGCGAGGACATCCCCTCCCCCAGCAACATCACCATCACCGGTGGCGAGGTCTATGGCAACGGCGCCGAAGGGGTGCTGATCAAGCTGTCCAGCGAAGTGACGGTCAGCGGCGTGGACATCCACGACAACGCCAGCGCCGGCATTCGCATCTACGGCAGCAACCACGTCGAGGTCATCGATAACACCCTCAACAACAACTCCCTGGGCGCACCGGTGCCGGAAATCATCATCCAGTCCTACGACGACACGCTGGGGGTCTCCGGGAAGTACTTCAACGGCAGCGACAACACGATCCAGGGCAACCTCATCACCGGCAGCGACCTGTCGACCTACGGCGTCGCCGAGCGCAACGAGGACGGCACCGACCGCAACGCCATCATCGCCAACACCATCAGCCACACCAGCAAGGGCGCCACGCTGGTCTATGGCGACGGCAGCTACGTCAGTGCTACGGTGCCCATGACCACGGTACAAGGCACTGCCGGCAACGACACCCTGCTGGGCAGCGCCGCCAGCGAGATTTTCTATGGCGGCGCGGGCAACGACACCATCAATGGCGCGGCCGGTGGCGACATTCTCGTCGGCGGCGCGGGCGTCGACAAGCTCACCGGCGGCACCGGGGCCGATACCTTCCGCTTCGGCAGCCAGTCCGACAGCTATCGCAACGCCACCACCAGCTTCGACGACACCATCACCGACTTCGACGTCACCCAGGACAAGATCGATCTCGCCGGCCTCGGTTTCACCGGCCTGGGCAACGGTCGTGGCGGCACCTTGCAAGTCAGCTACAACGCCAGCAGCGACCGCACCTACATCAAGGACTTCGACGCCGATGCCAGCGGCAATCGCTTCGAGCTGATCCTTTCGGGCAACCTGGCCAGCACCCTGACGGCGAGCAATTTCATCTTCAATCGCGTAATCACCGGTACCAGCGCCAGCGACTCGTTGCTGGGCAGCGATGCGGCCGACACCCTGCTGGGCCTGGCCGGCAACGACAGCCTCAGCGCCGGCGCGGGGGACGACAAGCTCGACGGCGGCGCCGGCATGGATACCCTCAGTGGCGGTACCGGGGCGGACACCTTCGTGTTCGCCAACCGCCTGGACAGCTACCGCAACTACAACACCGGCGGCGCCAACCTGGGAGACCTGATCACCGACTTCAACGTCAGTGCCGACAAGCTCGACCTCTCGGCCATGGGCTTCACCGGCCTGGGCGACGGCAAGAACAACACCGTCTATCTGGTGCTCAACAGCGCCGGCACCAAGACCTACGTCAAATCCCTGGAGGCCGACGCCAACGGCAACCGCTTCGAAGTGGCGCTGGAGGGTAACTACCTCAACACCTTGACCAGCGCCAATTTCGTCTTCGCCACGACCTCACCGACCAACCAGGCCCCTGTGCTGGCCACGCCCTTGCTGGACCAGAACGCCACCGAGAACACCCCGTTCAGCTACGTCGTACCGGCCACCAGCTTCACCGACCCGGACAACGACAGCCTCAGCTACACCGCCAGGCTCGCCAATGGCAACCCGCTGCCCGCCTGGCTGACCTTCGATGCCGCCACACGCACCTTCAACGGCACGCCTCCCGATACGGCATCGGGCACCTACTCGATCCAGGTCACCGCCACCGACGGCAGCAACGCCACGGTCAGTGACAGCTTCACCCTCGCCGTACAGGACGTGCCCACCGCCATTGTCATCAATGGCACGCCGAACAACGACACCCTGACTGGCACAGCGGCCAATGAACAGCTGTTCGGCGGCGCGGGCAACGACACCCTCAATGGCGGTGCCGGCAACGACATCCTGGTGGGCGGCACTGGCGTCGACAAACTCACCGGCGGCACAGGGGCCGATGTGTTCCGCTACACCTCGAAGCTCGACAGCTACCGCACCAGCTCCACCAGCGCCAGTGACCAGATCCTCGATTTCGACGTGGCCGCCGACAAGATCGATGTATCGGCCCTGGGCTATACCGGCCTGGGCAACGGGCTCAACGGCACCTTGCAGGTCACCTACAGTTCCTCCACCAACCGGACCTATCTCAAGGACCTGACGGTCGACGCCAACGGCAACCGGTTCGAGATCTCCATGGCGGGCAACCTCGCCAGCAGCCTGACGGCCAGTCACTTCGTCTTCGCCGACCAGACCACCCCCACCAACGTGGCGCCGGTGGTGGCCATCCCGCTCCTGGACCAGACGGCCAGTGAAAGCACGCCATTCACCTACACGGTGGCGAACAACAGCTTCACCGACGCCAACCAGGATGTGCTGACCTATACCGCCACCCTGGCCAACGGCAGCGCCCTGCCCGCCTGGCTGACATTCAATGCCACCAGCCTGACCTTCAGCGGTACGCCCACCAGTACCGCCGCGGGGACCTACGACGTACTGGTCAAGGCCACCGACCCGGCGGGCGCATCGGTCAGCGACAACTTCAGCCTGGCAGTGGCGGATGCCCCCGCCAACACCATCACCGGCACCAGCAATGGCGACAGCCTCAACGGTACGGCGGGCGCGGACCTGATCCTCGGCCTGGGCGGCGCCGACACGATCAAGGCCGGGACCGGTGCGGACATCATCGACGGTGGCGCCGGACGGGACTCGCTGTACGGTGGCGATGGGGTCGACACCTTCCGCTACAACAACCTGTCCGACAGTTATCGCGACTACGACACCGGCGGTGTCACGGCCACCGACACGATCTATGACTTCACCGTGGGCGTCGACAAGATCGACGTTTCGGGGCTGGGTTTGCTCGGCCTCGGCGATGGCAGCAACGGCACGCTGTACATGACCCTGAACGCGGCCGGCGACAAGACCTACATCAAGTCCGCCGAAGCCGACGCCGATGGCAATCGCTTCGAGATCGCCCTCAACGGCAACTACCTCAACACCCTCACCGCCAACGACTTCGTCTTCGGCGAGCGTGCCCAGCAGGACATCCTCTACCTGCCCACCCTTGGCCAATCCAATGCGCGCCTGCTGCGCATGACCGAGGACGACGACCAGTCCGGCACCTCGATGCTGGTCAATGACCTGAACCGCTACACCACCTACGACGTGCGCAGCCAGTTCACCGATGCCGATGGCAACGGCATCGACATCGCGGTCGGTGGCAGCACGGTCAACGGTCTGTCCACACTCAGCCCCGAGGAACTCCAGCTGTGCTGGTGGCTGACAGACACCAACCAACCCGGGCCGGCACTGTTGCGAGCGGTGACGTTGCTGCGCGACCAGCGCACCGAACTGCAGGCGATCGACAACGTCACCATGGGCATCATCTGGGGCCAGGGCGAGGAAGCCGCCCAGGAGATCGCCCGTTCCACCGACAAGGCCGCGGCGGCTGCGGCGTACAAGGCCGCGACCTTGAAAGTCTTCGATTACCTGCACGCCCAGTTCGGCAATTTCAATGTGTACCTGATGGAGACCGGCCACTACGAGCAGGACGCGGCCCGGGCCCGCGGCTATTCGCAAGAGAAGATCGCTTCCATCGTCGAAGGCGTCGGTTATGTCCGCGCCGCCCAGGAAGCCATCGCCGCCGAACGTGCCGACGTCAAGCTGGCGGTGGACTACAACGATCTGCCCCTGCGCTATGAAGTCGATCCACTGGTGTACCCGGACGATGTCTGGCACCTGCACGAGGAATCGGCGGAGATCGTCGGCCAGCGCCTGGCGGATTACATTGCCAATGACCTGGGCTTCCAGGGCAACCCCAACGACAACAACAGCGTGCAGGACATTTTCGACGGTGCCCAGAACGAAGGCGGGATGATCTCCGGCACTGACCAGGACGACACCCTGGTGGGCAGCTCGGGCAATGACACCCTCGATGGCGACCTGGGCGCCGACACCCTGACCGGGGGCGATGGCAACGACATCTATGTGGTCGACAATGCCCTCGACAGCGTGGTGGAAACCAACACCTCGACCGCGCAGATCGATACAGTGCAGGCCTCGGTCAGTTGGACCCTGGGAGCCAATCTCGAGAACCTGGTGCTCACCGGTGTGTCGCAGATCGACGGTACCGGCAATGAACGCCGCAACTTCATCACCGGCAATGCCGCCAACAACGTGCTGGACGGCGCCGCCGGGGCCGACAGCATGAGCGGTGGCGACGGCAACGACGGTTACTTTGTCGACAACGTCGACGACAGCGTGATCGAGACCAACGGCAATGCGCTGACAGGCGGGATCGACAGCGTGCACAGCAGCCTGGCGACCTATACCTTGGGCAACAACGTCGAGAACCTGTATGTCGATGGCACCGGCGCCGCCAACGGCACCGGTAATGCCCTGGACAATACGCTGTTCGCTGGCGCCGGCAACAACGTCCTGGATGGACGCGACGGCAATGACACGGCCAGTTTTGAACGCACCTTGTCCGGCGTAACCGTCAACCTCTCGACGTCTGCGCAACAGAACACCGTGGGCTCGGGGCTCGATACCTTGAAATTCATCGAGAACCTGAAAGGAAGCGCCTACGCCGACACGCTGTCGGGAAACAGTGCGGCGAACATCCTGGATGGAGGGGCCGGCAACGATACGCTGGTGGGCGGTTCGGGCGATGACCGGCTGATCGGCGGCGCGGGCACCGACAACCTAACCGGTGGCACGGGCGCCGACACCTACGCGTTTGGTGCGCTGTCGGACATGGGCGTCGGGGCTCTGCGCGATGTGATCAGCGGCTTCAAGAGCGCGGAGTTCGACAAGTTGGACCTCACCGGCCTGGACGCCAATCCGTTGACCGCCACGGTCGATGCCTTCACCTTCATCGGCAGCAATGCCTTCGATGCCAGCAACGCCACCGGCCAATTGCGCTTCGCCGATGGCATTCTCTACGGCAGTGTCGACGCCGACGCCACCGCCGAGTTCGAGTTCGAACTGGTGGGGGTCAAGGAGCTGCATGCCAGCGACTTCACCGCCTGAATCAAGCCCCCAGGTCAAACGGTGGGGCGAGCTTGCTCGCAATGAACGGCGGCAGATCCAGCATGGATGCTGACTGACCCACCGCTATCGCGAGCAAGCTCGCTTCCACAGGGGGCCTGCTGTGCCTGAAAACCTGAAGGCAGGCACGGCGCCTGGACGGTTTTCTTGTGGCGAACCTGACCCCTGGACTGTCTAGAACAGGCCTTGCACCTGCGCCAGTACCGCGCGATTCATCTGGCCGGTATGGGTGTGCAGGCTGACGTAGCTTTGCAGCATGTCGAGCTTGGTGTCGAGCAGGTCTCGACGGGCCTGGAAGACGCGCTGCTGGGCATCGAGGATGTCCACGGTGGAACGCACGCCGCCCTGGAAACCTTTTTCTGTCGAGGTCAATGCCCGCTGGTTGGACTCCACCGCCCTTTGCATCGCCTTGCTCTTGGCGAACCCGGCCACCACGCCCATGTAGTCGGTTTCGATATCCTCGGCCAGTTGCTGGCGCTGTACGTCATAGTCCGACTGGGCGCCGGCCAGTTGCGCTTCGGCCTTGGCCACCGAGGCGCGTACCGCGCCGCCGCGATACAACGGGATATCCAGCTGCACACCAACGTAATAGGTGTCCTGGCGAGGATCGAGCTCCTGGTATTGACGGGTTTCCCGACGGGTCAGCTGAGTGGTCAGCGACAAGGTCGGATAATGCCCGGCGCGCTGGCTCTCGGCCTGCGCCTCGGCCACCTTGACCGCCGCCAGCCGGGCCGCCAGCTCGGGGCTGGCCTGGCGGGCGATGGCGGTCCAGTAGCCCAGGTCCTGCTCGGGCGGCAGCGGGCTGCTGGCGGCCAGCTCCTCGCGCATCGGCTGGATGTCTTCGATGGGCACGCTGGCCCGGCCCGACAACGCCCGCAGCGCAGCCACCCGTCGTGCCTGTGCCTCGGCTTCCTGGGCCTCGACCAGGTCCAGGCGGGCCTGGGCTTCATCGATATCGGTCACCGCCCCCTGCCCCCCCTGGAACAGCTTCTTGCTCTGTATGACCAGCCCATTGATGGCGGCCTTCTGCTGGGCGATCAGCTTGATTTCGTTCTCGGCCCGGGCGACGTCGAAGTAGGCCTTGGCGACCCGGTCGTACAGGGCCTGGTCAGCGACATCGAACTGTTGGCTGCCCAACTGACCACGGGCCTTGCCTTCCTGGTAGGCCGCCCAGCGGGCCTTGTCGTAGAGCGGCTGCTGCGCCGCCAGGGTGACGTTGTTGGCCTGGTAGTCGTTGCTGTTGACGTAGGTGCTGTCATCGCCACCATCGGTGCGTCCGCCATAACCATAACGGGAAGTCAGGGACACCTGCGGATAGAGCCCGCCACGCCCGATCGCCTCTTCATGGCGCGAGGCTTCGAATGCGTGGGCCGCCGACTGCACGGTCGGATCGTTGAGACGCGAAGCATCGTACGCCGCGATCAGGCTCAGGCCGTCCTCGGCGGCCCACGAGGGGCTGATCGCCGCCCAACCGCTGCACCACAGGCTCAACAGCATCCGGCGACGATAAAGCCAACGGTCAGTCATGCTCATTCCTCCTTGAAGGCCGCCAGCAAGCGTTCGCGCAAAGGTTTCATCAGGTAATTCATCAGGGTTCGCTCGCCGGTCACCACGGTGACGTCGGCCAGCATGCCGGGGCGCACCTGCAACCCGGCGGCCTGCAGCGCGGCGACCGTGTCGGCGGCGATCTCGACCTTGGCGGAGAAGTACGGCAGGTGCGTCTGCTCATCGATCAACTGGTCCGCCGACACCGTACTCACCGTGCCCGTCACCGTCGGGGTGTCCACCCGTTGCAGGGCGGTGAAATGCACATGCACCGGCAAGCCCGGTCGCAGCTTGTTGGCCATCAGCGGCTCGAAGCGGGCAGTGATGGCCATGGGCGCATCCAGCGGTACCACCTGCATCAGGGTCTGGCCGGCCTGGGCGACGCCACCGACCGTGTGAATGTTCAGGTCCATGACCTGCCCGGCCGCCGGCGCGCGGATGGCACCGTTATCGACTTCGAACTGCAAGGCACGGATCTGGTCGGCGTATCCCGCGACTTCGGCAGACACTTCGCTGAGCTGGGTCTCGGCGTCGCGACGAAACTCCTGTTGCGCCTGCAAGGCCTTGAGCCGACTCTCGTTGATGGCCTGCCGGGTCCTGCCGATGTCGCCGACCCCGGAGGCGATCTGGCCGGCCAGTTGCGCCGCGTTGCGCTCGGCCTCGAAGAGTTTGTTGCGCGGGACATAACCTTCACGGGCCAGGTCACGCAGGCCTTCCAGTTCCTGTTGCTGGAACCGCATCTGCGCGTCGTAGTTGCGCTTCACGCCCTCATAGCCGAGCAATTGCTGCTGCAACGCGGCCACTTCGTGTTCGATGATCTGCAAGCGGCTGCCCAACTCTGCGCGACGGGTCAGGAACAACTGGCTCTGCAGTGCCATGGCGGCCTTGACTCGAGGCTCTTCGGCGCGCTCCAGCAATTGCGTCGGCCATTGAATCTGCGAAGCGCCCAGGCGCTCGGCGATCAAGCGTGCCTCGATGCTCCGGCCGTTGAGCAGCTTGCCCAGGGTCACGTCCAGTTGCGACTGCGCCTGCACCGTGTTGAGCTGCATCAGCAATTGGCCCTGGCTGACACGATCGCCATCGCTCACCAGCAGTTTTTCCACCACGCCCCCCACCAGCGACTGCACCGCCTTGCGCTCGCCCGCCACCACCACGGTGCCGCTGCCCACCACGCCCTGGTCCAGCGGTGCCAGGCAGGCCCAGAGCAAGGCGCCGCCGAGTGCCAGCACCAGGAACCCCATGCCATATCGCGCCGCCGCACCGGCATCGGTGCTGGCGCCGGGCAGCACACTGACGTTGCGCACGCTCATCCCATGCTCGCTGTACACCTGTTTCCCCGGAGTCAGATCACGCATCTTCGCCGGCCTCCTTGACCGGGGCCGGTCGCGGCCCCGGCATCAGCGCCTTGAGCACCCGGTCACGGGGCCCGAACGCCTGTTGGATCCCGTCCTTGAGCACCAGGATGTGATCGACCACCGCCAGTACGGTGGGTCGATGGGTGATCAGCACCACGGTGCTGCCGGAAGACTTCAACGCGTTGATGGCCTGCACCAGCGCCAGCTCGCCGGCTTCATCGAGATTGGAATTGGGTTCGTCGAGCACGACCAGGGACGGGTGCCCATACAATGCCCGGGCCAGGCCGAGGCGTTGTTTCTGTCCACCGGACAAGCCAAGCCCGCCGGGGCCCAGCGGCGTGTCATAGCCCAGGGGGAATCTCAGGATCATTTCGTGGATGCCGGCGTGGCGGCTGGCGGCGATGATCTTGTCGGCGTCCTGCTCGCCGAAGCGCGCGATGTTGTCCGCCACGCTGCCGTCGAACAGTTCGATGTCCTGCGGCAGATAACCCAGGTGCGGGCCCAGGGCGTCGGCGGACCACTGACTGATCTCGGCGTTGTCCAGGCGCACCGAGCCGCCCAGGGGCGGCCATACTCCAACCAGTGCCCTGGCCAGGGTCGACTTGCCGCTGGCGCTGGGCCCGACCACCGCGAGCACGTCCCCTTTGTTCAAGCTGAAGTTGATCCCCCGCACTATCGGCTGAGAAGCCCCGGGCGCCCCGACATACAGTTGCTCCAGGCGCACCGCGCCGGTCGGCGGTGGCAACGGCATGCGCAGGCGCTCGCGCGGATGCTGGGCCAGCAACTGGCTCAGGCGCTGGTAGCTCTGGCGTCCGGCATTGAACTGCTTCCACGAACCGATGGCGATTTCCACCGGTGCCAGGGCTCGACCCAGCAGCAGCGACATCGCGATCATCATGCCCGCCGACAGTTGCCCTTCGAGCACCAGCAACGCGCCCAGCCCCAAGGCCAGGGACTGTCCGGAGATGCGCACGAAACGGGTTGTCGATGTGATACGGGCACTGCGGTCGCTGGCGTGGGCCTGGGCGGCAATGATGCGTTGCTGCAACAGGCTCCAGCGCTGACGCAATGGCCCAAGCATGCCCAGGGCCTGGATCACTTCGGCGTTATGCAGCGTGCTGTTGACGTAGACCGCCGACTGCACGCCCAGCCGGTTGGCTTCGCCCAGGCGCGCCCGCGTCGCCAGTTCGCCCCACAGCGCCAGACCGATGAGCACCAGGGCCAGCACCAGCGTGAGCACGCCGAACCAGGGATGGAAGATGAACGCCACCAGCAGGAAGATCGGCAGCCAGGGCGCATCGAGCAAGGCGATCAGCCCCTGGCCGGTAATCAGCTGCCGCAGCGTGGCCAGGTCGCTGAGCACCTGGGCCGGGTTGGCGTTGTGCTCGCGCAGGCTACGGGCGAACGCGGCGTCGAAGATCCGCTCGCCCAGGGCATCGTCGAGCCCGGCGCTCATGCGGATCATCACCTCGCCGCGGACCCACTCGATCAAGGCACTGAACATGAACAGCCCCAGGGCGATCAGGGTCAGCATGAACAACGTGGTTTCGTTGCGACTGGTCAGGACACGGTCGTAGACCTGCATCATGTACAGCGAAGGCACCAGTACCAGCAGGTTGATCACCCCACTGAACAGTGCCAGAGCCCAGAACACGCGGCGATAACTCAACAAGGCGGCATCGATGTCATGCCGCGGATCGAGAAGCAAACCCATAGTTGTGCAACCCGCAAAAGGAATAGTCGGTCCAGGACGCAATCCATCGCGAGTTATTTGCCCGAAGGCGCGTGTGCCCCATGCAGCTGACGTGCCGCCATCAGGCGCGATCCTCATCGCCATAGGCGCCAATTACTGACAACGCAAGCACGGGTTAGTGCCGGTTCGCAGGGTGGGGTTTCAAATGCGGGTGACGGGCGGATGCCGGGCACCCGAGAGCTGTTTCAGGGTTGAAACAGCTTGGGGACGAAGGCCCCGACAGGGCCTTCGCAGTGTGTAGGTTACGAACCCAGGGAAACGGCGCCTTTCGCCTGGGAATGCTGCCGCGATGTCACCAGCCCGATGAAGGAAATGGCCAGCGCCAGGCCCAGGGTCGTGCTCACTTCGCTACGGTGTTCTGGGGTGATCATCATGACGGCCAGCGCCGCCGAGATGAACACGATGACCAGCCAGGTCAGCCAGGGAAACAACCACATGCGAAAGGACAACTCGACGTTCTGGCGACGCAGCATGCGGCGCATGCGCAGTTGCGAGATGGCGATCACCAGGTACACCAGCAAGGCGATGGCCCCGGAACTGGCGAGCAGGAACTGGAACAGCCCGGCGGGCATGAAGTAGCTGAACAGCGTGATGCCGGCGCCCAGCACGGTGCTGGCAATGACTGCCGCCCTCGGCACGCCCTGGGAGGATGTCACCTTCAGCGACTTCGGCGCATCGCCGCGCCGGCCCAGGGAGTACAGCATGCGCGAGGCAATGTAGATCGAGGAATTCATGCAACTGGCCACGGCGATCAGCACCACCGCATCCACCAGGAACTTGGCATGGGGAATGTTCATCAGCTCCAGGGCGCGTTGGTAGGAACCCACCGAAGCCAGCTGCGGATCGTTCCAGGGCACCACGGAGATGACCACGAAGATCGACAGCAGGTAGAACACCCCGATGCGCCAGATCACCGAGCGGGTCGCCTTGGCGATGTTCTGCGCGGGATTATCGGATTCGGCCGCGGCGATGGTCACCGCCTCCGTGCCGATGAAACTGAACATGATGGTGATGAAAGCCCCTACCACCGCCGACAGGCCGTTGGGGGCGAAACCGCCGTGCTCCTGCATCAGACGACTCAAGCCGCTGGCTTCCCGCTCCGGGATCCAGCCCATCAGCACGGCGAACCCCAGGGAAATGAAACCGATGATCGCCACGACCTTGGCCATCGCGAACCAGAACTCGAACTCGCCATACTTGGATACGCTGAACAGGTTCGTCACCGCCAGCGCGACAATCGACACCGAGGCGAAGAACCAGGCGTCGATGGAGGGAAACCATTGGTTCAATACATGCCCGGCGGCCAGGGCCTCGATGGGGATCACCAGCACCCAGAACCACCAATAGAGCCACCCGATGGTGAACCCCGCCCAGCGCCCGATGGCCTGGTCGGCGTAGGTTGAAAAGGAGCCGGTGTCCGGGCGTGCCACCGCCATCTCCCCGAGCATCCGCATCACCAGTACCACCAGCAGGCCGGAAAACAGATAGGCCAGCAGGACGGCGGGCCCCGCCGCCGCGATGGCGTGTCCCGATCCCACGAATAAACCGGCGCCGATAATCCCGGCGATGGAGAGCATGGTGACGTGACGAGGCTTGAAGCCCTGCGCCAGGTGGCCGTTCGAATCCTTGAAACTGGGGCTGGTCATTTTCTTATTCTCTTGTGGCGGCATGAGGCGTGCAGGGCAATGGTCGGTGCCTGAGTACTCGCTCCTCCTGAAAAGCGGCACCTGAATGAGTATTCGCCACCGTCTCGTACGGGCGCACGGCGGTGGAAGCTGCGCCACGGTACCTGTCTTTCCTCACCAGTCAGTTAGCTGTATGCGTCGGGTTTGTGCCTGTTCTCGCCACTCAATACATGGCATTTTGCCCCGGCTGGTAGGGTCGAATGCCCCTATAATCCCCGTGGCCGGCGGGCTCGTGTCGAAATAATCGCTTTAAATACTTTATCGGGTTAAGTATTTTGAAAAGATCCCCGGGGCCATTCGATGCCAGTCTCGCGTCCACAGGTTGCGCAAATCCCGACTGACCATCGCACCACCCTGCTCTACCCAACGACAAGGATTCTTCGTGAGCGGATTGCGTGAACGACAAAAAGCCGAACGACGCCAGGCCATCAGCAAGGCGGCCATCGAACTGTTCGAGCGCCAAGGCTTCCAGGACACCACCATCGAGCAGATCGCCAGCCAGGCCGGCGTGTCGGCCCCCACGGTGTTCAAGTACTTCGGCAACAAGCAGGAGATCATCCTCGAGATCCTGCACGAGGCCGACCAGCGAGCCCTCAAGGACACTCGCAGCCGGATGCCTGAAATAGAGGATCCGGTGGAAGCCCTTTGTTATCTGGAACGCTTGCTGACCGGGTACGCCCTGGAAGTCATGCACCCCAGCCTCTGGCGCGAATTGCTGCCACTGATCCTGTTCGGTGGTGACAACGGATTGCCGGAAGGCTATCGAGCCATGAACGACGCGCTCAGGGCCGAGATCAGCGGGCTGATCAGGGCGTTGCAGCAGGCCGGCAAGCTGCGCGCCGACCTCGACGTCGAACTGGCCGCCTTCCTGCTGAACGACTATTCGCACCTGCAATTGTACCGACTGGTCAACCAGGAGCAACCGGATGTCGAGGCTCATTCCACCCAGGTCAGGCGCATCACCGAACTGCTGTTCCAGGGGATGCGCGCCTGAAGCGGGATGATCCGCGGGGTCATGGCGGGCCCGGCGGTACAAGCCGGGCCGCGGGGCTCAACGCCGGGTCTTGATGGCGGTCCAGGTGCGAGTGCGAATCCGCTCCACCGCTGCCGGCACGGGCTCCAGGGCGAACAGGGTCTTGCGCGCGTCGTCCGGTATATACATCGCCGGGTCGTTGCGGATTTCGGCATTCACCAGCGCCGTGGCGTCCTTGTTGGGGTTGGGGTAGCCGATCTTGTTGCTGATCCGGGCGATGACATCCGGGCGCAGGATGTAGTTGATGAAGGCGTAGGCTTCCTGGGTGTGGGGAGCGTTGGTGGGCACCATCATCACGTCCGACCACATCGGCGCGCCTTCCCTGGGCAACGCCATTTCCACCTTGACCCCTTTGCCGGCCGCGTCGGCCAGTCGCCTGGCCAGGGCGACACCACCCGACCAGCCCACCCCGACGCAGATTTCACCATTGGCCAGGTCCATGCCATAGCGCGATGAATTGAAATAGGTGATGTAGGGACGGACCTTGAGCATTGCCGCCTGGGCCCGTGGGTAGTCCTCGCGTTTCTGGCTGTTGGGATCCAGGCCCTGGTAGTGCAGGGCAATCGGTACGATTTCATTGGCGGCGTCGAGCAACCCGACACCACAACTGGCCAGCCTGACCATATTCTCTTCCTTGAAGAGGATGTCCCAGGTGTTCATCTGCACGTCAGCACCCAGTACTTTGCGGACCATGTCGACGTTGTAGCCGATCAATGTCGTGCCCCACAGGTACGGCGTCGCGTAACGGTTGCCCGGGTCACCCACCGCTTCGAGGGACTTCATGAATTCCGGGTCCAGGTGCTGCCAGTTCGGCAATTGGCTGCGATCCAGGGGCTGGACCGCTCCGGCGGCGATCAGGTGACTGATGTTGGAACTGCTCGGGTACACCACGTCGTACCCGGAGTTGCCGGTCAACAGTTTCGACTCCAGGGTCTCGACGCTGTCGAAGACGTCGTAGATCGGCCGAATCCCGGTTTCTTCCTGGAAGCTCTTCAGGATTTCGGGCGGCAGGTACTCGATCCAGTTGTAGATCCGCACCGTCCGTTCCTCGGCAAGGGTCGCCCCACATACCGACAAGGAAACGGCTGCACCCAGCAAGGTGTTACGCAAAAATCTGTTCATGATCAGACACTCCAACGCGGCCCCGGGGCTCGCGGCACTTAATAGCGATAGGTGAGATAGAGTTCCAGCGCGCTGAATTTGCGGTCGTCTCCGAACACTTGCCTGGCCGCGGCCATTGGCTTGACCCAGTTATAGGAGAGCGAGGTGGAGAGCGATTTCGACGCCGCCCAATCCAGGAACACGACGCTCTCGTCGGCGAAGCGCCGATCACTGACCGCGGCTCCCATGTAGTTTTTTTCGTCCAGCCAGAACTGGTAGTGAATCGCCCCGAGCGTCAGGGTTTCGTTCAGATGCGTCTTGAGGGAAAACTGCTGGACGTTTTCGTTGCTGTTGAACAGCAGGTAATTGCCGACGACATCTCCCACCAGCCACGTCCCCCAGTCGATGAAGCCTTTGCTGAGGGGATCCCAGGACGCCTGGCGGTTATCGGTGAGGTCGCTGTCACCGGAAAAGCTGGCGTAGCGATAACCCAGGACCGGCGTCAACGGCAAGGTGTCGAAGGCATAGTCCGCCTGGCCATACCAGGCCTTGGCGGCGTAATCGACCCCGGCCCCGCTGCCGCGCTGCAGTGCGTATTCGGCATTGAGCGTCAGCGCTGGCAGGCCCGGCACCTTGGCATTGAGCGTCCGGACGTTGTAGACCCGCATGCCATCCCGGCTCAAGGGCGTCGAACCCTGGGGGGCCAGGGAGTCGATCTTCATGGCCATGGCGCCCAGCGTCACCCGGTCATCGAGGTTGTAGTCCAGGTTGACGCCGGTCATCCGCAAATCACCCATGTCATCATCGGTGCGCAAGGTGAATGCCTGGGTTTTCAACGCACCGTGATCCCAGGCCAGGATCGCGGAATCCTTGAAGGCCGTCCTGGGGGCGAGCCAATAGGCACCGTCCTCGAGCTGGTCGAGATTACCGTCCATGACAATGAAGCCATTGCCGATCATGTAGTTCTGCCGGCCAGCGGTGAATGTCCACTCCCCGGCCCGGAAACCGCCGTACAGTTCCTCGAGGGCCACATCACCATCGGAGCTGCGGGTGAAACCGCCGGCATCGCCATCGCCAAGGGTGGTGGCCGCCACGAGCGAACCACCGGCCAGCAGGCTGAAGTCCGGCTGCAAGGCGTAGTCCAGCGTGGCACCGGGCTTGACGTAGAACTCCTGCCAGTCGATTTTCGTGCCGCCGTTGCTTCGGCTGCGCATGTCCACCCGGCCACTGCCGAAGTTGACGTTGCGCGTAGAGAGGGTCGCCGCACCGGCGGTCAGGTTGACTTCGCCCTTGAGGGCGCCCTCCTCGAAGGTATAGCCCGCCCAGGCAACCTGGGCGGCCAGGGGTAAGCCGAACGCCAAGAGCGTCCGGGACCAACGTGTCATGCAAACCATATGAAGCTCCTGTTTGATTTATTGTTGTTACAGGGCAGTGAATGGCGGCGCAGGGCCTCGCCAACACCTGGCCAGGCCAGGTGAACGGAACGCGAATTCTTGTAATAGAGGGATGTGGTCAGCGAGTCAGGTGCGCGGCGATGGCTCGCAGCATGCGCACGCTGTCCCCGTCGAACGGGCTGACGGCTTCGCTGAGGGACGATTGCTTGACGATCACCACACCGGACGGTTTGTCGACGAACAGGTACTGGCCGTGGATGCCACCGGCCATCAATGCCTGGCTGTGGTCGTTGAAGACGTACCACTGGCTACGGTAGGACGCGCCGGGGGTCCATGCGCTGAAGTCCGGGGATGTGGCGTAGACCGCGGGGTCGGCGCCAGCGAGGATGCCGGCGATGGCCTCGCTCGATAGCAGCTGTCGTCCGGCGTGGCGGCCCTCGTTGGCCAGCAATCGCCCGAACCGCGCCATGTCCCGCAACGTCGCACTGAAGCCGGCACCGGCAACATTGCGCCCCCAGGGGTCGGCCATGAAATAGCCGTCGCGCTCACAGCCCAACTGACTCCAGATGTCCTGCAACAACTCATGGCAAGCCCTGCCGCAGGCACGCTCCATGACCCAGGCCAACGCTTCGGTGGTGGCCGTCACATAGTGGAAGAAACCACCGTGGCTGCCGCGTTTGCGCAGGCTCGGCAAGTACTCGTACAAGGATTCGAACTGCCCGTACTGCACCGGTGCCGGCTGGAAACCGCAGGCATAACCGTACTGGGAACTCTCGGAATCAGGGTCTTCATAGACCTCGCTGTAATCGATGCCCACGGCCATGTCGAACAGCTGGCGCACCGTTGCATCGGCAAATGCGCTGCCGGCCAGTTCCGGTACGTAATGGGCCGCAGGCAATGCGGTATCCAGCAAACCCTCGCAGACCAGCTGTTCGCCCAGGGTGCCGATCAGCGACTTGGTCACCGAGAACATGATGTGCCGGTCCTGGGGACGCTGACCGTTGAAATAGCGTTCGTAGAGCACCGTGTCGCCCTGCATCACCAGGAAAGCGTCGGTCTGGCTGGCAAGCAGGTGCTCGATCACACTGATGCTCAAGCCGCATTCGCTGTTGAAGTGCAGTTGGTCCAGCGGCTGCGGTGCCTGCTGCAACGGACTGACCGGCGCGGCCCCTGCCTGCACGTCGATGGACGGCCGCAGACGCGCCAGGTTGCGGAAACCCCATTGATTGAACGGAGCGCGCATCCAGTTATGCCAGGTCACCCGGCGTTGAGGTTCAGGCGGAAAGCCTTGCATGAATGAAGATGTGGAACGTGGGTCGGACGATTCGATCGCCTCGACGTAGAGACTGGCCAACGAAGGCACGGCGTTCTGACTCATCGGGTTGCCCCTGAAAAGTGACTCTGCGTGAAAGCAGATGCAGGGAAATAATTACTCGGTATTTATTTTTAGTCAATAAAGTTTTTTACCGAACTTTATTTTATTTGGATCTACCCGAGAGGCCCGAATCATTCGTGTGTCGGCTTAAGCAAATGCCTAAAAGTTATTTTATCTACAATTTTTATATCATTTAGATTAGCCCTCACGCCGAATGCCTCGCGCGGTGCAGCCATCAGGGAGCGTTGGCCGGCGCCTCACTTCAGCCACTGCGAACTCATAGGAATGGGCACTCATGCAGCTTCTAACGCTTCCATCTTCTCCCGACCTGGCGACCTCGATCCGCGCCACGGCCCAGGTCTTCGAAGACGCCTCCTCCCGCGCCCTGCTGGCCCACCTGCAGCAAGTGGCCCCCAGTGACGCCAGCGTCCTGATCATCGGCCAGACCGGTACCGGCAAGGAACTGGTGGCGCGCCACATACACAGCCTCAGCGCTCGCCGCGACAAGCCGTTCGTCGCGGTCAACTGCGGGGCGTTTTCCGAATCGCTGGTGGAAGCCGAATTGTTCGGCCACGAGAAAGGCGCCTTCACCGGAGCATTGGCGGCCAAGGCAGGCTGGTTCGAGGAAGCCGACGGCGGCACGCTGTTCCTCGATGAAATTGGCGACCTGCCGTTGCCGATCCAGGTCAAGCTGCTACGGGTGCTGCAGGAACGGGAGGTGGTCCGCCTGGGCTCGCGCAAAAGCATCAGGATCGACGTGCGTGTGTTGGCTGCCACTAACGTTCAGCTGGAAAAAGCCATCGACGCCGGGCACTTTCGCGAAGACCTGTATTACCGCCTGAATGTGGTCAGCCTGGCACTCAAGCCCTTGCGCGAACGCCCCGGCGATATCCTGCCGTTGATACGTCACTTCATCGCCCAATACAGCCGCCGGTTGGGCCGTGGCGAGGCGACGCTGGATGCCGAGGCGCAGCGCAAGTTGCTCGACTATGCCTGGCCGGGGAACATTCGCGAGCTGGAAAACGTCATCCATCACACGCTGCTGATTTGCCGTAGCGACGTAATCGGCGTGCAGGACCTGCACTTGTCCAACTGGCGCATCGAGCGCCAGGACAACCCACCGCAACGCGAGCCCCAAAGCGCAGAGGCACTGTTGCAAAAAGCCCTGGAGAAACTGCTCGAACAAGAGCATGGCAAGCTGTATGAAACGGTGGAAGCCGAACTGCTGCGTGCCGCCTATCGATACGCCAACCGCAACCAAGTTCACACCGCCAGCCTGTTGGGCCTGAGTCGCAATGTCACCCGCACGCTCTTGATCAGGATTGGCGAATTGGTGGTCAACAAACGCCGCCCCGCGCTGAGCGCCCGGGACGGCCGGCTGGTCAATCTATCGACCTGATGGCTCCCTGGCCGGGGGCGCGTACGAAGGGTCGCCGAGCGACGATCCGACGAAGCGAAAACAGGCGAGCAAGCGCACTCGCGCACGAGCCTGTCTTCAACCCAGCCTGATCGTCGGGCAGGCACTTTCGTACGAAGCCTAGGCAACCGCCGCCGTTCTGGTCGCCACTTTGCCTTGCTCCAGCTCGCGTACCAACGGCAGGACCCGGCGACCGAAATACTCGACCTCCTCCTGGAAATGCAGGAAGGCGGCCAGCACCAGGTCTACACCCACGGCCTTCAAGGCAACGATACGTTCGGCAATCTGCTGGGGGGTGCCGATCAGGTTGGTCTTGAAGCCGTCGTTGTACTGCACCAGGTCTTCGAAGCTGGACCTGGCCCAGTTGCCCTCGCCTTCGGGGCTTGCCTTGCCGGCCTGCCTGGCCGCGTCACCGAACGCGTTGACGGCTTCGGGATCGGCCTGGTCAATGATCTGGGCCAGCACCGCACGGGCTTCTTCCTCGGTGTCGCGGGCAATGACGAAGGCGTTCACCCCGACCTTGACCGTGTGGTGGTTGGCCGCCGCTTTGGCCCGCAGGTCGTCGACCTGGGCCTTGACCCCTTCCACCGTGTTGCCGTTGGTGAAGTACCAGTCGGATACCCGGGCGGCCATGTCCCGCGCGGCCCGGGAACTGCCGCCCTGGAAAATTTCCGGGTGCTGCTGCAGGGGCTTGGGCTTGAGGGTGTAACCGTTGAAACGATAGAAGTCGCCGCGGAAAGTGAAGTTGTCGGTGGTCCAGATGCCCTTGAGCGTGGTGATGAATTCCTCCGAACGACGATAGCGTTCATCGTGCTCCAGCCAGGGTTCGCCGATAGCGGTGAATTCGCCCTTGAACCAGCCGGACACCACGTTGATCGCCACGCGACCGCCGGTGAGCTGATCGATGGTCGCGATCTGCTTGGCCAGCACCGAAGGCGTCCATGGTCCGGGCAACACCGCCGCAATCACTTTCAACTTCGTGGTGGCCGCCAGCAAGGCGTGGCTGAACGCCACCGATTCATGCTGGTACTCGGCGCCATAGCCGGCGGTAAAACGAATCTGGGTCAGGGCGTAGTCGAAGCCGGCATCCTCGGCGATCTGTGCCAGCTTACGGTTGTAATCGATTCCCCAGTCGGTGCGTTGCGGTATCTTGCTGACCACCAGTCCGCCGCTGACATTGGGCACCCAGTAGGCAAACTTGATCGTGTCCTGGCTCATTGCGTGTACTCCCGGCTCGTTGAGATATAGGCGTGCTCGCCTCTGTACAACCGCTGGAGCAGCAACCGTGCCACTTACGTTTTTCATTTGTTTTCAATGAGTTGATTCTATCCCTCAAGTTAATACTGTCGTGCGGCGGACAGGCTGTCGGATCGCTGTTGCACAGCCGACACCCGGCGCCGCCCGGCGCAAGCTGCTTGACTGTTGCCACACCCACAGTCGCCAGGCAGATTGCCCGCAGCACGACAGCCCGACACCAGCATCAATCCGGCAAACGTCCCGTTTGCGCAGGTTTCGGCCACCGGGCATGGAGCATGCAACGGTGTCCTTGACGGCAGATCTTCGCCCTGCCGCCCTTTCGTCCTCAGAAGGAACACTGCCATGACCGCACAGCAACAACACCTGCCGCCGACCCTGTCCACCGGTACCGACTACGAAGCCTTGGCCGAACGGTTCCGGCCGATCTTCGCGCGCATCCAGGCCGGCGCGCTGGAGCGCGAGCAGACCCGCAGCCTGCCCTTCGAGCAAGTGAAATGGTTGAAGGAGGCCGGGTTTGGCGCCATTCGCGTCCCGGTCGAATACGGCGGCGCCGGCGCCTCGTTACCGCAACTGTTGCAATTGCTGATCGAACTGGCCGAAGCCGATTCCAACCTGCCCCAGGCCCTGCGCGGGCACTTCGCTTTTGTCGAGGATCGCCTCAATGCCCAGGCGACCAGCCCGCAGGACGTCTGGTTCAAGCGCTTCGTCGACGGTGAACTGGTGGGCAATGCCTGGACTGAAGTCGGCGCCGTGAAAATCGGCGAAGTCCTCACCCGGGTTTCCCGTCAGGACGATCGATGGGTGGTCAACGGCAGCAAGTACTACAGCACCGGTAGCATCTTCGCCGACTGGATCGACCTGTATGCCCAGCGTGACGACAACGGCGCCGACGTGATCGCCGCCGTACGTGTGAATCAGCCGGGTGTCAGGCAAAGCGATGACTGGGACGGCTTCGGTCAACGCACCACCGGCAGTGGTACGTCGGTGTTCGACAACGCCGTGGTGGAAGCGGAGAACCTCATCGACTTCTCCACCCGTTTCAAGTACCAGACCGCTTTTTACCAACTGGTGCTGCTCGCCGTGCAGACAGGCGCCGGACGTGCCGCCGTCCGGGACATTACCGAGCAAGTGCGCCAGCGCACGCGGGTGTTCAGCACCGGCAACGCCAGTGAAGTGAGCCAGGATGTGCAAGTTCAGCAGGTGATCGGCAAGGCATCGGCCCAGGTCTATGCCGCCGAAGCCACGACCCTGCGCGCCGCCGCTGCTTCGCAACGAGCCTATGAAAGTCGCTTCAGCCAGAACGCCGAGACCGAACACACCGCCAACATTGCCGCCGAACTGGAGTCGGCCCAGGCCCAGGTGGTGGTGGCCGACCTGGCCTTGCGCGCCACCAGCGAGGTGTTCAACGCACTGGGCGCGTCGGCCACCAGCACCAGCAAGGCCCTCGATCGCCACTGGCGCAACGCCCGGACCGCGGCTTCGCACAACCCGCTGATCTACAAGGAACGCATCATTGGCGACTGGGAAATCAACGGGACGGAGCCGCCGTATGTCTGGCAGATTGGTGGCGGGTCGAAGCAGCGTTGAATTCGCCTTGGAGCATTCATCGGTGGGGCATCAGCGATTGTTACGCAGGATGGAGAAATTCAACGTGGCGGCCACGCAAAGCCATGCCAGGTAGGGAAACAGGATCAACCCTGTGATCACGTCCAGGCGCAACGCCAACACCACCATCGCCGCGACCACCAGCCAGAGCAGCGCGATGACCACCATACCGGCGAGCACCTGGTGGGCCCCGAAGAATACCGGGGTCCACAGGGTGTTCAACGCAATCTGCGCCGCCCATAACGCCAGCGCCTGCTGGCTTCCCGGTATCATGCTCAGCCGGTAGCCCGCCCATGCGAGCAACAGGTAGATCACTGTCCAAGCCACGGGAAACAGCCAGTTGGGGGGTGTGAAACGTGGCTTGACGAGGGACTCGTACCATTGTCCTGGCTTGAAAATGATGCCGGTACTTGCGGCGGCACAACAGGCGAGAAGAAAAATGAAGAAGGTCATTGGCGGTCCTTGGCTGGGCGGATGGGGAAACATGACAGGCAGCGGATGACTACACTCCATCGCCATGTACTTCTTTCAAAGACTCGCTGGCCCTCGTATAAATTCAACGCCGATTCGTACTCCATGCGGGCGTGCGTTATCCCGAGCGTTTGACGGGCATCCATCTCAACTACATCCCCGGTGCCTATCGCCCGCCCCTTGGCGAAAACGACCCGCCGCCGACAGAAGAAGAAACGGCTTTCCTGCACCGTGCCGCGGCCTTCAGCGAAGCCGAAGGCGCCTATGCGCACATCCAGCGTACCAAGCCGCAAACCCTGGCCGTGGGCCTGAGCGACTCTCCGGCGGGATTGCTGGCCTGGATGGGGGAAAAGGTGCTGTCGTGGTGCGATACGAAACCGGCCATCAGTCACGAATGGCTCCTGACCAATGCGACGCTGTACTGGCTGACGAACTGCATTGGCTCGTCGTTCCGCCCTTATGTGGAAGGAAGCCGGCGGCCCTTGCTGTTCAAGAGCGGCGAGCGCGTGAAACCGCCGCTTGGGGTCGCGGCGTTTCCCAGGGAGCTGCCGCTGCCGCCACGTAGCTGGGTGGAGCGCTGCTACAACGTGCAGCGCTGGACCCAGATGCCACGCGGTGGCCACTTTGCCGCGCTGGAGCAGCCGGCGTTGCTGGCAGAGGATATCAGGGCGTTTTTCCGGCCATTGCGTGCGGTGTGACGGCACGCACTGCCTGTCCCTGAAACGTTCACGAAGCGGCCCGGGCAGCGCTTCCCGCAGGCTCGTGGGAGGGATCGATACGGCGTGATCCCTCCCTCGAGCCAACGATCCGCTCGCTAGGCGGGCTCTCGAAACGCCGTCAGTGCCTCCACCACCAGTGGGTGGAGGGCCGCATCCGGATGTTTCTCCTGCCACTCGGCCAGTTCCCGGCGCATGCCCGGGGTCCAGAAGCTCTTGATGTGCTGACGCACGCCATTCACCGCCAGCGTGTGATCCGGTTCGCTGGCGAAGTACTGGGCGATCTGGTTGGCCATCTTGATCAGGCTTTCGCAACTCATCGGCGCACCTCGGCGGTTTCGGCATGGCGGCGCTCGCGCAGCAGGCGGCTTTGTTCGTCACTGAACGCCTGGTAGCGCTTCTGCCATTCCGAAGGCTGGCTGACCCGCACGATCTCCACCGCCGTGACCTTGTATTCCGGGCAGTTGGTGGCCCAGTCGGAGTTGTCGGTGGTGATCACGTTGGCCCCCGATTCAGGGAAGTGGAACGTGGTGTAGACCACGCCCGGCGCCACCCGCTCGGTGACCCTGGCCCGCAGCACCGTCTGCCCGGCGCGGCTGCCGATGCCGACCCAGTCGCCATCGACGATGCCGCGACTCTCGGCGTCGGTCGGATGGATTTCCAGGCGGTCCTCTTCGTGCCACGCCACGTTCTCGGTCCGGCGGGTCTGGGCACCGACGTTGTACTGGCTGAGGATTCGTCCGGTGGTCAGCAACAACGGGTAGCGGCTGTTGACCTTCTCCTCGGTCGGCACGTAGCCGGTGAGCATGAAACGCCCCTTGCCGCGCACGAACTCATCGATGTGCATGGTTGGCGTGCCATCCGGCGCGGCGTCGTTGCAGGGCCATTGCAGGCTGCCATGACGCTCCAGCTCGGCGTAGCTGACACGGTGGAAGGTGGGCGTCAGGCGGGCGATCTCATCCATGATCTGCGAAGGATGGCTGTAGTTCATCTTGTAGCCCAGGGCATCGGCCAGGGCGATGGTGGCTTCCCAGTCGGCCTTGCCGGCCAGCGGCTCCATCACCTTGCGCACCCGGGATATACGGCGCTCGGCGTTGGTGAAGGTGCCGTCCTTTTCCAGGAAGGAGCTGCCCGGCAGGAACACGTGGGCGAACTTGGCCGTCTCGTTGAGGAAGATGTCCTGCACGATCACGCATTCCATCGCCGACAGGGCCGCCGTCACGTGCTGGGTGTTGGGATCGCTCTGGGCGATGTCTTCCCCTTGGCAGTACAGCGCCTTGAAGGAGCCGTCCAGGGCCGCCTCGAACATGTTCGGGATCCTAAGGCCCGGGTCGGGTTGCAGGGTCACGTTCCAGGCCTGCTCGAACTGGGCCCGCACCGCTTCGTTGGAAATGTGCCGGTAGCCGGGCAACTCGTGGGGGAACGAGCCCATGTCGCAGGAGCCCTGGACGTTGTTCTGTCCACGCAGCGGGTTCACCCCGACGCCTTCCCGACCGATGTTGCCGGTGGCCATCGCCAGGTTGGCGATGCCCATCACCGAGGTACTGCCCTGGCTGTGCTCGGTGACCCCGAGGCCATAGTAGATGGCCGCGTTACCGCCGGTGGCGTAGAGCCGCGCGGCAGCGCGGATCTGTTCGGCGGGCACGCCGCAGACCGGGCCCAGGACCTGCGGGGCATTCTCCGGCAGGCTGACGAAATCGCGCCAGCGCGCGAAATCCGCCGGCTCGCAGCGCTCGTCGACAAAGCGCTGGTTCACCAGCCCTTCGGTGACGATCACATGGGCCAATGCGTTGAGCATCGCCACGTTGGTGCCGGGACGCAGCTGCAGGTGCAGTTCGGCCCGGGCATGGGGCGAGTCCACCAGGTCGATGCGCCGTGGATCGATGACGATCAGTTGGGCGCCCTGGCGCAGGCGGCGCTTGAGCTGGGAACCGAAGACCGGGTGGGCATCGGTGGGGTTGGCCCCCATCACCAGGATGACGTCGGCCTTCATCACCGAGTCGAAACTCTGGGTACCGGCGGACTCACCCAGCGTCTGCTTGAGGCCATAGCCCGTGGGCGAGTGGCAGACCCGGGCGCAGGTGTCGACGTTGTTGTTGCCAAAAGCCGTGCGCACCAGCTTCTGCACCAGGTAGGTTTCTTCGTTGGTGCAACGACTGGAGGTGATGCCGCCGATGGAGTCGCGTCCGTACTTGAGCTGGATGCGCCGCAATTCGCTGGCCGCATAGGTTACTGCCTCGTCCCAGCTGACCTCCTGCCATGGATCGTTGATGTGCTTGCGGATCATGGGCTTGGTGATGCGGTCCGGGTGGGTCGCGTAGCCCCAGGCGAAACGCCCCTTGACGCAGGAGTGGCCATGGTTGGCCTGGCCGTTCTTGTCCGGGACCATGCGCACCAGTTGCTCGCCCTTCATTTCGGCACGGAAGGAGCAGCCCACACCGCAGTAGGCGCAGGTGGTGATGACGCTGCGTTCCGGCTGGCCGATCTCCACGACGCTCTTGTCGATCAGGGTCGCTGTCGGACAGGCCTGCACGCAGGCACCGCAGGACACGCATTCGGAATCGAGGAAATTGTCGCCGCCGGCCGCCGCCACCCGGGAGTCGAAACCGCGCCCGCTGATGGTCAGGGCAAAGGTGCCCTGGACCTCCTCGCAAGCCCGTACGCAACGACTGCAGACAATGCATTTGCTCGGGTCGTAATCGAAGTACGGGTTGGAGACGTCCTTGGCCTCGGTCAGGTGGTTGGCGCCTTCATAGCCGTAGCGTACTTCGCGCAGGCCCACCTGCCCCGCCACCGTCTGCAGTTCGCAGTTGCCGTTGGCCGGGCAGGTCAGGCAGTCCAGCGGATGGTCGGAAATGTACAGTTCCATCACGTTGCGGCGCAGCGTGGCGAGCTTGGAGGTCTGGGTACGCACCACCATGCCTTCGGTCACCGGCGTGGTACAGGAAGCCGGATAGCCGCGCATGCCCTCGATCTCCACCAGGCACATGCGGCAGGAGCCGAAGGCCTCCAGGCTGTCGGTGGCACAGAGTTTGGGGATGGTGGTACCGAGCAGCGCCGCGGCGCGCATCACCGAAGTACCGGATGGGACGCTGACTTCGCGGCCATCGATGGTCAGGCTGACTTGCACCTCGCTGTCCCGCGCCGGGGTGCCGAGGTCGATATCCGTTTTAGGGTCGAAGACAGTGATCATTGGTCGGCCTCCAGGGGCGCCAGACCGAAGTCGGCGGGAAAGTGCTTGAGGGCGCTGGCGACGGGGTAGGAGGTCATCCCACCGAGGGCACAAAGCGAACCGTATTGCAGGGTGTCGCAAAGGTCTTGCAGCAGCAGGGCCTGTTCCTGTCGGGCCCCGGCATCGGTACTGGCGATCAGGCGATCCACCACCTCGACCCCACGGGTCGAGCCGATCCTGCACGGCGTGCATTTGCCGCAGGACTCCTCGGCGCAGAATTGCAAGGCGAAACGGGCCATGTGGGCCATGTCCAGGCTGTCATCGGCAACCACCACGCCACCGTGGCCGAGCATCGCGCCCATGGCGGCGAACGCTTCGTAATCCAGCGGCGTGTCGAACTGCGCGGGTGGAACCCAGGCGCCCAACGGGCCGCCCACCTGCGCGGCCTTCAGCGGACGGCCGCTGGCGGTGCCGCCGCCGTAGCCTTCCACCAGCTCCCGCAGGCTCAGGCCGAAGGCGCGCTCCACCAGGCCGCCATGGCGAACGTTGCCGGCCAGCTGGAACGGCATGGTGCCCAGGGAGCGGCCCATGCCGAAGTCGCGGTAGAACTGCGCGCCCTTCTCCAGGATGATCGGCACCGACGCCAGGGTCAGCACGTTATGCACCAGCGTCGGCAGCCCGAACAGGCCTTGCAGGGCCGGCAGCGGCGGCTTGGCGCGCACCGTGCCTCGCTTGCCTTCGAGGGACTCCAGCAGAGCGGTTTCCTCGCCACAGATGTAGGCACCGGCCCCCACCCGGACGTGCAGCTCGAACGTGCGGCCACTGCCGCCCACGTTCGTGCCCAGGTAACCGGCCTCCCGGGCGATGACCAGGGCTTTGTTCAGCGTCGCCACGGCGTCCGGGTATTCCGAACGCACGTAGATGTAGCCCAGGGTGGCGCCCACGGCGATGCCGGCGATGGTCATGCCTTCGATCAACAGGAAGGGATCGCCTTCCATCAGCATACGGTCGGCGAAGGTGCCCGAGTCGCCCTCGTCGGCGTTGCAGACCACATACTTCTGTGGCCCCTGCGCTTCACGCACGGTGCGCCACTTGATGCCCGCCGGGAATGCCGCCCCGCCCCGGCCTCGCAAGCCCGAATCGAGGACGCTGGCGACCACGTCGGCGCCTTCCATCTGCAGGGCCCGGGCCAGGCCCTGGAAGCCGCCCTGGGCACGATAATCGTCCAGCGACAGCGGCCGGGTGATACCGGCGCGGGCGAACAATAGCCGCTGCTGGGTCTTGAGATAGGGGATCTGCTCCACCGGCCCGAGGGCCAATGGATGACTGGCGGGATCGCCGGCCAGGGCATCGAGCAGGCTGGGCACGTCCTGGGGCGTCACGGGGCCGAAGCCCCAGCGTACGCCGCCGCTGTCCAGCTCCACCAGCGGCTCCAGCCAATAAAGGCCACGGGAGCTGGTCCGCCGCAGCTGCAGCGGCACCTGACGACGTTCGGCCTCCTGGGCCAGGGCGGCCGCCACCTTGTCCGCGCCCACGGCGCGGGACACCGAGTCCTGAGGAATATGGAGGTTCAGCATGCGCCGTCCTCCAGGCAACCGGTCACCAGCTGGCGCAAGCGCTCGGGCGTGACCCGAGCATGCAGTTCACCATCCAGTTCCAGGGCCGGCGAACAGACGCAGGCCCCCAGGCAATAGACCGGCCGCAGACTGATCCTGCCGTCGGCGCTGGTGCCGTGGTCGTCCAGGGACAGGTGTTCGCGCAACTGGGCGGCCAGGCCTTCGGCGCCCATGCTCTGGCACGACTCGGCCCGGCACAGACGCAGGGTATGGCGCGCGGGCGGCGTTGTACGGAAATCGTGGTAGAAGCTGATCACACCGCGCACTTCAGCCTGGCTGAGGTTCAGGGCATGGGCGATTTCAGGGACGGCGGCGTCAGGTACATACCCGCAACCTTCCTGAATGGCGTGGAGAATCGGCAGCAAGGCACCGGGGGTGTCCTTCTCGCGTTCCAGAACGCTGTGGATCAAAGGCAGGTGAAGCGTCTCATCAGGCATAAACGTACCTCGGCATCTCGAACGATACCGCCGCCTGGCGGCAGCCGTCCGGAGTCTTGGCTGCGGCGTCCGGTCCACGTCACGGTAGCGTGGCAAATCCGGTCGCCCTCCTTGCTCTCCGGTCGGGTGTCTTGGCGCACCTGATCCGGGGGCATCTTTACAGCTTGCCACTCCCAAGGGGCGGCGATTGCACGTGGACGACTCAACGTGTCCTGAAAGCGACGACTTTTGCGCAGGGTCCTCGCGGCCCGGCACTACCTTAAGAATAGACGATGCGCAGATCCGGGCTCACCGGTCGCCGCCCGGCCCATGGGAGCCCTCGATGGGTTTGCGCAGCGCGTTGGCAACCAGGGTGAACGCCGGCGAGGGTTGTCGTCGGCTGGGGTAGTACAGATAGTAGCCTGGAAACGGTGGGCACCAGTCTTCCAGCACCCGAACCAGCCGACCTTCTCGAAGGTGCGGTTCAAACTCTTCTTCAGGCAGGTACGCGACCCCCAGCCCCGCCAATGCTGCCTCCACGATATGGGTGGAGGTATTGAAAATGAGCTGCCCGTCCACCCTCACGTTGACGGGTTCGCCTTGTCGCTCAAAATCCCAGACATAGAGCCCGCCTGACGTCTGCATGCGCTGGTTGATGCAGCGATGATCGATCAGGTCCCGGGGATTTGCGGGTATCGCGCGGCTGGCGAAATACCCTGGCGACGCAACGGCGGCCATGCGCAACGAGGGACCGATGGGAACCGCGACCATGTCCTTGTCGATGGTATCGCCCAGGCGTACGCCTGCATCGAAGCGGTCCGCGACGATATCCCGAAATCCGTAGCTCACGTCGAACTCGACGTTGATATCCGGGTACTGGTGCAGTAATCCGGTGAGCTTGGGCAGCAATGTCGTACGCAAGACATGGTCGCCGCAGGTGATGCGAACAGTGCCGGCGGGCTTGTCGCGCAGCTCCGTGAGCCTGTCCAGCTCGGCTTCTATCTCATCGAAGCGGTTACCGATGGCTTGCAGCAGCCGCTCCCCGGCGACCGTCGGCGAAACGCTGCGGGTATTGCGCGTCAGTAACCTGATCCGCAAACGCGCTTCCAGACCACTGATTGCCTGGCTCAGTGCCGATTGGGTGACCCCCAGCGTCCCGGCGGCGCGGGTAAAACTGCCTTCCCGGGCCACCGTGACGAAAGACAGCAGATCGTTGAGATTTCTTCTGACCATGGCGCAAGCACTTCGACAGGGATTGATTAGTCATGCTTATAGCCCTGTTAAGCATCCATTAGCTAGTCGCATCAGCCTTCCCCCGTCACCATTACGCCACGTAAAGAGCGAAGGCGCAGTTGCGATGAAAGGCTCAAGGCGGTGCGGGCTGTCGGTGGTGCTCACACTGGCCAGTCACCTGGCCATGAACGGTGCTGCAGCGGCAGCTTCGACAATGGAGAAACCCGACATGTGGATGACCGTCGGCGAACAACGTTTCGCCATCACCCTGGCCGACAACGCGGCGGCTCGCGCGTTTGTCGCTTCACTGCCACTGACGCTGGACATGAGCGATCTCAACCGCAACGAGAAATACGCCACCCTCCCCCAGGCGTTCCCGGCCCAGGAGAGCAAGCCGGGAGCGATCCGCAACGGGGACCTGATGCTGTACGGCACGGACACCCTGGTCCTCTTCTACCTGGATTTCCAAACCGCCTACGCCTACACGCGCCTGGGTCGGGTGGAAGACACCGCGAAGCTGGCCCAGGCACTCGGCCGTCGGGGTGTGCAAGTGACGTTTCACCGCAACCGATAAACCCGAATCGACAGGATTGCCCATGAAAAGACTCATCGCCTCAATGACATTGCTGCTCAGCTCGTTGTCCGCCACTGCGGCCGATATGTCTGACGGCGCCGATAACTTCTACACCAGCAAGGAGGTGATCGTGCGCAAGGTCAGCTTCAAGAACCAATATCAGATGAAAGTGGCAGGCAATCTGTTCATTCCAAGGAAACTCAATGACCAGAGCCGGCATCCTGCAATCGTGGTAGGCCACCCGATGGGCGCGGTCAAGGAACAGAGCGCCAATCTGTATGCCACCAAGCTGGCGCAAAGAGGTTTTATCACCCTGTCCCTGGACCTTTCGTTCTGGGGCGAAAGCGAGGGGCAGCCGCGCAATGCGGTCTCGCCGGACCTGTACGCCGAAGACTTCAGTGCCGCGGTGGATTTTCTCGGTGTCCAGCCCAATGTCGACAAGGAACGGATCGGCGCGCTCGGCATCTGTGGCAGTGGCAGTTTCGTGATCAGCGCAGCCAAGATCGATCCGCGCATGAAAGCCATCGCCACGGTCAGCATGTATGACATGGGCGGCGTCAATCGCAATGGACTGAAGCACTCCCAGACGCTGGAACAACGCCGGGCGATCATCGCCCAGGCCACCCAGCAGCGTAGCGTGGAGTTCGCGGGCGGTGAAACGCTCTACACCAGTGGCACGGTGCATCAACTGGATGAAAATACCCATCCGATCCAACGCGAGTTCTTCGACTTCTACCGCACCCCGCGTGGGGAATACACGCCACCGGGTTCGTCCAGGGATCTCACTACGCACCCGACGCTGACCAGCAACATCAAGTTCATGAACTTCTACCCACTCAACGACATCGAGACGATCTCGCCCCACCCCATGCTGTTCATCACTGGCGCCGATGCGCATTCCAGGGAGTTCAGCGAAGAGGCTTACAAACTTGCGGGGCAACCGAAAGAACTGGTCATCGTCCCCGGGGCCGGCCATGTCGATCTTTACGATCGGGTCGATCTCATCCCTTTTGACAAGCTCACCACCTTCTTCCAGAGCAATCTGAAGTGACAATTGCGCCAACCGGCCATTCACCGATGACATAATCCCGCCCTGCTCATACCAGAGACGGATCGATGACCACCGAGCGCTACGACCAACTCGCCATTTTCGCTGCCGTGGCCCGGGAGCGCAGCTTCACCCGGGCCGCAGCCAAGCTTGGCCTCTCGCAACCGGCCCTGAGCCGGGCGATGCGCCAGTTGGAGCAACGGCTGGGAGTCAGGCTGTTGTCGCGTACCACGCGAAGTGTCGCGCCGACCGAAGCGGGCGAACATCTGCTGCGGGTGGTGGCACCGCGGTTCGAAGAGATCGACAACGAAATGGCGATGCTCAGCGAGTATCGCGATAAACCGGCCGGGAAATTGCGCATCACCGCCGGCGAGCATTCCGCTATCAAGGTCCTGCAGCCTGCTCTCGCCAGGCTGCTGCCTGACCACCCCGACCTGAGTATCGAAATCATCGTCGACTACGGGTTCGTCGACATCGTCGCACAGGGGTTCGATGCTGGGGTGCGGCTCGGCCCGCAAGTGGCCAAGGACATGATCGCCATGCGCATCGCTGCGGACATGCGCATGGCCGTCGTCGGCTCCCCGGCGTATTTCGCTCGGCATGCCAAGCCTCTCATCCCTGACGACCTCACGGCACACAACTGCATCAACCTTCGCATGCCGACCCACGGCGGTCTCTACGTCTGGGAATTCGAAAAGGACGGACAGGAGCTGAACGTCCGGGTAGAAGGCCAACTGGTCTTCAACACCATTGCCATGCGCCTGGAGGCTGCGCTGGCAGGGTTGGGGCTGGCCTTCATGCCCGAGGACCTGGTGCAGGACGCCGTAGCGCAAGGCCGGCTGATCCGGGTACTGGAAGATTGGTGCGAACCGTTTTCCGGCTACCACCTCTACTACCCAAGCCGACGCCAGAACTCACCGGCCTTCACGCTGCTGCGCGAAGCCTTGCGCTACGACGGTTGACGGGGCTGGACAGCGTCCAGCGCTTCGGTGGCACGCCTGGCCGCAGCGGCGTTCCCTTGCTCACCCAGCAGCCCTATCAATTGTCGCAACTGCGTGACGCTCAGACCGACTCGCAGGCTGGCCGCCATGTGCGAACGCAGCTGCGACTCCACGCCGGGGGTGACGGCCAGCGCGGCAACCGTCGCCAGCTCACGACTTTGCCAGTCCAGGTTGTCGCGCTCGAAAATGTCTCCGAACAGATGCGTCTGCAAGTACTGGTTGATCACCGGGACGAAGTCGAACAAGGGCCCCTGGACGGGAGCGCCGGCAATCCGCGTCTGATTGGCCCGCCCCGCTGCCAGCAGCGCATCGCCAGTGGGAATCGCGCGGGCGGGCTCACGCCCCGGGTCATCCTGTACGCCGTCTTGCTTGCGCGCCTCCACCACCTTCATCAGTTCGCCAAGCGCATTGAGACTGCGGGGAAACCCGCTGTAGGCGTAGAGCTGCACCAGGATTTCCCTCGCCTCGCTGATGGTCAGGCCCGCATCCAGTCCTCGGTTCAAGGCCGCATCGAGGCCCGGCATGTCGCTCGTCGCCATGGCAGCGGCGATCAGCGGGATGGCCTGTTGCTTGGCCGATAGCGTTGCCGAAACCGCCTGGGCATCCGACCTGGGGGGTGACGTCAGCGTTGCGCCGGCATTGTATTGCTGGTCGCTGACCTGCTCCATCCACTCCACGTTCTTGCCATCCACCGTGCCGGTGATAGCCAGGTGGGTCATGGCGCTCATGGGTGCGGCACCGTGCCAATGCTTTACGCCCGGCGGACAGACGATCACGTCACCCGGGTGGATTCTCTGCACCGGCTTGCCCCATTCCTGGGTCAGCCCCACACCGGAAACCACCACCAGGCGTTGTCCTGCGGGATGGGTGTGCCAGGCCGAACGCGCGCCCGGCTCGAAGCTGACGTAAGCGCCGGACGCATCGATATCCGCTGCCGCGGGAAACAACGGTTCGACACGTACCTGCCCGGTGAAAAACTCTCCAGGGCCCGCCACCACCGCCTGGCTGCCCGCCCGGCTGATCTGCTGCGACATCCGGGATTCCCCGGCACTGTCCGAACCGACGGCACCGGTGAAAGGCGCGGCGGCACATACCGCAATACCTATCAGGGTCTTTTTCATGGCCGACGGCTCCTTGGGATCCGGGTGCCCTGGAGAAGACGACGGGGCCGGGGTGCAAAACAGGAGATACCCACCGCCGCTTCGACGGGCATGCTGGGTGGGTCAAGACGCTGTGTCATTGGCTTGCCTCTCGAATTGATTTCACAGAAGCACGTTACCCTCGGGTGATTGATCGATAAACCGCGTCAATTGCATAGCACTCATATCGCAAGCGCATCAATCCGGGACGCGCCCGCGCAGGCAGTAAACGCTGGTTTGCCGCGCCTGCCGGACGTGACCTATCACTTGTGGATTCGGCCCGATACTGTCAATCCCCTGGTGCGCCGGGCCTATGAATTGATTCGCAACAGCCAGGGGCTTGGAAACTGATGGGACCCACGGCGGGGAGTCAGTCAGTGTCGCTGCTTTCGCCAGCGCCCTTCAGCGCAAGGGCTATGCAATGCTGCAGCTGGCTTTCCGAGAACGGCTTGCGCAGCACAGGGTATCCGGCGTATTCGGCAGGGACGCCGCTGGGACCGTAGCCGGTGCTGAACAGCAAGGGAATATCGCGACTGCGCAGGATGTCGGCCACCGGAAAAACCCGCTCTCCCGCCAGGTTGACATCCAGGATGGCCAGGTCGACCTGCGCCGTCGCCGCTGCATCGAGCGCCTGTGCGAACCGGGCGACTGACGCCACCACTGCACAACCGAAGTCTTCCAGCATCTCTTCGATCAACAGGGCGATCGTACCCTCGTCCTCGACAAGGAGCACCCTGACCCCGGCGAATGGTGTCATGCCTAGGCTCCGATCAGGAACGAGAAACGACAGGACACGCCCTCCGGGACGAAGCGCAGGTCAAAGTGGCCTCCCAGATCGCGCTCGATACAACGCTTCATCAAGCGCGACCCCAGCCCCTCTCGCTCCGGCCCGGAGACCGGAGGCCCGCCGGATTCTTGCCAGTCCAGGGTAAACAGCGTGCCATCGGCCTGGGGCTGCAGGTCCCAGGTGACGGCCACCGTGCCGGTCTCGACCGACATGGCACCGTATTTCAGGGCGTTGATCGCCAGTTCGTTGAGGGTCATCGTGAGGTTCAGCGCAACCCGGGTACCGACATCGATGGACTCGCCCTTGACCGTGACACGGTCGGGCTCATGACCGAATACCGGCATGAGCACCTCCTGGGCCAGGGAATCGAGGGGCGTATTGCCCCAGTGCCGTCTCGTCAGCAGGTCATGCGCCCGCGACAGCGCCAGCAGCCTTGCTTCGAAGCGCCTGTAGCCGTCCTTCGCATCGCTTGCATCGCGGGCCGTCTGCACCGCCAGGGATTGCACCGTGGCCAGGGTGTTCTTGACCCGGTGATTGAGTTCGTCGATCAGGGTTTTCTGCCGGTTTTCCGCCTGCTTGCGCTCGGTGATGTCCACCAGCATGTTGATCGCCCCCACCAGGTTCCCCTCGGCGTCGTGCAGGGGCGTGGGATACGGGGTGAACGGTACGAGGCTGCCATCGGGACGCTGGGCGACGGCCTCCACGCCTCGTATCGGGCGGTTTTCCTTCAGGGCCACCGCCATGGGGCACTGGTCGTGGGCAAGGGGTGTGCCGTCGGTGTTGAACAGCTTCCAGGTGACGCACCACATATCGCCCAATTGCGGCGTGCGGCCCGACAGCTCGACCGCCGCCCGATTGTAGAACGTGATGCGGCCCTGCGCGTCGGTGGTATAGACCGCCGCTGGCAAGGCCTCGAGCAGATTGCGCATGTGCCGCTCGCTCTCGCGAACCTGGATCTCCATTCGACGAGCTGCCGTGACATCCTGGATCACTCGCACGCCGTAGCAGAACCCACCGTTGGCATCCCGGACCGACGAGCTGTAGACGTCCAGATAGATGATCTCGCCGTCCGGCTTCAAGGCCCGCTTGCGCACGACGTAGCTGTCCAGCTCGCCGGCCACCTGCCGCTCGTATTGGGCGGCATCCTCTTCGACGCTGTCCGGGTGGGTATAGTCCAGAAAGGTCATCGCCAGCAGCTCTTCGCGAGACCGGCCCAGCATGGTGCACAGGGCATCGTTCACACGCAGCAGACGGCCATGGATATCGGCCTCGGCAATTCCGATGGTGGCCGCTTCGTAGGTCGCCGACAGCCTGTCATCGCTCTGCTGGCGCGCCGTCTCGGCAGCGTACACACCGGTCAGGTCGATGGTGAAGCAGCGGGTATTGAAGAGTTTTCCTTCCTCGAACCGACCGTTGGAGGTGATCGCCACATGCTTGATCGAGCCGTCCTTGGCCATAAGTCGCGCCGGATAACGATCCAGGCAATGGCCGCTGGCGAGTTTATGGAGGATGTCGCCGATGACCGGCTCGTCGACATGGAAGTCGGTGATATGACGGCCGATGTACTCCTGCTCGGAGTAGCCCAGCAGCGCCAGCTCGGCCTTGTTGGCACGCAGGATGATCCCGTCGCCACTGACAATATGCAGGCCCACGGCGCTGTTTTCGAAGAAGTCCTCGAGGTCGGCGCTCTTGCGCCGCAACTCCTCGGCCATGGCGTGATGGGCCGAGACGTCCTGGAAGCAGTTGATGGCCCCCTGGATGACGCCCTGCCGGTCCCTCAGGGCCCGGATGTTCACCAGCGCCACGAATCGCGAGCCATCCGGGCGCTGGATGATGATTTCCTGGTTGCGCGTCACGCTGCCTTCGCTGAGGGCCTGGGCCATGGGGCAATCCCCGGGCGCCAGGGGGGTGCCGTCAGTGAGGAACAGGCGATGGGAACCACAGAAACGGTCGCCGTTATCGCCCAGCACAGGCGTGCGGCCCCAGAGCTGGGCGGCCTCGCTGTTGTACCGCACGAGCCAACCCTGGTGATCGCACAGGTACACCGCGCCGGGAATGGCTTCGAGCGCGTTCGCGCCTATCGACACAAGGCTTTCGTATTCACTCGGCGCCAGTGCTTCCCTGGGTAGCTCTTCAACGTTCGACACGGGTCATCCTCGATCTTTTCGCACTGACGCAATTGACTCTAGATCCCCATCGCCCTCACGAGTTCAGGAAAACCGGGATCTATCGTCCTGGCCTCTCAAAAACCGAATAATACCCGAGGCGCCTGCACCATTAACGCATGTCTCAGCGGCGCTGGACACGCCAATGTGTTCAACTGCTCCAGCACCGTCGCATAATCGATGTGGCGTTCATGCTGCGTATGGGGCCAGTCGCTGCCCCACACCAGGCGATGCGGGCCGAAACCCTGCTCCAGCAGGGCCAGCGCGGCCCGGGCGAAGGCCATGTTCTGCGGATCCGTCCCGCCCAGTCGATAGATGCCGGACACCTTCATCCACACCTGACCGGTCGACCCCAGCTCCAGCAACTCGGCAAAACCCGGTTGAGCGGTGTCCAGGCGTGCATCCGGACGGCCGAAATGGTCGACCACCAGCTTGACGCCGAACGGCAACAACTGACGGATCAGGCCCGGCAACGCCTCCACGCCGGCATGCAACTCCACATGCCAGTCCAATTCAGCGACGTGGCCGAAGAACGCCTTCCAGGCAACGTCACGCAAATCGGGCAAGGCCCTGCCGATCAGATTCAGGCGTACGCCCACCACGCCCTGCCCGGCCAGGTCGTCCAGCGCGGCGCGACTGACATCGCGCTCCAGCACGACCACGCCTCGCAACCGCTCCGGCGCCTGCCGCAGCGCCGCCAGCAGGTAACTGTTATCGGTGCCCAGGAAACTGGGCTGCACCAGCACACCATGGCTCAGGCCATGGGCGTGCAAGTGCGCCAGGTACTGCGCCAGCGTGGCGTCGTAATCCGGTGTGTACCGCCGGCCAGGGACCAGCCGCAGTGAACGGCTGAACACATGGGCATGGGAATCGATGCCGGTAAGCGGCGTGGAACAGGTCTCGAACATGGGTTTCATCTATCAAGGGCGGGCCTGTCAGGCCCGGACGCTCTGGTTATCGATCTCGGCGGTTTTCGCTGGTGCGGCCGCAGCTTCCAGGCTGCGGCCACGGGTTTCCGGCAGGCAAAGGGCTGCGATCACTGCCACGCCGTAGGCAATTCCCGCATCGATGCCGATGGCCGAGCCCAGGGACATCGAGTCACTCATGTGACCGACCAGGAACGGAAACACCGCCGACAGTACCCGGCCGAAGTTGTAGCAGAAACCCACACCGGCGCCGCGCACGTCCGCCGGGTACAGTTCGTTGAACAATGCCCCGAGGCTCGCCGGGATACCGGCTGCGAAGAAACCGAGGGGGAATCCCAGGAACAGCATCTGGGTATTGCTCAGGGGCAGGAATACGTAGCACTGCACGGTCACCACACAGCACAGCGCGAACAGCACGATGTTCCTGCGCCGGCCGATGCGATCGATCAACAGGCCGCTGACCACGCACCCGCACCAGAAGGCCAGGATGATCACTGCCAGGTAGCCGCCGGAATTGAGCACCGACAGGTTGCGCTCGGTCTTGAGGAAAGTCGGCAGCCAGGTCATCACCGCGTGGTAACCGCCGTGGGCGCCCAGCCCCAACAGACCGCCGAACAAGGTTACGCGGATCAGCTCGGGACGAAAGATCCCGCCCAGGGACTTGAAGAAACTCTGTGGAATGGCCCGTTCCTTCCGCAGCCGCTGGAAGGTGTCCGGCTCCTCCACGTTACGCCGCACCCAGATGATCAAAAGCGACGGCAACAGGCCGACGATGAACATCACGCGCCAGGCCATGTCCTGGGGCACCAGGGAGTAGATCAGCGTGAAGACGCCGACCGCCAGCCCCCACCCCACCGCCCAGGCACTCTGCACCGTACCCATGACCTTGCCGCGGTATTTGGGATTGATGGTTTCGGCCATCAACACCGCACCGGCGGCCCACTCCCCGCCGATGCCGAAGCCTTGCAAGGCCTTGACGATCAGCAACTGGTGGAAGCCGGTGACGAAGGCCGACAGGAACGTGAAGAACGAGAACCACAGGATCATCCACTGCAGCGTGCGCACCCGACCGTAACGGTCCGACAGCGTCCCGCCGACCCAGCCACCCAGGGCCGAAGTGACCAGGGTGACACCGCTGATCAGCCCCGCGTCGCCCTTGCTCAAGGCGAAGGCGGCAATCAGCGCCGGTATCGCCAGGCCGAACATCTGTACTTCCAGCGCGTCCAGCGACCATCCGCCGAAACAGGCCCAAAACGTTTTGCGCTCGCGCGCAGTGATCTGGCGATACCAACTGAACATGATTCTTGTCCTTATAGGTGGAACGAAAGGCAGCCGAGAGCGAACCGCGCCGCTGCTGGGCCAGTCATGGCAAACAAAACGATCGAGACAGCGGCGACCGATACGCCGCCGAGCGCCCCGCTAATCCGGCGGGGTCAACGGATTTCCACGCTGTAGCGGAAATGCTCGGCATGCCCGCGAGAGCGTCGCCACTCCAGGGGGTTGCCGGCGTAGTCGCGGGCCAGGCGCTCGATCACCACTACCGGACTGTCGACCGGCACGTGCAGCAACCGCGCGTGTACTTCATTCACCGATTCGGCGGTGAGGGTTTCCTGGGCATAGGCGACCACCTGACCGCAGGCTTCTTCGTAGATGGGATACAGCAACGGCCCTTTCTGGTTCAGGTCGAGTTCGAGCAACGGCTGAAACCGGCTGCGGGGCAACCAGATCTCCTCGGCGAGCACCGGTTTCACATCCAGCAGACGCACCCGGACAATACGAATCACCGGCGCATCGGCCGGCAGCCCCAATGCCTGGGCCACCGCCGACGGTGCGGTCACCGGCTCGATGGACAGGATGCGACTTTCCGGCACCCGACGTTCGCCCGATGCACTCTGGAAACGGAAGAAGCGGAACAGCGACGACTGGAACTGCGGCCGACGAATGAACGTCCCGCGGCCCTGCTGGCGCTCGAGGATGCCCTCGCTGACCAGGGCATCGATGGCTTTGCGCACGGTGCCCGTGGACAACTGGTGCTCCGCCGACAGCGCCGCCTCGGTGGGGATCGCCTCCCCCGGACGCCAACGGTTATTGGCGATCTGCTCAGCCAATTGGTCTCGCAGACGTTGATAGAGCGGCAGGCGGACATCGCTGGGAAGAGATTTCATCGACCTTATTCACCTTGTTATCTAGTCATATATATGAATCTTGGCGGCGAGTATTTGCTTCCCGATGGTTTGTTGTCAAGAATGGAAACAGAGGCTGGCTGACGAACGGAGCGACCGAGGCTGCTGTCAGCGTCGCCATCGAACATCCACCCCCAAGGGGATGACGATATGACCACGCCCTCGCAAGACGCACCGCAAGGCCCCCACGGCTCCCCTCTTCCCGACGGGAAGACAGTCATCGCCTCGCTCCTGCAGCGATACGCCGAACCGCTGCCCGATCCGGACTCACCTGACTTCGCCCCGATGTTCGACCGTTACGCCGACGCCCGGGTAGTGATGATCGGCGAGGCCAGCCATGGCACCAGCGACTTCTATCGACTCAGGGCGGCCATCACCCGACGCCTGATCGAGCGGCACGGCTTCAACATCGTCGCCGTCGAAGCGGACTGGCCGGACGCGGGCCATCTGGACCGATACGTCCGGGGACTGGCACCCTCGGCGTGGAAACGGCACATCTTCAGCCGATTCCCGACCTGGATGTGGCGCAACACCGATGTGAGGGCGTTTGCCCACTGGCTGCATCGCTACAACCAGCGGCTGGCCCCGGACAACCGCGTCGAATTCCGCGGGCTGGATATCTACAGCCTGCGCAACTCCATCCATGAAGTGTTGGCCTACCTGGAACGGGTCGATCCCCGACTGGCCCAGGAAGCCCGACGGCGGTATGGCTGCCTGACGCCCTGGCAGGATGAGCCTGCGTTGTACGGCCACTTCGTCGAGCGCGATGGCTTGATGCCCTGTGAAAATGCGGTGGTCGAGCAGCTCAATACCCTGTTGGCCGAACGGCTGGCCGGGTTGGTCAAGGACGACGAGGCATTTTTCAATGCCGCGCAGAATGCACGGGTCGTCCAAGCGGCCGAGCATTATTACCGGGCGATCTATCGTGGATCGACCACCTCCTGGAACCTGCGCGACCAACACATGTTCGACACCTTGCAGGCTCTGCTGGAACACCGCGGCCCCCAGGCGAAAGCAGTGGTATGGGCACATAACTCCCATATCGGCAACGCGGCCGCCACAGAGATGGGTTGGCAGGGCCAATTCAATATCGGCCAGCTCTGCCGCAACACCCATGGCCACGACGCGGTGCTGATCGGCATGGGCACCGACCGTGGCCAGGTGGCAGCGGCCGATGACTGGGACGGCGACATGCTCATCAAGGATATCCGGCCGTCCCGCCCCGACAGTTGGGAACATCAGTTCCTTGAGACCGGCATCGCGGTGTCATTGACCGACTGGCGAGACCCGCGACGCACCGAGCTGCGCCACGCTCTCTCCAAGCCCCTGCTGCAAAGGGCCATCGGCGTGATCTACCGCCCCGAAACCGAGCGCCACAGTCATTACTTCGAGGCCGTGCTGGCCGAGCAATTCGACGCCATGATCTGGGTCGAACAGACGCAACCGTTGACCGCACTGGCATTGCCCGAGGGCCAGGCAATCGAATCGGAAGACGAAACCTTTCCGTTCGGCGTGTAGCCGGCCAGCGCAAGCCTGACCCTACGCAAGGAGGTCGCCCGTCGACTCTCGTTGCCAGGCACGCTGCAACAGATCGATGACGACTTCATCCGGAGTCTGGGAAAAGTCCTCGTACCAGTGACCGATCGAGATCATCCACTCAGGCACCAATGGGCAAATCACCTCGTCCACCTCGCTGCGCAAGGCCTCCAGGGTTTCCAAGGGGGCAACCGGTACGGCGACGACGATGCGCGAAGGTGCCTGGATTCGCACCGCATGGATCGCCGCCATCATGGAGGCTCCCGTCGCCAGGCCATCGTCGACCAGGATCACCACCTGGTCCTTGAGCGGCAGCGGCGCGCGTGCGCCCCGGTACGCCTGTTCACGACGCATCAGCTCGCGAGATTCCTGCTCGACCACCGCGTCGAAGCGGTCCTGGTCGATCGGATGCGCACGCAGGACATCGTCATTGAGGATTCTGATCCCGCCGCTGGCGATGGCGCCCATGGCGAACTCCGGATTCGACGCCATGCCCAGCTTGCGCACCAGCATCAGGTCCAGGCGCACTCGCAGGGCGGTGGCGACTTCATACGCCACCGGAACCCCGCCGCGAGGCAGGGCCAGCACGACAACATCCGGTCGATGGGCGTACTCGAGCAAATGGTTCGCCAGCCCTTGTCCTGCGGCGTGCCGGTCCTTCAAGACGGTTTGCAGCGAGGGACTCTGACCCATTGGAAACCTCCCCAGGCGACGACGCCTGCCCGTTCGTGATGAATTCGCCGAACCCAGCCTGTCGGCTCGATCCAGCGTCCTCCGATACCGCGGCCCTGGCATTGATTGATGTCAATTGCCGGCCCGAGACCTGCAGCCACGACAACCTGCGCGAGAAATACCTGCCTCAGGCTCCGCCAATCGACCGTCGGTACGGCATCGGCTGACAAAAAACAGGCGTGACCTGGTCAAGCATCTATGCTTGCTCCATCGGAGGACCACTTCCATGGCCGATCATGAAGTCCAGCTCCTGCACGTGCACGCCCTCAAGGCCGCCTGCTCCAATTGCAGCGTGCTTGAACTGTGCCTGCCCATTGGCCTGACGGGCGGTGAAGTCGAACGCCTGGACACCTTGATCGCCCAGCGCGTGAAGGTCAAAAAGGGAGCGGCGCTGTACCGCACCGGTGATCCGCTGCGCTCGTTGTATGCGGTGCGCCTGGGGTTCTTCAAGACCAGTGTGCTCTCGGTAGACGGTCGCGAACAGGTCACCGGTTTCCAGATGCAAGGGGAAATGCTCGGCCTCGACGCCATCAGCACCGAACATTACGCCTGTAATGCAATCGCGCTGGAAGACAGCGAGGTGTGCCCTATCCCGTTCGGCACCCTGGAGAAGCTGGCACGGGACCTGCCGTCGTTGCAGCACAACCTGAACAGGCTCCTGAGCCAGGAAATCGTACGCGACCACAGCATGTTGCTGATGCTCGGCAACATGAATGCCGATGAGCGCCTGGCGGCGTTTTTCCTGAACCTGTCTCAACGGCTGAACCAGCGTGGCTATTCCTCCCGGGAATTCGTCCTGCGAATGAGCCGCGAGGCCATCGGCTCGTACCTGGGGCTGCGCCTGGAAACCATCTGTCGCAGCATCGCTCATCTTCGCCAGGAAGAACTGGTGGATATCCAGGGACGCAATGTCACGATCCTGGACTTGCCCGGCCTCAAGCACAAAGTCGCCGGCTGCCATCGTCACGTCGAGCTGTGATGCCTGCCTCGCCGCACATCTGATCTACATCAATACCCTCCCACGCCTGCAGGCCGACATTAAGTCACAGCGTTCGAAGCCTCTTCGACGAGGGTTACAGAACCTCGTCCTGTGAAGGCTTTCGCCAATTTCCAGTGTAGAAGTTGCAAGCGTGCATTGAACCGCCCGTAGACCGGTCCCCGGCGATCACGCCAGGGACCGTACGGACATCACCAAAGAGGAAGATCTCATGTCCAATTCAGTGAAAAAAATGCCGGTCAATACCGAAGAAAACGCTCCACATCGCGCCCGGACCGACTTCTGGCATCCGCTGGAGAAGCTCCGCCAGCAAGTCGACCACCTGTTCGACGATTTCAACCGAGGAACCGGGCTCTCCCCCTTCAACCAGGGACTGTTCGATGTGGAGCCCTTCTGGCGCCGCGAGTTTTCCACGAGCCTGCCGGCCGTGGACATCAGCGAAAAGGAAAAAAGCTTTGAAATCACCGCCGAGCTGCCCGGCATGGACCAGAAAGACATCGAAATCCGCCTGGCCAACGGCAACCTGATCATCAAGGGGGAGAAAAAAGAGGACAAGGAAGAAAAAAGGAAGGGGTATCACCTGTCCGAGCGCCATTACGGCTCGTTCGAGCGCGTGTTCAACCTGCCAAAAGGGATCGATACCGACAAGGTCGAGGCACAGTTCAGCAAAGGCGTGCTGACGCTGACGCTGCCGAAAAAGGCCGAAGCACTGAAAGCGGAAAAAGTCGTGCAGATCAAGGCTGATTGAACGCTTCGAACCTCGCCCCTCGCCGGCCAACGACGAGGGGCTTTTTTCCTGCCGGCTGTTCATCTGCGAATATAAACAGTCTGCCCGGGTTGTTCGCCCCCGGCGCCAGCCCTTCAGAGTTCGACGCTGTCGCGGTACTCCGGCACCGACACCGACCAGCCAAGCTCGTCGCGAATGCGATGACGCAGCACATCGGATGCGTTGGGCTCCCCATGAACGACATAGGTGTGCCGGGGCGGTGTCTTGAAACCACGCAGCCACTGCATGATTTCGTCCGCATCGGCATGGGCCGACAGCGTTTGCATGGGCACCACTTCGGCATTGATCGGCACATCCTTGCCATGGATCCGCACCGAAGGCTCCCCGGCCACGATCCTTGCGCCTCGCGTGCCGCCCGCCTGGAAACCGGGCATCAGCAAGGTGTTGATGGGATTGGGGGCCAGACTCTTGAGATGGTGCAGCACCCGGCCGCCCGTGGCCATGCCACTGGCAGCGATGATCACCGCCGGGGTGCGTTGCAGGTCCAGGGCCATGGAGTCCTTGGCCGAGCGCACCGGATGCGCGATGCGACACATGCCTTCGCACTCCTCCCTGGACAGGCGATGTTCATTGCCAAAACGTTGATATAGCCGCGTGACGTCGATGGCCATGGGACTGTTAAGGTAGATCGGCAAGTCCGGGATCGCCCGACGCTGCTTGAGGCGATACAAGTGATACATCAGCAACTGAGCGCGGCCGACCGTGAACGAGGGCACCAGGGTGATGCCCCGGCGCAACGCCGTGCGGGTGATCACCTCGGCCAATTGGTCTTCCGGGGAGTCACGGGGATGCAGGCGATCCCCATAGGTGGACTCCACCAGCAGATAGTCCGCCTGTTCGATCGCCTGGGGCGCGAACATGACCGGGTCCTCCGGCCGCCCCAGATCCCCGGAACAGACCAGAGTCACGCCGCCAGCCTGTACCTGGACGGTGGCGGCACCCAGGATGTGTCCGGCGCGACGCAACAGGATGTTAATGCCCCGGGCAATGTCCACGGGATGGTCGAACGCTATCGGGCGCAGCAGTTTCAGCGCCCGCTCGGCATGTTCCACGGTATACAGGGGCAGCGCCGGCTCATGCTTCGAGAATCCCCTGCGATTGGCGTACTCGGCTTCCTCCTCCTGCAATCGCGCACTGTCGCGCAAAAGGATCTTGAGCAGCTCGCACGTTGCAGCCGTGGCATAGACCGGTGCGCGATAACCGTTGCGCACCAGCACCGGCAGATAGCCGCTGTGGTCCAGGTGGGCGTGGGTCAGCACAATCGCATCCAGGTCACGTACCGGCAGTTGGAACGGGTCCCAGTTGTGCAGGCGCAACTGCTTGTAGCCCTGGAACAGCCCGCAATCGACCAGCACGCGCTGCTCGTCATGCTCCAGCAGGTATTTACTGCCGGTGACGGTGCCAGCCGCTCCCAGAAATGTCATGCGCATGGCGATGCCCCTGAACGTTCGATAGATGCGCTATCGGTCATGGTGTCGGCCCTGGCCAGTGCCGTTTCGTTCAACGACGCGGCCGGGGCCCGCCTGGTCATACCGCCAGGACACTGCATTGCACCTGGTAGAGGATGTGTTCCGTGGTGCTGCCCAGCAGGCCGAGAGGATCGCTGCGTTGGGATCGCCCCATGACGATCACGTCGACCTCATGCTCCAAAGCGAATTCACTGAGGGCAGGGACCGGTTGCCCGAGCAGGAAATGCCTGCGTTCGGCGGGTACCCCGAAGAGATTGGCCAGCTCCAGGAACGATCTTTCCAGGGCCCGGCGCAGCTCCTTGCTGAGCTGCGAAAGCGCCAGGCCGCCGCCTCCCGCGTCGCCCAGGTAAACGGACGACACGTCGAAAGCATGGACCAGGTGCAACTCGGCATCGCATTGCAACGCCAGCCCCAGGGCCTGGCGGATAATCCGGTCGTTGAGCCCGCTGTTGTGTGCAAATGTGCTGGAAGGGTCCACTGCCGCGATGACTTTGCGGGGCAAGGCGTGGCCGGTGGCTCCCACCAGGTATGACGGAACGGGGCATTCGCGCAGCAGATGCCAGTCCAGGGGCGTGAAGAAAGCGCGCTTGAGCAAGGATTCATGCTGGACCTGCTTGATCAGCAGGTCGGGCTGGAACTGGGTGACGTGCTCCAGGATCTGTTGGCGCATGGCCTCGGCCCATGCCACCTCGGTGGTGATCCGCAAACCTCGATGACGCATCTGCTCGGCCTCGGTCTCCAACCAATTGCGCTGGTCCTGGAAATAGTTCTGGCGCGCTTCTTCACGCGGCTCTTCCTCGAGCAACGAGAGCACGCCCAGCGAAGGGATCAAGGCGGTGACATGCAGGTGCGCCTCGCTGGCGGCCGCCAGGGCAGCGGCGTGATGGAGCGCGGGAGAATGCCGTTGTGCCGGGTTGAGGATCAGCAACAGGCGTTGGTATTGGCTCATGATGATGGATCTCCAGAGTCGGGCGCGGCTGCCACGGCGCAGAGTTCGTCTCCAGCGCCACGATCCACCGGGCCGTTGCGAACGGCACGTCATGGAACGATTGTGGAGCGCGGTACCGAGCCCGACTTGATTTACATCAGATCCCGGGCTCGCCGGTGCTGCAACAGGCCAGCAGCGCAACCGGGGGCTGGCCGACGGGGCCACGGCTCACTTGACCGCCAACAGACTGCCCGGCACCGAATACAGCGCCCGCTCCGTCGTACTGCCGATCAAGCGCTCCAGGCCGACGCGCTGCGTGGTCCCCATGACCACCACGTCGGCCTCGAACGCTTCGATCAACTCGTGGATCACCGGTACCGGCTGGCCGACGACGAAGTGCCGTCGCTCGGCTGGCACGCCTTGGCTCTGGGCAAGGTTGATGAACGCCGCGTGCAGCGACTCGCGCAGGGCGTCGGCGAAATCCTCGTCCCAGGCCCCGGCCAGCAGCGACGCCTCACCGTTGAAAGCCGGCGTCAGGTCGCAGGCGTACAGCAAATGCAACGAAGCATCGCATTGCAGGGCCAAGGCGCCGGCCGTCCGGACGATCTGCTCGTTCAAGGCATTGGCCTGGGGGTCGGAGGGGTCCACGGCAGCTACCACCTGGCGCGGCAAGCCATGCACCGCCTGGTTGACCAGGTGCACCGGCACCGGGCAGTCGCGCAGCAGATGGCAATCCAGCGGCGTGACGAAGACCCGCTTGAGCAAGGGTTCGAGGGTGACATCCTTGATCAGCAGGTCTGGCTTGAAGGTTTCGACATAGTGCAGGATTTCAAGCAGCGGATGCAGGGTCCAAGTCACATGAGTCGTCACCTCCAGCCCCTCCTCCCGGAGCAGCGCCGCCTCCTCCACCATCCAGCGACGGTAGCGGTGCAGATAACGCTGCACCGTCGCCTGGTCGATCTTTTCACCCCACAGGTGCGTGCGCGGCGGTGGCTGGACAAAGGCACACAAATGCAGCAGCGCGCCGCTGGCCCTGGCCAGGGCACAGGCTCGGCGCATGGCGGCAGAGGGATGCAGGTCGGGTTCGACGATCAATAGCAGACGCTGGTATTGCCCCATCGCACACCTCCATCGGGCCGTTCGACTCCGACTGTGAAAGGTGCTTCAGTCGGTTTGCAGCACGATCTGCAGCGTGCACCCATCGAGCCCCCAAGCGGTTTGATCTGAATCAAGCGCAGGGCAATCGACAGATGGGAACACGAGCACTGATCCAGATCAGAATCGGCCGGCGCGGTCAGGGTAGAACGGTTCGCAATGCGCATGCTTTTGCGGCGCACCGCTCGTTCCCATCCGATGGAGGATCGCATCATGCTCACTGCCAAAGACCACAACGAACGCGCTGCCGCCCTGTACGCCAGTATCAGCGGCAAACACTGGGTACAGGCCCTCAAGGACGGCCGGCACGTCTTGATCAGGCCTCTCAGGGACGAAGATCGCCAGCGTGAATATGATTTCATCAAGCGCCTGTCACCCGAATCGCGGCACATGCGTTTTCTGGCGCAAGTCACCGAGCCGGGCACGGCATTGCTCGATCAGTTGATGGATGTCGATTGCAAGGCGCGCATGGCCTATATCGCCCTGGTCCATGACAACGGCCAACTGGTCGAGATCGGAGTCAGCCGCTATTGCGCGACCACGGAACATGAATGCGAATGCGCGGTGACCGTGGCCGACGCCTGGCAGCACCTGGGACTGGGAACATTGCTGATGGAGCATCTGATCGACGCAGCGCGCAAGAACGGCTTTCGCCAGATGTATTCGGTCGACGCTGCCAGCAATGCTGCGATGCGTGATCTGGCCCATGGCCTGGGGTTCGAAACCCGCACCGATCCCGACGATACCCGGCAGGTCATCCACCGGCTCTATCTGTAGCCCTGGACGCTGGCGCGAGGTCCGCAGGCGGCCTCGCGCAGCGCCCGCCTCGTCACGCCTGCGGCTTGACCGCCCAGATGCTGCAGGGTGCCCGCTGCAACAGCAGTTCGGCGGTGGTGCCCAGGCGTCTGTCCAGGCCACGATGCTCGGTGGTGCCCATGACGATGACATCGATCTGTTGGTCGGCAGCGAAGGTGCAGATACTGTTCACTGGCGAGCCTTCGATGAAATGACGTTGCTGCGGCGCGACCCCGTGGCGCTCGGCCAGATACCCGAACACGTCGTGTTGTGCCTCGCCCAGCGCTTCGTAGAGTCCGGTGGCCAGGGGGAGCGTGCCAATGCCCATGTCCGAGGCATAAACGGCCGTCCAGTCGAAGGCATGCAACAGCTCGACCTGGGCATTGCATTGCTCGGCCAGCTTGACCGCGGCGTCGACGATCCGGTCGTTGAACACCCTGTCTTGCTCCTCGCTGCGCAGCACGTCGACAATCGCCAGGATTCGCCGTGGCCGAGGGTGGCGCGGGTCGGTGACCAGATGCACCGGCACCGGGCAGTCGCGCAGCAGGCGCCAGTCCAGCGGGGTGAAGAAAATTCGCTTCAGCGCCGGTTCCGGCTGGGCATCCTTGATGATCAGGGCCAGTGGCATCTCTTTGACGTATTGCTGCAAGGCCTGGTAGGCCTCCTTGCCCCAGATCACCTCGCACGTCACTTCAACCCCATGCCGACGCGCCAGCTCGGCCTGCTGCCATAGCCAGTGTCGATGGGTCTCGAGGTAACCGTCACGCGCCCGCTTGACCTGATCCGGGGCGAAAAGGCCGGCCATCGAAAGCACTTCCAGATAATCGATGGCCACGATATGCAGGGGCAGGTCCAGCGCCAGGGCCAGTTCGGTGGCGCGGTCGAACGCTGGCGTACGAATCATGGCGTCAGGCGCCACCAGTAACAATCGTTGAGTCTGGGACATGGAAGACCTCGGCACGTGGCGTCAGCCACTCAAGGGATGGAGGACTCCAGCATGATCGCCTGCCGCAGACACGCCTTGATCTTCATCAAAGGGCCATCGATCAGCCTCACAGGCTGGGGAGCAAGAGTCCGCTCCACCACGCCAAGGTCACCAGGACCTGGCCGGGAATGACGTATCCGGCGAACCGTCGTCCGCCGCTGAGCCAGGCCACCGCGCACTTGCTCAGCGAGTTGGTGCTCAGGGCCATCAGGACTGGCACGGCGCTGCCGTCGAGAGACAACAAGCCGGCCTTCGCCAGGGATGCGATGGAGGCTATCGAGGCATGGGCGTCGGCCAGCCCGCTGAAGATGGCGGTCAGGATCACCCCTGTCTGCCCGAAATGGTCGAGCATCGCCGAGGACAGGAGCGCGATCCCCGTCATCGCCAGCGTCACCAGGAGCGCCAGCTTGAGGTTGAACGCACCGCCCACCCTGATCGGTTCATCGACCTGCCCCTTGGGGCGGGGAAACATCAGCAGACCGGCATACAGCAGGGTCATCGACACGCCGCACAGTATCGGCCCCCATATCCAGCGCAACAACGCCGGCTCCACGGCGCCGAGGATCAATGCCATCTGCGCCAGCGTGGCCAGGTTCGACAGTATCGCGGCGGCGCTCAGCGCCTTGATGTCGTTCGGCTGCCGGGCGGCGATGTCCCCCATGGCGGCGATGGTCGCCGTAGCGGAGGCAAACCCCGAGGCAATGGCGCTGACCGCGTAACCGTAGCGGGCACCCAGGGTACGGACCGCGACATGCCCCAGCGCGCCCACCGCCATCAGCATGACCGTCAAGGTGCAGATGGTGCGCAGGTTGATGGCATTGAAGGGCCCGAGGAAACGATCCGGCGCCAGCGGCAGCACCACCAGCGCAGCGATCAACAGCACCAGGCCGTCGCGCAGTTCGGCGGCGGTCAACTGGCTGCGGGCAAAGTGGTGCAACGCCTGGCGACTGGCGAGCAGCCCCACCATCACCACCCCGATCGCCGTCGCCAGGGCCGGGGCACTCACACACAACGCGCCCAGCACCAGTACTGCGAACAACGCCACTTCAGTGGTGATACCCGGGTCCTTGTCGAGGCTTTTCCAATGCGCCGCCGTGACCAAGGCGCCCAAGGCCAGCATCACGAACCCCAGCAACAGGGGCCCGCCCACCTGGACCGTGAGGTAGCCCAGCAATGAAGTAACGGCAAAGGTGCGCAAACCGGCGAAATCACGCTGGTCGCCCTCGCCCTTGCGCCGCTCGCGCTCCAGCCCGACCAGCAGGCCGATACCCAGCGCTGCCGCAGCATTGGCGAAGACCAGGGGCTCGGTCATGGGAACGACTCGATGGCGATTGCTCCGCTGATGTCTGGGGCCAGCCCCAAGCCTGCCTCATGCGGGCCCGGGAACGACTGTTCATGATCAACCATAGCGCCATTGCCTGGCCCTTGCCGCTCTTCAAGCAACGCTTTCAACCGAGGTTGATACAAATCAAGTTCTTCAGGCCCGAGGCGCTCATGATCGAACCAGACACCACGCCGAGCGAAGGGTCGCCCGGTGCCTACAGGTCCTTCCGGGAGGTTTGTCATGTCTACGCAACCACGTCTGATGCTGGTCGTTTCGCCGCTGATGGAACACAGCCCCGCCTTCGATCGCGCGGCCGCCCTGGCCAAGGCCGAAGGTGCCGCGCTGCACATCGTGGCTTTCGACTACCTGGAAGGCCTGGCCACGGCCGCGCTGGTCAATGAGCAGGCGCTGGAGCAGATGCGCCTCGGCTATATCGAACGCCATCGCCAGTGGCTGGAGGAACAGGCCAGGCCGCTGCGCAAGCTCGGTATCGAAGTCACCACGGAGGTGGCCTGGGTCGAGCGCCCCCTGCAGGAAATCCTGATCCATCTCAAGGAACAGCCGATGGACGCGCTGATCAAGTCGGTGGACGCGCAGTCCTGGTTCACGCGCATGATGTTCACCCCGCTGGACGTCCACCTGCTGCGCGAGTGCGAAGTGCCGCTGCACTTCGTCAACAAAGCCACGCATGCGCGCCCGCGCAAGATCCTGGCCGCCATCGATCCGTTCCATCACGACGGACGCTACGAAGGCCTCAACGACCGGATCCTGAACGAAGCCAACAAGCTGGCGACGGCCTGTGACGCAACGCTGGAGGTGGTCTACGCCTACGACCTGTCATCCATCACCGCCGCCGAATACGGCTTTGGCAATGGGTCGGTGTTCTTCTCCTCGACCCTGGCCCGGCAACTCTACGAATCCCAGGGCGCGGCATTCGATGCCCTGGCCGAACGCAATGGCATTGCCCCGCAACAGCGGCGCATGATCATGGGCGACCCGGCCAAGGTCCTGACCAGCTACGCAGCCTCCCATGACATTGACGTCATCGTCATGGGACGAGTGCGCTACAGCGGCCTGGACAAGCTGATCGGCAGCACCGTCGAGGCGTTGCTCTACAAGATGCCCTGCAGCGTATGGGTCATCGCACCGCAGCAGGTCGACTGAATGTCGGAACGTCAGCCTGGGTGGGCGGTTCAACTGAGCGCCGCAAGCGCAGACAGCGTAAGCGCGCCGTCGGGCGATGCAGCGGCCGAGCGCGTGCCTGGCACCGCCGATGCCGTAGCCTGGCACACGCTGCCCGCCGAACAGGTATTGAGCCGGCTCCAGGTCAACGGGCGTGCCGGGCTCGGCCCCGACGAGGTTGGCGCCCGGCGCGAGCGCAGCGGCTTGAATTGCCTGCCCGCCGCCCCCCCTCGACCGGCATGGCGGCGGTTCCTGCAGCAATTCAACAATATCCTGATTCATGTGCTGCTGGGCTCAGCGCTTATTACCGCGGTGTTGCAGCACGTGTGGGACACGGTGGTCATCCTCGCCGTGGTCATCGCCAATGCGATCATCGGTTTTGTCCAGGAGGGCAAGGCGGAGAAGGCCATGGATGCCATCCGTCAGATGCTGGCGCCCCGGGCGGCGGTGATTCGTGGCGGCAAACGGATCAGCATCGCAGGCGAAGAGCTGGTACCGGGCGACATCGTTTTGCTGGAGGCCGGCGACAAGGTCCCGGCCGATCTGCGCTTGCTGCACGCAAACAGACTCCAGGTCCACGAAGCCATCCTGACCGGTGAATCCGCCCCGGCCGAAAAAAATACCGGGCCCGTGAGCCTGGACGCCGCCCTGGGCGATCGTGCCTGCATGGTCTTCAGCGGTACCCTCGTCACCTGTGGCCAAGCCACCGGCGTGGTCGTCGCCACCGCGACCTCGACTCAGATCGGTCGGATCAGCGACCTGCTGTCCGGAGTCGCTCCCCTGACCACTCCCCTCGTGCAGCAGATGAACGTCCTGGCTCGCTGGCTGACGATACTGATCCTGTTGATCGCCGGCCTGCTGCTGGTCTACGGACACTTCGCAGGCCACTATCGGTTCACTGAAATATTCATGGTCGTGGTGGGCATGTCGGTGGCGGCGATTCCCGAAGGGCTGCCCGCCGTGCTGACCATCACCCTGGCGGTCGGGGTTCGCGCGATGGCCCGCCGCAACACCATCGTGCGACACCTTCCCACCATCGAGACACTGGGTTGCGTATCGGTCATCTGCACGGACAAGACCGGCACCCTCACTCGCAACGAGATGATGGTGACGTCCGTCGTCACCAGCGACTTCACCTTCACCGTCGATGGTGCGGGTTATCGGCCAGAGGGCGGCATGAGCCTGGCCGACCAGTTGATCGACACCTCCAGTCATCCGGTGCTGGCCGAGTTGGCCCTGGTCGCCAGCCTGTGCAACGACGCCATGTTGAGCCAGCGAGAGGATGACTGGAAAGTCGAGGGCGACCCCATGGAGGGTGCGCTGCTGGTCTTTGCCGCAAAAGCCGGCATCGACAGTGAAGAAGAACGTCGCACCTGGACCCGTACCGATACCATCCCGTTCGACGCAAGGCATCGCTTCATGGCGACACTGCATCACAACCACGCGCGACAAGCCTCGATCCTGGTAAAGGGTGCCCCGGAGCAGATGCTCGGCATGTGCTCCCGGCAGCGTGGCGCCAACGGTGACGGCGAGCCGCTGGACGCAGGGTATTGGCGTGCACAGGTGGACACCCTTGCCCGGCAGGGCCAGCGGGTACTGGCATTGGCAAGCCACACGGTACGCCCCGAGCACACTGTCCTGGAACTGGCGGACATCCAGGGTCCCCTGACCCTACTTGGCATGGTTGCCATGATCGATCCACCTCGATCGGAAACCCTACAAGCCATCAAGCAATGCCAGGGAGCCGGTATCGTGGTGAAAATGATCACCGGGGATCATTCCGGCACCGCCTGCGCCATCGGTCACCAGATCGGCCTGCGCAACCCCGACAAGGTCCTGACGGGCCTCGACCTGGACGCCATGGACGACGTCGCCCTGAAGGAAGCCGTGAAAGCGGTGAACATCTTCGCCCGCACCAGTCCCGAACATAAACTCCGGCTGGTGATGTCGCTGCAGTCCAACGGCATGACGGTGGCAATGACAGGAGATGGGGTCAACGATGCCCCCGCCTTGAAACGCGCGGACGCCGGTATCGCCATGGGCGAAAAAGGCAGCGAGGCGGCCAAGGAAGCCGCGGACCTGGTGCTGGCCGATGACAACTTCGCTTCCATCGTCGCCGCCGTGCGCGAGGGCCGGACGGTCTACGACAACATCAAGAAAGTGCTGAGCTGGACGTTGCCGACCAACGCGGGCGAAACCATGACCATCGTGGTTGCCTTGCTGCTGGGCATTACCCTGCCAGTGACGCCGATACAGATCCTGTGGATCAACCTGATCACCGCTGTCACCCTGGGCATCGCCCTGGCCTTCGAACCGACCGAAGAGAACACCATGCGCAGGCCGCCACGACCAAGGCAGGCACCTCTGATCAGCGGTGCGCTGATCTGGCATATGGTGCTGGTTTCCATACTGTTCCTCTGCGGTGTCTACGGGATCTTTTCCTATGCCCTGAACCGCGGTTATTCCGTGGAGCTGGCGCGGACCCTCGCCGTGAACACCCTGGTCGTCATGGAGATCTTCCACCTGTTCTTCATCAGAAATCTCTACGGTACCTCGCTGACCTGGAAAGGCGTCCGAGGCACCAGGGTCGTCTGGACGACCATCGCCGCGGTCAGCCTTGCCCAGCTAGCCATTACCTATGTACCGGCGCTGCAGGCAGTATTCGCGACACAGGCGATTGCCTGGATCGACGGGTTGCTGGTCATCGGGGTGGGCATGGCCCTGTTCGCGATCATCGAGATTGAAAAACAGATCCGACTGCGCCTGACCGAGTCCAAGCGCGCAACGCCACTGGACGAATGAAGCCTGTCGCTGTACAGAGTTGACCGACGTCGCCTGCAATCAACGGATGTACCGGAGAACGCCCATGAATATAGACTGGCTCAACTTCACGCCGTGGTCATCCCTGGCCGGAGGGATGTTGATCGGCCTGGCGGCCAGCCTGTTCGTCGTCGCCAATGGCCGGATCGCCGGCGTCAGCGGACTGATCGCCAGTCTGCTGGAGCGTGGGGAAGGCTTGAGCGAGAAGGCCCTGTTCATCCTGGGTCTGCTCGTCGCACCACTGTTCTGGGGTCTGTTCACCTCGTTGCCGGCAATCGAATTCCAGAGTGGTTGGTTCGGCCTTATCGTCGCGGGCCTGTTGGTGGGGGTCGGCACCCGCTACGGTTCAGGATGCACGAGCGGCCATGGGGTGTGCGGCCTATCGCGACTCTCGCCGCGCTCGATGATCGCCACGGCGTGCTTCATGTTCAGTGGCTTTGCCACGGTGTTTGTCCTGCGCCACGCAACAGGAGCCTGAACATGCCCAAGCTCACCGCATTCATTGCCGGGTTGCTCTTTGGCCTGGGCCTTCTCCTGGCCGGCATGGCCAACCCGAAGAAGGTACTGGCGTTCCTCGACCTGGCCGGCGCCTGGGATCCGTCCCTGGCATTGGTGATGACAGGCGCGATCGGCACGGCCATCGGCCCATTGGCCTGGGCACGCCGACAGTCCCGCTCACTGCTGGGCAACCCCATGCAACTGCCGGTCAAGCGTGAGCTGGATCGCCGCCTGGTCGGTGGCAGCCTGATATTCGGCATCGGCTGGGGCATCGCCGGCATTTGCCCCGGGCCTGCGGCTGCGGTCTTGCTGACGGGACGCTGGCAGGCCCTTGTGTTCACCCTGGCGATGCTGGCGGGCATGTTGCTGTTCATGGCCCTGGAGGCCCGGCGCAACCGCCCCACGCTCAACGCCGGCACCCCGCGTCATGAGCGGCCATAGGTACCTGCCCGTGGCGCTTTTCCATTCTCGCTACAGGTATGGCCGTCATGTCCCGTTCACAGCCTGATCGTTTCGATGTCGTCATTATCGGCGCAGGCCAGGCTGCCCTGGCGACAGCCTATTTCCTGCGCCGCACGCCGTTCTCGTTCGTCATGCTCGACGCCCAGGAAGGACCGGGAGGCGCGTGGCGACATGGCTGGAACTCGCTGCGACTGTTCTCCCCCGCGACCTGGAGCTCGCTCCCCGGCTGGATGATGCCCCCCACGCAGGACGGCTATCCGTCGCGCAACCATGTGATCGATTACCTCGACCGGTACGAGCAGCGCTATGGATTGGAGGTGGTGCGACCGGTGCGGGTGACCGCTGTGGAGCGTATCCAAGGCGGTTTACGGGTCAGCGCCGCGGACCGGCAATGGGAGGCACGGGTGGTGGTCAGTGCGACAGGTACCTGGAGCAATCCCTATATCCCCCGCTACCCTGACGCCGCCCTGTTCGCCGGCCAGCAACTGCATTCGGCCCATTATGTCGAGGCGCGGCCGTTCGCCGGCAAGAACGTCCTGGTGGTGGGAGGCGGCAATTCCGGCGCGCAGATCCTGGCCGAGGTATCCAGGGTCGCCAGGACCACCTGGGTCACTCCCCAGGCCCCGCTGTTCCTTCCCGACGAGGTGGATGGGCGTGTGCTGTTCGAACGTGCCACCGAACGCTGGAAGGCTCAACAGCAAGGGCGTGTGATCGACCAGCCCGTGGGTGGTTTGGGGGACATTGTCATGGTGCCGCCGGTGGTCGAGGCACGTGAACGCGGCGTCCTGCAGTCGGTACGACCTTTTGAGCGCTTCAGCCGCAACGGTGTGATATGGGCCAATGGCAGTGAGTCGCTCGTGGACGTGGTGATCTGGTGCACCGGGTTCAGGCCCGCCTTGCAGCACCTGGAGACCCTGGTACCCATTGACCGCGAGGGGCGTGTCGAAGTCCAGGGGACCCGCTCGATTCAGGAGCCCAGGCTATGGCTGGTCGGTTATGGCGAGTGGACCGGTTCGGCTTCCGCGACCCTGATCGGCGTCACGCGCACGGCACGCAGCACTGCCAGCGAAATAGCCGCCTTTCTCAGCGCACACCCCACCGACAACGGGCCCGGGTAGCTCAACCCGCTACACGGAAGGCACATTCCTCTGGCGCTGGCCGATCTCCAGGGTCGCGCACAATCCGCCCTCCGGTCGATTTTCCAATCGGATGCGCCCTCCCAGACGCTCTGCGATGGTCCGTACGATGGTCAGTCCCAGACCGGCGCCCTGATCGTTGCCGCGGCTGTAGAAGCGTTCGAAAAGCCGTTCACGCTCGGCTTCATCGATGCCGGGCCCCTGGTCCTCGACCGACAGTTCGTAATGATCCTCCTTGCGCACGAGGCGTACGGTGATCTGTCCGTGGGCGGGAGAGAAATTGGCGGCATTGGTCACCAGGTTGTTCAGGGCGATATGAACCGCCACCGGGTCGATGTCCACTGGTGCGATGTCGTCACCGACCTCCAGAACCAGTTCCAGTCCTTTGCTCAATAGCCATGGCGTCAATTGGACCAGGCCTTCACGAACCGTGGCGGGCAGGTCGATCGCCTTGGACATGGCAGCGCCGGTCTGCGGTTCGAGGCGTGCCATGGTGAGCAATTGATTGACCAGGCGCGTGGTGCGATCGACACCGGCCAGCAGATGCTCGAGGGATTCGCGGCGGCTTTGCTCGCTACCCGCTTCCATCAGGTTCTGCGCATGCACCCTGAGCACGGCCAGGGGCGTGCGCATCTCATGGGCGGCATCGGCGATGAAGCGTCGCTCGCGGCCCATCACCTCCTGGATTTGCGCCAGCACGCGGTTGAGCGCCGCCTGCATGGGCTCAAGCTCCGTCGGCAACGGCACCATCCGCAGCGGTTCGAGCGAGCCTGGGTGCCGGGCCCGCAATGTCGCCGCCATGTCCACCAGGGGCTTGAGTCCCCAGCCGATGGCCAGCCAGATCACCGTGGCCAGGAGCACGCTGCCGATCAGGTTCGGCAGCACGGTATGACGAACGATACGGTCCACCAGGTCGGCGCGCACATCGTCGCGCTCCCCTACCCAGATCTTCAGGCCGTACTGCGGGTCGTCCAGCACGAATGCCCGCCATGTGTGGTTCTTCTGGTCCACCACTTCGCTGAAACCGGCGGCGGTCGGTGGCGAAGCGAGGGACGGCGCGCTGGACGTGTGAACCAGCACGGCACCTTGTGAATTCCAGACCTGGAACGCGATCTTGCTTTCGTAGGGGTGACCATCGACCTTGGGCACCGCCAGCCCCAGCGCCGAATTGAATGCCTGGTACAGCTCGGCGTGTTCCTTGCTCGCCATGGGCATGCGCATGACGCCCTGCAGCAGCCGGGCATTCTGCGCCAGTTGCGCATCATAGACTTCAGCGATTTCGTGGTTGCTGTCATGCAGGTTGAAGACCGTGATGATCATCAGGCCAAGGAACAGGAGCCCGAGGATCAGCGTCAGGGTACGGCGGCGGATCGAACTCATCGACACTCCTCCACCAGATAGCCGACACCGCGGATGGTGCGGATCAGGTCGCTGGAGAATTTCTTGCGCAGATGATGAATATGCACTTCGAGGGTGTTGCTCTCGGCCTCCTCGCTCCAGCCGTACAGCAGCTGCATCAGGTGATCGCGGGTCATGACCCGTCCCGGGGGCGAGAGCAGCTCGTGGAGCAACTGATACTCCTTGGGCGTCAATGCCACCGGTTTGCCCTGGTAGCTGACCTGCTGGGTACCGGGATTCAGGCTGATGCCGGCGTGCTCGATCAGCGCCTGGGCACGGCCGGCGCTGCGGCGCAGCAAGGCCCTCAGCCGGGCCTTGAGCTCCGCCAGGTCGAAGGGCTTGATCAGGTAATCGTCCGCCCCGGCATCCAGCCCGGCGATCCGGTCTTCGGTGGCGTCGCGGGCGGTGAGAATCAGTACCGGCAGGTTGGATCCGCTGTCGCGCAAGCGGCGCAGCACCTGCAGGCCGTCCATGCGCGGCAGCCCCAGGTCGAGGACCGCCAGGTCAAAGGTTTCACTGCGCAGTGCATGCAAGGCACTGCTCCCATCCTGCAGCCAGTCGACGGTATAGCCCTCGCGGCCCAGCGCCTGACGAATGCCCTCGCCCAGCGCCACATCGTCCTCGATCAGTAATAAGCGCACGCGCACTCCCGTCAGTCGAGTTTCCTGTTTACATCCGCCAGCAGCGTTTCGATGTCCTTTCGGCGTCCTGCATCAGCGCTTTCCCGGCCAGGCCGGGGCGCGGCCAGCAAGGCTTTCTGCAGGGCCGCCCTGGCTTCACCATAGCGCTTTTGACGGTAGAGGTGATCGCCCCAGAAGTACAGGCTATCGATACCGTCGGGATTGAGTTGCAATGCCTGCTTGAGCAACTGTTCGGCCTTGTCCGGGTCGCCGAATCCCAGGGGCCAGCCCGGCACCCGATCATACAACGCGCCAAGACTGGTGTAGGCCGAGCCTTGCAGGGCCTGGGGATCAAGGGCCAGGGCCTTTTCCAGATCGGCTCTGGCCTCCTTGACCTTGCTCAGCGCACCCAGCCCGCCCTGGGCGCCGGCCCAACTGCTGTTGACGATTGCGGACCAGATCCAGGCCTCGGCCACGGACTGGCGTTCCTGCTTGAAAGCCGAAGACTGGACGGCGAGCTTTTCGAAAGCTTCGGCCCGCTGGCCTTCAGGCAGATCGTATTGAATGTGCGCCCAGCGCTGCTGGATATCATGCAGGCGTTGCTGGTCGGCGCTGTCCAGGGCCCAGGCGCCTTGACCCAAGGCGCCCAACAGGAAAGCGAGAAGGATTCTTTTCATGGCTTGAGGTGCTCGTTCACAGGTTTATGACTCAGGCGGCGAATCAGCGGCAACTGCTTGCGCAGACCGCGATCCACCAGATTGGGCAACAGACTGTTGAGGCCGACGAAGAACCGCTCGGGCCATCCCAGGTACAGTTCGCGACGATCACCGGTTATGGCGTGGATCACCGCCGACGCCACCGTTGCCGGGTCGTCGACATTGGCCTTGAGCGCCTGGTTGAGGGCGTCGGCCGCCGGGGTGTTCATCGCGGTACGGGTGGCCCGGGGCGCCACGTAGAGCACACCGACACGGGTATCGGCCAGTTCCCGGCGCAAGGCTTCGGAAAACCCGCGCAAGGCGAACTTGCTGGCGCAATAGCTGGCATAGCCGGGGTAGCCGATGGACCCGTAGGTGGAACCGACATTGACCACCATGGCGCTGTCGGCTTGCTTGAGCAACGGCAGCAACAGTTTGGTCAGGCAGATCGGCGCAGTGACATTCAACGCCAGCATGGCGCCGATCTCGCTGTCGTCGAGCTGTTCGAGCATGGCGAAGTGGTTCACGCCGGCGGCGTTGATCAACAGGTTGATGCCTCCCAGGGCCTCCGCGCAGGCCAGGACCTTGCGCCGGTCGGCCAGGTAGGTCAGGTCCGCGCCGACCCAGAACAGATGCTGCGGGTAGCGGGAGATCAAGGGTTGCAAGGTTTCGCGATGCCTGGCCACGGCCAGCACCCGGGCGCCACTGGCGCACAGGGCGGCGGCAATCGCCAGCCCGATCCCACCGCTGGCCCCGGTCAACACCACCCGGGCATCACACAGGCGCATGTTCATGCTCCCCGTCGCGGGGCAGGCCCCGGAACATATCGGTATAGAGCCGGTACACCACCCGGGAGGCATGAATCACCGCAGCCTGGTCCTGCGGGTCGTCCAGCCTGTTCATCAGGCCGCGATAGGTCTGCATGTGCTCGATGTCCAGAGAACCGTGGGAGCTGAGGTAACTGAAGGCCGTGGCCGGCAGTTCCAGGCGCTGGCGGATGCTGTCGGCGGCGTGGGTCGCCAGGGCGATGCTGGTGCCTTCGAGCACGTTGACCATGCCGAACAACCCCACCGGATTGCCCCGTGCGATCAGGTCATAGAGGTAACCGACCATCAGTTCGATGGGCAACGACGGCTGCCCGTGACGCACGACCTGCGGATCGCCACCACAGGCCGCGATGTCGTCCAGTATCCACTGCTCATGGCCGTATTCTTCTTCGATGTACTCGCATACGGCTTTGCGCAGCCACTCCAGGCGCGTCGGCAATCGCGCGCCACAAGCCATCATCAACGGCACGGTGTGGCGCACGTGGTAATAGGCCTGGATCAGGAACGCCCGGTAAGCGGCCAGACTGACCTGCCCTTCGAGCGCATCGCGAATGATCGGCAGGTTGAACAAGGTATGGCGTTCTTGCTGGGTAGCTTCTTGCAGGGTATCGAAAAAACTCATGGAGCAGACTCCTCGGACAGAACGGATTCGGTGAGCAAGGCACGGTAATGCTCGACAATGGCTTCCCGGCGCTGGCGCCCATTGGCGGTGAGCAAACCATTGGCCGGGGTGAAGGGATGCTCCAGTCGCGTCCAGCGATGGACCCGAGCGTAATCGGGTAACGTGGCGTTGACCCTGGCCACTGCCAGTTCCAGCGTTTGCCGGGTGCAGTCGCCGTGGGCCGGCCAGAGCAACGCATGGTTGTACGGCAAGGCTTCGCCATGGACGAAGGCCTGGGCGATATCGCCGCCCTGGGTCAGTTCGGCTTCGACCCACTCGGGATTGACGTTGCGACCGAAACTGGTGACGAACTGGTGTTTCTTGCGCCCGTGCAGATAGAGGAAGCCATCGTCGTCGAACGCCCCCAGGTCGCCGCTGGGCCACCACGCCTGCGTGCAGGGCGCCTCCCCCAGGTACCCGAGCAAGGTCGATCCCTTGATCATGACTTCGCCGTCATCGGCCAGGCGAAGCTGCACGTGGGGCAACGGCTGGCCGACACTGCCGGGGCGATGTGCGTTTGGCCGGTTGAGGCACACCACCGACGCGCATTCCGACAGTCCGTAGCCTTCGAATACCGGCAAACCCACCCGCTCGGCCCGCAGCAGCAGATCGCGGGATACCCGCGCCCCGCCCACCGCGGCGAACCGGACGACGTGTGGGTTGAACGCCTTTCGTTCGGCGGCCATGACCAGCATCGACAGCAACTGTGGCACCAGGATCAGGCTCTGCGCCCGGCGCTCGGCCAGGCATCCCAGCAGGCGCGTCGGGTCGGCCCCGCTGGCACCCTGGATACCGAGGGCCTTCTGGCTGGGCAGGCTGAGCATGGCGCCGGCGTACAGAGCCGCGTAACAGCCGAGGTTCTCCAGGAGAATCGCCAGGGGCAACAAAGCCAGATGGTGCCTCGCCCCGACCGGTTGACTGGCCTGTTCCAGTTCATGGACGACCCGCAGCAGGCTCTCGGCGCCAAGGCAGACTCCCTTGGGCGTACCCGTGGTGCCGGACGTGAAGGTCAGCTTGGCGGTGCCCGCCGGCAAGACGTTCGGCCCGAGATAGTCTCGCCGCCAGAATTCGCCACTGTGCTGGTATCCGGCGGCTTGAAGTTCGTCCGCGTAGGCGGGCTCTGCTATCACCCGCGCGGCCTGGCTCTGCTCCAGGCAGTGGCGCCGCTGGGCCGGGCTGAAGAATCCGGGCAGGATGACGCACGCCAGTCCTTCGAACAGTGCGGCCAGGTCCCAGAGCATGATTTCGATGCCGTTGTCCAAGGCCAGCGCGACAACGCTGACGCACTCATCGCGCAAGCGTTGCTGGCGATACCGCACTTCGGCGAAAAGCGTGGCGTAATCCATCTGCGAGCCATCCCCCCAGAGAGCAATGGCATGCCCCCGGCGCTCGGCATGCCCACGCAGGGCTTGCTTGAATCGTTGCATTTCAGGCGACATGGCTTGCCTCCCCAGGCGTGATCGACAGCCCCAGGCGATTGAACAGGCCGGTATTGCGCAGATGAATGAAACCGGCGCGGATGTTTCCGACATGGACCCATGGTTGGCTGTCGTAGTAGCGCCCCCAGAGGTGGCGTTCCTCGCCCAGGCGCTGTGGATCGGCCTGGCAAAGGGTCACGGGCTTGAGGCCCAGGCGATGGAAGCTGTTGACCAGGCCGACATTGCCGGTGAACGCCACCCACTCCAGGCCGGCGACAGCCAGCAGGTAAGTGATGGAAATGATGCTCAGCCGGGCGTTGCCGGTGTCGCTGGCGGCCAGGTTGCCGACCTCGACGATGCTGGCACGCTCCACCGGCCGACCGGTCGTAGCCGTGATCAACGGCTCCACAGGCCCGTCCAGGTAACGCTCGAGGAACAACGCCTCTTGCGCGGCCAGGCGCACGCCGGCCACCGCGCCAAGCACGCCCTGGCCGTCATCGAAGCCGAACAGTTCGGGCATGAAATGACGAATGTCGGCGCCGTGTACCTGGCGAAAACGTTGCTGGATAAACGCTTCGAATTCAGTGCGCCGGGGTTCTCCTGACGAAGCCTTGTGCAGGCGACGAAGCGGCTGGCCGGCAACGCCGAAGGCCAGCGGCAGATGAATGTTCCAATCAATATCGGGCATGGATCGACAGTCTCCCCCAGGGCTAGTGGGAGAAAGTATCCAGGCCGTTTCTTAACGAAGTCTGAAGGCGATCAGGCGCTGGCCGCCGGGTCGGCATGCCGGGGCAACCCTACCGACACCACGGCCGCCACCACCACGAACAGGCTGGAGATCCACAGGCACGCCTCCAGGCCATGCACCTGGTACACCCAGCCGGAAAGCAGCGTTCCGATCAACCGCCCCATGGCGTTGGACATGTAGTAGAACCCCACGTCCAACGAAACGCCGTCCTCCTTGGCGTAGGAAACGATCAGGTAGCTGTGCAGGGACGAGTTCACGGCAAACAGCAAACCAAATGCCATGAGCCCGCCGAGCAGCACCCCCTGGGACGGCCCGCTGCCCAGCCCCAGCGCGATGGCCGCCGGCAGGCCCGCCAGGGCAAGGGCCCAGAGAAACGCCGTGCGGCCATCCGGCACATGGCCCCGTTTCCTGCCGGTGATGTACGGGGCGAAGGATTGCACGATGCCGTAGCCGATCACCCAGGCGGCGAGGAACCCACCCACCTTCCAGAAGTCCCAGCCCAGGACGCTGCTCAGGTAGACCGGCAAGGCCACTACGAACCAGACGTCGCGGGCACCGAACAGGAACATCCGCGCCGCCGACAACAGGTTGATCGCCCGGCTCTTGGACAGCAGGTCGCGAAACCTGGGCTTGGCCCTGGCCTTGCCCAGGTCCTTTTTCAGCAGGATCAGGCTACCCAGCCAGATCAGCCCCAGTACGCCAGCCATCGCCAGCAGCGAGCCCTTGAAACCGATCAACGCCAGCAAGGCCCCGCCGAGAAAGAAGCCCACCCCCTTGAGGGCATTTTTCGAACCGGTGAGGATGGCCACCCAGGTGTAGAGCCTGCCTTGCTGCCCATCCGGAACGAGCAGCTTGATAGCGCTCTTGGCGCTCATCTTGTTCAAGTCCTTGGCGATACCGGACAGGGCCTGGGCGCCCATCACCCAGTGCACGGTCAGCCAGGCCGATGGCACCGTCAGCATCAGCAATGCCAGGACCTGCATGCCCAATCCGATGTTCATGGTCCGGTTCAGACCCAGTCGAGCGCCGAGATACCCTCCCACCAGGTTGGTGACGACACCGAAGAGTTCATAGAACAGAAACAACGCCGCAATCTGCAACGGGCTGTAGCCCAGCGCATGGAAATGCAGCACCACCAGCATGCGCAAGGCGCCATCGGTGAGAGTGAATGCCCAATAGTTGCCCGTCACCAGCAGGTATTGCCGCACCGGGGCCGACAGGGTTTTCATGGCTGCTCCTCAGACCGCCAGGCCGACCATCCGGGCCAGTTCGACGGTGCGATTGGCATAGCCCCATTCATTGTCATACCAGGCGTAGACCTTGACCTGGGTGCCGTTGACGACCATGGTCGACAGCGCATCGATGATCGATGAACGCGGATCGGTACGGTAATCGATGGACACCAGGGGGCGCTCTTCGTAGCCGAGGATGTCTTTCAACTCCCCCTCGCAAGCGTCCTTGAACAGCTGGTTCACTTCCTCGGCCGTGGTGGCTCGCTCGACCTCGAAGACGCAATCGGTCAGCGAAGCATTGGCCAGCGGCACGCGCACGGCGTGCCCGTTCAGGCGTCCATGCAACTCGGGAAAGATTTGCGCGATGGCCGTGGCCGAGCCGGTGCTGGTGGGAATCAGGCTCATGCCCGAAGCACGGGCGCGACGCAGGTCCTTGTGGGGTTGATCGAGGATGCTCTGGGTGTTGGTCAGGTCATGGATGGTGGTGATCGAACCGTGGCGGATGCCCAGTTTCTCGTGAATGACCTTGACCACCGGTGCCAGGCAATTGGTGGTGCAGGACGCTGCCGTGACGATGGCGTGTTCGGCGGGTTTGAACAGGTGATGGTTGACGCCCATGACGATGTTCAGTGCGCCCTTTTCCTTCACCGGGGCGCTGACCACCACGCGCTTGACGCCTTGATCGAGGTAAGCCTGGAGCACCGCCACGGTCTTCATCTTGCCGCTGGCCTCGATCACCAGGTCGCAACCCGACCAGTCGGTGTCGGCGATCGCCTTGTTGGCCGTGACCCTGATCGACTTGCCGTCGATGACTATGCTCTCGCCCTGGGCCTCGGCCTGGCGCTGCCAACGGCCATGCACCGAGTCGAAGTTCAGCAGATGGGCATGGGTGGCGGCGTCACCTGCCGGATCGTTGATCTGCACGAACTCCAATTCCGGCCAGTGCCAGGCAGCCCGCAGCGCGAGACGACCGATGCGTCCGAAACCGTTGATACCCACTTTGATCGTCATGACGCCTGCCCCCATATGCGAAAAAACGAATATATGTTTTTACAGATATAAAGGAAAGCCATGGGCCGAAATTCCTGTGCCGGCGGGCGGGCTCCCCCTTCGGTTTGCGAGCAGCCGTCCGGCTTGCGGCGCCTGCCGGCCGGGTCCTGGCTTCACGGGTGGGCAATTTTGCAGACCCTCGACCGGCCGTCCCGTAGTACAGTGCACGGCATGAAATCGACGGTCCACTTCCAGACGCCTGAAGTGGCCACGAACCCTCTCACGTCATCTCCAGCGATAACAGCATGATCGAAATCACTGAAGTTTCCATTGCCCAACTGCGCGCCGCGCTCGAGTCCGGCCAGACGACCGCGGTCGAGCTGGTCCAGGCCTACCTTGCCAGGATCGATGCCTACGATGGACCCGATACGCCCACCGCCCTCAATGCGGTCGTGGTGCGAAATCCCGAGGCGCTCGCCGAGGCCCGGGCGTCCGATGCCCGTCGGGCCAAGGGCCAGGCGCTGGGCCCCCTGGACGGCATTCCTTATACGGCGAAGGACAGTTACCTGGTCAAAGGGCTCACCGCCGCTTCCGGCAGCCCGGCGTTCGCCAACCTGATGGCCTGCCGGGACGCGTTCACCATCGAACGGCTTCGCGCCGCCGGGGCGATCTGCCTGGGCAAGACCAACATGCCGCCCATGGCGAACGGCGGCATGCAACGCGGCGTGTACGGTCGCGCGCAAAGCCCGTACAACGCCGACTACCTCACCGCCCCATTCGCCTCCGGCTCGTCGAACGGAGCAGGCACTGCCACCGCCGCCAGTTTCGCGGCCTTCGGCCTGGCCGAAGAAACCTGGTCCAGCGGACGCGGGCCGGCCTCGAACAACGGCTTGTGCGCCTATACCCCTTCTCGCGGTGTGATCTCGGTCCGTGGCAACTGGCCGCTGACGCCCACGATGGACGTCGTCGTGCCCTACGCCAGGACCATGGCCGATCTCCTCGAAGTGTTGGATGTGGTGGTGGCAGAGGACCCGGATACCCGTGGCGACCTGTGGCGCCTGCAACCCTGGGTGCCCCTTCCGAGCGTCGACTCCGTCCGCCCCGCCTCTTATCCCGGGCTTGCCGCCAACGCCGGTGCCCTTGCCGGCATCCGCTTCGGTGTGCCGCGCATGTACATCAACGCCGATCCCGAGGCCGGCACGGCCGAAGCCCCGGGCATCGGTGGCCCGACGGGGCAACGCATCATCACCCGGGCCTCGGTGATCGACCTCTGGGAGCAGGCCCGCCAGGCGCTGCAAGCCTGCGGCGCCGAAGTCATCGAGGTCGACTTCCCGCTGGTGTCCAACTGCGAGGGTGATCGCCCTGGTGCGCCGACGGTGTTTACCCGCGGCCTGGTGTCCAGGGAGTTCCTGCACCACGAGCTGTGGGACCTTTCGGCCTGGGCGTTCGACGATTTCCTGCGGGCGAACAATGATCCGAACCTCAATCGCCTGGCCGACGTGGATGGCCCGCTGATCTTCCCGCACGATCCGGGAACCCTGCCCAACCGGGAGGATGACCTGGCCGCCGGCATGGAGAAGTACGTGGAGATGGCCAAGCGCGGTATCACCCCCTGGGACCAGATCCCCACCCTGCCCGACGGTCTTCGGGGGCTCGAGGAAACGCGCCGGATCGACCTCGAGGACTGGATGGACCGGCTCGGGCTCGACGCGGTGATCTTCCCCACCGTCGCCGATGTCGGGCCGGCGGATGCCGATGTCAATCCGGTGTCTGCCGATATCGCCTGGAGCAACGGCGTCTGGGTCGCCAACGGCAACCTCGCCATCCGGCACCTGGGCGTCCCCACCGTCACCGTGCCGATGGGCATCATGGCAGACATCGGCATGCCCGTCGGGCTGACGTTCGCCGGCCGTGCCTATGACGACTCGACGCTGCTGCGCCTGGCCGCGGCATTCGAATCGCTGGGCTCCAAGCGACGCATCCCGCCCCGCACGCCACCGCTGTCGACCGTTGGCAAATAGACAGGCAGCGGGGTCCGCCCCGCTCCCGCTACAGTCGAAAGTGCTGCTGCAAGGTCCGGCAAAGCAGGCTCACCGCCTCATCGGCGTGTGACGCCTGGGAGCGCATGAACACCACCTCATGCTCCGGTATCACCGCCAGGTCGTCGAGGATCTGCATGCGCGCCGTCACCCGCGCCCGGTCGATCAGGCTGATGGCCAACCCGGCCTCCACGCAGGCCTTCACGGCCTGGTTGGAGGGACTTTCCAGCACGATGCGCACCCTGCGGCCGCTTTGCCTGAGGCCCTGCATCATGGCTTGCCGATAGGGACATTGCGGCGCATGCACCGCCAGCGGAAGCGGGTCCAGGGAGCTGGCCGCCAGGTTGACCGGCGCGACCCAGACCGGCGTGGTGCTCACCAGGACCTGCGCCTGAGGGCCGGGCTGGCCTTTCGGCTGGGCGATCACCGCCGCCTGGAGCTTGCCACGCAGCACCTGGTCCCGCAGCGCGTAGCTTGGCGCCGTCTTGAGCTCCAGCACCACGTTGGGCCATGCGGTGGAAAAAGTCGGAAGGATGTCGCGGATGACATGCTCGGCGTATTCGTCCGGTACGCCGAAGGTGACGCGCCCGGCCAGGTGGGTACCGTGCAGATCCGCCAGCACCCGGTCATGGATACTCAGCAGCTCACTCGTGGACAGGAGCAGGCGCTTGCCCAGTGCGGTGAGGGAAACGGACTGGTTGTCACGGTTCAACAAACGCCCCCCGGCCACCGTCTCGAGGCGCTGGATGTGCACACTTACCGCCGCCGGGCTTTTGTGGAGCTGCTCGGCCGCCGCGCTGAACTTTCCGATTCGCGCGACGCAATGGAAGGTGCGTATCAGCTCGATATCGAGAATGGCGGACATGATTCAATCCTCCTGAATCACTGCTGCAGGATATTTTGATTTATTAGATTACGCTGCTTTCGTAGCCTGTGGTCATGAACCCTGATAAATCGATGTCTTGCGAGGCCCTGCCCAGACCTGACTGGCGCCAGGCAATTCCACTTCCGATCCTGGAGGCCGGCTTGCTGCTGGCCTGGAGCTCCGGATTCATCGGCGCGCGGTTCTCGGTGGACTACGCACCGGCCCTGCTGGTGGTGTTCTGGCGCTGCGTACTGGTCACGCTCCTGCTGTTTCCCTTCGCCCTTCCGGCGTTGCGACAGGCACCCGTTGCGGTGCTGCTGAAAAACGCAGGCATCGGCCTGCTGGCCATGGCAGGGTACCTGGCCGGTATCACCCAGGGGATCGCCCTAGGCGTGCCCGCCGGCCTTGCCGCGCTGTTCGCCGACCTGCTGCCGATAGGGCTGGCGCTGTTGAGCGCTGGCGTGCTCGGGCGGCGCCTGGCCTGGCCGATCTGGATCGGATTGATGGTCGGACTGGCCGGAGTCGCCTTGGTGACCCAGAGCGCGATGACCTGGGGCGATGCTCCTGCGTGGGCATATGCCTTGCCGTTGCTGGGCATGCTGTCGCTGGCGATCGCGACACTGTGGCAGAAGGCCCTGGCCCCTCGCGAGCAGTTGGGCCTGCTGCCCAATCTCTGGCTGCAATGCGCGGTCTCCGGGCTTGCCTTCGGCATCCTCGAGGGGACGCAGGGCAGCCTGGCGCCGATCCCCAGCGTCGGGTTCGCCCTCAGCGTGGCATGGACAGCCGGGTTGTCGACGATCGGAGGGTATGGGCTCTATTGGCTGTGCCTGCGTCGCGCATCCGCCACCCGGATCACCAGCCTGCTTTACCTCAGCCCTCCCATCACGATGCTGTGGGCCTGGGCCATGTTCGACGAGCCGCTGTCGTGGCAAATGGCAGCAGGCCTGGCGGCTTCCGGGCTGGGCATCTGGATGGTGGTGCGCACGGAGGCCGCCACGCGGACGTCGTGACGCCTTGCCTGACGCACCTGCGCTACGCCGGCGCGGGATACGTCAGTTTCAGCCCCTGTACCCGCGCAGCGGGATTCAATACCGCTTTGTTCGACTTGTTCCGGTCCATGATGTGAATGACGTCGACGCCACGGACCAACAGATAATCGGCGATGATCCTGCGATGACATCGCCACCAGACCGCTTCGGCGCACATGATGGCGCAGCAGTGGTATTCACTGAGTGCCAGGAGGCGCTGTAGCCCCTCCTCGAACGCCTCCGACAGCGCGTAGTCCGCGTAGTTATGAAAGCTGCGGTTGTCCCAGAACCCATTGGTTTGCTCGGGGATGGTCCTGGATTTCTTCCGCAGGCCTCCAAGCGCCAGGATCCGCTCATGGCGCAGGCCGTACCCCGCCAGCTGTCCGGGCAGCGTATCGAGGTTGTAGTGGGGGTTCGTCCGTGAGCGGGGAACCGTCCTGACATCGACAAGCGTATCGACCTGGAAGCCTTCGAGCATCTCGACGAATTGCTCGAGGGTCCGGGTCGAATGACCGATGGTGTAGACGACTTGGCTCATGGACGGCCCTCGACTCGTGCGATCACCGGGCGCCGGCTCCCGCATTTTCGCCATATTTCTCCAGCAGTTTCAACGTCACGCCATTGGTCCAACCGAAGCCGTCCTGCAGCTCGTACTCACCTCCGCCGCCACCCTGCCCGGCTCCCGACACGTCGTATTTTTCCACCAGTTTGTCTTCGGCGTCATAGAGCTTGCGGACCTGCTGCAGGAATCGCTGGCCGATCTGCCCGGCCAGCGCGGTCTGCCGGTAACGGTCCAGCCCTTGCACCGCCACCCATTGCAGCGGTGCCCAACCATTGGGCTCGTCCCACTGCTGCCCATTGTCGACCTGGGTCGTGGCGATGCCGCCGGGACGCAACAGCCCCTTGCGCACGGCCTCCCCGGTACGATGGCCGCGCTCGGCGCCAGCCAGGCCCGTGTACAGGGGGAACAGTGTCGCGGCAGTGAGGTCCGGCCGCTGACGGTTTTCCTGCCAGTCGTAGTCCACGTAGTAACCAGCCACTTCATTCCACAGGTGTTTTTCGATGGCTCGCTGGCGCTGCTCGGCGCGCTGGCCATAGGCCTGGACGCACGGTGCGTTTCGCGTGGTTTCACAGGCCTTGGCGATGGTGCGTTCCAGGTGGTAGAGCAGACTGTTCAGGTCCACCGGCACGATGGAGGTGGTGCGGATGCTGGCCAGGTCCTTGCCGTCGCCCAGCCAGCGGGAACTGAAATCCCAGCCGCTTTCGGCGCCCGCCCGCAAGTCGCGCCACACCTCTTCCCGAGGCCTGTCGGGCGCTTGTGCGGCGGTCTTGACGTCCTGCAGCCAGGATTCCTGGCGTGGCGTCAGGCTGGCGTCCCAGTAGCGATTGAGCACACTGCCGTCGGCGAGCTTGACCACGTGGCGGGCGGCCGTGCCGGGCTTGAGCGTCTGGCTGTCCTGCATCCAGTACGCATATTCCTTTTGCAGTTGAGGAAGGTATCGGCCATAGGCCTGGCTTCCTTCGATATGGGCCTGCAACTCCACCATGTAGGCAAAGAACGGCGGCTGTGACCGGCTCAGGTAGTAGGTACGGTTGCCATTGGGAATGTGGCCATAGGTGTCGATCATGTAGGCAAAGTTATCGGTCATGTGGCGAACCTGGGCCTTGTCGCCACTTTGTTCCAACCCCAGCATGGTGAAGTAGGAGTCCCAGTAGTACATCTCGCGAAAGCGCCCGCCCGGGACCACATAGGGTTCCGGCAAGGGCAGCAGGCTGCTGTATGGCGGCACTTGCCGATACGTTCGGCTGAGCACCGGCCAGAGCTTGTCGATGTGTTCCTTGATAGGCGCCCCGGGCTTGGGCGCCGGGCTCTGGGCTTCGCCGGACTCGATGAAGTTGTCCTCGACGAAAGCCTTCAGGTCGAAGCCGGCGGCGTCGCGACGGGCCAGGTAATCGGCGCGGATCGTCGCCGGATCACGCTTGGGCAGTGCGTCCACGAAGTGCTTCTGGTCGGTGAAGATCGCGCCACGCTGCACTGCCTCGAACAGTTCGGGATAGGCCTGGTCGGGCGTCTGGGTGACGCGATCCCGGGCATCCATGTAGCTCCAGGTCGCAGCGGGTTGGCTTGAGCAGGCCGCGCAGAGCACGGCGGTGAAGCAAAGGCTGGTGAAGGGCAAAGGTCGCATCGGCGGCTCCATGAGTTGTCGTTCCTGACCCAACGAATGACAGGGCTCTTGCGGGCACGGTTCATTTAAATGAACGTGGGGAGGGTCGGATGGCGGTCGCGCTTTGACAGGTGACCCTCAAGCAGGCGCCCGCCCAGCCGATAACAATCGAGTAGAAGGACTCCAAGCCTTGCCGGGCTCTGCTGGTCGTATAGGTAATCATCGATGGTCTTGCCGCTTAACCGTTTACTGATGCTTGGCGTCCTGCTGCTCATGGCCGTCAGCGCACTCTCGCCGAACGCCGCGGCAGAGGCTCCGCTGCGTATCGTCACGGAGGAGCTGCCGCCCTACAACATGACCCAGGATGGCCGGGTGACCGGCATGAGCACCGAGGTGGTCCAGGCGGTGCTCAAGGAAATCGGCGTGGAGGCGCCAATCCATGTCATGCCCTGGGCGCGGGCCTACGAGCTGGCGCTCAACGAAGGCAATGTCCTGATCTATTCCATCTCCCGCACGCCGGCCCGCGAGCCGCTGTTCCACTGGGTGGGCGCCATTGCACCGACCCGCTGGTTCCTGTATTCGCTGGCCGAGCGGCCGGTGAAGCTCAGTTCCCTGGACGATGCCCGTCATTACCAGATCGCCACCGTCAACCAGGACGTCGGCGAGCAATACCTCATCGCGAAGGGATTCCGCATTGGCGAGCAACTGCAGTCGAGTACCAAGTACGAGCATAACTACCGCAAGCTCAAGGTCGATCACGTGGAAATGTGGATTTCCAACGAGCTCAACGCACAATACCTGGCCCGCCAGAATGGCGAGGACCCGGCCAAGGTGCTGATTCGTTCGCTGCCGATTCCCGACCTCAGCAGCGAGGAAGGCCTGAGCATGGCGTTCAGCCGCAAGACACCGGCCGAGACGGTGGAGAAATTCCGCGCGGGCCTGGAGGCGATCCAGCGCAACGGCGTCTACGATGCCATCTTGCGCAAATGGCTGTGACATGGCGCGCAATTCAGAGACATCGTCCGCGAAACAGCCACGTATCAAGGCATTCAGCTCGCTAGGCCGTCGGCTGGTACTGGCGACGCTGCTGTTCTGCCTGCTTTTCACCCTGGCGATGGTCACCTTGCGGACCTGGCTGGCGTGGGAAAACAACCTGGCGGAAATGAACTCCGAACTGGTACTGATCGACCAGGTGTTCCAGAACACGCTGGCCCATGCCATCTGGGAAATGGATCGCGAATCGCTGGGCAAGCAACTGGCCAGCGTCGCAAAGGCCGCGCCGGTGGGCCGATTGCTGCTCACTATCCCACGTCCCGGCCAGCCCCCTGAAATCATCGAACTCAACCGATACGCCAACGTGGCCCCGGGGCCTGCGCCTGTGTTGCGTCGCGAGCTCGTCGCGCAGCCCTATGCCGGGGCGAACGAAAAAGTCGGCGAGCTGATCATCGAAGGCGACAGCAACCTGTTGTGGGAGCGCCTCTGGGGCGAGGCCCGCAGCATCGTCATCACCCAGCTTGTCCAGTCGCTGCTGCTGGCCGGCCTGGTCATGACCATGTTCAATCGCCTGGTGACCGTGCATGTGGTCCATATCGCCCGGCACCTGGGCCAGCTCACGCCCGATACCCTCAAACGGCACTTCAAGCTGCAGCGCTCGGTACGGCGCCAGGACGAGTTGAGCCTGCTGGAGTCCCAGGTCAATGAATTGCAGGACAACCTCCACGCCCACCTGGAACGCCAGCGCCTGGATGAACTGGCCATGGCAGCCAGCCGCGACCAGTTGGCCGAGCTGGTCGAGGCACGTACCGCGGAACTGAAGGCAGCCAACCAGTCCCTCGAAGCGTTGTCACGCCACGACGCATTGACGGGACTGCCCAACCGCCGCTACTTCGACGAACTGAAGGAAATCGAATTTCGCCGCGCGCTGCGCCACGGCACGCCGCTGGCGGTGCTGATGTGCGATGTCGATTTCTTCAAGACCTACAACGACACCTACGGCCATATCAAGGGCGACGAGTGTCTGCAGCAGATCGCCGAAACCCTGCGCAGTGTCTTCGGGCGCTCGGGGGAACTGACCGCCCGGGTTGGCGGCGAAGAGTTCGTCGTGGTACTGCCCAACGTCGACGCCAGCCAGGCTTACGAGGCGGCCCAACGGGTCCGCGCGCACCTGGCCGAACGCCAATTGCCCCACAGCGGCTCGACGGTGTCGCCCTTCGTCACCCTGAGCATCGGTGTGGCCGAACTGGATCCTCGCACCATGAATCACTTCGACCTGTTGCTGCAATGCGCCGACCAGGCGTTGTACCGAGCCAAACACCAGGGACGCAATTGCGTCGCCTTCTGACACCCGTGAGGCCTATATGCACCGTCGTCTGCCGCTCTGCCTGTCGTTGTTGCTGGCCCTGGCCTGCCTGGAAAGCCGTGGTGCGGGGATCGAAGTGGTCACCGAGGATTCACTCTACGCATACCCCCGCGAAGGCAAGCTGGTCGGGCCGGGCACCCGCGTCGTCGAGGAAACCCTGAACAAGGCCGGCCTGACCGATCACCGCATCCTGCTGTATCCCTGGGCCCGGGCCTACGAGAAAGCCCTGCACGAGCCCAACGTGCTGATCTATCCCATGGATCGTACCCCCTTGCGCGAATCGCTGTTCAAGTGGGTTGGGGAGCTGGAGCGAGTCACGATCAAGCTCTACAAGCTGCGCGAGCGCCACGACATCGTCCTGGCCAGCCTCGAGGATGCCAAGCGCTACAGCGTGGGCGTGGTGCGTAACGACTCCAAGCAACTGCTGCTGCAGCAGGCAGGCTTCACCCGGCTGGTGGTCTCGGGCGATCGTCGCGACAACTTTCAGAAACTGCTCAACCATCAAGTCCAGCTGATCCCGATGCCCGAGAAGGCTGCGCGAGTGATCTGCGAAGACGAGCATGTGGATTTCGCCATCCTGCAAGAGGTGTTTTCGATCGACGACCGCCCCGCCCGGGTGTCCATGGCCTTCAGCCTGAGCACGCCGGACGAGATCGTCGCCAGGGCGCGACAGGCCTTCGAGCAATTGGAGGCTGCGGGAGAAGTGGCGCGGATCATGCGGGAAGAACGCTAGGCTCTGTCCGGAAAGCCTTGAGACTCGATGATGCTGCGTGAAAGCGCCGAGCAAGCGCCGTTGCCCGACTGACAATGGGCACTGTCCAGGCTTTTTTTCGTATCAGGCCGAGCCTGAAAAGGCCCTGTGAAGGGCTTCCCAGCCGGCGACGGGACTCGCCCACGGGCAGCTCGGCGATGGATTGTGCTGCATGAAATCCGACGGTTTTCCCGATCAAGTGGATTCATCTCTGCTAGGCTGGCCGGCTCGCAGGTAACGCCAAGGCGCGAAAAGTAAGGGAGGCTTAACGGACATGATTGTCGGCATTGACCTGGGCACCACCCATAGCCTGATTGCGGCATGGCGCGATGGCGCTGCGCAACTGGTGCCCAATGCCCTCGGCGAGTGGCTGACCCCCAGTGTGGTGGGCCTGGACGATGAAGGCCGGATGATGGTTGGTCGCGCGGCACTGGAACGCTTGCAGACCCATCCGCAAGCGACCACCGCTCTCTTCAAGCGCTACATGGGCAGCGCCCGACTCACCGCCCTTGGCAATCGTCAGTTCCGCGCCGAGGAGCTTTCGGCCATGGTGCTGCGCAGCCTGCGCGAGGATGCCGAACGGCACTTCGGCGAGCCGGTGGAGGAAGCCGTCATCAGCGTCCCGGCCTACTTCAACGACGCCCAGCGCAAAGCCACGCGCATCGCCGGCGAACTGGCCGGCTTCAAGGTCGAGCGACTGGTCAACGAACCCACGGCGGCGGCGCTCGCCTATGGCCTGCATCAACGCGACAACGCCAGCACCTTCCTGGTCTTCGATCTTGGCGGCGGGACCTTCGACGTGTCCATCCTGGAGCTGTTCGAAGGCGTGATGGAAGTCCGGGCCAGCGCCGGCGACAACTACCTTGGCGGGGAAGATTTCGACACGCTGCTGCTCCAGGCCTTCGTCAGCGCCCAGGGCAAATCGGCTGCCGGCCCTGTCCCCCTTGGCGATGCGCAACTGTTCAGTCGCCTGCATCGGGAAGCCGAACGGGTGCGCAGGGCCCTCGGGCATGAGCCCAGCGCGACGTTCTCGGTGCGCCAGGGCGACCGCGAGTGGCATCAGCCATACACCCAGGCGGAAATGGCCGGTCTCTATGCGCCGCTGTTCGCCCGGCTGCGCGCCCCCATCGAAACGGCCCTGCGCGATGCCCGCATCCGCGCCAGCGAGCTGGACGAGGTGCTGCTGGTGGGCGGCACCACCCGCATGCCCCTGGTGCGAAAACTGGTCGCCAGCCTGTTCGGCCGCTTTCCGTCGATCCAACTCAACCCCGACGAAGCCGTGGCGCTCGGCGCCGCCGTGCAAGCGGGCCTGAAAAGCCGTGACGCGGCGCTCGAAGAAGTGGTGCTCACGGATGTCTGCCCCTACTCCATGGGCATCGAGATATCGGTCGACTACGGTGGCAAGCTCGAGTCGGGCCATTACCTGCCGATCATCGAACGCAATTGCGTGGTCCCCGTGAGCCGGGTCAAACGCGTGGTGACCCTGCGCGACCAGCAGAAGATGGTTCTGCTGAAGGTCTATCAGGGCGAGAGCCGCCAGGTCAGCGAAAACATCCTGCTCGGCGAGCTGGAAATCCCCGTGCCCCCCATGCCCGCCGGTGAGGTGAGCATCGACGTGCGCTTCACCTACGACACCAACGGCCTGCTGGAAGCCGATGCGCAGACCGTCCAGACCGGGGAGCGGCACAAACTGGTGATCACCAACAACACTGGCCTGCTGGACGAAGCCGACATCGCCCGTCGGCTCGAAGCGCTGGCGGCGCTGAAGGTCCATCCGCGTGACGAGCAGCCCAATACCGTGCTGATCGCCCGCCTCGAACGCCTCTACCAGGAAAGCCGCGGTGACCTTCGCCAGCGGGTCGACGATCTGGCCACGCGTTTTGCCCAGGTGCTCGAAACCCAGGAACTGCACGACATCCGCGCCCTGCGAATGCAGATTTCCGAACAGCTCGACACCTTGGAACGGGACGTCTGGCGATGAGTTGCTGGGTGGTCCTGGATCTGCCGGAGGATGCCGACAAGCGCAGCATCAAGCGCCAGTATGCCAGCCTGCTCAAGCGACACCGGCCCGACGAAGACCCCGAGGGCTTCCAGCGACTGCGCGAGGCTTATGAGCAGGCGATGGCATGGGCCGATTGGCAGCGTGAGGAGCCCGTCGACACCTCGCTGCCTGAGCCCATCGAGTCGCCTCGGGTGCAACAACCGTCCCCTCGGCAGACCGATGAAGGAGCTTGCCCGGCCGAAGGCCTGGCGGCGCAATGCCTGGAAGGAATCAGCGCGACCAACCTCGCCGACCGCGTGGCCCAGGCACGCCTGCTTGGATGCGAAGCGGCGTTCGAACAAGGCCTGCTGCTGCGCTGCCTGCCAGACGACCGCTACGAACTGGCCGAGGCGGCCATCGAGCAATTGCACTGGCTCACCCCTTGGCAACATGAAGGCTTGCCGCGAACCACCCTCGAACACCTGCGCAACACCCTCATGGAGCAGGCCTCGTCGCGCCTGACCGAGGCCCGGCAGGATAGCGGGCGATTCCTCGAACTGGCCCGCAAGCTGGCCGCAAGCCCCTGGCTGCAAACCCTGGATGCGCGCCAGTGGCTGAACCAGAGCCTGGCCCTGGTGCTGCTACAGTCGCCGAACTGGTCGCAGAGGCTGTTCGAAAGCATTTGCACGCAACAGGGCTGGACCCGCAGCGGTCATCATAACGCCTGCCCCGAGCCCTGGTGGAGCCAACTGCTGGCTCGCAGCGACTGTGCCATGTTCGTGCAGGAACAGACCCGCCTCACCCAGTTCTATGACAGCAGCGAATCCCAGGCAGCGCGCATGCTGTTCGGCACCCTCGACGAAGACGCCCGGGTGCGCCTGAGCATCACCTTCAGCGCCGCCGACTGGGATGCCTGCGAGGCGTTGTATCGCACCGTGCAGCTTCGCTATCCGCAGTTGCTGTACCAGATGCCGCAGTTGGCCCCGGACAACTGGCGCGCGCTGCGTCGTCGGCCGCCGGCCATGGCGGTGCCCCTGGCCATTGTCGGCGCTTCGGCCAGCATGAGCTGGCTGCTGGAGTATCGCCTCGGCGGGACGTTCTACATCAGCGTCATCGACATGTTCCTGCGCGCGCTGTTTCTAGGCGCCGCTGCATGGGGGCTCAACGCGGCATGCAAGACCCTGAGCCGGGCATGGCGCCTCGATCAATGGCTCCATGACCGCTACGGGCGCTGGCTGAGCCTGCGACGCCCCACCCCGCTGCCGATACGCGAAAGCCTCTGGGTCGGACTGCTGGGCGGCGTCATCTACCTGGCGGGTGGATTTGCCGGAGCGGTTGCCTACTTCGGCATCCTCGCCACGCTGGCGATCCTGAGCCGAGGCAATCTGACCAAACGCGCCGCCGCCCTGTATTCCCGAGTCTATGAGCGCTTGCCGGACGATGTCCTTGTCGGCCTCTCGCTGGGCATCCTCATCCCGCTGCTCCTGCTGGGCAATACCCTCGCGGGCAATGCGCCGCTCGCCCCGAACGAGGGGCTCCAGGCCTGGCCACAGCGAACCTGCGCCGCACGCCAATCCACCTCGACGCCCTGCCCGACCGAATTGTCCGCGCAGCAGTGGCATGTACCCACGTCCTCCCAGGCAGGAAAGCCATGATCAGTAATCGAGCCTTCGCGATTGCTGTGATTGCACTGCTGGGCCTGACCTGGCTGGTGCTGCAGCTGGACCCTCGCAAGCACATCGACCCGCAGACCCGCTCGCGCTGGCAGCAAGTGCAGCAGATCAACACCTGCCTGTTGAATGGCGCGGAGCTCCTGGAGCGACGCTACGCCGAATACCGTGACCTGGTCGCTTCATCGACGCAGCACGATGCCTACCGACATTTCTTTGCCGGCTTCGGCATGGGCTCCGGTGAAATCGTCCCCGGCAACGATGCACCGCCATCGCCCTGTTACCGATGGCTCGGCGCAGGAACACCGGAAGGCCTGCAAGCGCTAGCCAGAAACTACGTCACGGCCTACGACCAACTGCGTCCGGACGCCGAGGCCGTCGAGCGCTGGCTGGCGCAGCGGCCGATGGATCGGGATCCCCTCGAACTGGCCCGGCTTGAACAAGCCCTGAGCGCGCGCCTGCAAGAAGCACGCACCCGGGCGATCCCTTTGCGCCAGGCGTTCGAGCAGCCGCAACTGGAGGCGCGACAGCAGCAACTGGCCTCCATCGAGCAACGCCTGGGGCATGACCAGCATTGGTATACGCTGCGCTTCATGATCGATGCCCGCCAGACCATGGATGCCCTCGATGCCATGACCACCGGCGCGGCGCTGACGCCCCGTCAGTTGCTCGACCTGCATCAGTCATTGATGACCCGTTGGGCGGACGCAGAGACCTTCATCCAGGCACTGCCCCGCTTGCGCTCGGCAGATGGCAACCTGCCCGTGTGGAGCGTCATCAGCTCGCAGGCCTGGGAATGGTTGACGTACCTCGAACGCCTGCAACAGCACTGGGCCGCCGGGGCGGACGCCGCGCAACTGAACCAGGACCTCGCCGCTGCACGGGCAGGTTACGACGAGTTGCAACGGCGCTACAACGCCGTGGTCGTGCGCCAGTATTGATGAGCTTCTGCACGGTGGAACGAGCCATCGTCACGTTGCGCCTTGCTGATACTCGCGCGGTGTGCAGCCGAACTCCCGACGAAACACCGTGTGCAGGTATTGCGCCGACTTGAAGCCGCACTGACGGGCGATGTCGGCAATCGGCGAATCGGTTTTCTCCAGTCCGCTGGCAGCGGCGGCCAGTTTGAAGCGCAGGATTTCGTCGTGCACGCTGCATCCGCGCACCTTGCGAAAATGCGCTTCCAGGGATGAGCGGGACACACCGACATAGGCCGCCACCTGGGCAGTCTTGATGCCCTGGCAGGCGTATTGGCGGATAAACAGCAAGGCCTGCATGACGTAAGGGTTGCCCAGGGGTTGATGCAGGCTCGACGCCTGGACATTGATCGCATCCGGCGGGATCAACACCTGAGTGCCCGTGGAGGGCATGCCGTGCAACATCTGGTGGAGCAGGCGCGCGGCAGTGCGGCCCATGGTCTCGGTGCCTTGAATGACCGAGCTGAGGGGCACCCGGGTCAGGCTGCGGGTCAGCGGGTCGTTATCGATGCCGATCAGCGCCACCTGTTCCGGCACAGCGATGCCAGCGGTCAGGCAGGCTTGCAGCAACTGCCGTGCCCGCGCATCGCTGACGGCAATGATACCGATGGGTTTGGGCAGGCTTTGCAGCCAGGCGATCTGCTGTTCCACCGCGCTGTCCCAGAGCGGCGCGCTGGTGCCCATGCCGCGATATACCTCCACATGCAAGCCGTCGCGCTGCAGCAGCGAGCGAAAGGCTCTTTCACGCTCCTGCGCCCAGCGATTGGCTTGCGCCACGGGCAGGCTGAAACAGGCAAAGCGTGTCAGTCCGGCCTCGATCAGATGCTCGTAGGCCAGCTTCATCAACGCAAAATTATCCGTGGCGACATAGGGAATGCCCTTGGGATAGGCACGCTCATCCTCATAGGAGCCCCCCACCGCCACCACGGGCAGGCGGATCCCGGCCAACGCCTCGCCGATCAGTGGGTCGTCGAAGTCGGCGATGATCCCGTCGCCCTGCCAGCGCTCGATGCCTTTCAAGCGACAGAGGAAATCCTCTTCCAGGAACAGGTCCCAGGACGCGCGGGTGCTGCTCAGGTAATTGCCGATGCCGCTGATGATGCCGCGGTCGTAGATCTTGCTGCCGTTGAAAAGCAGTGCAATGCGGTGGACGGGAGGGACGGTTTTCATTGTTGTGGTCCTGGGCCGGTCGACGTCGAGGCGGTTGCCACAGACTAGTACTCAAAATCGAACCATGCATTGGTGATTTTCATAATCAGCGGCCGGCGGGCCGTTGCTAGTATCGGGACACCGCCAAGAACAACAAGGAAACCTGCAAATGCCCTACTTTCCCGTTGTCGACAAGATTCGCTACGAAGGGCCTGCCAGCGACTCGCCCCTTGCCTTTCGCCACTACGACGCCAACAAACTCGTGCTCGGCAAGCCCATGCGCGAGCACCTGCGCATGGCGGTCTGCTATTGGCACTCCTTTGTCTGGCCCGGTTCTGACGTATTCGGCGCCGGCACCTTCAAGCGCCCTTGGCACCAGCCCGGGGACCCCATGGCAGTGGCCATCGGCAAGGCCGAGGCGGCCTTCGAATTCTTCTCCAAGCTGGGTGTCGACTACTACTGCTTCCACGACACCGATGTCGCCCCGGAAGGCAACTCGTTGAAGGACTATCGCAACCACTTCGCACAGATGATCGACCACTTGGAACGCCACCAGGAGCAGACCGGGGTCAAGCTGTTGTGGGGCACGGCCAATTGCTTCAGCAACCCGCGTTTCGCCGCGGGCGCCGCCACCAACCCGGACCCGGAAGTGTTCGCCTGTGCCGCCGCCCAGGTGTGCAGCGCGATGAACGCCACCCAGCGTCTCAAGGGCGAAAACTACGTCCTGTGGGGCGGTCGCGAGGGTTATGAAACCCTGCTCAACACCGACCTGAAGCGCGAGCGCGAGCAACTGGGCCGGTTCATGGCCATGGTGGTGGAGCACAAGCACAGGATCGGTTTCAAGGGCGACCTGCTGATCGAACCCAAGCCCCAGGAACCGACCAAGCATCAATACGACTACGACAGCGCCACGGTCTTCGGCTTCTTGCAGCAGTTCGGCCTTGAGAAGGAAATCAAGGTCAACATCGAGGCCAACCATGCGACCCTGGCCGGCCACAGCTTCCATCACGAGATCGCCACGGCCGTTTCACTGGGAATATTCGGCAGCATCGATGCCAACCGGGGCGATCCGCAGAACGGCTGGGACACCGACCAGTTCCCCAACAGCGTCGAGGAAATGACCCTGGCGATCTACGAGATCCTCAAGGCCGGTGGCTTCGGCAATGGCGGCTTCAACTTCGACGCCAAGGTGCGTCGCCAGAGCGTGGACGAACTCGACCTGTTCCATGGCCACGTCGCCGCCATGGACGTGCTCGCCGTGTCCCTGGAGCGTGCAGCGGCCATGGTGCGCAACGATCGGCTCCAGCAGTTCAAGGACCAGCGCTATGCCGGCTGGCAGCAACCTTTCGGGCAAGCGGTGCTGGCGGGGGAATTCAGCCTCGCCGCCCTGGCCGAACATGCATTTGCCCACGAACTGAACCCGCAGGCGGTCAGCGGTCGCCAGGAGATGCTCGAAAACCTGGTCAATCGGTTCATCTATCCCTGACGGCCAGGAGAGCCGACGGGCGCCGCGAGGCTGTTACATTCTCGCGACAAATCTCCGCTCGCCGCGCCCCGAGACTCTCTACAGTTCTACCGGCACCACGTTCACCGTCAGGCAGTGTCTTTCAAAAAACAATAAAAGGACGCACCCATGAAAACAGTCAAACGCACCTTGCTCGCCGGCGCCCTGGCCCTGCTGTCGCTTCCGGTCATGGCCGACGCCACCCACCCGAAGATCGGTTTCTCCATCGATGACCTGCGCCTGGAACGCTGGTCGCGGGACCGGGACTACTTCGTCGCCGCAGCGGAAAAACTCGATGCCAAGGTCTATGTACAGTCGGCCGATGCCAACGAGCAGAAGCAGATTTCACAGATCGAAAACCTCATCTCCCGTGGCGTCGATGTGATCGTCATCGTGCCGTTCAACGCCACCGTGCTGACCAACGCCGTCGCCGAGGCCAAGAAGGCCGGGATCAAGGTGGTGTCCTATGACCGGCTGATCCTCAACGCCGATATCGACGCCTACATTTCCTTCGATAACGAAAAGGTCGGAGAGATGCAGGCCAGCGGCGTGCTGAAAGCGGCCCCCAAGGGCAACTACTTCCTGCTCGGCGGCGCGCCCACCGACAACAACGCCAAGGTCCTGCGCGAGGGCCAGATGAAGGTGCTGCAACCGGCCATCGACAAGGGCGACATCAAGATAGTCGGCCAGCAATGGGTCAAGGAATGGAACCCCACCGAAGCCCTGAGCATCGTTGAAAACGCCCTGACCCGGAACAACAACAGGATCGATGGCATCGTCGCTTCCAACGACGCCACCGCCGGCGGCGCCATCCAGGCCCTGGCCGCGCAGAAGCTGGCTGGCAAGGTGCCGATCTCCGGGCAGGACGCCGACCTGGCGGCGGTCAAGCGGGTGATCGACGGCACCCAGACCATGACCGTCTACAAGCCCCTGAAGCTGATCGCCTCCGAAGCCGCCAAGCTCTCGGTGCAACTGGCACGCAACGAGAAACCCAACTTCAGTTCGCAATACGACAACGGCAGCAAGAAAGTCGACACCATCCTGCTCACGCCAACGCCGCTGACCAAGGACAACATCGACCTGCTGGAAAAGGACGGGTTCTATACCAAGGCGCAGATCGCCGGGCAGTGACCTGGATGCACATCCCGGGTTAAGCAAAGTCCCTGTGGAAGCGAGCTTGCTCGCTCCCACAGGGGCCTGACTGACACCAGAAATTCTTGCCCCCTGCGTCTGTGTGAGCCCTTTTTCACGAGCCTTCACCATGTCCGACTACCTGTTGCAAATGAATGGCATCGTCAAGACTTTCGGCGGTGTCAAAGCGCTGAACGGTATCGATATCAAGGTCAGGCCCGGCGAATGCGTCGGCCTGTGCGGCGAGAACGGTGCCGGCAAATCCACGTTGATGAAGGTCCTGTCGGCGGTCTATCCCCATGGCACCTGGGACGGCGAAATCCTCTGGGATGGCCAGCCGCTCAAGGCCCAATCGATCAGCGAGACCGAAGCCGCCGGCATCGTCATCATCCACCAGGAACTGACCCTGGTGCCCGACCTGTCGGTGGCCGAGAACATCTTCATGGGCCATGAGCTGACGCTGCCCGGCGGACGCATGAACTACCCGGCGATGATCCACCGCGCCGAAGCCCTGATGCGCGAACTCAAGGTGCCGGACATGAACGTCTCGCTGCCCGTCTCCCAGTATGGCGGCGGCTACCAGCAACTGGTGGAAATCGCCAAGGCCCTGAACAAACAGGCGCGCCTGCTGATCCTCGACGAACCGTCATCGGCCCTGACCCGCTCGGAAATCGAAGTGTTGCTGGACATCATCCGTGGCCTCAAGGCCAAGGGCGTCGCTTGCGTCTACATCTCCCACAAGCTCGATGAAGTCGCAGCCGTCTGCGACACCATTTCGGTGATCCGCGATGGCAAACACATCGCCACTACCGCAATGGCGGACATGGACATCCCCAGCATCATCGCCCAGATGGTGGGACGGGAAATGAACAACCTCTACCCCACCGAACCCCATGACATCGGCGACGTGATATTCGAGGCTCGCCACGTCACCTGCTACGACGTCGACAACCCCAGGCGCAAGCGGGTCGACGACATCTCCTTCGTGCTCAAGCGCGGGGAGATCCTTGGCATCGCAGGCCTGGTGGGGGCCGGCCGCACGGAACTGGTGTCGGCGCTGTTCGGCGCCTACCCCGGGCGCTACGAAGGCGAAGTCTGGCTGGACGGCAAGCCGATCGACACGCGCACGCCCCTGAAATCGATCCGCGCCGGCCTGTGCATGGTCCCCGAGGACCGCAAGCGCCAGGGCATCATCCCGGACCTGGGCGTTGGCCAGAACATCACCCTGGCCGTGCTGGAGAACTATTCGAAGATGACCCGCATCGACGCCGAAGCGGAGCTGGGCTGCATCGACAGGGAGATCTCGCGCATGCATCTCAAGACCGCCAGCCCGTTCCTGCCGATCACCAGCCTATCCGGCGGCAACCAGCAGAAGGCCGTGCTGGCGAAGATGCTCCTGACCAGACCCCGCGTGCTGATTCTCGACGAGCCCACCCGGGGCGTGGACGTCGGCGCCAAGTACGAGATCTACAAACTGATGGGCGCCCTGGCGGCCGAAGGCGTGTCGATCATCATGGTGTCGTCGGAACTGGCCGAAGTGCTGGGGGTTTCCGACCGCGTGCTGGTAATCGGCGACGGCCAATTGCGGGGGGATTTCATCAACCAGGGCCTGACCCAGGAACAGGTGCTCGCCGCTGCGCTCAGCCATCCCGATGGCCATGACAATAACGATCGGAAGTCTGCGTAGATGAATCAGGTCAAACAACTTTTCAGCCGCTACAAAATGCTCGCGCTGGTGATCGCCGTGGCGGTCATCTGGCTGTTTTTCAGCTGGCAGACCGATGGCGGGTTCCTGACCCCGCGCAACCTGTCCAACCTGCTGCGGCAGATGTCCATCACCGGAATCCTCGCCTGCGGCATGGTGCTGGTGATCATCAGTGGCGAGATCGACCTGTCGGTGGGCTCGTTGCTCGGCTTGCTGGGAGGACTGGCGGCGATCCTGGACGTGGTCTATCACATCCCGCTGCTGGCGAACCTGAGCCTGGTCGCCTTGTGCGGCCTGATGATCGGCCTGGGCAACGGCTACATGACGGCCTACCTGCGCATCCCCTCGTTCATCGTCGGCCTGGGCGGCATGCTGGCCTTTCGCGGCATTCTGCTGGGCGTCACCGGCGGCACCACCATCGCCCCGGTGTCGCCGGAACTGGTCTACGTCGGCCAGGGATATCTGCCCCACACCGTAGGCACGGGCCTGGGTGTGCTGCTGTTCGCCCTGACGCTGTTCCTGACCTGGAAACAACGCCGCAACCGCGCCCTCCATGGCCTGGCCGCCCATTCACGGGTGCGTGACGTGCTGCGCGTGGTGCTGATCGGCGTGGTGCTGGCCGGGTTCGTCTACACCCTGAACAGCTACGACGGCATTCCTGTGCCGGTACTGCTTTTGCTGATTCTGCTGGGGGTGTTCAGCTACGTCACCAGCCAGACCGTATTCGGTCGCCGGGTCTACTCGGTGGGCAGCAACATGGAAGCCACGCGCCTGTCCGGCATCAATGTGCAGGCAGTGAAGCTGTGGATCTTCGGCATCATGGGGGTGATGTGCGCCCTCGCCGGCGTGGTCAACACCGCGCGCCTGGCGGCGGGCTCGCCCTCGGCCGGCAACATGGGCGAACTCGACGCCATCGCCGCCTGCTTCATCGGTGGCACCTCCATGCGCGGCGGCTCCGGCACCGTCTACGGAGCCCTGCTCGGCGCGCTGGTCATCACCAGCCTGGACAACGGCATGTCCATGCTCGATGTCGACAGCTACTGGCAGATGATCGTCAAGGGCAGCATCCTGGTGCTGGCGGTGTGGGTGGATGTGAGTACGCGGGTGGGGCGGCGTTGAGTTCGCAGTGACGTTGATCGGCTCGATCGGCACCGCAACGGCATCGACCTGGGATCAAGGGTGCGGACGGCGCAAGGAAGACGCAGGCTCGTGCAGGCAGTTGAATCACGAAAACGGGCGCCCCAAAGTCGCCCGTTCAGTTAGCTCAACATGATTCAAGGAGCCTCTATTTGGCCGGGATATAGAAATACCCTTTCACCATGGCCTTCCCTTCCTTGGGATCGCGTACCCGGATCATCTCGGCCGCATATTCCTGCGTATATTCTATGAAGTACTCTTTGCCCGACTCGACCGGCAGGTTCAGGAATACGTTCCTGGGATGCGGACGCGGCCCCGCCGATACCTTGTACAGGCCCGGACTCACCTGTACCCAGGAATAGGTCTTGTTATTGAGTCCCACCACGGCACTGTCGTCGATGCTGAACACGCTGTCATAAAAACTGCCTTGCAGGACCTGAGTCCGCATCAGGTACACCAATGCCTTGCCTGGTGGCAGTGGCGGCGGTTCGAAATAGGGCTGATTGGAGCTGGTGTGAGCGCAGCCGGCCAAGACGAGCATGAGCAACAGGGCCGCGATACTTTTGAATGAACTCATTGGTCTTGACCTAATAGTTGGTTGATTACCAGCGCCATCTTCTGCTCGAGCGGAGCGACCTTGGTTGGATCGAGACCGCCTTGGCCTGTCAGATGATAATGCCCAAAACCGATCTGCTGCCCGCCCTTGAAGAGCCGGGCACTGGCATCGGATAGATAGGGAGAAACGCCCCAGGATCGAATGGCGGTGTAAGTGAGACGGTACTCACAACGCTGCGGAACGGCCTGACCGCGTATTTCCCGATGACGCCCCTGCGCGCCGCCATCCGAAAAATGCATTCCATGCCACCACTGACCCACCAAGGCGCCACTCACCACTTTATCAAGCCTTGCAAGCTCAACCCTTCGGGTTCATAGCGGGCCAATCCCCAGGGTCACCGTCTTGCCCCGCCTCTTCGGACGGGCTCGGTGAGGCAAGGAGGCGGTCGCGGCACACACTCAGGATTTCGTCGGCCAGCGGCGAATCGTCCGGACAGGCTCGCGACATGACCATTGCACCGATGACATGCGCCAGCGTGCTGAGGGACTCGGCTCGCACCTGCGCGGGGTCAGCTTCGCTCGACTCCCCTGCCTCATGGCTGAGCGCGTCCAACAGGCTTTCGATGCCCGCCGCGAAGGTGGCCCGGACAGCCTCTGGTTGACGCGCGGCATCCCCGCCCAGCGCCGCCATGGTGCAACCGGTGGCACGGGCGTCGCGATGCTGGCGCGACAGGTAATACCGAACGAAATCCTGGATGTTGATGCCGTCGCTCAGCGCAACGGTCTGTGCGATACCGCAGGCCGCCGACTCCGCCATCAGGTCGGCCTTGGAGTTGAATTGCTTGTAGAAACCGCCGTGGGTAAAGCCGGCCGCCGCCATCAGGTCAGCGACGCCAACGCCGTCGTAGCCGCGTTCACGAAACAGCGTGGACGCCGTCTCGACAACCCGCGCCCGGTTGGCCTGTGCCTGTGCTTTAGAGACTTTCATAACGCATCCAGGTGGATATCTGCCTGCTGGGGAAGCCTCACTATACATTGATGTCGATCATCATCAAAGATTTGACAATTTAGATTATGATCGTAATCATAAAGCCTTTCCCCATCCTGGAATCTGAAAGGAATGTCCGGAAAAACGCTTTTCGAACCCGGCCACGCTTTATGGCGGCGGCGCCGCGGGCTACACCGATTACCCAACCCTCGCCGGCTGAGGCGAGCCCTCCCTGCCTGACCGACTCTCCCGTAAAGGAAAGACTCATGACCACGCTTCCAACCGTCTTCATCACCGGCGCTTCCACCGGCATCGGCGCGACTTACGCAGAACGTTTCGCCCGCCGCGGCCACGACCTGGTGCTGGCCGCACGCGACAAGGCCCGCCTGGACACCCTGGCGCAACGCCTGCGGGCGGACCACGGTGTCGCCGTCGAGGTGCTGCAAGCGGACTTGACCGAATCCGCCGACCTGGCCGCGCTTGAGACTCGTCTGCGCGATGACGCTCGCATCGGCGTGCTGATCAACAACGCCGGCATGGCCCAGTCAGGCGGCTTCGTGCAGCAGTCTTCCGACGCCATCGAACGCCTGATCACTCTCAACGTCACCGCTCTGACCCGGCTGGCCTGCGCAGTCGCCCCGCGCTTTGCGCAGGCTGGCAGCGGCGCGATCGTGAACATCGGCTCGGTGGTGGGTTTTGCGCCCGAGTTCGGCATGTCGGTCTATGGCGCCACCAAGGCCTTCGTGCTGTTCCTCTCCCAGGGGCTGGACCATGAACTGTCGTCCAAGGGTGTCTATGTGCAGGCGGTGCTACCGGCATCGACTCGCACGGAGATCTGGGAACGCGCCGGCATCGACATCAACATCCTTGCGCAAGTGATGGAGGTGGGTGAACTGGTGGATGCGGCCCTGGTCGGCTTCGATCGTCGCGAACGGGTCACCATTCCCCCCCTGCATGTCGCCGAACGCTGGGACGCCCTGGATGGCGCGCGCCAGGGACTCATGTCGGACATCCGCCAGGCCCACGCGGCCGAGCGCTACCAGCCTCAAGCCTGAGGTTCTGCCGATGTGGATACCGTGCGGTGGCGACAGTCCTGTCGTCGCCGCATCGTCGCATCGAAGCCCCGCCAAGCCCAACCTGCCCCGACCAGGATAAAGGAATGAAAGCACTCACCTTCAAACGCTACGGCAGATCGCCCGACATCGGGTTTGCCGAAGTCCCACGCCCCACGCTCAAGCCGGACGAACTGTTGGTCGAGGTTCATGCCGCCGCCTTGAACCCCATCGACAACATGATCATGACCGGCCTGTTCAAGCCGGTGCTCAAGCTCCAGCTACCGGCCGTCATCGGCAGCGACCTGGCCGGGGTCGTCGTGGAGGTGGGCAGCCGCGTGACACGTTTCAAGGTCGGTGACGCCATCTTCGCCAGCCTGTTCGACCGGGGTACCGGGTCACTGGCCGAATTGGCCGCGGTACCCCAGGACGTGGCGGCGCCCAAACCGGCCAACCTGGATTTCGTCCAGGCAGCGTCGATACCCATGGTCGGCCTCACCTCATGGCAAGCCCTGAAGGAACGCGCCCATCTGCAGGCGGGGCAGAACGTCTTCATCCCCGCAGGTTCGGGTGGCATCGGCAGCTTTGCGATCCAGCTGGCCAAACACTTCGGCGCGAAGGTGGCCACCACCACCAGCACGGCAAATGTCCAATGGGTCAGCGACCTGGGGGCCGACGAAGTGCTGGACTATAAACAGCTAGCGTTCGAGAAGGTGCTGCGCGGCTACGACAGTGTCCTGGGCACGCTCAGAGGCGACACGATTGAAAAGTCCCTCGAGGTACTCAAGCCGGGAGGCAGGATCGTTTCTCTCGTCGGCCCCCTGGACAAGGCATTCGCCCGCGCCCGCGGGCTCAATTTCTTCCTGGCCTTCGTATTCGGCCTCATGAGCCGCCGCATCATGGGCCTGGCGAAAAAGAAGGGCGTCAGCTATTCGTTTCTTTTCGTCCGTCCCGATGGCGCTCAGCTCGAGGAGATCGGCGGATTGCTCGAGTCGGAGCGCATTCGTCCGGTGATCGACAAGGTCTTTGCCTTCGAACGCGCGACAGAGGCACTGCAATACCTGGCGCAGGGCCGCGCCAAGGGCAAGGTCGTGGTTCAGCTCAAATGAAACCGCCATGGCCTTGGTCTCTCAGCTTTGTGACCATTGACAATATTGGTCACAAGACTAAAACTGGCCTCCCGTCGATCCTGGCCGGCATATGGATCGGTGCGATCCGACGGGCGCCGAATCAGTAATGACGAGGGTCAAATGATCAATTCCAAAGGTCGCAAGCGAATAGTAGTCACGGGAACCGGTATCGTCGGCCCGCTGGGGTGTGGCGTCGAAGAAGTGTGGCGTCGTCTGCTTGACGGGCGCTCGGGCATCCGCAGGCTTCCAGACGAAATGGTCGAGGGCACGGGAATCGCGGTAGGCGGCCAGGTGCCGACGCTGGAAGAAGATGCCGTTGCCGGTTATGCGCCTGACCGGATCATCGCGGCGAAAGAACGCAAGAAGATGGATCGCTTCATCGAATTCGCAATGGTCGCCGCCCATGAAGCACTGGAGCAGGCAGGCTGGCACCCAGCGCAAGCGCACCAGCAAGAGCGCACGGCCACCATCATCGCCTCGGGCGTCGGAGGTTTCGGCGCGATCGCCGAGGCCATTCGCATCACCGACAGCCGCGGCCCTCGCCGGCTGTCCCCGTTCACGGCCCCCTCCTTCCTCGCGAACATGGCGGCAGGCAACGTGTCGATCCAGAACGGTTTCAAGGGCCCTCTCGGTGCTCCGGTGACGGCCTGCGCCGCCGGCGTCCAGGCCATCGGCGACGCAGCCCGCCTCATCGCCAGCGGTGAAGCGGACATCGCCATCTGCGGCGGTACGGAAGCCGCGATGGATCGGGTGACCCTGGGTTGCTTCGCCGCCGCCCGGGCACTGTCCACGCACCCGGCCGAGGCTCCTGAAACCGCCTCGCGCCCGTTCGATCGCGACCGCGATGGTTTTGTCATGGCAGAAGGCGCCGGGCTGCTGGTCATCGAGTCGCTGGAACATGCCCTCGCCCGGGGCGCGACACCCTTGGCGGAACTGGTGGGCTATGGCACAAGCGCCGACGCCTATCACCTCACCGCCGGCCCCGAGGATGGCAACGGTGCAAGACGGGCCATGGAGCAAGCCTTGCGCCAGGCCGATGTGAGCGCAAGCGAAGTCCAGCATATCAACGCCCATGCCACGTCGACCCAGGTGGGCGACAAGGGCGAGCTGGCCGCGATCAGGTCGGTGTTCGGCACCGGCTCAGGCGTGGCGATCACTTCCACGAAATCCGCCACCGGTCACCTGCTTGGCGCCGCCGGAGGCATCGAAGCGATCTTCACGGTATTGGCGCTACGCGACCAGGTCGTGCCACCCACCCTGAACCTGGTCAGCCCCGACGAGGCTGCCGAAGGGCTGGACCTGGTTGGCCTCGATGCGCGGAAAATGCCCCTGACCTATGCCTTGTCCAATGGCTTTGGATTCGGCGGGGTGAATGCCAGCGTATTGTTCCGCCGCTGGGAAGCCACACCATGATGGCCGAACCGCGAACGCCTTCGCTGCAACCAGCCGAGGGCGGGACTGCGGGAACCCTCGTCGCGTCTTCCGCCCCCGGGCAGCCGATACTGAGCGCCAGGATCGTGGTGCTGCTGGCCGGCCTTGCCGCCATCAGCATCCTGTCCACCAACATCATCCTCCCGGCCTTTGCCGACATCGGGCAGGAACTCGGCGTGCCGACCCGGGCGCTGGGCCTGACCCTCTCCAGTTTCTTCATCACCTTCGCCTTGGCCCAACTCATCGTCGGGCCGCTGGCGGATCGGTACGGACGCAAGAAACTGGTACTGGGCGGTTTGTCCCTGTTCGTGGCGGGCACGGCTGTCGCGGGTTTCGCCACCACCCTGGAAACGCTCCTGCTCGGGCGTATTATCCAGGCCCTGGGCGTTTGTGCGGCGGCGGTGCTTTCCCGTGCCATCGCCCGCGATCTGTTCGAAGGCGAGAACCTGGCCCGGGCCTTGTCGCTGACGATGATCGCCACGGCAGCCGCGCCAGGGTTCTCGCCGCTGATCGGTAGCCTGCTGACCTCGACGCTGGGCTGGCGGGCGATCTTCGCCCTGGTCGCTCTGGCGGCCATCGCCATTGCGATCTTCTATGCCCGTGGCCTGGGGGAGACACACCCGCCCGAGCGCCGGGCCCCGCATTCGCCGCTGAGTGTCCTGCGGGCCTATGGCGGCTTGCTGCGCGACCGCCGGTTCGTGCTTCCCGCCGTGTCGGTGAGCCTGTTGATGAGCGGGCTGTTCGCCTCGTTCGGCGCCGCCCCGGCGATCCTGATGAGCGGGATCGGCCTGACATCCCTGGAAGCCGGGCTGTACTTCGCGGCCACTGTGTTCGTCGTGTTCGCGGCGGGCATGGCGGCCCCGCACCTGGCTCGACGCTACGGCAGCCGGAAGATCACAGCCCTGGGCTTCGCCACGGCCCTGACGGGCGGACTGGTGCTCATCGTCGGTCCCGCCGATCCGGGCCTGGCCTGGTATTCCCTGTCGATGGTGATTTTCCTGTGGGGCATGGGCCTCGCCAACCCTCTGGGAACAGCCATCACCCTGAACCCTTTCGGTAAAGAGGCCGGGCTGGCGTCAGCGCTGCTTGGCTTCCTGACCATGGGGGCGTCGGCGGTAACCACCTGGCTGGGGTCCGCATCGGACTTCGCCCCCGTCACCACCCTGGGTGTCACACAGGCCAGCGTCTGCCTGGTGGCGATCATCCTGTTTCTCTTCACCCATCGCACCTGAGCGGCAATCACCGCTCACCCGTGCCCTTGCTCGAAAAAGAACGATACGGATGACGTTCGGCCTCCTCGAGCAAGGCGGGTGGATTGTGCGGGGAACTCGAGCGCTGGAATCCCCACGCTCGACTTGCCGGATAAAAATCCTGGGTTCTGTAAGAAAAGCCTTGAGACGAAGGTCAGGCGAGGCTGTTTTCAACGCAACATGAGCGAGTATCAAGGCCTCTCGTACAGAGCCTAGATAAAGACCGCCACGGTCTGGCGTGCCCAAAGCACCCTGCGGCCGCTCTCGTCCCAGATTTCCATGTCTTGCAGGGAATAACCTTCCAGGGCCTGTCGGCTGAAGGCATTGATCAGGAACCAACGGCCAGCGGTCGCAGGCTGGGGCAAGTCGATCATCCATGACGCGGAACTGATGGCAGCCGGCTCGGTGAAGCAGGTCATGGCCGCAGGTGGCAGGCTGTCAGCCAATGCAATCAAGGCGACAGCCGGATCCACGCCTTGCGCATCCAGGTGGCGCACCCACATCAGCAACTCGGGATGGTCGGCTCCGGTCATCGGAAGGGAGCCTCCCGCCGGGCGCATTTCGAAATTGAAGGCACATGCCGGGGCAATCTGCCTGTCCAGATGCAACACCGGGTATCGGGTTGGCCCCGCGACGGCCGGGCGTCCCCATGCCTCATGGACGATCCGGCTGGTGCGGGGCAAGGCGAACGACAGCGTTGTGCGCAGCGCCAGGTCATTGCCCGACATGCAATCCACCGCGACCGAGGTCATCGAGCGACCACGGCGCAAGACGCTGGTGTTGAATGTCTGGGCGTCCGTCACCGGGCCGATGAAGGAAACCTGCGCCGATTTGAAGGGCGGCAGGTCCGCGCCGGTCTCGAGCAACACTGTCTGCAACGACAAGGCCGCGGACAAACCGCCGAAGACCGTTCGGCCCTGGCGCCAGTTGTCCGCTGCCACAAACGGTACAGCGGGATCGAACCGCTGGATGACCCCGGCCAACGAACTCATGCGGATCTCCTCTTTTCACGCACACGGACCGTTCAGCGCGATACGGCGTGCGCCTCCAGGACGGGTTGGTGGGCAGGCCCGGGCTTGATCTTGAACCAGAGCGAATACATCGCAGGCAGGAATATCAGGGTCAGCACGGTACCGGCGAAGGTCCCGCCGATCAGCGTGTAGGCCAGCGTTCCCCAGAACACCGAATGGGTCAGCGGAATGAATGCCAGCATCGCCGCCAGCGCGGTGAGGATCACCGGTCGCGCACGTTGCACCGTGGCTTCGACCACCGCGTCGTAAGGCGACAGGCCGGCCTGTTCGTTCACGTGGATCTGGCCGATGAGGATTAGGGTGTTGCGCATCAGGATGCCCGACAGCGCAATCAGGCCCACCAGGGCGTTGATGCCGAACGGCTGCTGGAACAGCAGCAGGATCGGCACCACGCCGATCAACCCCAGGGGCGCGGTGGCGAACACCATCAGCATGGCCGACATCGAGCGTACCTGGACGATGATGGTCAGCAGCATCAGCGCGATCATGATCGGGAACAGGGGCAGCAATGCCTTGTTCGCCTTTCCCGACTCCTCGACAGCCCCGGCCATCTGGATCCGGTAGCCGGGCAGCAGTCGCTCGATGATCGGTTGCAGCTGAGCCATGACCGCATTGGACACATCCGGCGGCTGGAGCCCTTCGGCGACGTCGCCGCGCACGGTGATGGTGGGCGTACGGTCACGGCGGCGCAGGAGCGAATCCTCCATGCGCGTCCCCACCGTGCCGACCTGCAACAGCGAGACTCGCTGGCCCTGGGCACCGGTCAAGGTGAAGGCACCGATCTGCGACGGATCCAGGCGCGTGTCGCCTGCCGAACGCGCGATCACCTGGACCGAACGGATATCCTCGCGAACCTGCGTGACGGGGGCGCCAGTGAGCAAAAACTGAAGTTGCTGGGCAACGTCCGTGGAAGTCAGGCCGAAAGCCTGCAGGCGATCCTGGTCCAGGGTGAGGTGCAACGTCGGGACACGTTCGCCCATGTCCGTATTGACGGTTCTCATCATCGGGCTGGCAGCCATTACTTCGCGCACTTGCGCGGCGATATCGCGCAGCACAGCGCGGTCCGGGCCCATGACCCGGAAGGCCACCGGGAACGGCGAATAAGGACCGAACACCAACTGGGTCACACGAACCCGGGCTTCAGCGGCCAGGCCGTCGGCCGCCGCTTGTCGAAGCCGTAGCTTCAGCGCGTCACGCTCCTCCTGGCTGGCGGTCAGGACAACGATTTTGGCGAACGAAGGATCAGGCAGTTCCGGTGCCATCGCCAGATAGAAACGCGGTGCGCCCTGTCCTATGTAGGCCGTGACGATGCGCGCTTCCGGCTGTTTCGCCAGCCAGGCCTCCACCTTGGCCGTGGCCGCATCGGTCTGCTCGATCGAGGTGCCGTAGGGCATCTGCACCTCCACCAGTACCTCGGGCCGGTCCGAGGTCGGGAAGAACTGCTTCTTCACCACCCCCATGCCCAGCACCGCCACGACGAACAGGCCGACGACGGATAACGCGACCAGGCCCTTGCGGCGAATGACACCACCCAGCAGGCGCCTGAAACGCTGGTAACGAGGCGTACCGTAGATAGCGGCGTGGCCGCCCTCCGGGGCCTTGATCGAAGGCAACAGCCTGACCCCCAGGTACGGCGTGAACACCACCGCGACGACCCACGAGGTGATCAGGGCAATGCCGACGATCCAGAACATGTTGGCGGTGTACTCACCCGCCGTGGACTTGGCAAAACCGTTGGGCATGAAGCCGATCGCCGTGACCAGCGTGCCCGACAACATGGGCGCCGCGGTATGGCTCCAGGCATAGGCGCTGGCCTTGATCCGGTCATAGCCCTCCTCCATTTTCACCACCATCATCTCGATGGCGATGATGGCGTCGTCCACCAGCAGCCCCAACGCCAGGATCAGCGAGCCCAGGGTGATCCGGTCGAAATCCTTGCCCGTCGCAGCCATCACGATGAAGACCGCGGCGAGGGTCAACGGCACCGCCGCCGCGACGACAATGCCCACGCGCCAGCCCATGCTCAGGAAGCACACCAGCAGCACCACGCCCAGGGCGGCGAAGAACTTGACCATGAATTCATTGACGGACGCGCTGATGTTGACCGCCTGATCCGTGACCTTGGTCAGCGTCAGGCCCAAGGGCATCTGCTCATTGATGGCCGTCGCCTCGGCATCGAGCGCCTTCCCCAGGTCGAGGCCGTTCCAGCCGTCGCGCATGACCACGCCCAGCAGCAGGGCCGGCTCGCCGTTATTGCGTACCAGGAAGGTGGCGGGGTCTTCATAACCGCGCCGGACTTCGGCCACATCGGACAGCTTCAGGGTCCTGCCCTGCACCACCAGCGGCGTATCGCGGATCTTCTGCAAGTCATCGAATGCGCCGTCCAGGCGGATGAAGACCTGGGGCCCCTTCGCTTCCACCGAACCGGCCGGCGTCATCAGGTTCTGGGCATTGAGCGCGTTGAAAATGTCCCGGGCAGAGATACCCAGCGTCGCCAGGTGCTCGTACGACAGCTCGACATAGATCCGCTCGGCCTGCTCGCCAATGATATTGACCTTCTTGACACCCGCCACATGCAGCAGGCGCTGGCGCAGGCCTTCGGCCTCCCGCACCAGCCTGCGCTGCGGTTCGCCCTTGGCCTTCAGGGCATAAAGGGCGAAGGTGACGTCGGCATACTCGTCGTTGACCATCGGGCCGATCACACCCGGCGGCAAGCCGTTCTCTTCATCATGAATCTTCTTGCGCGCCTGGTAGAACTCGTCCGCGACAGCCGAAGGCGGTGTGCTATCGAGCAGGTAGACGGTGGTGAAAGCCAGCCCCGGACGGGTGAAGGTTTCGGTGCGGTCGTACCAGCGCAGTTCCTGCATGCGCTTTTCCAGCTTCTCGACGACTTGATCCTGCATCTCCTGGGCCGTCGCACCGGGCCAGGCCGTGATCACGGTCATCTGCTTGATGGTGAATGCCGGGTCTTCCGCACGCCCAAGCTTGAAGAAAGCGTAGAGCCCGCCTATGGAAATCAGCAGGATCAGGAACAGCGTGATCGAGCGCTCCCGCACCGCCAGTGCCGACAGATTGAAGCCACTCATCGAGCCACCTCAGCCACAGGCGTGCGAAGGCTGACGGGCGACTCGGACCTGACCTGCTGCCCCTCGCTCAGAAGATGGGCACCCAGCGCAACGATCCGCTCACCGGCCTGCAGCGCGCCTGTCACCCGAGCGGTCTCGGCATTGTTCAAGGCCTGGATCGTGACGGGTCGCCAGGTCACCTGCCCCGGGTCGCCGGCCACGACCCAGACACCCGGGCCTTTTCCGGCATCATGGAGGGCGGCGATGGGTACTTGCACGTCATTGCCGTTGACCGCCTGGCCATCGGCGATCGCCACCGTGATGGTCGAACCCAGGGTTGCGTTGGCCAGCGCGCCGTCCAATACGTAGCGCGCCTCGAATGTCCGGGTCTGCCGGTCCGCCGAATCGGACAACTGGCGCAGGTAGGCGCTGGCACCGCTGCGGTGCTGGCCATAACGCTCGACCGTCGCCGGCGAGCCCAGCGCCGGGCGCAGCGTTTCGGGCAACTGGATCACCGCCTCGCGCTGGCCCGAATGGGCGACGCGCACCACCACCTGGCCCGCACTGACGACCTGCCCGGGCTCGGCCAGGGTGTCGACCACCACCCCATCGGCATCGGCCACCAAGGTCGAATAGCTCGTCGCATTGGCTGCCACATCGGCCTCGGCCTGGGCCGCGTTGAGCTGGGCCTTGGCCGAATCGGCGGTCGCCTTGATCGCTGCATAGGCTGAAGCGGACACCGCTCCGATCGACACCAGGTCACGGTAGCGAAGTTCATCGTCAGCGGCCTGGCGGGCCCGTGCCGTGGCTGCCAGCACTGCCTGCTGCTGTGCACGGGCGGCCAGCCTCAAGTCATTGGCATCGATGCGCATCAGCGGCTGCCCGCGCTTGACGCTCTGGCCGGTATCCACCAGCCGCTCCAGCACTTTGCCGGAGACCCGGAAACCGAGGTCACTCTGCACCCGTGCCGCGACGATACCGGTGAATACCCGTTTCGCGGGATCGGCCGGCTGCACCACTTCGACCCGTACGAGAGGCGTTTGCAGGCGCGGATCGGGCGGCGCGGTCTCACTGCAGGCCACCAGGGCACATGACAACAAACCAAGCAGCATGAATGACAGGGAATGGCGCGGGATCATAACGACCTCTCGATAGCGGATGCGTTATGCTCATTCAAGTGACCAATTCTGTCAATGGTCACAAAACATCGACAAGGAAGGGCTCCTGCCCGTCAGCAAAGGCGAAGGTTCATGAATGGGGCTGGAACGGGCGATGGATGCCAGCGCACCCACCGCCGCGCCTTATGGCATCAGGCTGCGCAGGATCAGGTTGGAGATCAGGGTGGGGGCTTGCTCGACGTAGTCGAGGTTGTACTGCAATAACAGCGGGTTGGTGAACGGACGCAGCGACAGATGGATCGCCTCGACGGTTTCGTCCAGGGGGGTCTTGCGCTCGAATTCACCCGATTCCCGCCCTTCGCGCACGATATCCAGCACGAAGCGCCTGATCCGGGCGCTATAGACCTGCGAGCTGGGCCAGCGCTCCATCGCGGAAAACGCCGCGATGTCGTAGAGCTTGCGCTCATTGAAAAACAGGCTCACGCCCGTCTCGACCAGGGCCTTGACCAGGCGCCGCAGACGTTCGGTGCTGGACAGGCCTTCAACCTCGATGGCCTGTTCCACGGCGTCGACGATCTTCCCCAGGCAGTTGGAGCAGATGGCTTCGCCGATCGCCTGCTTGGAGTCGAAGAATTTGTAGATATAGGCCTTGGAAAAGCCGATGGCCTTGGCCAGGTCGGACACCGTGGTCTTGCCGTAGCCATACTGGCTGAAGTGCTCGTTGGCCGCCGCGACGATCTGGTCTCGAATGTCGTGATCGGCAGGGCCGCGAACGCTGGGCGATGGGGGGGATGGCTGGTTCATGGGGGCCAGCTTACTCATCCCGGGCCAGCTTGACAACTTGTGACCAAATCGTAATATCGTCACAAACCCCTCCCCTTTGCGAAGGTATTGCATGCCCCCTACTCCCCGTTTTGCCGTCATGCTGTGCTTCGGTATGGTCGCGGGCTGCGCGGCAGGTCCCGACTACTCCGAGCCCGACCTGCAATTGCCGGCGCATTTTTCCACCCAGGCGCCCGCACCGGGGCCGGATAGCGTTGCAAGAACCGACCTCGCCCGTTGGTGGGGCGCGTTCAACGACCCGCTCCTGAACCAGCTGGTTCGCCAGGCACTCGAGCAGAACCTGGACCTGGCCCAGGCCAGCGCAAGGATCGAACAGGCTCGCGCCGGACTGGGCGCCGCCAACGCAGCGCTGCTGCCGTCGGCCACCGTCGATGCCCAGGCCGCCCGGTCTCGCCAATCTTTGGAGACGCCGCTGGGCCAGGTGTTGAATTCAACCCCCTCCTACAACCGTTATGGCAACGCCTATGAGGCAAACTTGAACGCGGGCTGGGAACTCGACATCTCCGGTGGGCTGCGCCGCGGCAAAGAGGCCGCCCTGGCCGAGTACCAGGCCTCCCAGGCCGCAGCGGTGGCGACCCGCCTGGCGGTCGTGGCGCAAACGGCGGACCTCTATGTCAGCATCCGCGGCCTGCAGACACGCCTGGACATCGCCCGGCAGCAAGTCAAGACCCGGGAACAGCTTCTTTCCACCATCGAGCACTTGTATGCAAAGGGCCTGGCGCCCGAATTGCAGTTGCACCAGACCCAAGGATCGCTGACCCAGGCCCAGGCCAGCGTACCGGTCCTGCAAGCGGGCCTCGATGCAGCCATGAACGCACTGGACGTCCTGCTGGGCAAGCCACCGGGCACCTACCGCGGACAGTTCACCGAACCTGGCGCCATTCCGGGCGTGCCGAACCTGGCGGACATGGGCGCCGTGGCCGATCTCTTGCGGCGACGCCCGGACCTGATCGTCGCCGAGCGTCGCCTTGCGGCAGCCAACGCACGCATCGGGCAAGCCACTTCCGAGTACTACCCGAAACTCTCCCTGGGTGCGTTGCTGGGCACTGCCACGGCGGTGTCCAGTGGCAACCTGTTCAGCAATGACGCCAGCCAGGCTTCGGCGGTGCTGGGATTGCGCTGGAGGCTGTTCGACTTCGCCCGCATCGATGCCCAGATCGACTTGGCGAAAGGCCAGGAAGCCGAAGCCCTGGCGGCCTATCGGCAGTCCGTCCTGCGGGCTTGCGAAGATGTCGAAACCTCCCTCTCGGCCTTGATCAATCGACAGCAACAGTCGATTCACCTGGTCCAGGGCGAATCCGCCTATGCCAAGGCTCGCTCGACCTCATTCGCAGCCTATGAGAAAGGCGTGGTCAGCCTGATCGAAGTGCTGGACGCCGACGAGCACCTCCTGGCGGCGGCGGATGGCAGGGCCCAGGCGCAAACCGAATCGGCTCGCGCCGCGATCGCCACCTTCAAGGCACTGGGTGGAGGCTGGCAACACGACGGCGTCGATGCCCGTTTCATTTCGAAAGCCCCCTGAGGGAACGCGGCACGACAACGCCCAGCGGTGCGGGCTGTGGCCTCAAGACCGATCAAGCCTCGACCATCAGTTCTCGCCGCGCCTGCGCGATCCCGTGCAGCAGCTCGATCACCCAGTCGATGAATACCCGTACCCGGGGCGAGAGCTGGCGGTGCGGCGGGTACACCACCGAAATCGGCCAGGCCGGTACGGCAAAGGCCTGCAGCACCTCCACCAGGCGCCCCTCGGCCAGTTGCCGTTGCACGTGGTACCGCGGGGCCTGGATCAGGCCAAAGCCGGCTTCACACGCTGTCACGTAGGCATCGGCATTGTTGACCGTCAGCTCACCCGGCACTTGCCACTCACGCACCTGCCCTGCCATCTCGAATTCGAACGGGAAATACCGCCCATTGCCCGCCCCGAAGCTGACAGCGCGATGTTCCGCCAGATCCTCCAGCCGGCGTGGCGTGCCGGAACGGGCGAGATAGTCCGGGCTGGCGCACGTCAACTGGCTCAAGCGTACGACCGGCCGCGCCACCAGCGCCTGGTCCGTGATATTGCCGGCCCGGATAGCACAATCCACCCCTTCTCGCTGCAGGTGCACCTGGTGGTCATGAAAGCCCAGGTCCAATCGCAACAGCGGGTATCGCTGATAGAAGTCTTGCAGGTGCGGCAGGATCCAGGTGCAGCCAAAGGCAATCGGCATGTCCACTTTCAACGTGCCGCGAGGCTGACTGCGTTGCGCCGACATCGAGCCTTCCAGATCGTCCAGATCGTCCAACAGCTGGCCGCAACGCTGATAGTAGGCCTCCCCGTCGAGTGTCGCCCGCACCTGCCGGGTGGTGCGCTGGAGCAATTGCACCCTCAGGTGCGCTTCCAGTTGCTGGATCAACAGGCTGACCGTGGCCCGTGGCAATCCCAGATCGTCCGCAGCCTTGCCAAAACCGCCCAGCTCGACGATACGTCGGAACACTTGCATTGCCTGTAACCGGTCCATCTTCGCCCCTCATTATTCGTGATTCACGAATAGTTAAACCAAATATCGCCACTTTATCCACTTCACTGTTCGCTGGAAACTGAACGGGTCATCCATGAACCAGGAGTCAATCTTATGAAGACCCGCCAATTAGGCCAGCAAGGCCCCTTCGTTTCCGCCATCGGCCTGGGCTGCATGGGCATGTCGGATTTCTACACCACGGGCGTGGACGAACCAGAGGCCATCGCCACCCTGCATCGTGCGCTGGAACTGGGAGTGACGCTGTTCGACACGGCTGACATGTATGGGCCGTACACCAATGAGGAGTTGCTCGGTCGTGCCCTGCGCGGCAAGCGCGAGGGCATCTGCCTGGCGAGCAAGTTCGGCCTGGTGCGCAGCGACGATCCCCATGCCCGGGGCGTCAATGGTCGCCCCGAATACGTCAGGCAATCGGTCGAAGGCAGCCTCAGGCGCCTCGGCACCGATTATCTCGACCTGTACTACCAGCACCGCATTGACCCGCAGGTCCCGGTCGAGGAGACGGTCGGCGCCATGGCCGAACTGGTCAGGGCCGGCAAGGTGTGCCACATCGGCATTTGCGAAGCCAGCGCCGAAACCATCCGCAGGGCCCATGGGGTGCATCCCCTGGCGGCGGTCCAGAGCGAATACTCGTTATGGTCCCGCGACCCGGAACACAACGACGTGCTGGAGACATGCCGACGCCTGGGCATCGCGTTCGTTGCCTACAGCCCTTTGGGCCGTGGTTTCCTGACAGGGGAATTGAAGAGCCCGGACGACTTCGCCGCCGATGACTATCGCCGCTTCAGCCCACGGTTCCAGGCAGACAATTTCAATCGCAACCTGGCGCTGGTGGATCGGGTCAAGTCCATGGTCGCGAGCAAGGGCATCAGCGCTTCGCAACTGGCCCTGGCCTGGGTACTGGCCCAGGGCGAACATGTGATCCCTATCCCGGGCACCAAGCAACGCAAATACCTGGAAAGCAACGTGGCGGCGGCAGCGGTCGCATTGAGTGCTGCCGAACTGGGCCAGCTCGATGAGATTTTCGGCGCCGAAGGCGTGGTCGCGGGTGAGCGGTACGGTGCCCAGACGATGAGCTTGCTCAATGGTTGAACCGCCTTCGCGGGCAAGCCCGTTCTGTCTGGGGGTGGGCTGTCATTTGGCCGGGATGCTTTGTGAGAGCGGGCAAGCCCGCTCCCTACAGGCGACCGTCGTGCCAGGCTCTGTACGAACGTATTGAGACGAAGGTCAGGCAGTTTTCAACGCTGCCTGAACGAGCATCAAGGCTTTTCGTACAGAGCCTAGCGGCGCTGGGCCTGCTTATGGGCATACATGGCCGCGTCCGCATCGGCCAGCAGGGTGTCGATGGACCCATGGCGCTGCGGCTGATACTCGATCTGGCCCACGCTGAAGCGGATGTCATAGCCGCGCTGCAGCATCGCATTGCGCTCATCCAGGATTTCCTGGAGCCGCGCCATGATCGACGTGATTTCCACATGAGAAGCCCCGGTGAGCAACGCCACGAACTCATCCCCGCCCAAACGGCCGATCACGTCGCTTTCGCGAAAGGCGATGCGCAGCACGTCGGCGAAGGTCTTCAGGGCATGGTCGCCCTCGGCATGGCCGAAACGGTCGTTGACGGCCTTGAACTCGTTGAGATCGAAGAACAGCAATGTCGCCGGGCGCCCCAAGCGATCACACACACTCAAGGCATGCTGGGCCAGGGTCTTGAACCCGCGTCGGTTGGACAGCAAGGTCAGTTCGTCCATGCTCGCCATCTGCACGGCGATCAATTCCTGCTCGGCCATGCGAGCCAGGTCGCGCAGTAATTGGCGCTCCTCGCCATCGAGCTTGCGCGGCCGGGTGTCGATCAGGCACAACGTGCCCAGCTTGCTTCCATCTTCCAGCCCCAACGGTTGCCCGGCATAAAAGCGAATGCCCGGCTCACTTACGACCAGCGGATTGTCGCTGAACCGCTCATCCTGCTCCGCATCGCAGATCTCCAGGATCTGGTCCTGCAGAATCGCGTGCCCGCAGAAAGAAATCTCCCGCGGTGATTGGCTCGCATCCAGCCCGGCGTTGGACTTGAACCACTGGCGATTGGCGTCCACCAGGGACACCAGCGCAATGGGCACGTCGAACAGGCGTCGGGCCAGTCGGGTCAACCGGTCGAACCGCTCCTCGGGCGCGGTGTCGAGCAGCTTGAGCGCTTGCAGATTCTTGAGGCGGGTAGCTTCGTTGTCAGGTTTACCTGGCGCGAGCATTGGAAACTCCATTGGCGGGACTTTTCGCAGTCTGGTCCAGGAGCAGTCTAGTCCAGCCCGTCGCCCCTTCCACTGCCGACCCAGCCGAACGGTAAATCCCGCGGATATCTACGGGCCAAGCCCTGGCCCTGTACGAATAATCTTGATACCAGTGCAGATTGCATCGAAAACCGCCTCGCAATGCGCATGTACTCCAGTACACTGCGACGCAGGTCCAACACGAGGATGCCAGCCGATGAAGCCCGCCCCCCAAGATGACGCCCCGCACTTCTGGCGTGACGCGGCGCTGCCTTTCATCGAAGCCCGGGCCATCGCCGACGGACGCAAGGTCTGTTATTCGCGTCATTCCCACGATCATTTCTCCATCGGGGCGATTACCGCCGGGTGCAGCACCTATCTTCACGAACAGTCGGCCTTGCGGGTGGAAAGCGGCACGGTGGTGCTGATGAACCCCGGCGACGTCCATGCCTGCAACCCGATCGACGATCAACCCTGGTCCTATGTGATGCTCTACGTCGATACCCAGTGGCTGAGGGACTTGCAACAGCGTATCGGCTTTGACCAAACCACGGATTTCCAGGGTTTCGCCACCACCCATAGCCGCGATGCCGAGCTGTTCGCCGCTTTGCAGGCGCTGTATGGGCTGCTGGTGGATGAACGGATCGACATCCGGCACAAACAGGCCGCCGCCGAGGCGTTCTTCACCGACCTGCAACAGCGCCTCAACCCGGCGGGTCGTCCGGACCGGGGCAGCCATCCGGGCCTGATGCGGGCGGCGCAATTCATCCACGATCGCTGCACCGAAGCCCTGAGACTGGAAGACATCTGCAGCGCCGCGCAGCTTTCGCCGTCCTACCTGAGCCGGGCCTTCAAGCGCCATTACGGGATGACGCCCCATGCATTCCTGGTCAATCGCCGGATCCAGTTCGCCCGCCGCCAACTGCGCGAAGGCCGGCTGATCGCCGATGTGGCGCTGGACAGCGGGTTCGCCGACCAGGCGCATTTCCAGCGAGCCTTCAAGCAGCACCTGGCGGCGACACCCGGCCAGTATCGCGGCTGACGGCCAGGCCGGTTCAAGGCAGCAGCAGGTACACCGCGCTGGCCACCAGCAGCGCCGCCATCGACCGATTGAACAGACGCATGGCGGCCGGGTTGCCCAGCCAGGCCCGCAGGAAACTGCCGGCATAGGCCCAGCAACCCACCGAAACGTAGCAGATCACCAGGTAGATGGCTGCGAACTGCCACACCAGCCGCGCTTCGCCATCGGCCACGAAGGCACCCATGCCCGCCACGCAGGCCAGCCAGGCCTTGGGATTGAGCCATTGCATCAACGCGCCATGGAACATCGAGGGCGCACGCCCCTCCTGCGCTGCGCCGAGCTCTCCATCATCCATCGCCAGCTTCCAGGCCATGAACAACAGAAATCCCACGCCCCCCAGCTGAACCACCCGCGTAAGGCCGGGCCAGCGCTGCAACACTTCGTGCAATCCCAGGCCCATCAGCACCAGCAGCAACACGAACCCCAGGGTGGCACCGGCCACATGGCGCAAGGTGGCCCGGAACCCATAACGGGCCCCGGAACTGAGGGCCACGATATTGACCGGCCCCGGCGTAATGGAAGCCACCAGGGCAAAAGCCGCCATGGAAATAATCAGATTCATCGCATACCTTCTTCATGTCTGTGGGGTAGCGACCAGGGTAAATGCCGTGCTGGGCGGGGTATTGAACAAAACTGCCCAAGTGCGACGCGGCCAGCCGCCAGCCTTGGAACAGGCCCATCACTGTTGATTTTTTACGCAAACTTTACGCCGAACCTCTACGGAGAAATCGATACTCGGCGGCTCACTCAACCGGGCGCGCGCCATGTCTTTTGCGGTACTGCGGTTCATTGGTTTCATCCTCGGCATTTTCCTGATCACCCTGGCCGCCAGCATGGCGATCCCGCTCCTGACGCTGATGTGGTATGAGCGAAACGATGACCTGTCGGCCTTCCTGTGGTCGAGCCTGATCACCTTTGTCTGCGGCATTGCCCTGGTGGCCCGTGGCCGCCCGGCCCATACGCAGATACGCCCCAGGGACATGTACCTGCTCACCACCGCCAGTTGGGTCGTTGTCTGTGCGTTCGCCGCCCTGCCCATGGTGCTCATCCAGCACATCAGCTACACCGACGCCTTTTTCGAGACGATGTCGGGCATCACGACCACTGGCTCGACCATCCTGACCGGCCTCGACAATGCGTCCCCGGGCCTGCTGGTCTGGCGTTCGATGCTGCACTGGCTCGGCGGCATCGGCTTTATCGGCATGGCCGTGGCGATCCTGCCGCTGCTGCGGGTCGGCGGCATGCGTCTGTTCCAGACCGAGTCGTCGGACTGGTCGGAAAAAGTCACGCCGCGCTCCCACGTCGCGGCGAACTACATCCTGTGGATCTACACCGGATTGACTGCCCTGGCGGCCCTGGCCTTGTGGGGAGCCGGCATGACGCCCTTCGAAGCGATCAATCATGCGATGTCGCTGATTTCCACGGGCGGGTTTTCCACCTCGGATTCTTCCCTGGCTCATTGGCCTCAACCGGCCGTCCATTGGGTCTCGGTCGTCGTGATGATGGCCGGCTCCTTGCCCTTTACCCTCTACGTGGCCACGTTGCGCGGCCACAGGCGTGCATTGCTCAAGGATCAGCAAGTCAGGGGATTCGTCGGTTTCCTGGTCATTACCTGGCTGCTGGTCGGCACCTGGCTGAGCCTGAACAGCGATCATTCGTGGTGGGATGCGGTGCGTATCGTGGCGGTCAATGTGACTTCGGTGGTCACCACCACAGGCGTTGCGCTGGGCGACTACACCCTCTGGGGCAGTTTTGCCCTGTTGCTGTTCTTCTACCTGACCTTCGTCGGCGGTTGTTCGGGCTCAACGGCCGGCGGGTTGAAGATCTTTCGCTTCCAGGTGGCCGGGGCCTTGCTGATGGGCAGCCTGAAACAGCTGATCCACCCACGGGCGGTGATTCAGAAAAAGTACAACGACCATCCCATCGACGAAGAGATCGTCCGCTCGCTGCTGACCTTCTCGTTTTTCTTCACCATCACCATCGGTGGCATCGCCCTGGGCCTGGCGCTGATCGGCCTGGACTGGACAACGGCCTTGACCGGCGCAGCCACTGCCGTGTGCAACGTGGGACCGGGACTGGGGCCGATCATCGGGCCGGCGGGCAATTTCTCGACGTTGCCGGACGCGGCCAAATGGCTCTTGACCCTGGGCATGCTGCTGGGCCGACTGGAGATCCTGACCGTCCTGGTACTGTTCACGCCCGTGTTCTGGAAGTACTGAACGCTTCGTTTGCTGCTGGGTAACCGACCAATAAAAAGCCGCGACACCTCGATAGAGGCGCCGCGGCTTTTCATTGGCGATCAGCGATCGTTCTTGATCGAAGAGCTGGTCGCGTTGGTCAGGCCTTTGGTGTTGTGGGTGCCAGGGGTGGTGGCGGAGATTGCCGAGGCCTTGGTCAGGCCACGGGTGTCACGATCCTGCGCGACGCTCGAGGTCACCGAAGCGTGTGTCTTGCCGGCACGGTCGGTGCGGGTGGTACCGGTGTGATTGCCGCTCAGGCCATGGTCACGGGTACGGGTGGCCTTGCCGGCATGGTCGCTGCTCAAGCCGAAACCATGGCCGCTGGAGTCGCCGGACTTGCCATTGCCCTTGCCGCCGGCATGGCCGCCGCCATTGCCGGCCCCATTGCCTCCTCCGTTGCCGCCGCCATTACCTCCTCCGTTACCGCCGCCACCGCCACCACCATTGCCGCCACCTGCGGCATAACTGGCGCCAATGGGCGACAGATCCGCTGGCAGCAAGGCCGAAGCACCCAGCATCAGGGTGCAGACCGCAACGGCGATAAGGGATTTGTTATGTTTGGACATGATGTCTCCGAAAGACAAAATCAACGGTTGAGCCTTTAAGACTCAAAGGTTCATTTTTTGTTCGCGCAAATCCGACCGGCGACCGGAAATTCACTGTCGATTTTTCGGTGGAGCCGACCCGGGCGCGGATCTATGCTCAGCCCCATGAACCGACAAGACTCGCTGCTCCCACCCCACGCCGAGATGGTCCGCGCCATGCTCGAACGAGACACCGCCTACGAGGGGGTGTTCTTCACGGCCGTCAAGACCACCGGCATTTTCTGTCGCCCCGCTTGCACGGCGCGCAAGCCGAAGCCGGAGAACGTGGAATTCTTCGCCCATGCCGACGAAGCCATGTCCGCCGGCTACCGCGCCTGCCTGCGCTGCAAGCCGCTGGACGCCGCCGCCATCGCACCGGACTGGATCCAGGGCCTGCTCAAGGCCGTGGACGCCGAACCCGACCTGCGCTGGACCGACGCCCTGCTGTTGGAGCGTGGCATCGAGCCGCTGAAGCTCCGGCGCTGGTTCAAGCAGCATTTCGGCATGACCTTCCACGCCTACCTGCGCACCCGACGCCTGGGCATGGCGCTGGGAGGCATAAAGGAGGGAGCCTCCATCGACAATGCCGCGTTCGATTCAGGCTACGAGTCCCTGAGCGGATTTCGCGATGCCTTCGTCAAGTCTTTCCACATCACACCAGGTCGCGCCGCCCTCAGCGAACCGCTGCTGTTCACCCGCCTGACCACGCCATTGGGTCCCATGCTGGCCATGGCCGAACGACGCGGCCTGGTGCTGCTGGAATTTCTCGACCGCCCGGCCCTGACCCGGGAAATCGAAGAGCTGCAACAGCGCTACGGCTATACCGTCGCGCCGGGGCACAACCCGCACCTGCGGCAGATCGAAACCGAACTGGCCGACTATTTCGCCGGCAAGCTCACCACCTTCACTGTCACACTGCACATGCCCGGCAGTGCTTTCGCTGTACGGGTCTGGGCCGCGTTGCAAGACATCCCCTATGGCGAAACCCGCAGCTATGGCACCATCGCCGCCCGGCTCGGCAGCCCTGGCGCCAGCCGCGCCGTGGGCCTGGCGAACGGACAGAATCGCCTGGCCATCGTCATTCCCTGCCATCGGGTGATCGGTGCGGACGGCTCGCTGACCGGCTATGGTGGCGGGCAGCCACGCAAGGCCTTTCTGCTGCGGCTGGAACAAGCCGCGGTACAGGTCTCGTTGCCCCTGGCCTTCTGATCAGCCCGAACAGTGAACAGCCGATGCCCGTGCCCTACCACGAAGCCAGCGCCTTTCTGGCAAACCTCGACGAAGACTGGCGACAGCACGTCGAAACGGTGGGCCCCTGCCTGCTGCAACCCAAGCCGGCTCGCGATCCTTACGAGGCGCTGATGCGAGCCATCGCCTACCAGCAGCTGCACGCCAAGGCCGGCGATGCCATTCTCGGCCGGTTGCTGGCCCTGTTTCCGACGCAGGCCTTCCCTCGTCCCGAACAGATCCTGGCCACCGACTTCGAACGGCTGCGGGCCTGCGGTTTTTCCGCCGGCAAGATCGCCACCCTCCAGGGCATCGCCCAAGCGGCGCTGGACGGCGTGGTACCGGATTACCCGACGGCATTGGCCATGGACGATGAAAACCTGATCGAGCGCCTGGTCACGCTGCGCGGCGTCGGCCGCTGGACCGTGGAGATGCTGCTGATCTACAGCCTGGAGCGGCCGGACATCCTGCCAGCCGACGACTTTGGCGTTCGCGAGGGGTATCGGCGGATGAAAGGACTGGAGCGACAACCCGGTCGTCGGCAGATGATCGACATCGGCCTGGCCTGGAGCCCGTATCGGACCGTGGCGGCATGGTACTTGTGGCGAGTGCCCGGCCGCGGGAGCGCCTGATGCTTTTTTCCCACCCCGTCCGCTCACGCCCGGGACTGCCGGCCACTGCAAAGGGAGGCCTGCTGGCGAAAGCGTTCGAACGTCCAGCCTCGATCGGCTGTCAAAAACCCCGACGTCTCAAGCCAGCCGACGGAGGTCCCCATGCAGCTCGAAGGTTCCTGCCACTGCGGCGCGGTGTCATTCAGCCTGACCTGCGCCCACCCCTACCCTTACCAGCGCTGCTACTGCTCGATCTGCCGCAAGACCCAGGGCGGCGGTGGCTTTGCCATCAACCTGGGCGGCGACGCGCAAAGTCTCAAGGTGCGTGGCCGCCAGCACATCACGATCTACCATGCACGACTCAAGGAAGAAGGCGACAAGCGCGCCCACCGCAGCAGTGCCGAACGGCATTTCTGCTCCCTGTGCGGCTCGGGGCTGTGGTTGTTCAGCCCCGAATGGCCGGAACTGATCCATCCCTTCGCCTCGGCCATCGACACCCCGCTGCCGGTCCCGCCGGAGCACACTCATCTGATGCTGGGGTCCAGGGCGCCTTGGGTGGAAGTCGAAGCGCATCCGGGCGACCAGCGGTTCGATGTCTACCCCGAGGAATCGATTGCCCAGTGGCATGAACGCCTGGGCCTGACCGATGGCTGATGGTGTGCAGGGGCTGCGTCTATAGCGTCGGCACACCACTGTGGAAGCGCAATTCCACGTCCGGCGATTCGATCAGTTCCCGCTCCGCCTCACGCACCCTGTCGATCACCAGGGCAACGTCATCGGCATCACCGTACTGGTAGGCCAGCTTCAGGTAGCCCTGGAAATGCCGGGCCTCGCTTTTCAGCAGGCCGAAATAGAACTTGCCCAGTTCCTCGTCCAGATGCGGAACCAGGGCCTCGAAACGCTCGCAGCTGCGGGCTTCGATGAAGGCACCGACCACCAGGGTGTCCACCAGCTTGACCGGCTCGTGGCTGCGCACCACCTTGCGCAGCCCCGAGGCATAGCGCCCGGCGGAGAGCTGGCGCAGGCCGACCTTGCGCTTCTTCATCAGGCGCATGACCTGCTCGTGGTGCACCAACTCTTCCCGGGCCAGGCGCGACATCATGTTGATCAGGTCGACATGGGAATGGTACTTGGCGATCAGGCTCAGGGCGGTACTGGCGGCCTTGAACTCACAATTCTTGTGATCGATCAGCAAGGTTTCCTGATCCGCCAGCGCGGCCTGGACCCAGGCATCGGGCGTGCGGCAGCCGAGGAATTCATGAATGTCGGGAAGGGTCATGGGGCTCACGGAAAAAAGGTAGACCAGCAAAGGGCGCCGATTATACCGGCCTGCTCCCAGACCACCAGCCATTGCCGTTGATATGCATCAAGTCCACGACTGACCGGCAACAACTATAGTTGAGCAACACCCTGCCTTTTCATTGCTGGAGACGCCGATCATGCAAGCCATTCGCAGCATTCTGGTGGTCATCGACCCCGAACACTCGGAAAGCCTGGCGCTCAAGCGCGCCAAGCTGATCGCCGGAGTGACCCAGGCCCACCTGCATCTGCTGGTCTGCGATAAAAAGCATGACCACGGCGGCATGCTCAGCGTGCTCAAGGCCGGCCTGGCAGCCGATGGCTACAGCGTCACCACGGAACAGGCCTGGAACGAGAGCCTTCACGAGACCATCATCGATGTGCAACAGGCCGAAGGTTGCGGCCTGGTCATCAAGCAGCACTTTGCCGACAGCCCGCTGAAAAAAGCCCTGCTCACCCCGGCGGACTGGAAACTGCTGCGCCACTGCCCGACCCCGGTGCTGCTGGTGAAAACCGCAGGTTCCTGGAAGGACAGAGTGATCCTGGCCGCCGTCGACGTGGGCAATGCCGACGAGGAACATCGGCACCTGCACAACACCATCATCGATCATGGCTATGACATTGCACTCCTGGCCAAGGCGCACCTTCACGTGATCAGCGCCCATCCCACCCCGATGCTGTCGTCCGCCGACCCGACGTTCCAGCTCAAGGAAACCATCGAAGCCCGTTATCGCGAACAATGCCGGGCATTCCAGGCCGAATTCGATATCGACGATCAGCACCTGCACATCGAAGAGGGCCCGGCGGACGTCCTGATCCCTTACATGGCACGCCGGCTCGAAGCGGCCGTGACGGTGATCGGCACCGTGGCGCGCTCGGGATTGTCAGGGGTCCTGATCGGCAACACCGCCGAAGCGGTGCTCGACACGCTGGAAAGCGATGTGCTGGTGCTCAAGCCCCAGGAGGTGGAGGATCACCTGGTGGAGCTGGCGGTCAAGGAATGAATAGCTGTGGTGAGGGGATTTATCCCCTCGCCACAGCTCCCTGGCCAAATGCTTTTTTTCACAAATGGGGGATCAACCGCCCATTGCATCCTTGAGGAAACCCGGCGCGATGTAGCGCTGGTAGTGGGCTTCGGACAGCAGGAAGAATTCCCGATCGATGGCATCGCGCAAGTCGGGCAGTTCCCAGTCGCGAAACTCCGGCAACAGCACCATGCCGTAGGCTTCCAGGTTGTTGATCACCCGCGCGCCCCGGGCGATCAGTTGATAAGCCCAGCAGTACTCCGACTGCTGCGGCACGAAGCGGATCTGCCGTGTCACCAGTTGCTGGCGCAGCAGCTCCGGGTCGAAGACCTCCAGCTTGGCCACCATCACTTGCACCAGCAGCTTTTCCAACCGCAGCCACACCGCCCGTTTCTCATCCTCGTTATAGCCGTTCCAGTGGATCACTTCATGGTGGAACCGCTTGCAGCCACGGCACACCAGGTCACCATAGACAGTGGAGCAGAGGCCGACGCAGGGGGTCTTGATGAGCTGGTTGGGCATAGGACACGCACACGCAAAAGCAGGACAGGCCGGCATGTTAGCCCTTTGTCTAAGATTGATCACCCCTTCAAACTTGCTGGCCCAACTTACCTTTAATCTTTTTTTCCCGTAGAATCAGCCAGCCTTTTAAGGCGCCAAATGTCCGTTAGAAGCTGTTTTCAAAGCGTCACGAGCACAGTCGTTCCTTCAGAACGGTGTTGGCGGAGGGTCTTTCCAGCGGGGAAAGCCCGACGCCAACCCTCATCAGCTCCCCGTTCTGCAGGCGTAAAACTTTGAAAGCAGCTTCTGTGAGGAACCCCGGTAACGCTGGCGTGGTGGCTCAAAAAGCCTCCTAGGCTTTGTACGAAAAGTCGCCGAGCGGCGATCAGGCAAGGCGAAAACAGGCGAGGAAACGCAGTTGACTGGTTGTCAATGAGCATTCCGGGCCTGTTTTCAAAGCAGCATGATCGTCGCGCAGGCACTTTTCGTACAAAGCCTGAAGCGCATGGATACCGCGGGTTTCTGGATGAGCGTCCCGGACACCCATTTGGGACCACTGATGAGGGTAATACTGTGCTTGAAGCCTACCGCAAACATATCGAAGAGCGCGCAGCACTGGGTATCGTTCCCCAGCCGCTTAACGCCGAACAAACCGCAGGCCTGGTCGAGCTGCTGAAGAATCCCCCGGCTGGCGAAGAAGCTTTCCTCGTTGACCTGATCACCAATCGCGTTCCACCAGGAGTCGACGAAGCCGCCTACGTCAAGGCCGGCTTCCTGTCCGCCCTGGCCAAGGGCCAGGCCCAATCCCCCCTGCTGGACAAGAAGCGTGCCGTCGAACTGCTCGGCACCATGCAGGGTGGCTACAACATCGTGACCCTGGTAGAGCTGCTGGACGACGCCGAACTGGCCCCGGTAGCCGCCGAAGAGCTCAAGCACACCCTGCTGATGTTCGACGCCTTCCACGACGTGGCTGAAAAAGCCCGCAATGGCAACGTCCACGCCAAGGCCGTCCTGCAATCCTGGGCCGACGGCGAGTGGTTCAAGAAGCGTCCCGTACTGGCCGACAAGATCAGCCTGCGGGTCTTCAAGGTCACCGGCGAGACCAACACCGACGACCTGTCCCCTGCCCCTGATGCCTGGTCCCGCCCGGACATCCCGCTGCACGCCCTGGCCATGCTGAAAATGGCCCGCGACGGCATCGTGCCCGACGAGCAAGGCAAGACCGGCCCGATGAAGCAGATCGAGGAAATGCGCAACGGCGGCTTCCCGATCGCCTACGTTGGCGACGTGGTCGGTACCGGTTCGTCGCGTAAGTCGGCGACCAACTCGGTCCTGTGGTTCTTCGGCGACGACATCCCGTACGTACCGAACAAGCGTGCCGGCGGTTTCTGCTTCGGCAGCAAGATCGCCCCGATCTTCTACAACACCATGGAAGACGCCGGCGCCCTGCCGATCGAATTCGACGTGTCCAACATGAACATGGGCGACGTGATCGACCTGTACCCTCATGCTGGCAAGGTCTGCAAGCACGGCACCGATGAAGTCCTGACCACCTTCGAAATGAAGACTCCGGTCCTGCTGGACGAAGTCCGCGCCGGTGGCCGTATCCCGCTGATCATCGGCCGCGGCCTGACCGAGAAGGCCCGCGCCGAACTCGGCCTGCCACCTTCGGACCTGTTCAAGAAGCCAGAAGCACCGGCCGAAAGCACCAAGGGCTACACCCTGGCGCAGAAAATGGTCGGCAAGGCCTGCGGCGTGAAGGGCGTTCGCCCTGGCACCTACTGCGAGCCGAAGATGACCACCGTCGGTTCCCAGGACACCACTGGCCCGATGACCCGTGACGAGCTCAAAGACCTGGCTTGCCTGGGCTTCTCCGCCGACCTGGTCATGCAGTCGTTCTGCCACACCGCGGCCTATCCAAAGCCGATCGACGTCACCACCCACCACACCCTGCCTGACTTCATCATGACCCGTGGCGGCGTGTCCCTGCGTCCAGGTGACGGCATCATCCACAGCTGGCTGAACCGCATGCTGCTGCCGGACACCGTCGGCACCGGTGGCGACTCCCACACCCGCTTCCCGATCGGCATCTCCTTCCCGGCCGGTTCCGGCCTGGTAGCCTTCGCTGCCGCCACCGGCGTCATGCCGCTGGACATGCCGGAGTCGATCCTGGTTCGCTTCAAGGGCAAGCTGCAGCCAGGCGTCACCCTGCGTGACCTGGTTCATGCCATCCCTTACTACGCGATCCAGAAAGGCCTGCTGACCGTCGAGAAGAAAGGCAAGAAGAACGCCTTCTCCGGCCGTATCCTGGAGATCGAAGGCCTGGAAACCCTGACCGTCGAGCAAGCCTTCGAACTGTCCGACGCTTCGGCAGAACGTTCGGCAGCCGGTTGCACCATCAAGCTGTCCAAGGAATCCATCGCCGAATACCTGAAGTCGAACATCACCCTGCTGCGCTGGATGATCGGCGAAGGCTACGGCGATGCCCGCACCCTGGAGCGTCGTGCCCAGGCGATGGAAGCCTGGCTGGCCAACCCGGAACTGCTGGAAGCCGACAAGGACGCCGAGTACGCCGAAGTCATCGAGATCGACCTGGCCGAGATCAAGGAGCCTGTGCTCTGCGCGCCGAACGACCCGGACGACGCCCGCCTGCTCTCCAGCGTCGCTGGCGAGAAGATCGACGAAGTCTTCATCGGTTCGTGCATGACCAACATCGGCCACTTCCGCGCGGCCGGCAAGCTGCTGGATCAGGTCAAGGGCCAGCTGCCGACCCGTCTGTGGCTGTCGCCGCCGACCAAGATGGACGCTCACCAGCTCACCGAGGAAGGCTACTACGGCATCTACGGCAAGGCCGGTGCACGCATGGAAATGCCAGGCTGCTCGCTGTGCATGGGTAACCAGGCACGCGTCGAGCCGAACTCCACCGTGGTGTCCACCTCGACCCGTAACTTCCCGAACCGTCTGGGTGACGGCGCGAATGTCTACCTGGCTTCGGCCGAGCTGGCATCCGTGGCATCCATCCTGGGTCGCCTGCCGACCGTCGAGGAGTACATGGAATACGCCGGCAAGATCGACAGCATGGCGGCGGACGTATACCGCTACCTGAGCTTCGACCAGATCGCCGAGTTCCGTGAAGCGGCTGCAAACGCCAACATCCCGGTCGTTCAAGCCTAAGGCTTCAACGCTCGACTAAAACGCCGCCCTTCTTGCGAGGGGCGGCGTTTTTTTATGCCTGTAATTTCGATGCAACCTGAACTGACGCCATCGCGAGCAGGCTCGCTCCCACAAGGAATCCAGTCAGGATGTCAGGGAATAGACCAGCGCGGTAATTGCCACGACCCCTACCAGCGTCACGAACACATTGGACGCCTGGCCGCGGTAACGGGCCATGGCCGGGACCTTTTGGATGGCGTACATCGGCATCAGGAACAGGATCGCCGCAATTACCGGGCCGCCCAGGGTTTCGATCATGCCCAGGATGCTCGGGTTGAGCGTGGCGACGATCCAGCACACCACCAGCATGAACATCGCCGTCAGGCGATCCAGGGTCTTGGGCGCCGGACGGCGGCCGCTCTTGACGATCAGGCCCTTGAGCCCCTCGCTGGCACCGATGTAATGCCCCAGGAACGATTTGGAAATCGCCACGAACGCGATCAACGGCGCGGCGAAGGCAATGGTCCGATTGCTGAAGTGATTGGCCAGGTACGACAGGATCGACAGATTCTGCGCCTTGGCTTCGGCCAGTTGCGCCGGCGACAGGGTCAGCACGCAACTGAATACAAAGAACAGCACCATCACCACCATCAGCACATGGGCGCGAGACAGGATCTGCGAGCTGCGCGCCTGGGCGTTCACACCGTAGCGACGCTTCTGGTCCACCGCAAACGCCGAGATGATCGGCGAGTGGTTGAACGAGAACACCATCACCGGGATCGCCAGCCACAGCGTGTGCAGCAAAGCCGACGGCTCGGGCAACGTGGACGCCGTGGTCAGGATGCCACCGTTCCAGTGGGGAATCAGGAACACTGCCAAAAACAGCAACGCAACGATGAAGGGATAGACCATCAGGCTCATGGCCTTGACGATGGCCTGCTCGCCACACCGCACCACCGCCAGCAGGCCCAGGATCAACACCAGGGACAACACCGCCCGCGGCGGCGGCTGGATGTGCAGCTGGTGCTCCAGGAAACTGCCCACCGTATTGGTCAGCGCCACACTGTAGATCAGCAGGATCGGGAAGATCGCAAAGAAGTACAGCAAGGTGATCAGCGCGCCCGCCTTGATCCCGAAGTGCTCTTCCACCACCTCGGTGATATCCGCGCCGTCTCGACCGGACAACACGAAACGGGTCAGGCCCCGGTGCGCATAGAACGTCATGGGGAACGCCAGCAATGCCAGGATCAGCAGTGGCCAGAAACCGCCCAGTCCGGCATTGATGGGGAGGAACAGAGTGCCTGCTCCGATGGCGGTGCCAAACAGGCCCAGCATCCAGGTGGTGTCGTGGCGACTCCATTGACTGAGGGTGGCTGGGGCTGTCGCTTCAAAGCGCTCTTCGACGCTATTGGCCTGATCATTCATCCGGTCGGATCTCCGCTGTCCGGTCACGTGCACCCGGCCAGGACGAGTCGGAAAAGCCCGACAGGCAGCGCCCTGGCCGAAACAGGGGCGCGATTGTCCGGGATTAGCGAGCAGAAGCAAAGACTTAGCTGAGGAGCGGTGGTGCGGATCAGCACATGGGTTGTGGGTAATGCCCGTGAGCAGGCTGGCGGCCCTATCGCCACATTGCGCCAGCTCCTACACTCAGGACAGATTGAAACGATTCCAGAGCACCATGAGCCATACTGCACAAAACCCCGTCGCCGCAGGCTCGCCCACACTTTTTTCTCAGCCCGATTGCCCACAGGAGCACAGCATGCCCGCAACCGTCCTGGTACTGGTTGAAACCGTCAATGAATACCTGCCGATTCTCGAGCGCCAGGGCTATCACCTGGAACTGGCGCCGACGCCTGCCGAACGCAGGGCGGCGATCTTCGAGCATGGCGAGCGGTTCAACGCGGTGCTGACGCGCGGTCCCCTGGGCCTGACGGCGCAGGAGATTGCCGCACTGCCCAACCTGCAGATCATTTGCGTGATCGGCGCCGGCTACGAGCAGGTGGACCTGCAGGCCGCCCGGGAGCGCGGCATCGTGGTAACCAATGGTGCCGGGGTCAACGCTTCATCGGTGGCCGACCATGCCATGGCGCTGCTGCTGGCGCTGGTGCGCGATATTCCTCGCGCCGACGCCTGCGTGCGCCGGGGCGAATGGGCGAAGGTCATGCGCCCCTCCCTGGCCGGCAAACGGCTGGGGGTGCTGGGCCTCGGCGCGGTAGGGATGGCGATCGCCAAGCGGGGCGCCCTCGGTTTCGACATGAGCGTCAGCTACCACAGCCGCCGGGTGCGCAACGACGTGCCCTACGCCTACTGCGCCACGCCTACGGAACTGGCCAGGGTTTCGGATTTCCTGGTGGTCGCCACACCCGGTGGCCTCGACACCCGGCAGTTGATCAACAAACAGGCCCTCGATGCCCTGGGGCCCAACGGTTTCCTGGTGAACATCGCCCGGGCCAGCGTGGTCTCGACCGCCGACCTGATCAGCGCCCTGGAATATCGACGCATCGCCGGAGCGGCCCTGGACGTGTTCGACCACGAGCCTGAAGTGCCTGACGCCTTGAAGCACCTGCCCAACGTCGTCCTGACGCCCCATGTCGCCGGCCTTTCACCGGAGGCGACCCGGGGCACCGTGGAACTGGTGGGCCAGAACCTGAACGCATTCTTCGCCGGCAAGCCGGTACTGACGCCGGTGCCGTTGCCCGAGCCGCTACCTTAGAGCACTCCCAGCAGGGTCCACACCCGCCGGGACTCGGCATCGGCGCTGATCAATTCCCCCAACAGCTCGCTCAGCGGCTTGTTGCCCCATTCCACGCCGCGCCGGATCAGGTATGGCACCGGGCTGTGGGGCTCGGTACGCGCCAGGTAGGCAGCGATGACCAGCAATTGTCGATAGGCTTCCTCGCGGCTGGCCGGTTCCTGGAAAGCCTGGAGCACAGGGCTTTGCGCATCGGACGTCGACGGCGCAAGCGTCGGCGGCGCCTGCACCGGTACCGTGGAGGGTTGTTGTGGATGCATCGCAATGAACTCCTCTACCAGTGCCAGCAGGGCCTGGATCACGTCCTGCAAGGATTTGTAGCCCGGCGCCAGTGAGCCCAGGTAAGTATCGCTCCAGGCTTCGAGCCGCTGCAGGTGTTGCAGGCTCAACATCAGGGTGCCCTGGCGATGCAACCAGAACGACAACGGCGTGCTGCGAATCAACTCACTGAGTTTCTTCTGGTCGCTGCGGGCGGCTTCCGCCGATGCCTTGGCGTTCTTGCTGTCGTTGACCTGCACTTGCTGGCGCTGCAGGCGTTGCCAGTCATCCAGGCAGAAGCGGTCGAAGGACGGGTCCCGGCCATCGAACAAGGCCACCCGGGTCAACAGCACCTCGCCATAACGACGAGCCAACCACTCCAGCGGAATCACCCGCCATGACTGGTCGCCCTCATCGGCCATGGGGTGCAGTTGCTCGGGATACCGCTCGCACAGGCCCGCCACCAGGGCCAGGCTGCCTGGCAGGCCGTCCAGCCCGCTCAGGTGCAGCCAGGCCTCCCCCAGCCAGGCGCTGATCATCAAGTCCTTGCTGCGCTCGAGCAGCAGCGCCGTGGCGAGTCTTTCCAGCTCCGGCCAGTGGGCGCGCTTGACCGAGGCTTGCCAGACGCCAGTGGGCAGGCTGGTGTCGTCCTCACGGCGCAACTCCCGCAGTTGGTCGTATTCCGCTTCGTAGCGCAGGTCCTGGCCGCAAGGCGATTCGGCGCCAATGGGCTCGAGCAAGCGAGCGATCAGATCAGGCAGAGGGGATATCGGTACGCTCACAGGCCCTCCTCACGGGTGGCGACGGCGGGGCTCGACGAGGTCGCCATGAAAGGTGAACGGGGTGCCCGGGTCGGCGGTGGCACAATCGACAGGGGCAGCTTCGACCCCTGGCTCATCAACGACAGGCGCAGGAACATCAGGGTCTGCTGTGTGGTGCGGGCCTGGGTCTGGAGCTGGGCGGTCACCGGCAACTGCAGGGTCAGCGGGAAATCGGTGTAATCGACGTTCGGCTGGCGCTGGGCCGACACCTGCGCACGCATCAGGCGCAGCAACGACCACGGCCCCTGGTATTCCCAACCGGCTTCCAGGTCGCGTACCACCAGGTTGGGCTGCAACGGGTCATTGGCCGGCCGCTGGTAACCGTTGCGGGCCCAGCGCAGGGTCAGCCGCACGGGTTGCCCGACCATCCAGCGCAGGTTCTGCTGGGGTTCGCCGGGGTAGCCGATCTGCTGGTTGCCAGTGTTCAGCCCCCAGGCGATCACCTGGTCGGCACCGCGCTCTTCGTCGCGATCGGTGCGCCAGCGTACATCCATCTCCACACCGAGGATCCCGCTCTTGTCCCGCACGAACAGCGGTCCCAACCAGGTCCCGGCCTGTTTCAGCCGGTTGAGGAAATCCTCCGCGGCCAGCCGCTCCGGCGTCTGGCTCAGCGCCAACCCGGCCTGGGCCAGGGGCAGGCGCGTGTCGATCAGCTCCAGCAAACGCTGCACCCGCGCCGGATCGGCGTCACTGGCCCGCGCGTCCTGGGAAAACGGAAAACGCCCGGCCAGGTACTGGTTGAAGTAATCGGCCACATCGTTCCAGGCGGCCGCCGCCTGGCTTTGCTGCAGATACAGGCAGCGCTGCAGGGCGCTCTGCTGCAACGCCACGGCACGCCGGGCCAGGTCGCCGCGCCCGCCGGACAGTTGGGTGGTCTGCAGGATCTGCCCGCAGGACGCCGTATCCATTTCGATGAAATCCCGGCTCACCAATTGCGTCAGTTGCGCCGCCGAACTGGCCGGATTCTGGTTCTTGTATTTGAGCAACTCGTCGTTCATCGCCATGAAGCGCGACACCTGGTCATGCTCCGAGGCCGACAGGTTGTCCTGCTGGACAATCAGCCATTCCAGGGCCGGCATGCGTTGCTCGGCAATCTGCAGCATGGCGTCGAACTGCTGGTTCAGGCTCAGCTTCAGCCCTTGCGGATCGCTGGCACCATACAGCTGCAGGCCGAAGTTCTTCGAGCCGTCCCAGCGCTGGATATCGGCCCGCTGGCTGAACAGCGGCTGGGCATCGATTTCCTGCAGGCCGCTGTTGATCTGGGCCAATGCACGGCGATTGAGCAGGCGCTGGAAACGCACCGCCAGGTCGCCACGATTGACGTCCATGAAGGCTTTCTGCAGTGCGACGGCCTGGGAAGCCTGCACGTTGAAGCCCATGCCCGGCCATTGCTCGTCGCTCTCATCCAGGCTCAGCCACATGGCCCGCGCCGCCGCGCCTTCGGCGGCCTGGATCAGCGCGTCGCGGTACGCCGGCGGAATGCGTGGCAGCTCGTCATTGGCGTAGCTCTTGTAGCTGGCGAAGTAGTTCAGGGCCACGCTGAAGTCGTCGCTGCCGCTGCCCATGCCATCGGCGGTGCCGACGGACGGGGCCTTCTGCAAGGCCAGGGCGACGAAGTCACGCTTGAACAGGGCCTGCACCGCGTCGTCCAGGGCCGTGACATGTTCTTGCAGCACCAGCAGGCCGCTGCCCTGCTGGACCAGCAGGTTGTCCCGGGACCCGCTCTGCACGATCCACTGGTCGCGAAAGCTCTGCTGCAACTTCGCCGCCTGGCTTTGCAGATCCTGTTCCAACTGCGGCCCAAGCAGCGCGCTGTGGCTGACCTTGTCCATCAACTGGCTGTAGCCCGGCACCAGGTCCTGGCCCTTGCCCCGGCTCCAGGCCGCATTGGTCAGGCTGACCAGGGTCTGCAGGTCATCGATCAGCGCCATCAGGTCTTCCAGCTCGCTCAACGAGTTGCCACCGCCCGCCTCCAGCCGTTGCAGGTGCAGCTTGAGGTAACCGGCCTGGCGCACGAAGTTGTCGGCGAGAAAATAATGATCGAGCCAGCGTTGCATCAGGCCGGTGAAATTGTCGGAGACCACCGGGCGCGCGGCGTTCAGGTCCAGGCCCTTTAGGTCGGAGTTCTGTGCATCGAACAGCACCCGGTTGTAGAACCGCGCCCGGCCCAGGGTGCCAGGGTTGAGGTTCAACGACAGGGCGTTGTTGCTCAGTTGCACCAACTCGTCCAGCGGCGCCTTGGGGTTACTGATGACCTGGTTGAACAACTGGTTGTGCTGTTCGAGGCGGACCGCGCGCTCCACCAGGTCCCTGGCCTTCACATAGCTCTGCCACTGGGCCGGGTCATCGCTCTGCACGTTGCCGCGACGCTCGGTGTTGCGGATGGACTTGAGTTTCTCCAGGTCCGATACCAGCAGGTCACGCAACGGCAGGATCCAGTGGTGCCGCGCGGTCTGGCGCAGACCCTGTTCCAGTTGCGTGTCCACGGAGGAAAACCACGAGGTGGGAAAGACCACCGAGACGAAGCGCCAGCGCGGGGCTGTTTCCAGCACGTTCCAGTAGTTCAGTACATTGAACCGGGTCGGCTCCAGTTGCGGTTCGTCAGGATCGACCACCATGTGGTTCTTGTGGGCGCGCAGCACCAACTGCGACAAGCCCTCGGCTTGCTCCACCGAATCGTGCCAGACCCAGAGCATGCCCCCCAACCAGACCAGCCCGACCACCAGCGCGACCGCGCCGGCCAGCCGATGCCAGCGCTGGCGCAAGCGCAGCAGCCGCGGCACCGGCTGGGCCAGGCCGCGCTCAGCCACCAGCCGGCGGGTCCACAGCTGCCGGGCGAACACCGTTTGCCGCAAGACTTTGTCGTCGGCAGGAAAGCCGTCCCCGATGGCAGCCGGTGCCTGGCTGGCGGTGAAATACACGCCGCGAAAGCGTGGGGCTTCACCCTGGACATTGCCCTGGAACACCGGCTCCAACAGCACCTGCAAGGCCCGGCGCAAGCCTTCGAAGCGCTCCGGCAGAGCATACAGGTCGCCACTCAACTGCCCCGACAGGGCGCCGATTTCAATGATCGACTGCGACAACGCGGCATGGACCTGATCCAGGGCCTGGTCGCTCCAGTGCGACTGCCACGCCGCCTCCGGCGAGTACGGCGAGGACCAGCCCACTATCGATTCACGGGCGTCGCCCGGCAGCGCGCTGACCAATTCCTGGAAGCCGGGCATTTCTTCCATGCCGGTGATCACCACATACACCGGAAGGCTCAGGCCGAAGCGCTGCAACAGGTCGATGAAACCTCGCCGGACCTTGAGGCTCAGCTCGGTGGTGTGCTCGATATCGTCGAGCTTGTCGAACGGCACCGTCCAGATCACCGCGTCCAGCGGGCGCCGACTGCGCAAGCGCAGGATCAGTCCCAGCAAACGCCACCAGTTGCCCCGTTGCCGGTTCATGCCTTCGTCGGGCAGGAACAGCGCCTGAGGCACCACCAGCACCGCGCCTTCGGCATCCGACCACCAACGCCCGAACCACGCCACCCTGTCCGTCGGTTGCAAGCGCCACTGGCTGCACAACCGGGCTGCATCGGTTTCGTTGCCCAGCATCATCAGCCAGGGCATCTGGTAGCGGTCGCGGGTGCCTTGCTCCTGCTCCATGTGGCGCACCGAGCCATAGAAGCTGCGGATGGCGGCTCCGCCCTGGGTCCGCAGCCACCAGACCAGCGCCGCGACCAACACCACCAGGACAATGGCCAGCAACACCAGCGCGACGATGCTCAGGGGGCTCATGAATCCTGCTCCTGGACCACCGACTCGTTCAGTTGCAGCACCGGTTCGAGCTCCGAACGGATGTCACGCCAGAACACCTGCCCCAGCCCGGTCAGCAGCAGGACCATCGCCAGGATCGCCAGCCCCAGGCGAAAGCCGTCCGGCAACGATGTCTGCGCCGGCATGCGCATCGGTGGCGCCGCCGCGGACATCGCCAGGCGTTCGCTGACCTCCTCGTAGTCCGCATCGTACTGCCAGGCAAACGCGAAGAGTGCCAGGCGCCATTTTTCATGCTGGACCTGACCGGGTTCGCCACGCAGGCGCCCCTGGAAACCGAGGATCAGGCATTGCAGGTAGACATTCGCCAGGTCCCGGGTACCGGGCATCTGCTCGTCCAGCAGCTTCTTGATGGCCGAAGGCAAACGCTCGCCGGCCTGGCGGCTGGAATACATGCGCGATTCCAACGGATGCTGTTGCCAGGCGAGCTGCCCCGGCCAGGGGCTGAACAGCAGGGTTTCGTCCACCAGTGCGACGAAGGCATAGACCAGCGCCTTGACCTGCTCGGTGGCGGAGTCACCGACGCTGGCGAAGGCCGTCCGCCACAGGCGCTGGGCACTGCGTCCGGAAAACTCCACCACACGACTGACCAGGGCCGCGGAGTCGCTGTCCTTGGGCAGGTCCTGCCATTGCTGGGACCATTTCAGCCAGGCCTGTCGGAAAGCGCTGCTCAGCGGCGCCTCATGCAGACTCCGAACCGCCCCGCCACTTCCGTCAGGCATACCACTCCCCTTCTGCGATCAGGCACTTTCACCGACTTGCGCCACGAACAGCACCACTTGCCACGGGCTGCTGACCTGGGCCGATGCCGGGGCGACGATGTGCAACGGCAACTGCCCGTCGAACCATTGGCCGCCGGCGTTCACCACAAACAACCGGGTATCGTCGCCCACGCTGTAGGCCACCTGTTCGTTGCGACTCATGGCCTGGTGAGGCAGACCGCTCATGCGCTGGCGGCTCAGCAATGGAATATGCGGTGCGGATGCGATGATCGCCCCGCGCAACCAGTCGGCCGCGGCCTGCTCGCTGGCACCGTTGGGCATGCGCAGGCCGATGACCAGGCGCTGGCTCGGCTGGTCGTCGGGCAACTGAATGGAAAAGACCTGGTCGTTGCGTTCGAAAGCCAGGCTGCGATAGCCGGCACGGACCCGTTCCAGGGTGTCTTCCAGCCAGTCGAGCAAGGGTTCGTAGCCGCGTTGCAGTTCGACGAAATCCAGCGGGGCGAAAGCCGGAACACCGGCCAGCGGATCGAGGGCCGACCAGGCACCGGCCAATCCCAGCAACAAGCCGTGCATCGCCTGGGGCGTCGTCACGCGGGTATTCAACGCGCCTTCCACTTCCGGCAAGCGCGCCCACAACGCCGTCATCTGCCGGCGGATTTCCGCCGCGTCGTCCTGGTTACCGGCAGCCTGGGCCTGACGCAACCGGCCGGCGAGAAACATGCATTTCTCCCGCGCCCGGGCGCACAGCCCGGCGACCCGCCGCCCCAGCATCGACTCGGGCAACAGCACGGGCGTGGGTGGGGTGTAGGGCACGCGCAGGAACCCGCCGCCTTCCTTGCGGATACGCAACAACGGCAGGCAGATCGAATCGGCCTTGCTCAGCTGCGTGCACAACCGCGGGTTCGGCCGCCAGACGGTGATGGATTCCGGGAACTCGCCACTGGTGAGGTCCGGCAGCGCATCGCCGACCACCGATTGCAGGCGTCCCTTGAGAGGCAGCAATTGCCCGGCGCGCCAGAGCGGACTGATGGCCAGGTACACGGTCACCGTGGCGTCGTCGGTCTTGTTGACCGCCTCGGTGATATCCAGCTCCAGGGTCGGGCCGACACCGGCCTGCAGGTTGACGGGCAACCCGTCCGGCAAGGTGCCTTGCAACTGCAGCAGCCGCACCTGGCCGGCGGCGAGGGCCGAAGGGTCGACTTCCAGTTGGCTGACACCCCAGAACCAGGGGTTGCAGGCAGTGGCGACATGCGCGGCCAGGGCCTCGGCGCGCAACCCTTGCAATTGGAAATGCTGGGGCAGCAACTGCATGCCCTCGTGCCAGCACACCGCGTCAGGTAACAGACTCATACGACTCCCTTCGACATCCCAGTGTCGCCGCGCCAGGCGGCCCGCGGTCATTCAAGGCTGACTGGCATCGACCTTCCCATCGTTCACGAGGGTCATCTCCCGGCTGTCGAACCTGAGCCAGGCCTCGCGCTGATCGTCCAGCCGGAGCCGGTGGGCTCCGGGAGTGTTATAGCTGGCGAAGACCAAAAGTCCAGCGGCCCGGCGGCCCTCCAGCGGGAACGGCTGGCGGTCGATGAACTGGCCGGGGACCAGCTCCAGCCCCCACACCGACATCAGCTGACGATAGTCGCGCTGGAACTGCTCGCGCTCGGCGAACCACTGCCTGGCGGTGATCCCCGACAGCTGCTTGAGCAGGTCCGGGTCGTTCACGGCAATGAAATCCACGGCGATCGGCGTGTCGTCATTGGCCCGGGGCGCGACGTCCAGAGTGAGGCTGTCCAGGTCGACGCTGGGGGCAAAGAGCGAGCAACCGGTGAGGGCCAGGCTCAAGAAAAATCCGAAAAAAAACTCACGCAAAATGAATCTTCCTTCTCACAGCGGTCAAAAATTGTTTTTGCTTGCATTTTTATAGACCTGTTCTAGCGTCTTGGATAGTTCGGCCAGCACGGTCGAATGCGCCAGGTTCGTCAAGGGAATGACAGGTCTACTGCCCCCCATTTGCAACCTGTGGATCAGCAAGGGAATGCGATGAGCGGGCCTCCCGATGCATTGCTTCCACTCATGCATCGGAGTCGGCCGCCATGGCAGAAAGTACCCAGCACAAGCTCGACAGAGTCCGCCCTCCCCGCGTCCAGATCACCTATGACGTGGAAATCGGCAATGCCATCGAAAAGAAAGAGTTGCCACTGGTCGTCGGCATCCTGGCCGACCTTTCGGGCAAGCCGCTGGAGCCGCTGCCCAAGCTCAACGAACGGCGCTTCACCGAAATCGATCGCGACAACTTCAACGAGGTGCTCGCCTCCATCGGCCCCCGCGCCACGCTCCAGGTGAACAACACCCTGAGCGGCGACGACAGCAAGCTGAACATCGAACTCAAGTTCCGCCACATCGACGATTTCGACCCGGTCAAGGTCGTGGAGCAGATCACGCCTCTGCGCCGGCTGTTCGAAGCCCGCCAGCGCCTGCGCGACCTGCTGACCAAGCTCGATGGCAACGATGACCTGGACAAGCTGCTGCGCGACGTCATCGCCAACACCGAGGGCCTGCAAGAGATCAAGTCGGCCCGGCCCCAGGACGCAGCACCGCAGGAGCTGCCCACCGTGGCCGCCAACGATGACCCGGCCCCGGCCGACGAACCCAAGGCCTGATCGTGCCCATCACTCAAGGGAGATAACGCCATGCCCGCTTCATCCAGCGCTCAAACCAGCGAGAGCACGACCCAGACCCTGTCGCTGCTGGACAAGATCATCGCCGAAGGCCGCATGGCCCACGATGACAGCCAGCAGGACTACGCCCGCGACATGCTGGCCGAATTCGCCACCCAGGTCCTCGACGAAGGCATGGCCATCGACAAGGACACCGTGGCCATGATCAACGACCGCATCAGCCAGATCGACCAGCTGATCAGCGCCCAGCTCAACGAAGTGCTGCACCACCCGGAACTTCAGAAACTCGAGGCATCCTGGCGTGGCCTGCACATGCTGGTGCAGAACACCGAGACCAGCACCCGCCTCAAGTTGCGCCTGCTCAACGTGACCCAGAAAGAGCTGCAGAACGACCTGGAAAAAGCCGTCGAATTCGACCAGAGCGCCCTGTTCAAGAAAATCTACGAGGAAGAATACGGTACCTTCGGCGGGCACCCGTTCAGCCTGCTGGTGGGCGACTACACCTTTGGCCGGCACCCGCAGGACATCGGCCTGCTGGAAAAACTGTCGAACGTCGCCGCCGCGGCGCACGCACCGTTCATTGCCGCGGCCAGTCCGCGCCTGTTCGACATGAGCAGCTTCACCGAACTGGCGGTACCCAGGGACCTGTCGAAGATCTTCGAGAGCCAGGAACTGATCAAATGGCGCGCCTTCCGTGAAAGCGAAGACTCGCGCTACGTGTCCCTGGTGCTGCCGCACTTCCTGCTGCGCCTGCCCTACGGCCCGGACACCCTGCCGGTGGAAGGCATCAACTACGTCGAGGACGTCAACGGCACCGACCACAGCAAATACCTGTGGGGCAATGCCGCCTGGGCGCTGTCGCAACGCATCACCGAAGCCTTCGCCAAGTACGGCTGGTGCGCGGCGATTCGCGGCGCCGAGGGCGGTGGCGCGGTCGAAGGCCTGCCGGCCCATACCTTCCGCACCAGTTCCGGGGACCTTTCCCTCAAGTGCCCGACCGAAGTGGCGATTACCGACCGCCGCGAGAAAGAGCTCAACGACCTCGGTTTCATTGCCCTGTGCCACAAGAAAAACAGCGACATCGCGGTGTTCTTCGGTGGCCAGACCACCAACAAGGCCAAGGTCTACAACACCAACGAAGCCAACGCCAACGCACGGATCTCGGCGATGTTGCCGTACGTCCTCGCGGCCTCGCGTTTTGCCCATTACCTGAAGGTCATCATGCGCGACAAGGTCGGCAGCTTCATGACCCGCGACAACGTGCAGACCTACCTCAACAACTGGATCGCCGACTATGTGCTGATCAACGACAACGCGCCGCAAGAGATCAAGGCGCAGTACCCCCTGCGCGAAGCACGGGTGGACGTGACCGAGGTGGCCGGCAAGCCCGGGGCCTACAAGGCCACGGTGTTCCTGCGGCCGCACTTCCAGCTTGAGGAGCTGACCGCCTCGATCCGCCTGGTCGCGACCCTGCCGCCGCCGGTCGCTGCCTGACCCGGGAATCCTGTGGCGAGCGAGCTTTTGTGGCGAGGGGATTTATCCCCTCGCCACAGCTTCGGCGGTCGTTCTAACGGTATCGGGCACCACCACCCCTTTGTCTTTTTCAGGAGTTCAAAACAATGGATGCGATCATTCTCGACCTCGGCGGCGACATCAAGGGCGACAGCCTGCTGGAGGGTTTCACGGACAAGATCGAAGTCATGTCCTACAGCCACAACGTGGCGATGCAAGTCACCAACGACGTCAGCAACTCGGAGCGGACCTCCGGCAGACCCCATGTCGGGGAATTCACCCTGACCAAGTTCATCGACAGCTCCACCCCCTCGCTCAACGAGTATTGCTGCGCCGGCAAACCGATCCCGCAAGCCGTCATCACCATTGGCCGCAACGCCGCCGAAGGCAGCGGCCAGCTCATGCCCTTCATCGTCTACACCCTGTCCAACGTCGTACTGTCCAACGTCAGTGTCAGCGGCGGCACGGGCGGCAAGCCAGTGGAGACCCTGTCGCTGAACTTCACCAAGATCAAATGGGAGCTCACCGCCCAGAAAGACGACGGCACCAAGGAAGGCACGGCGGGCACCACCTGGGACCTGGCCGCCAACAAGATGAGCAAGTGACGGAGCCGCGCCATGGCTGGCCAGGGATTTCGCCCGCCGTTGTTCGAACGCCTGGCCGACCTGCCGGAGGAACATGGCCGGGTGTTCGACCGCCAGGCGTTGCAAGAGTCGGTCCACGCCGAACTGCACCGTCTGTTCAACACCCGCCGCGGCCCCCGGGCCCTGACCGAACCGCCGAGCATCCTGGACTACGGCATCGCCGACTGGACCGCGTTGCAGCAGCAGCGCAGCGATGACCGTCGCCTGTTGACCCGGGAAATCCGCCAGGCCATCACCTGCTTCGAGCCTCGCCTGCAACTGGGCGAGGTCCAGGTCATCCCCGTACCCGGCCATCCGCAGCAATTGAGCATCCGGCTGCTGGGGGAACTGCGCGGCGACTCGCGCTCCTGGCCCGTAGCCTTTGTCATCGAGCACGCCGGCGACGGCCTTGAGGTACGACATGAGCGACTCGATTGACCCGCAACTGCTGGACTATTACCAGCGTGAACTGACCTGGCTGCGACATGCCGGCAGCCTGTTCGCCGAACGCTACCCCAAGGTTGCCCGGCGCCTGGAGCTGTCTCCCGGTGAATGCCCGGACCCCCACGTCGAACGGCTGCTGGAAGGTTTCGCATTGCTCGCTGCACGGTTGCAACGCAGGCTGGATGACGACTATGCCGAGTTCAGCGATGCCTTGCTCGAACAGTTGTACCCCCTGGCCATGCGCCCGCTGCCGTCCTGCGCGATCGTGCAGTTCGAGCCCGACCCGAGCAAAGGCAACCTCGACGAGGGCTATCCCCTGCCCCGGGATACGCCCCTGTTCGTGACCACGGACAAAGGCCAGAGCATTCACTTGCGTACCACCGCCGCAGTGCACCTGTGGCCGCTGCAAATCTGCGAAGCCGTGCTGCTGGGCAGCGATGAGGCCCAGGCGCTGACCGGTGTGGTACAGGCACGCTCGGCCTTGCGCCTGGAGCTGCGGTGCCTGGGGGAACGCTCATGGGCGACGCTGGGGATCGATGAACTGCGGGTGCACCTGGCGGCTTCACCGATGATCAACGCCTGGCTGTACGACCTGCTCGGCGCCCATGCGGTCAAGGTCCTGGCCGGCGCTCCGGGCAGCGTGCCGGAACCGCTGGCGGGCTTGCCCCGGATCGTCGGTTTCGCCAGCGACGAAGCCCTGCTGCCGGACGAGGACGGTGTGCACCCGGGCATGCGATTGCTGGCCGAATATTTCGCCTTCCCCGACAAGTTCGGCTTCTTCGACCTGCCATTGGCGGGCGCCACCAGCGACCAACCGTCCCTGTATCTCTATATCGTTTTCGACCGCGCCCCCGTCAGTCGCCTGCCGCTCCAGGCCAGCGACATCGCCCTGGGCTGCGCGCCGGTGATCAACCTGTTTCCCAGGACCAGCGAACCATTGCGCCCGGACGGCACCCGCAGCGAATACCGGCTGGTGGCCGACAGTCATCGCGAAAACAGCGTCGAGATCCACAGCATCCGCGCCATGCGGGCCAGTTCCAGCCAGGGCGTGCGCAGGGTGCCGGCCTATTACGGCAGCCAGCACGGCAACGACCAGGCCTGTTACTGGCATGCGCGTCGGGTCAGTGGCATGAGCCCGAACCGGCTGGGCACCGACCTGATGGTCAGCCTGGTGGACACCCAGCTCGATCCCCTGAGCGATCCCCGGGACTACAGCCTGACCGCCGAGTTGCTGTGCACCAACCGGCACCTGGCCCAGAGCCTGCCGGCCGGCACGCCGCTGGGTTTCGAGCGTCCCGGCCCGGTGGCCTGGGCCCGCCTGCGCAACCCGCCCAGCCCCCAGAGCCTGCCGCGCCTGGACGGTGAGTCGCGCTGGCGGCTGGTGTCCCAACTGACCCTCAATCATCTTTCACTGGTGGAAGGTCCCCAGGCGCTGGATGCGCTGCGCGAGATTCTCGAACTGCACAACCTGCGGGACGAAGCCAGCGCCCGGCGCCAGATCGAAGGCGTGCTGGGGCTGGCCTGCGAGCGGGTGATCGCCCATGTGGGCGAAGATGCCTGGCGTGGCTGGCGCAACGGCCTGGAGGTACGCCTGCAACTGGATCCGCAGCATTTCGTCGGCAGCAGCGCCGTACTGTTTTCCGGCGTACTGGCGCAGTTCTTCTCACTCTATGCCACCGCCAACCGCTTCGTGCGCACGGTCCTGGTCCAGTCCGACAGGGAGGTGAAGACATGGCAACCCCAGGCCGGCAAACCCCTGAGTCTCTGAACCTCAGCCAGCGACTGCGGCGCGATCCGCAGCGCTTCGAATGGCTCCAGGCATTGCTGTTGCTCGAGCGCGAGCACCCCCAGGCCGAATCCCTGGGCAGCGGCACCGCGCCCCACGCCGAAGCCCTGCGCCTGCGCGGCCCATTGACGCCACTGTTCGCCGCCAGTGAGGTCGAAAGCCTGAGCCAGGAATCCGGCCAGGCGCCAGTGCTGAGCACGCCGATCTTCGGTCTCGGCGGTCCCGACGGTCCATTGCCCTATGCCTATCAGGAATGGCTGCAACAACGGGCGCGTGCCCGGGATCACGCACCAGCGCAATTTCTCGACCTGTTCCAGCATCGCTTGCTCAGCCTGCTCTACAAGGTCATGCGCAAGCACCGCATCGCCCTGGGCTTCACCGCCCCGGGGGCGTCCGCCGTCCAGGCACAACTGCGGGCACTGACCGGCCTGCTGCCCAGGGCCCTGCAGGAACGCCAGGCTGCGCCCGACTCTGCCGTGCTGGCCTGCACAGCCCTGTACGCCGATGGCCGACGCTCCCTGGCCGGCTTCGCGGCGATCGTCCGCGAGCAGTTCGGGTTGCCGGTGGAACTGAGCGCGTATGAAGGTGGCTGGCGGCAAATCCCGGCCGCCAGTCGCAGCCGCCTGCAAGCAGGTGGCCGCAACCTGTGCCTGGGACGCAGCGCAGTGGCCGGTACGCGGGTCTGGGATGAACATGCCGGCGTGCGCCTGACCCTCGGACCGCTGAGCACGACCCAGGCCAACGGCTTGCTGCCCGACGGCGAAACCCATCCGCTGCTCGCCAGCCTCTATGCCCTGTATTTCGGTCCCGACCTGGACTGCACGCTGGTGTTGCTGGTCCGTGGCGCCAGCCCACTGCAACTGGGCCATCAGGTACCGCCACGCCTGAGCTGGAATGGCGGCCTGCAACGCAGGCCCAGCCTGACCGTACAACGGATCGAAACCCGCCTTCGCCAGCCGGAGATCGCCTGAAATGGAACTGGCCAGCCTGATCGGACGCCTCAACCCGGACAACCGTCGCGCCCTGGAACGGGCCGCGCAACGCTGTCTGCAGCGCAGCCATCATTACGTGGAAATCGAACACCTGCTTCTGGAACTGCTCGACATCGAAGGGGGCGATTTCGCTTGCCTGTTGCCGCGCTTCGGCCTGGAGCGCGATGCGGTGGCGGCGGAAATCAACAAGGCCCTGGACCTGTTCAAATCCGGCAGCACCCGCACTCCTGCCCTGTCGGCGCAAACCATCGGGCTGCTGGAGGACGCCGTGGTCCAGGCCAGCGTGTTGGGCCTGGACAGCATCCGCTCCGGGCTGTTGCTGCTGGCCCTGCTGGACCGCGACGAGCGCCGCAGCCTGCTGCTCAACAGCGCCTCGTCGTTGCTGCGCATTCCCAAGGAAGCCTTGCGTACGCACTGGCTGGAATGGACCGAGAACTCCCGGGAGCATACCGGCGGCGCACGCCCGGCCAACCCCGGTGAGGCGTCCCGCAAACAGGACCCTGTACTGGACCAGTACACCCAGGACCTGACTGCCGACGCCCGCGATGGACGCATCGACCCCATCGTCGGGCGCGACGGCGAGATTCGCCAGTGCATCGACATTCTGCTGCGACGTCGGCAGAACAACCCGATCCTGGTGGGCGCGCCGGGCGTGGGCAAGACCGCCGTGGTGGAGGGCCTGGCCTTACGCATCGCTGCGGGGGATGTGCCGCCATCCTTGCAGGAGGTCACGCTGCGGGTCCTCGACCTCGGTCTGCTGCAGGCCGGCGCCGGCGTCAAGGGTGAGTTCGAGCAACGCCTCAAGGGGGTGATCGACGCGGTCCGCAGCGCGGAAAAACCCATCATCCTGTTCATCGACGAAGCCCACACCCTGATCGGCGCTGGCGGCGCAGAGGGCGGCAGCGACGCCGCCAACCTGCTCAAACCAGCCCTGGCCCGGGGCGAACTGCGCACCCTGGCCGCCACCACCTGGCTGGAATACAAGAAATATTTCGAGAAAGACCCGGCCCTGGCCCGTCGCTTCCAACTGGTGCAAGTCGAGGAGCCGGACGAAGTGACCGCCGTGGAAATGCTCCGTGGCGTGGCCGCCAAACTGGAACAGCACCATGGCGTGCAAGTGCTCGATGCCGCCATTCATGAAGCGGTGAAGCTGTCGCACCGCTACATCTCCGGCCGTCAACTACCGGACAAGGCCATCAGCGTGCTCGACACCGCCTGCGCCCGGGTCGCCCTCGGCCAACACGACGTGCCGCCGCCCCTGGAAAGCCTGCGCCACCGCCAAAACAGCCTCAAGGACGAGCTCGAACGCCTGCGCCGGGAACAGGCCACCGGCCTGGATCACCGCGAACGCATCACCCTGCTGGAAGATGAATCCGCCAGCAACGTGCAGGCCATCCGCGAGCTGGAGACCCGTTGGGGCGAAGAGCGCGAAGCGGTGCGCGAACTGCTCGACACCCGCCGCGAACTGCTGGCCTTGAGCGAACGCGCCGACAGCGAAAAGCCCGACATCGAAGTCGACAATCGCATCGACCACCTGGCCGCCGAACTGCTGCGCCTGGAGGCCGGTCTCGATGCCATCCGCCAGGACGATCCCCTGGTGCCGGAGCAAGTGGACAGCAAGACCGTCGCCGCCGTGATCGCCGGCTGGACCGGCATCCCGGTGGGCAAGATGCTCGCCGACGAAGCCCATGCCGTGCGCACCCTCGGCCAGCGCATGGGGCTGCGAGTGATGGGCCAGGGCACCGCGCTCGATACCATCGCCCAACGCCTGCAAGCCTACCGCGCCGGCCTCACCGACCCGCAAAAACCAGTCGGCGTGTTCCTGCTTGTCGGCCCCACCGGCGTGGGCAAGACCGAAACCGCCTACGCCCTGGCCGATGCCTTGTATGGCGGCGAACGCAACCTGATCAGCATCAACCTCTCGGAATACCAGGAAGCCCACACCGTCAGCCAGCTCAAGGGCGCCCCGCCCGGCTATGTCGGATACGGCAGCGGCGGCGTGCTCACCGAAGCGGTGCGACGCAAACCCTATTCCGTGGTGTTGCTGGATGAAATCGAAAAAGCCCACCCCGATGTGCTCGAAGCCTTCTACAACGTCTTCGACAAAGGCCTGATGGAAGACGGCACCGGGCTGGTGGTGGATTTCAAGAACACCGTGATGCTCGCCACCAGCAACGTCGGCGCCGAACTGCTGCTGGATACGCCCGCCGCGCAACTGGGCACCGATGCCTTCAACGAAGCCCTGCACAAAGTCCTGCTGCAAGCGTTTCGCCCGGCATTCCTGGCGCGCATGACGGTGGTGGCGTACCGGCCCCTGGATGAGGCGACGCTGGAGGGGATTGTGCTGGCGAAGCTGGAGAAATTGCGCGGGCGCTACAAGGCCGCGACCGGCAAGCAGTTCGAGTTCGACGCGGGGATCGTCAAGGCCGTACTCGCCAAGTGCAGCGCGGCCGGGGCACGGGATGTCGAGAATGTATTGATGACACAGGTGACTGGGAAGCTGGCGGAGTGGGTGCTGGAGTGATGCTGTACACCAAAAAATATTAAACAGAAGCGATTGGAGCAGATCGTGGGTAAATTCCTTTCTGGTGGTTCATCGGGTCAGGCAAAAAAGCTGGAGCTGCGCTGGACAGACAATACCGTTCATAACGAAGTAAAAAAACTGGTGACCAGCGGGAAGTCAGTCACTACGGAAAAACTCATCACTTTGGCTTCCGACGATGGCTGGAGGACAACAGTGATGATTGATCTGGTTTCGCGCCTCAATCCGATACCCGGTGGAAAGTACTATCCGGGCCATGCGGGCTTGATACTTTGGCATACCTCTGGGCCTAAAACGCAATTTTACTCAGTCGGAATTGTGATGGAGGGCGAACTGGACCCTGAAGGTGTATTGACGACAGATTTAAGCGAATCAAAAACGCTGGATTTGTGGTTCTTCACAAAAAAAGTCAGCAAAAGCAATATCGAAAAAATGACCAATAGGATCACGGCTCTTTCGTCAAAGACACTGACGTATAAAGAATTTGATGGAAATCGTTATAACGACGCCTACAACTGCCACACCATCGTCGACGACATCTTGAATGCGGGAGGTCTGTCAGGCTGGAGCGGACGACCCTGGAGCTGGCTTACGCCGTGGGCGTACAGCCTATCCTTCGGCGTCACCGGTTGGCATTCAAGTGTCATGTACAACACGAAGAATCTTTGAGTCATGCGTCGTTGGCATGGGGCGCGCTTGGCCTCGCATCTCTGAACGGGCTGTTCGAAAAGGAGATTTACATGACGGAAGTGCATAAAGTGGGTCGCTACTCTGGCGGCAATATTGCGATGACTGGGGCAAACCCTTTATATGCCTCATGGCTGGCAGCCAATCAGGCTACTAATGGCGGCACCATTCCCGACTTGGCCAGTATCTGTCACGAATCCTCCTCCAATCGCCGGGCCTTGGCTGGTTCGGGAGCATCTCATGGAACCTGCTTCGCGCTAATCGAACATTTCGATGCCGCTCGAGGCCTGTTGATGTACAAGTTCGGCGACAGCGCGTTAAAACTGGATTTGCTTGGAAACTACACTACGACAACCAAAAAAGTTGTCACGACATTACGAGGACACGCGGAGATCAGCGCGTTGGTCCAAGCAATAAATAGCGTCACGCTTCCCGACGGTGATTACAGTAATTTCGTTACCCGCATTTATATCGAACTCAGTCCCTGCCCACTCTGTGGTCCGCAATTGTCGCCCTATGTTGAAAACTCGGTATTGATGTACAGCTACACCTATGGAAACGATAACGAGATGGGAGGATGGGTCAGTGACAATCAGGCAGCGATCCATTCAAAAGGTGGAACATTCAAATGGTAAGTGTGACCTCGACTTTTACCTGAGGATGTCCAATGGCCCGCTCCACCGACAGCAACACGACCCTATCCCTCACCGCCGCCTCGCTCTCGGCGCTGTACCCTGAATCACTGTCCGGCGAAGAAAGCCTCAATGCCCTGGGCTTGCATATCCTCAATGGCGTCGTCGATGGCGCCCCGCTGACACTCGCCAGCGCGGTCGCCAGCCACGTCACCACCACCCTGCACAAGGACGCGCTGTTGCGCCCGATGGATTGGCTGGTCGCCGAGATCCGCCAGCTCCCCGCCGACGCCACCGCAGAGCGTTATCAACTCCTGCTGCGCCCATGGCTCTGGTGGCTGGGCCTGGCCAGCAACAACCGCGTGTTCCAGAACCTGGCTACCTCGGACATCGTCACCACGATTTTCAAGGCCCATGGTTTCACCGACTTCCAGCTCAAGCTCACCGGCAGCTACACCCCGCGTGAGTACTGCGTGCAATACGGCGAAACCGATCTGGCCTTCGTTTCACGCTTGATGGAGGAAGACGGGATCTTCTGGTTCTTCAGCCACGAGGACAGCAAGCACACCCTGGTACTGGCCGACAGCAACGACGCCTTCGCGCCGATTCCCAATGGACCAACGGTGAACTATCTCGGGCAGAAAATGGGCGCTCGGGAACTGCATGGCATTCGCTCGGGGCAAGTGTGTCTGCAGGCAGTGGCCGGGGTTTACCAGGCGACCGATTACGAGTTCACCACGCCGACAACGTCGCTCTTCAGCCAGGCCGAAGCCGTGGCTGGGCCGAACTCGATGTATGAACATCCGGGCGGCTATACCGCCAAGGCCCAGGGCGATGCCCTGACCAAGCAGCGGGTGGACGGCCTGCGCAGCCAGGAGAAGCGTTTTGTCGGTGAAAGCGATTGCCGTTGGCTGGTGCCGGGGTATTGGTTCACCCTCGCCGGCCATGATGACTCGACATTGAACATCGACTGGGTCGTGACCTCGGTCAGCCACGAAGGCAGCCACGACAGCTATCGCAACCGCTTCGAAGCGATTCCCAAGGCCACGGCGTATCGGCCGGCCCGCATCACGCCAAAACCGCGCATGCATACCCAGACGGCGCTGGTGGTGGGCAAGGCCGGCGAGGAAATCTGGACCGACGAATACGGGCGGATCAAGTTGCAATTCCCCTGGGACCGCACCGGCAAGAACGACGAAACCTCGTCCTGCTGGGTGCGCGTCGTGCTGCCCTGGAGCGGCAAGGGGTTCGGCATGCAGTTCGTGCCGCGCATCGGCCAGGAAGTGATCGTGACCTTCATCGACGGCGACCCGGACCGTCCGCTGGTGACCGGCTGCGTCTACAACGGCGACAACGCCCTGCCCTACGCATTGCCGGCGAACCAGACCCAGTCCGGAATCAAGACCAATTCCTCCAAGGGCGGCGGCGGTTTCAACGAGCTGCGTTTCGAAGACAAGAAGGACGCCGAAGAGGTATTTCTCCAGGCCCAGAAAGACTTCAACATCAACGTGCTCAACGACACCACCGCCACCGTCGGCCATGACGAAACCCTCACGGTACAGAACGCCCGTACCCGCACCGTCAAGGATGGCGACGAGACCGTCACCCTGGAGAAAGGCAAGCGCAGCGTGACCATCCAGACCGGCAGCGACAGCCTGGATGTGAAGGACACCCGCACCGTGACCGTGGGCTCGGACCAGAACCACAGCACCGGGGGCAACTACGCGCACAAGGTCAGCGGCAACTACGACCTGACGGTGGACGGTAACCTGACCATCAAGGTCAGCGGCACCCTGACCCTGCAAAGCGGCGGCAGTTTCGCCATCAAGAGCGGCGCCGACCTGGCCGCCCAGGCCAGCACCTCCATCAGCCAGAAGGCCGGCACGGCCTTGAGCAATCAGGCCGGTACGTCGCTGGAAAACAAGGCCGGCACCACCCTGACCAACGATGCCGGCATCAGCCTGGTGAACAAGGCGGCGGCCGAACAGACCGTGGATGGCGGTGGCATGCTGACGATCAAGGGTGGCCTGGTGAAGGTCAACTGACAGGAGTGTTGATGGCTTCGAGAAAACTGGACCTGGAGCGAGACGACAGCCAACTGCAGGGGCAACTGGTCGATGGCCGCCTCGACGGCATGCTCAAGATCGAAGAAGCCCAACGTCCGCAGGCCAGGCTCAACTACAGCCAGGGTGAACTGCAAGGCAGCAGCACGCTGTATCACCCCAATGGCAAGGTGTCGGCGGTGCTGCCCTTCGTGAATGGCAGGTTGCAAGGCGTGGCGAGCTTCTACGCCGCCGAAGGCGGGTTGCAGCGCCAGGCCAGCTACCGTCGCGGGTTGCTGCACGGCGAAGCGAACAATTACTTTCCCGATGGGCAACTGGCCGAAGCCGAGTGCTATCGCGACGGGGTGCGTGACGGTCGTTATCGGCGAATGCACCCCAATGGCAATCCGGCAGTCGAGGCCCGCTACCTTAATGGCCAACTGTTGGAGCCGGCGCAAGCCTATGCCGAGGATGGCCGGCCGCTGGATGCCGACGGCAAGCCGATCTCCCGGCTGCGCTGGTGGTTCAGGCGCTGGAACGATCCGGCCCAGGCGTGACGATTGTCTTACCCCCAGTGAGCGCGAGCTTGCTCGCGATGACGGCCTCACAATCAACCTCACCACCCACTGACCCACCGCTATCGCGAGCAAGCTCGCTTCCACAGGGGCGGTGCAATGCCTGCTGGATTGCCCATCAGGGAATCAACATCTGCACCTGCCCTGGTACAACGATCTTGATCACCCCGGCCCAGGTGCACATCAAGGTGCTATTGGCATCGATGGCCGGCATGTTGCCCAGCAACAGGGTCGGGGCGCCGCCAGGGATCCACGGGGTGGCAGTGGCGGGAATGCACGGCATGGGGGTCAGTACGCCGAGTGCCGCCGCGGTGGCGGCGGCCACGGTCGGGTTCGCCAGGCTCATGCACATGCCAAACGTGGTGATATTCACCAGCGGGATGTGGTCCATGATATTGGCCGCCGGCATCCCGCCGGTCAGCAGGCGATTGACCGGCAGCACATTGAGCACCGCCGGGGCTGCGCCGAAGCTGCATTGCAGGGTTGCGGTCGCACAGACTTGCGGACATCCCATCGCGGTGGCTCCTTTGACAGCGACTGTCCCGAAACCATAGCTCGCCAGCTTCCGAGGCGCACGCCGCCATGCATCAAGCCCGCTGATTATCCGGCAACACGCTAACCTATAAGACCCTGGCGTGCTTGTGACGCCTCCCACGCGCCATTAGATTAGCCAATGATCGATGGCCTCCAAAATAAGCAGAAGGGATAAGCATGGCGTTTACAGATCAGTCCACCCGCGTGCGCGACGGTGAAGAACTCGATGCCAATCTGATCGACCCGTACCTCAAGGCCCACATTCCCGGCCTCACCGGCCTGCCACGGATCAGCCAGTTTCCCGGTGGCGCATCGAACCTGACCTACCTGCTGGAATACCCCGAACAGGAATTCGTCCTGCGTCGCCCGCCGTTCGGCCACAAGGCCAAATCCGCCCATGACATGGGCCGTGAGTTCCGTATCCTCAATCAATTGCGCGACGGCTTCCCGTATTGCCCGAAAGCCTACGTGCATTGCACCGACGAATCGGTAATAGGCGCCGAGTTCTATGTGATGGAACGGGTCAAGGGCATCATCCTGCGTTCCGACCTGCCGCCGGAACTGGGTTTCGACGCCGCCCGGACCGAGGCGCTGTGCAAAAGCTTCATCGATCGGCTGGTGGAACTGCATCGGGTCGACTATCAGGCCTGCGGCCTGGCGGACCTGGGCAAGCCCGAAGGCTACGTGGCGCGGCAGATCCGGGGCTGGAGCGATCGTTATGAAAAAGCCCTGACGCCCGACGCGCCGAAATGGGAGGCGGTCAAGGCCTGGCTCAACGACAAGATGCCCGCCGACCATCCGACGTCGAGCATCGTCCACAACGATTACCGCTTCGACAACGTCATCCTCGATCCGGACAACCCGATGCAGATCATCGGTGTACTGGATTGGGAGCTGACTACCATCGGCGACCCGTTGATGGACTTGGGCAACAGCCTGGCCTACTGGATCGAAGCCGGCGACCCGGCGCCCGTGCAACTGATGCGCCGCCAGCCCAGCCACGCCCCAGGCATGCTGACCCGCCGCGAATTCGTCGATTACTACGCCGAGCGCGCCGGGATGCGCATCGACAACTTCGACTTCTACTACACCTACGGCCTGTTCCGCCTGGCCGGCATCGTCCAGCAGATCTACTACCGCTATTTCCACGGCCAGACCCAGGACAAACGCTTCGCGCAGTTCGTTCAGATGAACGCGCTGCTGGAGCAGATGAGCCTGCAAGTCATCAAAAAATCCACGCTCTGAGCGCACCTATAACAAGGAAACAGCATGTCCAAGACCCAGTTGTTCGACCTCGACGGTAAAATCGCCTTCGTTTCCGGCGCCAGCCGTGGCATCGGCGAAGCCATCGCCAAACTGCTGGCCCAGCAAGGCGCCCACGTGATCGTTTCCAGCCGCAAGCTCGACGGTTGCCAGCACGTCGCCGATGCGATCATCGCCGCTGGCGGCAAGGCCACCGCCATCGCCTGCCACATCGGTGAAATGGAACAGATCAGCCAGGTGTTCGCCGGCATCCGCGAACAGTTCGGGCGCCTGGACATCCTGGTGAACAACGCGGCCACCAACCCGCAGTTCTGCAACGTGCTGGACACCGACCTGGGTGCGTTCCAGAAAACCGTCGATGTGAATATCCGCGGCTATTTCTTCATGTCGGTGGAAGCCGGCAAGCTGATGCGCGAGAACGGTGGCGGCAGCATCATCAACGTCGCGTCGATCAATGGCATTTCCCCGGGCATCTTCCAGGGCATCTATTCGGTGACCAAGGCGGCGGTGATCAACATGACCAAGGTCTTCGCCAAGGAATGCGCGCAATTCGGCATCCGTTGCAACGCCCTGCTGCCGGGCCTGACCGACACCAAGTTCGCCTCGGCACTGGTCAAGAACGACGCCATCCTGAAAACCGCCCTGGCGCAGATCCCCCTCAAGCGCGTGGCCGACCCGAGCGAAATGGCCGGCGCGGTGCTGTACCTGGCCAGCGATGCGTCGAGCTACACCACAGGTGTGGCGTTGAATGTGGATGGTGGGTTCCTGTCCTGATAGCGAGCGCGCCATGCAAGACCTGTGAGAACCCCCCTGTGGGAGCGAGCATGCTCGCGATGGCGTCGCATCAGTCACACCAGTACTGCTGACCCACCGCTTATCGCGAGCTAGCTCCTCCCACAAGTAATCCTCTGCGATCGCACAAATGAATATTTATTCCAGTATTTGCAATTTGAGAATATTTATTCCATAAAGAGCCCTTCTGAAAATAACAATTCAAAGGGCTCTTTCTCATGCGCGAACTCGGCATCGGTCTGATTGGCACCGGCTTCATGGGCCGTGCCCATGCCTTGGCGTTCCACAATGCCAAGGCAGTGTTCGACCTCCCCCTGAACCTGACACTCGCGGCCCTGGCCGACGCCGATCCACAGCGTGCCCGGCAGTGCGCCCAGAGTTGGGGGTTCGAGACGGCCCACAGCCACTGGCAGCGGCTGATCGACGACCCGAAGGTTCACCTGATCGCCATTACCACACCCAACCACCTGCACTTCCCGATGGCCATGGCGGCGTTGGCGGCGGGCAAGCCGGTCTATTGTGAAAAGCCCCTGGCGGTGTCCCTGGAACAGGCCGAGCAGATGCGCCAGGCGGCCAAGGGCGCAGGGGTGGTGACGCGGGTCGGCTACAACTACCAGCACAATCCGATCATCGGGCTGGCCCGGGACATGATCCAGCGCGGCGAACTGGGACAGATCATCAGCTTCCAGGGTGAGTTCAGCGAAGATTTCATGGCCGACCCGACCTCGCCGTGGTCATGGCGTTGCGAAGCGGCCCACGCTGGTGGCGCACTGGCAGACCTGGGCAGCCACTTGCTGGCCATGGCCCGGTACTTGTTGGGCGATGTCGAGGCCGTGTGCGCCGACAGCCAGACCGTGCATCACCAGCGCCCTGCCAGCGCCGGCAATGCCGAACAACGGGCCATCGCGGTGGACGACCATGTCCACGCACTGCTGCGCTTCGCCAATGGCGCCCGAGGCACGGTGAGCAGCAGTTGGCTCAAACATGGCTACAAGAACCACCTGAGCTTCGAGATCAGCGGCACCCTCGGCACGCTGGCATTCGATCAGGAGCGACTCAATGAGCTGCGCCTGTGTCGCGTCGGCCAGCCAGGCTTCCAGCGCCTGCTGGCCGGTCCGGACTTGCCCGGCTATGCCGCATTCAGCCCGGCCGCCGGACACCAGTTGGGCTACAACGAATTGAAGACGCTGGAGGTGCAGGAACTGATCATGACGCTGGCCGGCGAAGGCGGCAGCGGCACGGACTTCGACGAGGCCTGGGAAGTGGAGCGGCTGGCGGCGGCGATTCGGGTGGCGGCGCGGGAGCAGCGTTGGGTGAAGGTCAGCGAGCTATAACCCCTGACTTCAGTCCCCCCTGTTTGGTCCGGAGACATGGTTAACCGTGTGGCGAGGGGATTTATTCCCGTTGGGGTGCAAAGCGCCCCTAAAAATGCGTCCTTGGTGTGTCAGGCTAAATTTGGGGCCGCTGCGCGACCCAACGGGAATAAATCCCCTCGCCACAAGGGACCGTGTTCAACTCAAACCTGGGTTTGCAACTCAACCAACCGCGCCGCCAGCGCCTTGGCCTGGCTCGCCACGTCGGTCACGGCAGTGCTTTCCCACCACATCCCCCGCAACGGCGGCCCCATGGCGAACAGCCGCCGGGCGGGCGCTCCTTGGGCGTCCAGCACCGCACCGTCAGTCCGGGCGGCAATGCCCAGGGCCAACGGCCCCGGCTGGATCAGTCCGCGAGCCAGCAGCTGCTGCGGCAACGGTCGCGCCACGCGGCGCCAGTCATATTCAATACCGCTGGAGTTGATCAATGCCGCGCCCTGCACCACTGTCAGGCCGGCTTGTCCCCGGTGGCGGATGTGAATACCCACTGTGCCCTCGGGAGACGACGCCAGGCCCTTGAACGACGCCGCCTGGATCCGCAATCGCCCTTCCCCATGCAAACGCGCCACCAGCTCCGCGCTCAACGGCGGCGAACGATGGTGATGACTCTCCCACCATGGCCGGACATGCCGCACGAACTGCCGGCGCTGCACGTCACTGGCCTGGTTCCACAAACGCCCGATATGCGCACGCACCGTGTCCAGCGGCGCTTGCCAATCGATCCCCAGGGCCTGGGCCTGACGGCATTGCTCGCGCAGGGCCCGCATCAGTTGGCGGGGCGAACGCAGGCTGTGATCTTCAGCGAGGAAATCCACCCAGGCCGGTGGCTGGCGGCGCACGTGGGGCAGCAGGCCATGCCGGGAAAACACTTCGATCGGCCCCCGGTGCCCGGCCTGCTCCAGGGAGACCACGGCGTCGACCATGGTCAGTCCCGAGCCGATGATCAACACCGTGGACTGCGGGTCGAGCTGGCGCATCGCGGCCACATCCCAGGGATCCAGGGCCGCGGCATTCAAGCCGCTGGATTCGGTCTGCGGAGTGCGCGCCGCCGGGAACATGCCGGTGGCGAGCACGGCGAAACGGCCACGCAAGAGTTGGCCGTCGTCCAGCGTCACCATCACGGTATCGTCGGCAAGCCGCAGGTCCACGGCCTCCCCGCGCACGTGCTCGGCAGTCGAACCGTTTTGTGCGCCCAACTGGCGAGCCTCGGCCAGGCGCTGCTGCACATAGAGGCCGAATATCCCCCGGGGTGGGAACAATTCGCTGATCGGCACATGCTGTAGGCCCGACTCGGGCCAGCCGCCGGCTTCGATGAACGCGGTGAGCCATTGGGTCAGGTCATCGGCGTTGTCCGGGTCGACACTCATGCGCGCCGCGTTGCCGTTCAAGGTATGGCCCGGTTCCACGGCACTGTAGGCTTCGCCCCGGCCCAGTTCACTGCGCGGCTCGACGATCAGCACCTCGCGCCGGCCCGGCAGGCGCAGTAACTGCGCGGCCAGCATGGCACCGCTCAGGCCGCCGCCAATGATCAGGATCTCGGCTTCGCGGATGAGGTCGCGCCCCTGTCGCTCCAACGTTGTGTCCATACCGATCTCCAGGGTCAAATCACCACGTTGCGTACGAATCTCGCCGCCACCGGGCCATCGTTTCGATAGGCATGGGGCTGGTTGCTGGCGAACATGAAAAACTCACCGGCACCGATCCGGCGTTCATCACTGCCCAACAGCAGCGTCAGGCATCCCTCGAATACGTAGAGTTGCTCGCTCCAGCCATCGTTGTCGGGCTCGGACTGATAAGACTCGCCGGGCTCCAGGCGCCACTCCCACAGTTCCACCTCACGGGTGGCCGTGGCCTTGGCCAGGAGCACGGCCTTGCTGCCGGGGATCGCGCCGGCCCAGGCCAACTCATCGATCCGGCTGGGATCCCGGGCATCGGGGGCCTGGATCAGATCGCTGAAGGCGACGTCCAGGGCTTCGGCGACCCGGTCCAGGGTGGTCAGGCTGACATTCTTTTCCCCGGCCTCGATGGCGACCAGCATCCGCCGGCTCACCCCGGACAGTTGCGCCAGCGCGGTCTGGCTGAGTTGCGCGGCATGGCGCAAGCGCCGGACATTCTGGCTGACGTGTTGCAGGACGGATGCCCGCTGGCCGTGATCTTTATGCACTGGGATTGCTCGTTCCATGGGGTTGCGCACTATACTGCTCAACTTTCGGACGCATTGTGCGTCCGCCTCCATTGGCGCGCAAGGTCATGACATCGGTGAATTCCCCACAGGCTCCCTCCCGTTTCCTGCAGCTCAGCAAGGCTGAATGCGTGCTGGTGCTGATCACCATGATCTGGGGTGGGACCTTCCTGCTGGTCCAGCACGCCATGACGGTCAGCGGCCCGATGTTCTTCGTCGGCCTGCGATTCGCCGCCGCGGCGGCATTCGTCGCCTTGTTCTCCTGGCGTCACCTGCGCGACCTGACTCTGTTCGAACTCAAGGCCGGCGCTTTCATCGGCGTGGCGATCATGCTCGGCTACGGCTTGCAGACCGTGGGCCTGCAAAGCATTCCCAGCAGCCAGTCGGCGTTCATCACCGCGCTCTATGTTCCCTTCGTGCCGCTGTTGCAGTGGCTGGTGCTGGGCCGCAGGCCAGGCTTGATGCCCAGCATCGGCATCATGCTGGCGTTCACGGGGCTTTTGCTGGTATCGGGCCCCGCCGGTGCCTCGCTGAACTTCAGCCCCGGAGAGATCGCCACGCTCATCAGCGCCATCGCGATTGCCGCCGAAATCATCCTGATCAGCACTTACGCCGGCCAGGTCGATGTGCGTCGCGTTACCGTGGTGCAACTGGCGAGCACGGCGGTGCTGGCATTTTCGATGGTAGTACCGACCCAGGAAACGATCCCGGACTTTTCCTGGTTCCTGCTGTTCAGTGCAGCAGGGTTGGGCGCGGCCAGCGCGGCGATCCAGGTGGCGATGAACTGGGCGCAGAGAAGCGTCTCGCCTACCCGTGCCACATTGATCTACGCCGGTGAACCGGTGTGGGCCGGCATCGCCGGGCGCCTGGCGGGCGAGCGGTTGCCGGCGATTGCGCTGGTGGGTGCCGGGCTGATCGTGGCGGCGGTGATCGTCAGCGAACTGAAGACCCGGAACAAGGATGCCGTCGTGGTGGATGAGGTGCCCGAGGGCGAGAGTTGAGGCATCGCCCGAACGTCGGAAAGACCTGTCCAAGGCGCAAGCGTCTTCTACGCCAGGCTCGGACCATCCCCGGCGATCATTGAACGGGGATGAGGCACTCCGGGGCCGGAGTGCGGATTCTTTTCAAGGCGCCTGCCCTGGCAACGCTCACCGCTTCCAGGCTGAAACACCACAAAACAGGAAAACTCCGTCTACCTTGTAGGATTCTGCGACACCCTCGCGGTTGGTGATCCGGGATGCGCCACGTATGATCCCAACCTGAACCCGCCGAATAGAAGCCTATGTCTCTGATAGTTCTATTACTTTTGCCCTTCATCGGCAGCTGTGTCGCGGCGCTGCTGCCGCACAACGCCCGTAACGCCGAATCGGTGCTGGCTGGCCTGGTGGCCCTGGTCGGTACTGTCCAGGTGGCACTGCTGTATCCGCAGATCGTCGACGGTGGCGTGATCCGTGAGCATTATTCATGGCTGCCCAGCCTGGGCCTGGACTTCGTGCTGCGCCTGGACGGTTTCGCCTGGCTGTTTTCCCTGCTGGTACTGGGTATCGGCACGCTGGTTTCGCTGTATGCCCGCTATTACATGTCGCCGGATGATCCGGTGCCGCGCTTCTTCGCATTCCTGTTGGCGTTCATGGGCGCCATGCTCGGACTGGTGATCTCCGGCAACCTGATCCAGATCGTGTTTTTCTGGGAGTTGACCAGCCTGTTCTCGTTCCTGCTGATCGGCTACTGGCACCACCGCGCCGATGCCCGGCGCGGCGCCTACATGGCCTTGATGGTGACAGGGGCCGGCGGGCTGTGCCTGCTGGCGGGAGTGATGCTGCTCGGCCATGTGGTCGGCAGCTACGACCTGGACAAGGTCCTGGCCGCCGGCAATATCATCCGTGACCACGCTCTCTACCCCATTCTCTTGCCGCTGATCCTGATCGGCGCCCTGAGCAAAAGCGCTCAGTTTCCCTTCCATTTCTGGCTGCCCCACGCCATGGCCGCGCCCACGCCGGTATCGGCCTACCTGCACTCGGCGACCATGGTCAAGGCCGGGGTTTTCCTGCTGGCACGGTTGTGGCCGTCGTTGTCGGGCAGCGAAGAGTGGTTCTACATCGTCGGCGGCGCGGGGGCCTGCACCTTGCTGCTGGGCGCCTATTGCGCGATGTTCCAGAACGACCTCAAGGGACTGCTGGCCTATTCCACCATCAGCCACCTGGGGCTGATCACCCTGCTGCTGGGCCTGAACAGTCCGCTGGCCGCCGTGGCGGCGGTCTTCCATATCCTCAACCACGCCACCTTCAAGGCCTCGTTGTTCATGGCCGCCGGGATCATCGACCACGAAAGCGGCACCCGGGATATCCGTAAGCTCAGCGGCCTGGTCCGGCTGATTCCGTTCACCGCCACCCTGGCCATGGTGGCCAGCGCGGCAATGGCCGGGGTGCCATTGCTCAACGGCTTCCTGTCCAAGGAGATGTTCTTCGCCGAGACGGTGTTCATTTCCGCCACGGCCTGGATCGAACTGTCGCTGCCAATCATCGCCACCATTGCCGGTACCTTCAGCGTCGCCTATTCCTTGCGCTTTACCGTGGACGTGTTCTTCGGGCCCACCGCCACCGACCTGCCCCATACCCCCCACGAACCGCCGCGCTGGATGCGGGCGCCAGTGGAGCTGTTGGTATTCACCTGCCTGCTGGTGGGAATCTTCCCGGTCCAGGTGGTCGGTTCGCTGCTTGCCGCGGCCGCGTTGCCGGTGCTCGGTGGCCCGCTGCCCTCGTACAGCCTGGCGATCTGGCATGGCCTGAACGCGCCGATGATCATGAGCCTGGTGGCAATGTCCGGCGGCATCGTGCTGTACCTGCTGCTGCGCCAGCAACTCAAGCGCGGGCAGATCAAGCGACCGCCCCTCATCGGCCGGCTCAGCGGCAAGCGCTTGTTCGAACGCAGCCTGGTGCTGATGATGCGCCAGAGCCGTCGGCTGGAACGGAAAATCAGTACCCGGAGGCTGCAGGCGCAACTGTTCCTGCTGGTGCTGGTCGCGGTGTTGGCCGGACTGATTCCGATGTCGCACGGCACGCTGGTCTGGGGCGACCGGCCGAAGATTCCCGGCTCCATCGTCTTCGTCACCCTGTGGTTGCTGGCAATCGCCTGCGCCTTGGGCGCGGCCTGGCAAGCCAAGTACCACCGGCTCGCGGCCCTGACCATGGTCAGCGTCTGCGGCCTGATGACCTGCGTTACCTTTGTCTGGTTCTCGGCGCCCGACCTGGCCTTGACTCAACTGGTGGTCGAGGTGGTGACCACGGTGCTGATCCTGCTCGGCCTGCGTTGGCTGCCCCGGCGGATCGAGGACGCATCGCCCCTGCCCAACAGCGAACGACGCGCGCGGGTGCGCCGTTTGCGCGACCTGTTGCTGTCCATCGCGGTAGGCGGCGGCATGGCCTTGCTGTCCTATGCGATGCTGACGCGCCAGACCCCCAACGACATTTCCTCGTTCTACCTCAGCCGGGCCTTGCCTGAAGGTGGCGGCAGCAATGTGGTGAACGTGATGCTGGTGGATTTCCGCGGCTTCGATACCCTGGGCGAAATCACCGTACTGGTGGCGGTCGCCCTGGCCGTATTCGCGCTGCTACGGCGGTTCCGACCACCGAAGGAAAGCATGCAGTTGCCGGCGCAACAGCGCCTGCTGGCGCCGGACGTGGTCACCGACCTGGTCAACCCACGGCATGCCAGCGACACCGCGCTGGGCTTCATGATGGTGCCGTCGGTGCTGGTGCGCCTGCTGCTGCCGATTGCCCTGGTGGTGTCGTTCTACCTGTTCATGCGCGGCCACAACCAGCCGGGAGGTGGCTTCGTCGCCGGGTTGGTGATGTCGGTGGCGTTCATCCTGCAGTACATGGTGGCCGGCACCCAGTGGGTCGAGGCCCAGATGAGCCTGCGGCCATTGCGCTGGATGGGCACCGGGCTGCTGTTCGCCACGACCACCGGCCTTGGGGCGATGCTGGTCGGCTACCCCTTCCTGACCACCCACACCTGGCACTTCGAACTGCCGCTGCTGGGGGATATCCACCTGGCCAGTGCCCTGTTCTTCGACATCGGCGTGTATGCCGTGGTGGTCGGTTCGACCCTGTTGATTCTCACTGCCCTGGCCCACCAGTCGGTGCGGGCCCATAAACCGGGCCTGCAGCCCAAGCCCGTGGCACACACCGGAACAGGAGCCGCCTGATGGAAGAAGTCATCGCAATCGCAATCGGCGTATTGGCCGCCTCCGGAGTCTGGCTGGTATTGCGGCCCCGGACCTTCCAGGTGGTCATGGGGCTGTGCCTGCTCTCCTATGGCGTCAACCTGTTCATCTTCAGCATGGGCAGCCTGTTCATCGGCAAGGAGCCGATCATCAAGGACGGCGTGCCCCAGAACCTGTTGCACTACACCGACCCGTTGCCCCAGGCCCTGGTGCTGACCGCCATCGTGATCAGTTTCGCCATGACTGCGCTGTTCCTGGTGGTGTTGCTGGCTTCCCGGGGCCTGACCGGCACCGACCATGTGGACGGCCGGGAGCCCAGGGAATGATGTTGACGCCTCACCTGATCGCCGCCCCCATCCTGCTGCCGCTGCTGACCGCCGCATTGATGCTGATGCTGGGCGAGAAGCATCGCCCGCTCAAGGCCCGGATCAACCTGTTCTCCAGCCTCCTGGGCCTGGGTATCGCCGTGCTGTTGCTGGGCTGGACCCAGGACCAGGCCCTGCCCGCCTCCATCGGCGTGTACCTGCCGGGCAACTGGCAGGCGCCCTTCGGTATCGTGTTGGTGGTCGATCGGCTGTCGGCCCTGATGCTGGTGCTGACCGGCATCATCGGCGTATGCACCCTGCTGTTCGCCACGGCCCGCTGGCACGGCGCTGGCGCAAGCTTCCACGCGCTGTTCCAGATCCAGCTGATGGGCCTCTACGGCGCCTTCCTCACGGCGGACCTGTTCAACCTGTTCGTGTTCTTCGAAGTGCTGCTGGCCGCGTCCTACGGTTTGCTCCTGCACGGCTCGGGACGGGCACGGGTGTCGTCGGGGCTGCATTACATTTCCATCAACCTGCTGGCCTCCTCGCTGTTCCTGATCGGTGCGGCGCTGATCTATGGCGTCACCGGCACCCTGAACATGGCCGACCTGGCCCTGAAAGTACCGCTGGTACCGGAAGCCGATCGAGGCCTGCTGCATGCCGGCGCGGCGATCCTGGCCGTGGCGTTCCTGGCCAAGGCCGGCATGTGGCCGCTGAACTTCTGGCTGGTGCCGGCCTACAGTGCCGCCAGCGCTCCGGTGGCGGCACTGTTCGCGATCATGACCAAGGTGGGCATCTACACCCTGCTTCGCCTGTGGACACTGCTGTTCTCCGGCCAGGCCGGTGCCTCGGCCTATTTCGGCGGCGACTGGCTGATCTACGCAGGCATGGCCACCATCGTTTGCGCGGCCATCGCCATCCTCGCGGCCCAGCGGCTGGAGCGCATGGCCAGCCTGAGCATCCTGGTATCGGCCGGCATCCTGCTGTCGGCCATCGGGTTCGCCCAGCCCAACCTGGTGGGCGCGGCGCTGTTCTACCTGGTGAGCTCGACCCTGGCGCTTTGTGCGCTGTTCCTGCTGGCCGAACTGATCGAACGCTCGCGTTCGGCCAACGAACTGCCCCTGGAAGACGAGTTCGATACGTTGCCTCGGCCGCTGGAATCCCTGCAACCGCCCAAGGGCACCAACCTCGATGACGAACAGAAGGCCGTGGTCGGGCAAGTGATACCCTGGACCCTGGCGTTCCTCGGTTTGAGTTTCATCGCGTGTACCTTGCTGGTGGTGGGCATGCCGCCGCTGTCGGGCTTCATCGGCAAGCTGGGCCTGTTGAACGCACTGCTCAATCCCCAGGGTCTTGGAACCAGTGGCGGCCCCATCTCGTATCAGGCATGGGGGCTGCTGGCCTTGCTGATCCTGTCCGGCCTGGCCTCGCTGGTCGCCTTCTCGCGCCTGGGGATCCAGCGCTTCTGGACGCCCAAGGAGCGGCCATCGCCGTTGCTGAGGCCGTTCGAATGCCTGCCGATCATCGTTCTGCTGGGCCTGGGAATCGGACTGACCTTCAAGGCCGAGGCGCTGTTGCGCTACACCCAGGAGGCTGCCCAGGCACTGAACAATCCGGAACATTATGTGATGTCGGTGCTTTCCACCCGCGCCATTCCCAGCCCCGACGCCAGCACGGCGTCACGGGAGGTGCAGCCATGAAACGCCTGTTTCCCGCACCCTGGCTGTCCCTGGCACTCTGGGGACTGTGGCTGGCGTTGAACCTGACGGTCAGCCCCGGCCATCTGCTGCTGGGGGCGGCGCTGGGCTTTCTCGCGCCGCTGATGATGCGTCCGCTGCGCCCGCGGCCCATTCGTATCCGACGCCCCGGCACGGTGCTTCGGCTGTTCCTGCTGGTGGGCCGCGACGTGCTGCTGTCCAACCTGGCAGTGGCCTGGAGCGTGCTGAACGCCGGACGGCGCCCACCTCGCTCGTGCTTCGTCAAGGTGCCGCTGGATCTGCATGACGCCAATGGCCTGGCCGCGCTGTCGATGATCACCACGGTCATCCCCGGGACAGTCTGGTCGGAACTGGCACTGGACCGCAGCATCCTGCTGATGCACGTGTTCGATCTGCAAGACGAAGCGTCGTTCATCGCCCACTTCAAGGCCACCTATGAGCGCCCCTTGATGGAGATTTTCCAATGAGCCCGTTCCTGTCCAACTCGATCCTGTTGAGTCTTTTCCTGTTCTCCCTGGCGATGGTGCTGACCCTGGTGCGACTGTTCAAGGGCCCATCGGCACAGGATCGGGTACTGGCCCTGGATTATCTCTACATCATTGCGATGCTGATGATGCTGGTGCTGGGCATTCGTTATGCCAGCGACACCTACTTCGAAGCGGCGTTGCTGATCGCCCTGTTCGGCTTTGTCGGTTCGTTCGCCCTGGCCAAGTTCCTGCTGCGTGGGGAGGTGATCGAATGAATGGCCAATTGTCGATGTGGGTCGAAGCCGCAGTGGCGATCCTGCTGGTGCTCAGCAGCCTGTTCGCCCTGGTCGGAGCCGTTGGCCTGGTGCGGCTCAAGGATTATTTCCAGCGCATGCATCCTCCGGCGCTGGCTTCGACCCTGGGCGCCTGGTGCGTGGCACTGGCCTCGATCCTGTATTTCTCGGCGCTCAAGTCCGGGCCGGTGCTGCATGCCTGGCTGATCCCGATCCTGCTGTCGATCACCGTACCGGTGACCACCCTGCTGCTGGCCCGGGCGGCGTTGTTCCGCAAGCGCATGGCCGGGGATGATGTGCCGGCGGAAGTGAGCAGCAGGCGGACAGGATCCGACAGTTAGCCGGTGACCCGACTCAGGCCCAGGCCACCGTCAACAACCCGGCCCCGAGCACGACGCACAAGGGCGAGTAGATCCAGGTGTCGAGCCTGGCGAACGTCGAATCCTTGACCTCCTTGAAGAAGCCCACCAGGTTCGACTCGCCAATGGCCCGGGCGAACATCAGCAAGGCGATCGCGCTGATCAGCCACTGGAGCGCCCGATGAGTGACCGGCGGCGCCAGCAGACCGACCCGCAGGCTTACCAGCAGCGCGATCAACAGCAGTCCCAGGGCGACCAGCAGCGTCAACCAGCCCGATGGATCGAACGCCGGGCGCAGCGCCTGTCCGTGCTGCACCGGCACCTGGGGCACCACCGCCAGGGCGGCCCAGCGTCCGCCCAGGGCCCAATACATATGGATCAAGCTGATGGCCGCGAAAACCGCGACCAGCGACCGAGCCAATAACAGCGTCATTCGCCAGTCTCCTGGAAAAGGTTGAACATTCATCCTAGCTCGAATTTGATATTTCGCTGGACCGGCGCAGATTGCCAGCTTCGCGCGAAACCCTCATTGCTCAGGATCAAGAGTTCAACCCGCCGCCAGGCGAATGCCTACAGCCCCGCCGCCACCTTGTCCGCCACATCCTTGGGCAGCCAGGCCTGCCAGACCTGTGGATGGGCCTTGAGGAAAGCCTCGGCGGCTTCGCGCGGGGGCATGCGTTTTTCGCTCATGTCCGCCAGGGCCTTGTTCAACGGATCGATGGGCAGGTCGACCTTGCTGAAGAACTCGGCGATGTCCGGATACTGTTTCTGGAACGGGGTCGATACGCCGATGGACAGTTTCGAGGCCAGGGAGCGGGTCGGCCTGGGATTGGGGTTGTCGGCATCGGTCAGGGTTTTCCAGGCCTCGGCATCGAATGGCGGCTCCTCCAGCTGCACCAGCTTGAACTTTCCAAGCAGGGGCGTGGGCGACCAGTAATAGAACAGGATCGGCTTGCCTCGGCGAATCGAGGACGTGATCTCCGCATCCAGCGCCGCACCGGAACCGCTGCGGAAGTTGACGAAACTGTCGGCCAGGCCATAGGCCTTGAGCTTCTGTTTGTTGACCACCTCGGAAGTCCAGCCGATGGGGCTGTTGAGGAAACGCCCCTTGTCCGGACTCTCCGGATCCTTGAACACATGTTTGTATCGCGCCAGGTCGCTGACGCTGCGCAGGTCCGGCGCCAGGGGCTTGATACCCTTGGCCGGGTCGCCCTTGATGACGTACTCGGGTACCCACCAGCCTTCGGTCGCGCCTTTGACCGTATCGCCCAAGGCGACCACCTTGCCTTCGGCCTCGGCCTTGACCCACACAGGACTGCGTCCGGCCCATTCTTCCCCGATCACCTGGATGTCGTTGTTGGCCAGGGCGGTTTCCAGGGTAATGGTGGTGCCCGGCAATGTATCGGTTTTCAGGCCGTAGCCCTTCTCCACGATGATCCGCAGGATATCGGTGATCAGGCTGCCACTTTCCCAGTTCAAGTCGGCGAAGTGGATCGGCGCGGATGCGGCCGATGCCGGGAGTGGTGAAACCAACACAGCGAAGGTGGCCCAGGCAGCCAGCCACTGTCGAACTCGTTTCATGCATTGCACCTCATGCCAGACACAGCGATAGCTGAACGATCCTGCGTAACCGAACGCAAGCGTGTGAATAGTTCAGTCAACTGACTGTAGCCGAGGTTCCAGCGAGATCTTGTGAAAACTGTTACCGGCGTGGAAGTTGGGAACTTGCGCAGCCCCGCTTCCTACATTTTTTCACCGGCCTTGCATCTGTCATTCACTGGCCTTGAATGTCACGAGTTCACCCTTGCGCCACTTCGCGGCTTTGGCGGTGACGGCCTTCAGGGTCTTGGTCAAGCCTTCCTGCAATTGTTCGCGCGCCGCGAACACGGTGACCACGCTATGGCCTTCCTTGAACAGGATCGCCTCGCCCCCCGGCGTCGTTACAAACGCATAGTCGCCAAGTCCATAGACCGTGAGCTTGATCTCGCGAAACCTGATTTCAAACTTGCCGCCTTCACGACTTGGCAACACCGCCGCGCGAAAATGGTCACCGACCTTGAGCTCGAGCCTTTGCTTGTCATCGACCACCAGGGCCGATTCGGTATCGATTTCGGCGACATAGATACCTTCGGCGGTCTGCTCGGTGATGTAGACGAAACGCGACTGAAAGAGTTTGACCAGTTTTGCCCGAAGGTCACCCAGTACAAATAACGCATGCATGTCGAGATTACTTACTGCCAAGGAAACATCCCCATCTTTGAAAATGGTCCGTTCCACACAACGGACGGACCACAAGAACCCGTGCCGACTGTATCGTCGCAATGGACCTGTCACTGAAATTCGAAGTGAACGGCGTACCCTGTCCCAGGGCGAGAGAAGACTAAAGGATTGCCACTCTCGCCGCCTTTCCCAAGGAGCGTCAGGGGCTGAAGGAAATCTCCACTCTGCACATCGGAAAAGGTCGGACTACTAACTTTAGGGAAATTTCAGACTTAAAAAAGCATTTTTCTGACATCGAGCCTGAAAAAAATTGCTTTAGATAGGCACCACCGTCCATACGGTGCTGCCGATTCTAGAGCAGCCGTGGGCACGGAGACTACTTGAAATACCCGGCAATTCGTCGGTAAGCCATAGAAAAGGAATTCACATGGACGCCTTCACAACCCCGATCCAACCCGCCACGCCTCGCAACCTCGCCCCCCATGAGCCCCTCGGCGGGGCCGATGACCTCAAGGTTGGCCTGTTTCAACCGCGTTATCGGGTCGTCCTGGCCGGCAAGTGTTTTTTCCATATTGAAGAAACATCAACCGGACGTGTAAGAGGTTTCCGCGCTGATCATAACGAAGCCTGCTACCTGGCCAGGCACCTCGAACAGAGCGCTTGAACATCGGGACACAAGCGATAGAACTCCTGGCGCCCGCTTGCCTCAGATAAAGGAGTGCAACCCAGCGCCATCCCGGCGCACGCCCAAAGGAGAATCCCATGGAACAGCCCTCTCACGAACTTTCGACCCTGTTCGATCAACTGGGCCTGCCCTCGGACGGCAAAGCCATCGACGATTTCATCATGGCGCATCCGCTGGCGCCGGAGACCAAGCTGGTGGAAGCCGACTTCTGGTCGGATCAACAGAAAGACCTGCTCAGGGAGTGGTTGCTGGCCGATGGCGAAGAGGCCGTGCTGGTGGACCAACTGAACGTGCGCCTGCATGACGGCAAATAATCACGACGCCAACTGAATGAAGCGCCCCGTGGGAGCGAACGTGCTCCCACTTCCTTACTCCGCCCGGGCTCTGTACCAGAGTCCTGAAACGAAGGCCAGGCGCGGCTGCTTTCAACGCAGCATGAACGAGTATCAAGGTTTTCGTACAGCGCCTAGCGCGGCTTCTCGGGTTTATACCCCAGTCGCAGTCCACCCCAGTGACGCCCCTTGATCATGATCGGCACGGACAAGTCGTGCATCAGTTCGCCGGTATCACGGGTGTAGGTCTGCAACAGTACCGGCTGCTGGTGGCTGCCGCAGCGGATCCCGGTACGATCGGAAAACTTGCGTTTGGTGCGGTTGTTCAGCGTGTCCACCTGGGGATCCCCGGTCAGCGGCTGGCTGAAGACCTTGTTATGGGTCGGCACATAACCCTGTTGGGTGCAGGCGATTGCGAAGACCAGGCCCTCGTGCCGGGCCAGCAAGGGTTCCTGGATGGCCGGCAGGACCTGGTCGGTGTAACGGTCGAAACGGGTCTGGTACTTGGCCGGTTGGGTATTGGGGATGGGCTGGTAGCTGCGGTCGAACAGGTCGTCCAGGCTGATCCGTCCCTGGTCGACATCCTCCTCGAACTGCGCGGCGATCTGGCGCGCTCCTTCCCGGGCCAGGTCATAGATGCGCTGGTGATAATCGTCCAGGCCAACCTCGGCCAGACGCTCGCTGATGGTCTCGGCCTGGCCTTCCATCTGCACGGCCGCCTCGGCCAGACGCTGGGTCTGCTGGTCGCTGACGGACAGGTCGCTGCGCATCTGCTCGATGGCATGGAACAGGCTGTCGAGCTGCTCGCGGTTGGTGTCGGTGCCTTGGGCGATGGCACTGACCTGATTCTCGACACCGGCGGCCAGCCGGGCGATGTTCTCCAAGTGCTGTCCGGTGTGCTCGACCTGCTGGACGCCGCTGTCCAGGTCACCGGCCAACTGGCGGATCTGCTCGACCACCTGGGCCGTGCGTTGCTGGATATCCGCCACCATGACCCCGACCTCGCCAGTCGCGGCGGCAGTGCGGCCAGCCAGGCCACGGACTTCGTCGGCGACCACCGCGAAGCCACGGCCATGCTCACCGGCCCGTGCCGCCTCGATGGCCGCGTTCAGTGCCAGCAGGTTGGTCTGGCTGGCGATGGACTGGATCACCAGGGTGACCCGTTGGATTTCATCGCTGCGTACGCTCAAGGCCTCGATCAGCTCGCGACTGTCGTTCGCGCGCTGGCTGAGCTGGTGCATACGGCTGATGGATTCCACCAGTTCGCTGCGCCCGGCCACGCTGCTGCGATGGGCCTCGCTGGCGGCTCCCAGGGCCTGCTGGCTGAGTTGCGAGGTGGCTTGTTCGGTGGCGATCATCGCTTCGGCATTGCTGACGATCTGTGCCGCGGCATCGAGTTGCGACTGGACTCTACCGGCCAGTTGCTTGACCGAATAGGCTACGCCCGCCGCCGACAAGGCGTTATGGCTGGTGGTATAGGACAGGTCGCGGGTCAGCCCGGCCAGGGCGTCGGCATCGGTGTCGGCCGCAGGCGTGGTGGCCAGCCGCGAACGCAGGCGCGGTAACCAGACAATCACCATTGCCAGGGGCAGGACCAGGTACAAGGACCACCCGCCCAGCGCCATGCCACACAGCAGTGCACTCAGGGCGAGGCTCTGCAGGGTCGGCATCAGCCAGCGCGCCGGGCCCTTGGTATCCGATACCGAGGCAGGCACAGCACCCGCCAGAGATCCGTCTGTCGCCATGTTCGTCACCCACACTTCTCATTGTTATGCCTGCATTAAACGCCACTACAGAGCCATTATCCATGGTCCATTAGTAGGGTTCTTGCAGCAGGTCAACGGAAAGGAGGATGAGAAAAAGCAAAAGATCGCCGCCCGGGGGCCTCTACGGCCGTGGACGGCGATCTCTCGGAAGAAAAATCAGGCCTGACGCTGGTGCTTGTCGATCTGCTCGTGACGTTCCTGGGCTTCGATGCAGTATTTGGTGGTCGGGCTGATCAGCAGGCGCTTGAGGCCGATCGGCTCGCCGCTGTCATCACACCAGCCGAAGCTGTCGTCGTTGATACGGTCCAGGGCTTGCTCCAGCTGGGGCAGCATGCGCTGGTCACGGTCGATGGCGTTGACCAGCCAGGTACGCTCTTCTTCTACGGAAGCAGCGTCTGCGGGGTCAGCCGGGGAATCCAGACTTTCAATGGCGATTCGGTTCTGTTCGATGCGCTCGTGGGTTTCGACTTTCATGTTCTGCAACAGCTTGGTGAAGAAAGCCAGCTGCTCGGCATTCATGTAGTCATCCGCCGGCATGGCCAGCAACTTTTCCTTTGTCATTGATTTCTCTATAAAAAAACGTGCATTAAGGCGAATTATGGAGCGTCCCGCACTAAGCTGCCACGCTCATCGGGAAGGCGCCGTTTATTCCAAGCGCCACCCGGCACTCAATTTACGAGGGGCGGCAGTCTAAGGCCGAGTCGAAGCCTCAGCAACTGAAAACATAGGGAAAATATCCGACACCCCCTTTAAAAGCCGTCTGACAGGCGCCAGGCGGTTATCGGAATGCGTTTATAACAAGAAATTCGGTGCCGTGGCTGTATTGAGAAGACAAATGGCAACGCCACGCGGTCAGGCGTGGCGCTTTGTCGCAGGGCCCGGGACGGAGGCGGGCCCGTTCCCTGGCCTCAGCGCTTGAGCTTGCGCTTGTTGCGGTACTGGTCGATGACCACCGCCACCACGATGATCACGCCCTTGATGATGTCCTGGATGTAGGCATCGACCCCCACGAAGGTGAAGCCGCTGGCCATGACACCGAGGATCAGCGCTCCGATCACCGTCCCGGTGATGCGCCCCACCCCACCCGCCAGGCTCGTGCCGCCAATGACCGCTGCGGCAATCGCATCCAGCTCGTAGGACATGCCCATGCCCGCCTGGCCGGTTGCGGCCCGTGCCGAGGCGACCACGCCGGCCAGCCCCGCCAGCAACCCGGCGATGCTGTAGACGATCACCAGGTGACGCTTGACGTTGATCCCCGAGGTCCGTGCCGCCTGCATGTTGCCACCGATGGCGTAGGTGTATTTGCCGTACTTGGTGTAGCGCAGGGCAATATGAAAGATCACCGCCACCACCAGGAAAATGATCACCGGCATGGCCCCGTGGCCGATGGCGGTGTAGGAATCCGACAGCATGCTCACCGGCTGGCCTTCCGTGTAGTAACGCGCCAGCCCACGGGCCGACACCATCATGCCGAGGGTGGCGATAAAAGGCGGGATGCCGGTGATGGCGATGATGCTGCCGTTGATCGCACCGGCCAGCAGGCCTACCCCCAACCCCGCCACTACGGGGATCCAGGCCGGCAGGTCAGTCAGGGAAGGAAACACCGCCCGGGCGAAATCCGAGGTCTGGGCCAGGCTCGCGGCGATCATCGCCGACAGCGCCAGCACTGAGCCGGACGATAGGTCGATACCGGTGGTGATGATGACCTGGGTCACCCCGATGGCCAAGAGGCCAATGATCGACACTTGCAGGATCATCAACACCAGGCGCTGGGAGTTCATCAGGAAACTCTGGTCGCGCATGATCCAGCCAAACAGTTCGAACACCAGGCCGATGCCGATCAGCACCAGGAAGATACTCAGCTCCGTTGGCAACCGCCGACGCGTCCTGGCCGGCGCCGCCGCGGGTTTGTTTTCCAGTATCGCGTTCATAGCCATTCACCTTTTTCATGACATGTCGACGGCATGGGGATCGCTGTCGAACCGTTTGATCGCAAGGGTTTGTACGAAAAGTCGCCGAGTGGCGATCAGGCAAGGCGAAAACAGGCGAGGAACGCGCTCGACTTGGCGAGCTGTCTATGATCATTTCGAGCGGACTCGCACGAGCCTGTTTTCAATGCAGCCTGATCGTTGCGCAGGCACTTTTTGTACAAAACCTAGTGGACCGCGGACAAACCCGAGGCCAGTTGCATGACCCGTTCCTGGGTCGCTTCGCTGCGGTCGAGGATGCCCATCTGGTCGCCCTCGTGCATGACCAGCACCCGGTCGCTCATGCCCAGCACCTCAGGCAGCTCCGAAGAAATCATGATCACCGCCATGCCCTCGCTGGCGAGGAAGGCAATCAGCCGGTAGATCTCGGCCTTGGCGCCGACGTCGATGCCCCGGGTCGGCTCATCGAGGATCAGGATGCGTGGGTTGGTCATCAGCCAGCGGGCCAGCAGCGCTTTCTGCTGGTTGCCGCCGGACAGGGTGTCGATGCACTGCTCCAGGGACGGGGTCTTGACCCTGAGTTTCTTGCACATGTCTTCGCACAGGGCTCGCAGGGCCTTCTGCTGGATGAAGCCGTTGCCGACGTAATGGGGCAACACCGCCATTTCCATGTTTTCCAGTACCGACAGGCACGGGAACAGCCCACTGAGCTTGCGGTCCTCGGTCAACAGCGCAAAACCTTTCTCGATGGCCATGTGCGGGTCACTGATGCGCACCGGTTGGCCGTCGAGCAGAATCTGGCCGCCGGTCGCCGGGGTCACGCCAAAGATCGCCTCGGCCACATTGGTCCGCCCCGACCCCATCAACCCGGCGATCCCCAGGATCTCCCCGGCATGCAGGTCGAAGGACACCCCCTTGAAGACACCGTCCAGGCTCAGGTCGCGTACCGCCAGGACCTGTTCGCCGATGGGCGTTTCCCGCTCCGGGAAAAGCTGGCTCAACTCACGCCCGACCATCATCGAAATCAGGCTGTCGCCATCCATGCTGTCGGCCCGTTGCAGGCCGATGTAGGCACCATCGCGGAACACCGCCACCTCGTCGGCGATGGCAAACACTTCGTTCATCTTGTGGGTGATGTAGATGATGCCTTTGCCCTGGGACTTGAGGTCGGCAATGATGGAAAACAGATGGGCGACTTCCGTTTCGGTGATGGCCGAGGTCGGTTCATCCATGATGAGAATGTCGGAGTCGTAGGACACGGCCTTGGCGATTTCCACCATCTGCCGCTCGGCAATGCTGAGGTTGCCTACCTGTTCCTCGGGATCGAGGTTGATGCGCAGGCGCTCCAGCAACCTGGCGGTGCAGCGGTGCATTTCCCCGTGATCGATCATGTGCAGGCCGTTGAGCTGTTCGCGGCCGATCCAGATGTTTTCGGCGATGCTCATGTGGGGCATCAGGTTCAACTCCTGGTGGATCATCGCGATGCCGGCCTGCAACGCGGCCAGGGGCGTGTCGAACGCCACCGGCTTGCCTCGCAGGCGCAATTCACCGGCATCCGGCTGGTAGATGCCGGCGATGATCTTCATCAGGGTGGACTTGCCCGCGCCGTTTTCCCCCATCAGGGCCAGCACGGAACCGGGACGTACCCGCAATTGCACGTCGGACAGGGCCACCACGCCAGGGAACCCCTTGCTGACATTGACGACCTCCAACAGGTAGGGCTCGTCAGGTAGTGTGCCCGGCTGGACAGTCATTGCCGGGGCGCTCGAAGCAGTCGCTGAGGCGAACATGATCAGGTACTCCCTCGGCAAGATCGGCGTGGCGACCTTGCCTGCTGATTAGTGTGGTCGGACCGAGGCTGCGCTGGACGTCACTTGAACTGGGCGACGTTTTCCGGGGTGATCAGGCGATACGGCACCCACACCGCCGGCTCCACCGCTTGTTTCTTGACCATTTTCACGGCTGTATCGATGGAGCCATCCGCCTGGCCCTTGGCGTCCTGGAACACCGAGACCGCCATGTCGCCCTTCTTGATGGCGTTCAAGCCGTCCGGCGTGCCATCGACCCCGGCGATCAAAACGCTGCCTTTTTTCTGGCCGGCCTGTTTCAGGGCCATCGAGGCGCCAATGGCCATCTCATCGTTGTTGGCCACCACCGCCTGGAACTCGCGCCCCTGGGTCAGCCAGTCGTTGACCAGGGTCATGCCCTTGTCGCGCAACCAGGTCCCGGTCTGTTCCTGCTCGATCTTGATATCGGGGTATTTGGCCAGTACTTCCTTGACGCCCTTGGTGCGGTTGGTGGTGGAGTTGTTGGCCAGGTCTCCCAGCAGGATCACGATATTGCCCTTGCCGCCCATCTTTTGCGCCAGGTACTGCATCTGCATCCGCCCGGCTTCCAGGTCGTCGGAGGCGACGGTCACCACGCCCGCCGGCAATTTCAGGTCATCGGGCCGACGATTGACGTAGACCAGGGGAATGCCCGCGGCCACGGCGGCCTTGGTGATGCGCTGGGTCGCGGCGGTGTCCACCGGGTTGACGATGATGGCGTCGACCTTCTGGCTGATGAAGCTTTCCACCTGGCTCAGTTGCTTGACCACATCGCTGCGGGCGTCCTCGAATTGCAACGTGACGCCGTCCGGCATGGACTTGGCTTTCTTGTCCATGGATTCGCGCAGGTAGGTCAGCCAGGTGTCATCGAACTGCGACATGCTGACGCCGATCTTCAGGTCCGCCAGGGCAGCACCGCTGGCGAACATCAACGACAGGGCCAGCGAGGCGATACGGGTCTTGATCTTCATGAACGGTCTTTCTCCACATTCTTGTTGATTTTATGGATAAGGCGAGACGGCTCTCAGGAACGGGGCAGGCGCACGATGGGCGCCCCCGGCACGCAACACACCACGGCGCCTTGGCGCTGGATGCACAGGGATTCGAACAGAGGAAGAATTGCGGACAGGCGCAACGGACGGGGCAGGTGAAACGCAGAACGGTTGAAGGTTTTCATCGACGGTACCTGGCTGTGTTTCTTGTTTTTGTTGAGTTCGTCATCCGTTCAGGACAGGCAACGGATGGGAACAGGGTGTCGGTAACCTGGAAACGACTTTATTGGAAAATATTTTCCACATCAACTTATTTTAGAATTTTATTCGTCTTTTATTCCATGGCCGACAGGCGTGGGCAATACCTGCACTTCGCCCCCCTCGGCGCTCTGCCGGGCGGCGTCCAGGATAGAGGTCGTCGCCCAGGCGTCACGGGCCTGGACCGGCAGCGGGCCAGCGCCCTGCAAGGCGAGCTGCAGGCGTTGGTAGAACTCGATCCAGCAACCCCGCTCCGATGCCACGCGCTCGCGCTCGCCACCCTGTTCGAACCACCCCCAGCGTCGATGTTCCTCGGTACCCCAGCGTTCCCCCTCCGTCGCCGGGCTCAACCCGGCAAGCGCCAGGGCTTCCTGGCCATCGAGGCCTTCGACGGTATAACTGCCCTCGCTGCCGCTGACCCGAAAGCGCGGCCGCGGTGCGTTTTGCAGGCAGTTGCCGCTCAGGTGGGAAACCACGCCGTTGGCATGGGTCAGGGACACAAAGAAGCCGTTGTCGAATACCTGGCCTGGCTGGCGGTAGTCCAGCTCGGCGTAGACCCTGGTCACCGGCCCGAACAATTGCAGCGCCTGGTCCACCAGATGGCTGCCCAGATCGCGCAGGAAACCACCACCGCTGCCTTTGCCAACCGATGTCGGTGAATAGCGCTCGACACTGGACTCGAAACGAATGACCTGCCCCAAGGCTCCGGACGCCAGCAGTTTGCGCAGGGTCAGGTAATCCGAATCCCAGCGACGGTTCTGGTACACACAGAGCGGCACATTGCACCGCTCGGCCGCCACCACCATTGCCTCGGCCTGCGCGGCGTCCCGGGCAAAAGGTTTGTCGCTGACCACCGCCACACCGAGTTCAATCGCCTCCATCACCACCGCCGGGCGGCCGTCCAAAGGCGTGGACAACACCACCGCGTCGATGCCCGCCGCCACCAGTTCGGCGAGGGTGTCAAAAGCCTGGACGTGTGGGTAATCACTCGCCAACTGCTGGCGTCGCTCGACGGACCGGGTCACCACGCCGACGAACGTAGCCCCCGGCAGGCTGCTGATCAGCGGCGCGTGAAAAAACCGCCCACCCTTGCCGTAGCCGACTAGTCCGATTCGCATGAAAGCTCCTTGTCTGGATATGACACTGTCCTCTGTGGGAGCGAGCTTGCTCGCCATGGCGTCGGATCAGCCAGTATTAATGTTGCCTGACCCACCGCTATCGCGAGCAAGCCCGTTCCCACAGGGGATTGGGGTTAACCGTAGAAGGGCGGACGCTCGGGCAAGCTGACCTTGACGATCTGCCCACTCTGCTGCGCCTCAATACAGGCATCCGCCGCCACCGCCGCCGCAAACCCATCCCAGGCCGACGGTCCACCCACCTGGCCGGCGCGCACGCCATCGATGAATGCCTGCAGCTCGACGTCATAGGCGGCGATGAAACGGTCCTTCCAATCCATCAGGATGGCATTGGACAGTTTGGCCTCACTGCGCAGCTGGACCTGGGACGGTTCCGCAAGCCGGGCGATGCCGGTCTCCCCCACCACTTCGCACTGGATGTCGTAGCCGTACTGGCAATTGACGAACACCTCCACGTCGATGCGAGTGCCCCTGGCGGTCTCCAGCAGCACCACCTGCGGGTCACGCAAGTGAGCCAGGGCCTTGCTGGTCTTGCGTGGAAACACCACCTGCACCGAGACGTAGTCGTCGGCCAGCAACCAGCGCAGCACATCCAGCTCATGGATCAGGGTGTCGGTGATGGCCATGTCGGTCTTGTAATTCTCCCCCACCCTCGGGTTGCGGTGAGCGCAGTGCAGCATCAGCGGCTCGCCGATCTGTCCGCTGTCGATCACCCCCTTGAGCGCCCGATACCCCTGGTCGTAAGGCCGCATGAAACCCACCTGCACCAGGCGCTTGCCATGGGCCACCTCGGCGTCGACGATCCTGCGGCAGCCTTCGGCCGTCACCGCCAGGGGTTTTTCGCAGAACACCGGCTTGCCGGCCGCGACGGCCGCCAGCACGAATTCCTCGTGGCTCGGTCCCCAGGAGGTGACCAGGATCGCCTCCACTTCCGGGGCCTTGATCAATGCATGTCCATCGGGGTACACCTCGGCGGTGAGGTTCAGGTCGGCCACGACCTTTGCCGCTTGGGAGAGGTTGATGTCAGTCACCGCCACCACCTGGCTGTTGAGCAAGGTCTGGCTGCAACGACGGATATGATCCTGGCCGATGGCCCCGGTGCCGATGACGCCCAGCTTCAAAGACATTTGCAACTCCTTGTGTTGTTTGGGTGGGGCAATCAGTACTGACGGGCCTGGGCCAGTCGTTCATTGAGGGTGCGGGCGACCTCATCGGTACGGGTGCTGGTGGAGACCTGCGCCACGCCGACACGCCACCATGACAAGTACTTGTGGATCATGGTCTTGGGCAGGACCTTGATGTCGATCAGGGTCGAGACGGTCTGCCGTCGCGCATCGGCCAGGGCCGCGTGCAGTTCCTCGAGGGTCTTGACCCTGTAGGTCTTGCAGCCATAGGCCGCCGCGCTCATGGCGAAATCCACCGGTACGAAGCCGCCGTCGAGCTTGCCGGTGTCCGGGTTGCGGAAGCGGAATTCAGTGCCGAAGCTGTCCATGCCATGTTCCATCTGCAGGTTGTTGATGCAGCCGAAGGTCATGTTGTCCAGCAGCACCACATTGATCTTGCGCCGTTCCTGGATCGAGGTCGCCAGCTCCGAATGCAACATCATGTAGGAGCCATCGCCCACCAGGGCATATACCTCTTTTCCAGGCTCGGCGAGCTTCACGCCCAACGCCGCATTCACCTCATACCCCATGCAGGAATACGCGTACTCGACGTGGTAGGTGTTCACGCCCTTGCTGCGCCAGCTGCGCTGCAAGTCGCCAGGCAGGCTGCCAGCGGCGGCCACGATGATGGCGTCGTCGTCCAGGGTTTCGTTGAGGGTACCCAGTACACGACTCTGGGTCAGGCAGGAGCCGGTGAGTTCGATGAATTCGCGCAACACCGCCGGGTCCGTGCGGTCGTTGATTTCCGGGACGAAATTCTCGGTTCGATAGTCGGCCTGGTAGACCCGATCCACCTCGGCATCCAGCCGAGCCCTGGCTTCGGCGATGCGCCCGCCCCATTCGGCGCGATAGTCGCCCAGGGCGCACGACAAGGCCTCGAGTCCCGAACGGGCATCGGCCACCAGTTGCACGCCATCGAGCTTCAACGCGTCGCATGGGCTGATGTTGAGATTGAGGAACTGCACCTCCGGGTGCTGGAACAGCCATTTCGAGGCGGTGGTGAAATCGCTGTAGCGAGTACCGATACCGATGATCAGGTCCGCTTCCTTGGCCAGCAGGTTCGCCGCCAGGCAGCCGGTTTCGCCGATACCGCCCACGTTCAGACGATGGCTGGACACCACCGCGCTCTTGCCGGCCTGGGTCTCGGCGAAGGGGATCTCGAAGCGTTCGGCGAACCCCTGGAGGGCGGCGTTGGCGCCGGCATACTTCACGCCCCCGCCCGCGATGATCAGCGGCTTGCGCTTGCCCTTGAGCAATGCCAGGGCATCCCCCAGCATCGCCTCGGTGGCCGGCCGGCGGTCGATCCGATGCACGCGTTTTTGCAGGAAATAGTCCGGGTAGTCGTAGGCCTCGGCTTGTACGTCCTGGGGCAGCGCCAGGGTCACCGCACCGGTCTCGGCAGGGTCGGTGAGCACGCGCATGGCGTGGATCGCGGCGGTCATCAATTGTTCGGGGCGATTGATCCGATCCCAGTATTTGCTCACGGCCTTGAACGCATCGTTGGTGCTGATGCTCAGGTCGTGGAACTGCTCGATCTGTTGCAGGACCGGGTCCGGCTGGCGGCTGGCATAGACATCGCCGGGCAACAGCAGCAACGGGATACGGTTGGCGGTGGCCGTGGCGGCAGCGGTCAGCATGTTCGCCGCGCCGGGGCCGACCGATGAGGTGCAGGCATAGATTTTCCGACGCAGGTGCTGCTTGGCGAAGCCGATGGCGGCGTGGGCCATGCCCTGCTCGTTACGCCCCTGGTGCACCACCAGGTCGCCGCTGTCCTGCTCCAGCGCCTGGCCCAGGCCCAGCACGTTGCCGTGACCGAATATGGTAAAGACGCCGGCGATGAACTTGCTCTGGACGCCGTCGACCTCGACATACTGGTTATCGAGGAATTTCACCAGGGCCTGGGCCATGGTCAGTCGTGTTGTGGACATGCTTGCACCTTTTTCAAACGCAACTCGATCGAGCGTGGAAGCCGGCCTGCCCCGGGCAGGCGCCGTGCCAGCGACATCGATGCGATGCCGACGCCTGGACGGGCGAGCCCGCTCCCACATGAAAAGTTTCCCGACACGGCAGTCAGGCCTGGGAGTTCTGCAGGTGATTCATGCTTGCTCCCAGCGCCTGGCGCAGGTCAGCCAACTGATGGACGCTTTCGGCGAACGGTTCGAAGGACAGGTAGCCGTCATACCCGCCGGCCCGCAACGCTTCGATCTGCGCGGCATTGCCGAGGATATCGCCCTCGCCCACCAGCACCCGGTGACCGTCCCGGATCGTCGCCAGGGGCGCCAGGGCATCTTCGACGCCGGAGATGTGCACCAGGCCGGTCAACTCGGCAAAGCACTCCCGCTCCCCCGCCAGATGATGGTGAAGGGTGTCATGCACCAGGCGAAACACATCCTGGGTATCGGTGTCCGCGATCGCTTCCACCGCCGTGCGCTTGAGGCGCAGCGAGCACTCCTCGAACCCCAGGGGCTCGATATAGCCGTAGACACCGAAGGCCCGCAGGATCGGCGCCAGCTCACCCAGGGCGGTACGCAGCCCCGCCGAACGTTCGGCCTCGCTGCGCGGGTCGGCGCGATCGTTCAATGGACACATCACCAGCCCCTGGGCACCACATTCGCGGGCGTAGTCGGCCAGCCTCACGGCCTGGACACGGCGCTCTTCGTTCCACACATCGAAAGGGTAAAGGGCATTGATCGACAGCACCTTGATGCCCCGCGCCTCGCATAACTGGCGCACGCTGGCCGGTGCCATGCCGTTCTCGATCTCGACGCCCTGCAGATCGTTGCGGATTTCAATGGCATCGGTTTTCAAGGCCAGGGCCAGGTCGATGAACTCAGGCAGTGACAGGCGTGGCGCAACCATTCGGTTCAAGGCAAAACGCAGGGGCTTGTTCATTGTTATTCCTCCGGCATTCGTGCAAAACGGGCGATGGGACGTTCAGAGGTCCAGCAGCCAACTGTGCTGCGGGTCGTTATGGAACTGCCAGACCCGCTTCGGGCCGGCCATGACATTCAGGTAGTACGACTCGTACCCGTAGGGCACGCTGACCGGGTGGTACCCCTTGGGCACCACGACCAGGTCGCTGTTTTCCACGGCCATGGCCTGGTCGATGCTGCGATCGTCGGTATAGACCCGTTGGAACACGAAGCCCTGGGGCGGACTGATCTGGTGGTAATAGGTTTCTTCCAGGAAGCTCTGGTGCGGCAGGTCGTCGGTGTCGTGCTTGTGGGGCGGGTAGCTGGACGAATGGCCCGAAGGCGTGCGCACCTCCACCACCAGCAGCGAATGGGCTGGCTCGCTGTCCGGCAGGATGTCGCAGACATACCGGGTGTTGGCACCCTTGCCGCGAACGCTGCGCTTCATGCTGTCGGGCAGGATCAGGCGCGGGCCGTACTCGTTTCCGGCCGAACCCGGGGCGGCACATACCGCCAGTTGCACGTCGCTCAAGGCGGTCACCAGGGCCTGGCTGCCGGGGGGCAGGTAGGCGGCATAGGGCGACTTGTCCTCGAACACCGACTGGCGATCACCCAGGTTGTCCCAATCGAAAACGCCCTGCCCCGGCGCCTCGCCCTTCAGACCGATACGCCCGCTGAGCAGCACCAGGCACAGCTCCTTGTCGGCCGCGGCCACCGGCAGGGTTTCGCCGAGGCTCAGGCGACAGGCCGTGAAGCCGACGTATTCCAGCTCGCCCGGGGGCAACGCCACCACGGTCCGGCCGCTGGCTTGACTCTTGATCAACAGGCTCATGCCGGGATCCTCTCTTGCAGCAAGGCGCGCAGGGTGTCGTAGCCCTTCTTGGCATACACATAGCTCGGCGCCACGGCGGGATCCTGCTCGGCCTCCACCACCAGCCATCCCTGGTAGTCGGCGGCCAACAGGACGTCGAGCAACGCGGCGAAGTCGATGTCGCCATCCCCCGGCACGGTGAAGGTGCCGTTGATGATGCAGTCGGGAAAGCTCCACAGGTTGTTGCGCGCCAGCTGCACCACCGGCTTGCGCACATCCTTGAAATGCACGTGGCAGATCCGCTCGATGTGCTTGCGCAAGACTTGCAGCGGTTCGCCGCCGCCCATGTAGCAGTGTCCCGAGTCGAACAGCAGGCCGACTTCGCTACCGGTCAGAGCCATCAACTTGTCGATGTCCGAAGGCGACTCGACATAAGCGCCCATGTGATGGTGATAGGCCAGACGCACCCCCTGGGACAACGTGAAGCGGGCCAGTTCGGTCAGCTTGTCGGCATAGGCCTGCCAGGCCTCGTCGGTGTGAAAGCGCGGCCGCTCGATCAGGGGAATCCGCTGGCCTTGGATGGAGTCGGCGACTTCCCCGTAGACCAGCACCGTGGCGCCATTCTGCGCCAGCAACTCGACATGGCTGGCAATGGCGTCGATTTCCTCGGCTGCCGAGCGTCGGGCCAGACGACTGGAATACCAACCCGAGACCAGTGCCAGGTCATAGGGGCGCAGCACATCGCCCACACCCTTGGCGTCCTTGGGAAACTTGCCGTTGAGCTCGAAACCTTCATAGCCGATGGCCTTGCCCTCGCTCAGCGCGGTGCTCAACGGTGTCTCGCCGCCCAACGAGGGCAAGTCGTCGTTGCTCCAGGAAATCGGGTTGATGCCAATTCGAATCGCGGGCATGGCTGCACCTTTTATTGTTTTCAAACTGAATGCATGGGTGAACGCAACACTACTGTGGCAAGGGGGGTTATCCCCTCGCCACGGATGCTTGTTCCATCGGTCACGCCCGGGCCGCTCGCCACGCGTCGATCAGTTCCACGAACGTGCCCTGTACCTGCCTGATCAGCGTTTCGTCATCGATCTCCCCCGCCAGCCAGGCTCGGCTCGGTTCCTGGAAGATCGTGCGCCCCACGGCAAAACCCCGGCAGGTAGCGCTCTGGCTGGCCTGGCGAAAACCTTCGGCCAGGGCCGAGGCCGGAGCATTGAGGCCCAGCAGCACCACACCACGGCAGTACGGATCGCGCTGCTGGATCAACTCATCGAGTTGCTTCCACTGCTCTGCGGTCTGGGCTTCGATCTTCCACCAGGCCGGAAAGATCCCCAGGTTGTAGAGGCGCTTCAAGGCGCGATAGAGCACGTCCGGATGCGGCGATGGATGATCCTTGGGCGGGATGACTTCCAGCAGCAGTTCATGGCCACTGACCTGGGATGCCTTGTACAACCCCATCAACTGCGCCTCCTGCTCCAGGCGCAGCAGCGGCTCGTCATCGGGATGAAATTGCACCAGACACTTGATGATCTGCTCGCCTGGCCAGGCGATCAGGTTGCTGCCGATGGAGCGGCCATGCTCGAAAGCCAGCGGCCGCGAGCCTTGCACCTCCACCGGGCGCGCCACCCACCAGCCGCGTCCGGTGGCGGCATTGAGGGAATCCTGGCCGAAACGTTGATCGGCCAGCAACCCGACGTCCGCCTCGATGCCCTGGCGACGCAGATCGACTTCGACTCGCTCCACCGCCTGGATGAACAGTTGCTTGAGCGCGCCGATGCTGCTCAGGTCCCGGTCGCCTTTTTGAGCCAGTTCCACCAGTTGCCAACGGTGATCGAAGGCAAAGATGAACAGTTGTTTCCAGGCCCTGCGAGGCACACTGACCTGATGAAGCCGTTGCAATGCGACATCCTGGTCCGGCCGGGTGATGGGCACCGGGCTGTCGAACAGGTAATCGAGTTCGGCCCGGGTCGGCATCGCCGGGGCACAGGCATGGCGCGACACCACCAGGCCGCCACAGGCATTGGCCAACTGGCAGCAGCGCGCATCGTCGGCTTCCTCCAGCCAGCCGGCGAGAAAGCCCGACATGAAGGCATCGCCGGCCCCCAGGACATTCAGGACCTCCACCTTGACGCCCGGATAGATCGCACCGTCTTCAAGCCGGTCGGGGATGGCGCCGTGGATCACCGTGCAACCCTGCGGGCCGAGCTTGACCACCAGGGTCGCCGCCGTCAGCGAACGCACGGTGCGCAGCGCGGCCAGCAGATCCGTGCTGCCACCGGCGATCAGGAATTCCTCCTCGGTGCCGACGATCAGGTCAAAACGCGGAAGGATGCCTTGCACATGCCGGCTGACGGTCTGGTCGGCCACGAAACGGGTCTCGCCATCGGCCTTGCCGGCCAAGCCCCAGAGCACCGGGCGATAATCGATGTCCAGGATCCGCCTGACGTTGTGCTTCTGGGCATGGTCCAGCGCCTGGATACTGGCCTTGTAGACGCTGTCGGTGGAGAAATGAGTGCCGGTGATCAACAGGGCCTTGCTGGAGGCGATAAAGGCCTCGTCTATGTCTTCGGCGCGCAACGCCATGTCGGCGCAGTTTTCCCGGTAGAACACCAGGGGGAAGGTTTCCCGGTCCTTGATACCCAGCAGCACCAGGGCGGTCAGGCGTTGCGGATCGACCTTGATGCCGCTGACATCGCAGCCCTCACGGGCCAGGGACTCCACCAGGAAGCGTCCCATGTGGTCGTCCCCTACCCGGCTCAGCATGGCGGACCTGAGCCCGAGCCGAGCGGTGCCGAAAGCGATATTGGCCGATGAGCCACCCAGGTATTTGGCGAAGCTTGTGACATCTTCCAGCCGCGCCCCGACTTGTTGCGCGTACAGGTCGACACCCAGGCGTCCCAGGCAGATCACATCCAATTGACGCCCACTGGCAAAACGAGTCTGGCCCATGCTGGCTCCTGTTATTTTTATCAGCCTGCGTTCGCCGCCGGAGCGGTGCCAACGCGTTGGTGGATGCAGACTAAAACGAGCCACGGGCAAATATCAATAATTATTCTATAAATTTTTTACGTGGAATATTTTTTCCAATACCCTGTGCTCGGAACCGCGACAGGCGCAGTGCATCGTTTCAGCAGGTCACGTCGCCTGCCGCGCTCATTATTTTCCTTGCGCCTACGCTGTAGACTGCGACCAGCCAACCTGTTGTCGAGGGCCGGGACGTTATCGGACCGCCCTATAAGAACAAGCCAGAAGGATTTTCTATGACCCGCCCCGATCTGCCGGAGCCGTCCGAGCGCGCGTCCGCCCTCGCAACCCCACCGATCAATGCCGAACGCCTGTTGCAACTGATCACCGAGGAATATGAAAGCCTGCCGCGCCAGCTCAAACGCATCGCCAGCTACATGAGCCAGCAAAGCGACCGCATCATGGTCGACCGTATCAGTGATATCGCTCGCGAATGCGAAGTGCATCCGTCGGCCATCGTGCGTTTTTCCCAACGCTTCGGTTTCAGCGGGTTCAGTGAAATGCAGGCGCTGTTCCGGGAGGCCTACACCCACAAGACCACGCCGGTACAGAACTACCAGCAGCGCATTCGCAGCATGATCGCCAACAAATCCCAGAAGGCCTGCGGCGGCGACCTGGCGCGCGAATGCATCAACGCCACACTCTCGGGCATCGAGCGATTGGGGCTGGAACTGGACGACCAGGCGTTCGACAAGGCCGTGGACCTGGTGGTCAATGCCGACAATATCTATGTGGTGGGCGTCCGGCGTTCCTTCGCGGTAGCCGATTACCTGGTGTACAACCTGCAACACACCAACAAGCGCATTCACCTGGTGTCCGGGCTCGGTGGCAGCTATCGCGAGCAGATGCGCAGCGTCCGGGCCAACGACCTGGTGATCGCCATCAGCTTCACCCCGTACGGCAAGGAAACCCAGCATTGCCTGCGCATCGCCCAGCATCACCAGGCCAAGACCCTGATCATCACCGACAGCAACCTGTCGCCCCTGGCCAAACGGGCCAATACGGTGTTGCTGGTAAACGAAGGCAGCTCGTTCGCGTTTCGCTCCCTGAGCGCTACCCTTTGCCTGTGCCAGGCATTGTTCATTGCCGTGGCCTACCGGCTGGAGCTCAAGGTCGATGAAATCCACGAACAGGCAGGATTCGAGGACTAGAAACCCGGACCGTCCAACCACAGAAGGAAGCACCATGAAACTGATCGGCATGCTGGACTCGCCATTCGTACGACGCGTCGCCATTTCCGCCAAATGCCTGGACATTGCCCTGGAACATGAATCGATTTCGGTGTTCAGGCAGTTCGAACAGTTCCAGCGCATCAACCCGGTGGTCAAGGCGCCGACCCTGGTGCTCGACGATGGCGCGGTGCTGATGGACTCCACGTTGATCATCGACCACCTCGAGGTCTTGGCCACACCGGGCAAAAGCCTGATGCCGGTCGACAGCGGGCAACGGCTGCGCACCCTGCGCCTTATCGGCCTGGCCCTGGCGGCGTGCGAGAAGTCGGTGCAGATCTACTACGAACGCAACCTGCGGCCGACAGAAATCCAACACGCCCCCTGGGTCGAACGGGTTGAAGGCCAACTGGCGGCGGCCTATGGCATGCTCGAACAGGAACTGGTGAAACAGCCCCTGATCACCGACGGCTCACTCGATCAGGCAGGCATCACCCTGGCAGTGGCCTGGAGCTTCACCAACCTGGTGGTACCGGATCAGGTGCAGGGCAAGTCCTTTCCTTCGATCAGCGCGTTCACCGCCTATGCCGAAGGGTTGGAGGCGTTTGTCAGCACGCCGATGGAATAACCGGCGATGGCGGTCGAGCGCAGGATTCTGATTCACCCCGGATCCCTGTGGGAACGAGCTTGCTCGCGATGGCGGGGTACCAGCCAACATGGATGCTGACTGACCTTACGCTATCGCGAGCAAGCTCGCTCCCACAGTTTGTTTTCGGGTGACGGCGGGATATGTATTCGCCACAGATCCCAAACAGGATTTGCTCAGGCCGGTTCCACTTCCTTCGGCTCCACGAACGCTGGTGCCACCTCGAACCGATCCGCCAGGAACGGCGTGATGTCCAGTGGCAACGGCTCGTCGTTCACCAATTTGTCCAGCAATACCCCGGTGATGGCCGAGGTCAGGATGCCGGTGCGGAAATGCCCGCAGGCATTGAGGTAGCCTTCCACGCCCCGCATCGGCCCCAGGATCGGCAACTCGTCGGGAGATCCAGGGCGCAGGCCGGCCCAGGTCCGCTTCAGGTTGATGTCGGCCAATTGCGGGATGCACCGCACTGCACCCTGGACCAACCCCTCGATTTCCGGGTACGTGGTGGTCACGTCAAAGCCTTTGTCTTCGGTGGTGCTGCCAATCAGGATTTCGCCGTTGTCCTTCTGGGCCACATAACAATCGCTGGTGGTCAGGCAGCCCTTGAGGATCTTCGGCATGCGTTCGGTCAACAGGATCTGGCCCTTGACCGGCTTGACCGGAATCCGCACGCCGGTGGCCTGCTCACTCAGGTCCGCCGCCCAGGCACCGGCGGCGTTGATCAGGGTCCGGCAATTGAAGGTGCCCGCCTCGGCGGTCTTCACCCCGGTGACCCGCATGCCCTTGCGCAGGACCTCGGTGACGTTGGTGTTGAAGAACAGGTCGACGCCGTTCTGTCGAGCGCCTTCGGTATAGGCGTCCGCCAGGCGGAACGGACTGACCTGATGATCGCACAGGAACTCCAGCGCTCCCCGGGCCTCGTGGCTGACATTCGGCTCGGCCTCGCGCAGGGCGGCCTGGTCGAGCCAGCGGACCTGGTCCGCCAGGTGCGGGATGCAGGCGACGATATGCTCGGCGTACAAGCGGTCCTCATCGTCATAGATCACGAATTTGAGCCCGGTCTCCTCGAACTTGAAATCCATGCCGTGGTTGTCCATCAACTCCCGGTGCAATTGCGGATACAAGGCGTTGGACTGCAAGGCGAAGTCGAAGAACGATTGCGGCAGGATGTGCGGCGTACTGGCGTCCACCGCCACGGCGGCGCCCTGGGCCTGGCGCTTGCGGTTGGCCGACATCATGCGAAAGAAAATCACCCCGCACCCCAGCCCCACGGACTCGCCGATGGCCCACAGGCCTCCCGCGGAAGCCCGGGTGGCATTGCCCGGGCGCTTGGCATCGATCAGCGCGATCTTCAAGTGCTTGCGCTTGGACAACTGATAGGCACACGAAGCCCCGATCACACCGCCACCGGCGATGACCACGTCGTAATCCTTCAGGCTCTGATACTCAGTCATGCCGTACGCCCTCCTGGCCTACGTTCTGGAACGCTGAAAAGGGCACCGGGTCGATGGGGAAGCGCGGTCGCAACCAGCCCACATCCCCACGTCCGGTGGCTTCGCGCAGCCGGTCGCTGCAATAGCCGACGCACATCCGCCCCTGGCAGTCGCCCATGCTCACCCGGGTGCGCATTTTCAGGCTGGCCATGTCCTGCACGCCCTGCTCCAGGGCCCGGTCGATATCAGCGCGGGTGGCGTGCTCGCAGCGGCAGATCACCGTATCGGCGGCGGGCAGCGCGGTTTGCCCGGCACCGCGGCGAGTGTATCGGTCCACGGCGGCGCGGAAGCTCACGATGCGGTCCAGTTGCGCCTGGTAGCGCTCGCGGCGCTCAAGGGCGGTACGAGGGTCGAGCACATTGCCTTGCATCAGGATCGATAGCGCGGCGATGCGCCCGCTCAGCATGGCCGCTTCACCGCCACGGATCCCGCCCATGTCGCCAGCCAGGTGGATATGGGCCTCGCTGCTTTGCTGCCAGGCATCGGACACCGCCCTGAGGTAGCCGTCGTCGCTGAAGCCATGCTCCAGGCCCATCTGCTGGCTCAACTGGGTGCGTGGAATGAAGCCGTAGCCGACCGCCAGGGTCTGGGCCGGCACTTGTTCGGCACGGGCCAGGTCCGGCTCCCAGTCGCTGGAATAAGGCGCGACGGTGACACAGCTCAGCTCACCGTCGCCATCGGCCCGCACCACGCCCCAGCCATAACGCACCGCAATGCCGTGCAGCTTGAGATAGCCCAGCATGCTCAGGCCGTCGAGAAACAGCTGTGGCTTGTTCAGCAAGGCCAGGCTTTCCTTGGCGATCCTGCCCAATGCGCACGCCTCGTACACGCCGGCCACGGCCACGCCTGAAGCATGCAGCTGGCAGGCCACCAGGGGCAGCAGCGGGCCGGTGCCCGCGATCACCACCGGACTGGGCGGCTTGACCACCCCGCTCTTGATCTGTAGCTGCAACCCACCCAGCATCATCACCCCGGCAAGCGTCCATCCGGGAAACGGCACGCTGCGCTCATGGCAACCGGCCGCCAATACCAGATGGGAATAGGCGACTTCCCGCAAACGCTCGTCGGCATCCAGCAGCATCAGCGCCCGGAACCCTTCGGCTCCGACGACGCGGCTGTCGAGCCGAACGTCGATCAGCCCGGCGTACTGGCGAAACTCACCGTGAAGCCTGTTCAGGGTCTGGCTATAGCGGGAACCCAGGTAGTCCAGGCTCACACCGTCGCGCAACGGCCCACGATAGACCACGCCACCCAGGCGCGGCGCCTCTTCGAGCAAAGTGCTGCGCACCCCATGGGCCGCCAGCTCGATGGCTGCGGCCATGCCCGCCGGCCCACCGCCGACAATCACCGGATCGAGGCTCATGGCGCCTCCGTTTCGGCGATGCGGTTGGCCCGGGTCTCGATCTGCATGCCGGGACGCACCCGGGTCTGGCAGGCGCGGCGCTTGTGACGCCCATCGATCTTGACGAGGCAGCAATGGCACACGCCCATGCCGCAATACGCGCCGCTGATCTGCTGGTGATCGTTGCGGGCCACCTGGCGCTGGCCCAGGGACTGGATGACGGTAAGAACGGTTTCGCCGTGGGCGGCGTCGACGATCCGCCCGTCCAGGCACACCGTCATGTCGGCCCTGGCCAGGGGCTGGATGTCGAATTTTCGGCGTAGAAGGTCTTGAGACTGCATGATGCTGCTCTTCCTTGATGCTTTTATTGAAGGACCAGTGAGGTCTCGGCTCCTTGCAGCACACCATCACCGGTTGCGTCGGTGCCTGCGTCAGCGCGAGCGCGCCAAGGCGGGGCAATCGATGCCACATGATAGTGCGGGCGAAACGCATGTTAGGGATAATTTGTGACCAAGTGTTGATCCAGGCCAGGGAAATCGCTGGCGGCTTCGATGAACTTTTTTTCAGAAAGCCGACAGGTAATCTTTGGCAGAATGCCGCGCAATGGCATCATTTTCTCAACCCGGTACCGCCCATGAACCGCATCCTGACCATCGAAGACGACGCCGTGACCGCCCGTGAGATTGTCGCCGAGCTGACCCGCAACGGCCTGAGCGTCGACTGGGTCGACAATGGCCGCGAAGGTCTGGAACGCGCGGTGAGCGGCGATTACGACTTGATTACCCTCGACCGCATGCTGCCCGAGCTCGACGGCCTGGTGATCGTCACCACACTGCGCAACATGGGCGTGGCGACGCCGATCCTGATGATCAGCGCCCTGTCCGATGTGGATGAACGGGTACGCGGTCTCCGGGCCGGCGGCGACGACTACCTGACCAAGCCCTTCGCTACCGACGAGATGGCGGCTCGTGTCGAAGTGTTGCTGCGCCGCAACAACGGCGCCCAGGAAACGCAAACCGCCCTTCGGGTCGCCGACCTGGAACTGAACCTGATCAGCCGCGAGGCCAGCCGCAACGGGCAACTGCTCAGCCTGTTGCCCACCGAGTACAAGTTGCTGGAATTCCTGATGCGCAACAGCGGACAGATCCTTTCGCGCATGATGATTTTCGAGGAAGTCTGGGGCTATCACTTCGACCCCGGCACCAACCTGATCGACGTGCACATTGGTCGTCTGCGCAAGAAGATCGACCCGCCGGGCCTGGAACCCCTGATTCGCACCGTGCGAGGTTCCGGCTATGTCATTGCTGAACCCCGCTAAGGGCTGGCGCTCCTCCAGCAGCCGCCTGCTGGCGCTGTACAGCGCGCTGTTCGTGATCTGGAGCGCTCTGTTGATGGGGGTGATGTATTACGAAGTGTTCGGCTACCTCGACAGCCTGGCCAAACACTCCCTGATGCAGCGCCAGCACCTGTTTGCCCGCATCCATGCCGACCAGCTGGAGGACGCGCTCATGGCCAGCCTGACCCTGGACGAGCGCGGGGTCGATGCCTACGGCCTGTTCGATCCGCAACTGCGGCACCTGAGCGGGCCGATCCAGCGGATTCCGGCCGACCTGCCGCTGGACGGCAAGATCCACATGCTGGGCGGCTGCGTCGACTCCGACGCCCCCGGCGTGCCCTCGGACAGTTGCGATGCGGTGGCGACCCGGACCCAGGACGGACGCTGGCTGGTGTTGGCACGGGACAACGGTTCGCTCTTCGCCGTCACGCACATCATCCTGCGGGCATTGTTCTGGGGCGTGTCGCTGACCATCCTGCCGGGCCTCGCCGGTTGGCATCTGCTGCGCCGCCGACCACTGCAGCGCATCCGCAAACTGCAGGCCAGCGCCGAGGCCATTGTGGCCGGCGACCTCACCCATCGCCTGCCACTGTCGAGCCGCCGCGACGAACTGGACATGCTGGCGGCGATCGTCAACGCCATGCTCGATCGCATCGAGCGCCTGATGAACGAGGTCAAGGGCGTGTGCGACAACATCGCCCACGACCTGCGCACGCCCCTCACCCGCTTGCGCGCCCAGCTTTACCGGATCCAGCAGGAAGCGGCAGAGGGCTCGCCCGAAGCCTTGCAGATGGATCAGGTGATTGCCGAGACGGATACCCTGATGGCTCGGTTTCGCGGGCTGCTGCGGATCTCCGAACTGGAAGACCAGCAGCGCCGTTCGGGTTTCGTGCGCCTGGACCCGTTGCAACTCTTGCAGGAACTGCACGACTTCTACCTGCCCCTGGCCGAAGAACGCGAACTGACCTTCCGCCTCGACGTGCCCGAGACCTTGCCCCTGCTCAATGGCGACCGGGCGCTGCTGTTCGAAGCCGTGTCGAACCTGCTGAGCAATTCCATCAAGTTCACACCGCCGGGAGGCGAGGTCGTCCTGCGGGGCGTGGACCAGGGCGACAGCACGCGCATCGAAGTACTCGACTCCGGCCCCGGCATCCCGGAGGCGGAACGCAAGGCCGTGTTCCGGCGTTTCTATCGCGCAGAGGGCAGCAGCCAGCACGGTGGATTCGGCCTGGGCCTGTCCATCGTGGCGGCGATTGTCAATCTGCACGGATTTACACTTGAGGTGGACAGCAGCGAACAGGGCGGAGCCCGCCTGGCGCTCGATTGCCGAGCGACGCTGCTGTAGCGATCAACCAGGACGTGGCTTTGCAATGAAGGGGGTGGTGAAGGGAGTTTCAGGTGGGATCACCGCGATACAGCGGAGTGTTGCCCAGCTCATAACGCAGTTCTTCGATCAGCTTTGCAATGCTTTCTTCCGACCGGACGCTGTCGATGCTCATGCCGCTTACTACCAGATCGACTTCACCGCTTTCACGGTGATAGAGGCGCACGGTCAGGGTGCCGTCGCCATTGAGGCTGCATTCGCAGGCCAGGGGCGTAAAATTCTCTTCGAGACGAGCACGCAAGGGAGCCAGGTGAGTCATGCGCTGCACCTCAGGTCCACGGGTTCGAATGAATGGCGGACAGCTGCGGCTTCCGGACCCGCGTAGACGTCCTGTCAATCCCGCATTCGATTGGCTTGCTGCACATGTGGCGTATTCCTTGACTGTTTCGTGGGGGACGCGACATCACCGACGACGTCGCACCCCGACAGCGTAAGGAAGCCTGGCTACAGGCAAAACCCGAATTTGCACCAACGGGCCAGGTACATTTGCACTGGCTATCATGGTGCCTTCATGCGCCACTCATTGGCGAACAGACCCCGTTCCCGCGCCCACACTATCGCCTCGCTACGGCTATGGACGTCCAGCTTCGAATACAGCGTCGCCACATGATTGCGCACGGTATTGGGGGCCAGTTTCAAGCGTGCGGCGATTTCCTTGTCGGCCAGTCCCTGGCAGATCAGCCCCAGCACATCACGTTCCCGGGCGGTCAGCTCGGTGAACGACACGCTGGGGACCGGTGCGTTGATGCTTTTCACATTGGCCAGTTTTTCAATCAGGGTCCGGCTGAACCAGGAAGCATCCTTCATCACCTCTTCGATGGCAGCCACCAGCTCCAGCTCCGAGCGCTTGCGTTCGGTGATGTTCATCAGCACCAACAGGTAGCAAGGCTTGTCCTGTATCAGCACCGTATCGGCGGCCACTTCACAATCGATGAGCTCACCACCTTTTTTCTGCACCTTGACGTCGATCCTTGAAACCGTGGCGGCCTTCTCCAGCTTGGCGAACAGGGCGGCGCTGGCTTCGCTGTCGATAAAGCCGATTTCTTCAACGGTCTTGCCCAGCAGCTCTTCGCTGGCATAACCGGTGGTTTCCAGGAACGCTTCGTTGATTTCCAGCAACTGTTGCTCGGCGCTGCATACCAGGGTAGGCACGGGAGACAGTCGGAACGACTTGGCGAAGCGCTCTTCGCTCTGGCGCAACGCAGTCTCGGCCTTGCGGCGCGGCTCCATGTCCATGAAGGAAAACAGCATGCAGTCTTCGTCCTGCAGGTCCAGTGGCTGGCCGGCGACGATCACCTGTTTGCTGCCGCCATCGGGCAGTCTCAGCTCGGCCTGCATCTGCGGAATGGTCGCGCCCTGCCCCAGGCGCTCGACGGCCAGGTCACGTTTTTCCGCGGCTTCCAGCACGTCCAGTTCATAGACTGAACGACCGATCACCTGGTCGCGACTGTAGCCGGTCATCTCCAGGAAACCCGGATTGACCTTGATATAGCGCAGGTCACTGAGACGGCAGATCACCGCCGGCGCCGGGTTCGCGGCAAAGGTTTTTTCGAAACGCTGCTCGGCGCTGGCCCATTCGGTGGCATCACTGAGGATCAACACCAGGTATTCCGGTTCACCGCCACGGTCGGTCAGCACCATGCTGCGGATCCGATGGACCCAGGTGCGATCGGGATCGGCCTTGGGGGTGACTTCCACCAGCACGTCGCTGAACTCATCGCCACGGGCCACCCGGGCGATGGGGTAGTTGTCCTCGGGCAACGCGTGATTGTTGCGATAGCGCAGGTTGAAACGCTGGGCGTACCCCTTGGCGTTGCCACCCAGGTCATTCAGATCGCTGACGCCGTGCATGGTCAATGCGGCCTCATTGGCCCACGCGATCGTCTGGTCGACTTCGATCAGCATCACCCCGTCCGACAGCCCGGCGATGATCTGCAGCAACTGGCGACGGTTGGTATCGGCATTGGGGACGTCTTGGTTCATTGGGTCTCCATGTGATCGACAAGGCATGGTGGTACGACCCTTCCCGAGGGTGACGCGTTCCCTGGAGAAAGGTGCCCGACAGGGACGATGCCGATGATGTTCGTTCGGGTGCCAGGCAAATCATCAAGATGCCGGCCTTCGACTAATGTCTTAGACCAGTCATCGCACAACCGTAAACGCAACCATCGCCCCTTTCGCCACGCACGATGTCCTTATCGTCACGGCTGTCACTCGCTCTGCCCTTGACGAGAGCCCCATTCACAAGGTGCATCCACTGGTAGAAATCAAATAATGGCCAGTTGACAAGGAGTCGGCGGCCACAAATAATCTCGCCATGTTGTACGACGACGTATGACAAAAATAAAAACAACAAAAAAGTAGGGAGCGTTACTGTGAGCACACGTGTCCGTTTTTCCCCCAGCCGTCCTTCTCGCCATACCCTTTCCAGCACCAGCCATGCCCTGACCCTGCTCGGCTGCAGCAGTCTGGCAGCCTTGCTGCCCACCGTCGCCCAGGCCGAAGGCTTCGTCGAGGATGCCAAGGCCACGCTGAACCTGCGCAACGCCTATTTCAACCGCAACTTCACCAACCCGAACAATGCCCAGGGCAAGGCCGAGGAATGGACCCAGAGTTTCATCCTCGACGCCAAGTCCGGTTTCACCCAGGGCACGGTGGGGTTCGGCGTGGACGTGCTGGGCCTGTACTCGGTCAAGCTCGATGGTGGCCGTGGCACGGCAGGAACGCAGTTGCTGCCGGTGCACGACGACGGTCGCCCCGCCGATGACTTCGGCCGCCTGGGCGTCGCGCTCAAGGCCAAGGTCTCCAAGACCGAGCTGAAGGTCGGCGAATGGATGCCGGTGCTGCCGATCCTGCGTTCCGACGACGGGCGCTCCCTGCCGCAGACCTTCCGCGGCGGCCAGGTCACTTCCACCGAGATCGCCGGCCTGAGCCTCTATGGCGGCCAGTTCCGCGGCAACAGCCCGCGCAACGATGCGAGCATGGAAGACATGTTCATGAACGGCCGCCCCGCCGCCACCTCCGACCGCTTCAACTTCGGCGGCGGCGAATACGCCTTCAACGAAAAACGCACCCAGGTGGGCGTGTGGTACGCGGAACTGTCCGACATCTACCAGCAGCAATATTTCAACCTGACCCACAGCCAGCCCATGGGCGACTGGACCCTGGGCGCCAATCTCGGCTATTTCATCGGCAAGGAAAACGGCAGCGCCCTGGCCGGTGACCTGGACAACAAGACCGCCTTCGCCATGCTCTCGGCCAAATATGGCGG